>NZ_JAIKXF010000014.1 GCF_024684275.1 Ruminococcus sp.
ATATTCAGCGCTTATATTTTGAATATATCCTTTTATAAGTAAGAAACAGTACAGGTATCCCGACGATAGTTCCCACAGCGACAACTATTCCTGCAATATCAAGCTGAAACAGCCCAAGAACCGCGCCTGCCCAGAATACAGCAGAAAAAGCTGTCCACATAAGCCCGTTTGCTTTGTTATAGGCAGGAATATCCGATATTTCATTTTCTTTGACTTCTTTTCCCGACCAGAACCACATGGGCTTTTTGCGTTTCCATGCGTATATACCAAAACAGGTAAAAAATATGCCTATGGGTATCGTAAGCATAAGCCAGACTGTCAGTTCCATTATAAGCCCCCTATTTTTTTAGGGCTGCCAAAGGCAGCCCCTACATAATATGATTTTGTGGGACGTCGAGGACGCCGTCCCCTACACCTCGGGCAAATAATATCCGCCCCTACTACTTACTACTTTCTACTCACTACTTACTTCTTTATCTTCATGGAGATATCGAAGCACTTAACGGAATGAGTAAGGGCACCGAGTGAGATTATATCCACGCCTGTCTCAGCCACAGAGCGGATATTCTCAGAGGTAACATTGCCCGAAGCTTCAAGGAGAGCCTTGCCGCCTGCTATCTCAACAGCCTGCTTCATCTCGTCACAGCTCATATTGTCCAGCATGATAATCTCAACGCCTGTCGCAAGTGCCTCACGAAGCTCGTCCAGTGTACGCACTTCAACTTCAATCTTAACCGTGTGACCTATCTTCTCACGGAGCGCATTCACAGCCGCAGTGATTCCGCCGTAAGCGTCAATGTGGTTGTCCTTGAGCATTGCCGCGTCGGAGAGATTGAAGCGGTGGTTCTTTCCGCCGCCCACTGTTACCGCGTACTTCTGGAGTGCGCGAAGTCCCGGGAGAGTCTTTCTTGTGTCGGTAACGGCTGCCTTTGTGCCCTTTACCAGCTCAACGCACTTGTTTGTGGCAGTAGCTATACCCGACATATGCTGCAAGAGGTTCAGCGCAGTCCTCTCGCCCTTTAGAAGTGTGAGTGTGCTTCCTTCAAGCTCTGCGATTATATCGCCCTTCTGAACCTTTGTGCCGTCCTGAAGGAGAATTTTGAAGTCCACATCGCCGCCTGCAAGGTCAAAAACTCTCTTTGCCACCTCGATACCGCAGACTACGCCTGTATCCTTTGCAACGTAGTAAGCGGAGCTTCTGTGGTCGGCAGGGATAAGGTTATCTGCCGCAGCGTCGATGTAGTTTATGTCCTCCATGAGGGCAGTAGTGATTATATTATCAACATAGCATTGTAAAAGCTTCATTAATATCTTCCTTTCTGTTGTAAATCAAAATTTAGCAAAGCTAAATTTTGATTTTAGCCGTGAGCCATTAGCCATTAGCTAATGTAGGGGACGCCGCCCTCGGCGTCCCGAAAAATTGGCATTGTAGGGGCGATGACCACATCGCCCCGTTAAGGGACGCCCTCACTTGCAGGGCGTTCCCTAAAGGGACGTCGAGGACGCCGTCCCCTACATTTTTTACTTTCGTTTGAATCTTAAAAAGTGAAAAGTTGAGAATTGAGAGTTAAGAGTTGAAAGTTATGGTATCGCCTGCGGCGATATTATTTAAATAATGTGAGCGAAGCGAACACATAAACTCTCAACTCTACACTCTAAACTCTCAACTGATTTACGATTTGTACTTCGAGTCGATACACAGGAACTCCTCTAAGGTAAGTCCCGAATCATAGACCTCCTTTGCAAGCTGCTTTCCGAGATAGCGGACGTGCCACGACTCGTACATATAGCCTGTTATATTCTCCTTGCCCTTGGGGTATCGGAGTATAAAGCCATACTTATAGCAATTCGCCGCAAGCCACTTTGCCTCGGGAGTATTCGTGAATGCGGAGCTTGCATAGTTTATATCCATTGCAAGTCCCGTCTGATGCTCGGAATGTCCTGCCCTTGCAGAATATGTATCAGCCGCAGTCTTTCCGTCACGGGCAACGTAACCGTTGTAAAGCTGATTCTGATAATCGTATGAGCGGAAGCCCGAGCATATACTAAGGCTCAGTCCTGCATTTTTTGCGTCAGCCTGCATGGTATTGAAAGCCGCCTGAGCATCGGGAAGTATCTTCCCGGGATTGTAGTCCTTTGGCAGGGCATAGGTCTTATTGGCAATGAGTATGCCGTTCACGTAGGTTATGCCGTTCTTCACCTCTATCTTCTGCTTTGTGAATGTCTCCAGTTCACCGTTAGCCCAGAGTATCGCAAAATGCATAGAGTCATTGTGGGTTATCTTTCCGGCAGTATTATTGTCAGTGCTGCCGAAGTGAAAAACGATATTCTCACCGTTGGGAGCGTACTCAAAGCGGCTGATATACCCGTTCTTATCCGTGCGCTTTCCGCTGAGCCCGTTTATCTCATAAACGCTGCCGTTTGTACTTACCCAGCGCCCCGTGAGGAGCTCCGATGATTTTATGCTGTTGTCGCAGAAATAACGGAATGTTTCAGTCCTGCCGTACTCCCATTTCAGCGTAAAGGAATCATCATCGCTCCATGTGATGAAAGCGGTAACAGTATCGCCGCCTTTCATTTTCATAACGACAATATCCTCGTCGCACTCAATGGCAAATTCGCTTGTGCTGCCGGCAGTCGGGTCAATTACAGTTCCCTTTCCGTCGCCGAAGCTGAAATATCTCTTGCCGCCTGCTATGTCACCTATCCATGTGCCTGTTGGGAGCTTATTTCTGCTCCTGATAATTATATCCTGCATTTCGGCAAGGTCAAATGAGTCGATATTGCCGTCGCAGTTTATATCAGCGGCTATGGACTGATTCTCGTTGAGACCGTAGCGTCCCAGCAGATAGTTTTTCAGTAGTACGATATCTGCGACGGATACCCTGTCATCGCGGCTTATATCGCCGTGTATAAGAGTTGAAGCTCCTAATGCTGCAAATGGCTGAGCATAGCCTGCAATGACCGCAGCTGTTACTGCGGAAGCTGTAAAACGTCCCATTCTTGTCACAGATATCACCTCACAAATAATGTCAAAGAAATCTGCTTACTGCATTACCTCGCCGAGAATAATGTAAGCCACAGTAACGATAGACTTTGCAAGAACAAAGTCCGCATCAACAAAGTATCCGCCGTTTATAAGGTCGTCGCGTATCTCCTTTACACGCTTGAAGCCCTCCGCCGCAGCCTTTTTATCGGGGATAACGAAATAGCAGTTCTGGAGTATCTTTCTTGTCTCTGTACGTACTCCCTTTGGTATGCGCGAAGCTCCTATATGAGCGTCAAACTCAGCCTCCTCAAAGTCCTTTGGCGCATCTGCCATTTTGGAAGCGATGCTATTTGCTGCATGGCGCGAGAAAACAAGAGCTTCAAGGAGCGAATTGCTGGCAAGGCGGTTGCTGCCGTGAACTCCCGTATGTGAGCATTCGCCGCAGGCATAGAGGTTGGGCAGGCTGGTCTCGGAGTTATTATCAACGTCGATACCGCCCATAAGGTAGTGCTGGCACGGGAATATAGGCACAGGCTCCTTAGTCAGGTCATATCCCTGCTCCAGCAGGTTCTTGTATATCATCGGGAAGCGGTTCTTGAGAAATTCGCTGTCCTTATAGCTTATGTCGAGATAAAAGTCGGTAGAATTCTGCTTGCGTGATTCAAGAATTATGGCATGAGAAACTACATCTCTTGGCGCAAGCTCCAAGCGCTCGTCATAGTTGTGCATGAAGCGCTCCTTCTTGCAGTTGAGTAGGTAAGCTCCCTCGCCGCGTACAGCCTCTGATATAAGGAAGCACTCACGGGTAGCGCGGTTATTGAAAGCTGTGGGATGGAACTGCACATAGCTGAGGTTCTTTATCTTAGCTCCCATTTCGTAGGCAAAGGTGATACCGTCGCCTGTTGCGATAGCGGAGTTTGTTGTAAACTGGTATACTCTGCCGATACCGCCTGTAGCCAGTATCATAAAGTGACAGTTGCAGGTCTCATAGCTGTCATCGGGCAGCCTGAGAAATGCAGAATAGCCTGTACTCGTGCGCTTTACGCTGCACATTATTGTATTCTCCATGATAGTCACATTGCTTAGCTTCTGAACGTTTTCAAGAAGAGTTGATGTTATCTCCTTGCCTGTAGCGTCAGCGTGGTGGAAGATACGGTGGTGGCTGTGACCGCCCTCAAGGGTGCGGTGGTAAGTGCCGTCGGGATTCTTGTCGAACTCAACGCCCAGCTCGATGATATGCTCGATATCCTGTGCAGCCTCGCTTACAAGGGTATGAACAGCCTCGACATTGTTCTTGAAGCTTCCTGCGATAAGCGTATCATTCTGGTGATACTGGATATTATCCGTGGGAGAGTTATAAACGCCTGCGATACCGCCCTGAGCAAGTGATGAGTTGCACAGCGGCAGGTCGCGCTTGCAGAGGATAAGGATATTGAGCTCCTTCGGGAGATTGATAGCCGCGTAGAGACCTGCTGCACCGCAGCCTGCTATAATGACATCATAATTCTTGGACATGATATGAACCGTCCTTTACATAATAATCTATACATTTTTATTATACCACACTTGTTTTGAAAAGTAAATCCAAATTTTGCGCAATAACATGATAAATCTATGAACGGGATTCCAAAGGGACTGTGTTCCTTTGGTCAGGTCAAGGGCTGACAGCCCTTGTGGGGTGTGGGGCAAAGCTTAACAAGCCCGTCCCCTTTGTCGCCGTGCGACATCTCCCCACACTGTGGGGAGTAACCCCACAGTTACAAAGCGCTCCTAACAGGAGCGAGTACCCTCTGTCAGCTACGCTGACATCTCCCTGTACTACAGGGAGTCACCGCAAGGGTGAATTTTCAAAACAGTCCGGTGGACTGTTTTGAAAAGAGGGACGCCCTGCAAGAGAGGGCGTCCCTAATTGGCTGTCGAGGACGCCAGCCCCTACATCCTCAATTTACAGGGCATAACAAAAGGGCGGATAATATCCGCCCCTACAAGCTATTTCTTCTTCCATTTCAGCAGCACAAATGCGGTTATTCCCGTCAGAAGTGCTGTGAGAGATATTGCGAACCATGTATACGGCATGGGCAGATCAACTGTATTGATACCATAGAAGGCAAACATGATATTTGGTATCTCAAGTATGATTGTAACGATAGTAAGTCTCCACATAACGATACTCTGGTTATTTGAGATTATCGACGAAAAGCCGTCCATCATACTGGAAAGGATACCCGAGTAGATGCTTGCCATCTCGATAGCCTGCTTCATCTCGATGAGAACGTCCTCAAGAAGGTCCTGATC
Organism: Ruminococcus sp.; assembly: GCF_024684275.1. The sequence goes on from NZ_JAIKXF010000014.1 coordinate 5,285, forward strand.
CTCATCATAGAGCTTTATTACTCTGCCGCGGAATATCTTTTCGATAGTGGCTTCATTGGCTTTCAGTGAAGTCGAGAAATATACGAGAGACTTCTCCAGCGCAAGGAGCTGCATGAGAAGCTCGTTCTTCATGGCGTCGTGGAGTTCCTGCTCGGCAGCCGATGAGATCTTATCTATCTGTTTCAGGTAGGTAAGGAACAGAGCGGATATCCTCAGCAGTATCTGAAGCACGAATCTGGTCTTGAAATCGGGGCGGAGATTGCGTATTCCGCCTCTCTTTGCCTCGCTTATTATCTGAGTTTCACGGATAGAGATAGTAAAAACATACTCCTCCGTAACGATTATACCCATTGGCAGGGTATAGAAGTTTTTGGTCTTGTCCTCGTCAACAGCCGATACAGGAGTATCTATGATGACCAGTGTCTGAGCGTCCTCGCGCTCGATACGGGACGACTCCTCCTCATCGAGAGCGGACTTGACGAAGCCGCTGTCCAGACCGTAGTCCTCGATAAGCTCCTTAACTTCCGTGGGAGTCGGATCAACAACCGAGATCCAACAGCCGGCAGACGGAGCCTCGCACTGTGTCAGCGAGCCGTTGATATAACTGTAGAAATTTATCATTTTCATTTCGGGACAGCCTGCGCCATTGCAGGACTTCCCTGCTCCTTTCGCCGAAATTCACTTCGGCAAAGGGACGAGAGCATTATCGTCTGCCGAAGCGTGGAATGTTTTTCAAATTCCCATAAGGGTCAGAACTCATAATGCACCTCCAAAAATTCATGATACAGTAATATTATAGCAAATATCCTTTACGATTACAAGTACTTTTTCAAAAAAAGCATGAAAAAGCCCTCCGTCCGTAAGGACAGAGGGCTTAACTCTGATTTTTCTGTTAAAATTACCATTCTTCTAATAAAGAGGGTAATTGGCGTATCTGCTTCCGCCGAAGTAATTGTATATCTCGTCGGGCATGGGAGCTCGTTCCCTCCCGTTTCTGTTTACCGCTTTCAACGTGAAGTACAGCTCATATGAATTTCCGTCGCTTCCTTTGATATAAGCCTCGGGAGGGCGCCCGTCAACATGGAAGTCATATTCCCAGGGCGTATATGCAAGGCTGCTCAGCATATTATTGATCCATTCGCCGTCCTCGGGATTCCATGTGAGAGTGGGTATATATCCCGGTGGGTGTTCGGGAGTCGTACGCTCCGTTACAGGCTCCGTGGTAATGATTTTGGGAGGCGGCACTTCCTCTATTGCGGTAGTTACTATTCTATTTTTTGTCGAAGTCTGAGCCTTTGTAACGGTAGTCGTGAGGACGGGCAGCTGTGTGGTCTTAGCCCCAGTGACAGCATTCTCCCTTTCCTCGGGCTCATTATTCTCCTCACGGGGAGCTGATGTAGTTTCCTCGGTATCGTTGTTTTCCGTCTCAATTGGCGACGATATATCCTTGCTTTCCTTTGTTTCCTTTTGCTTTTCCTCAGAAGCCTTTTCTGTTGTCGCCTCTGTTCTTTCGGCAATACTATTCTCGTTTTTGTTCTGCGTCACATTTACATATCGGACTTCTGTAGTTTCGTCGGTAGTTGTCTCGGCATTCTCATCAAGCAAGGGCGGTCTTTTTTTCAGCATGAGCGCTCCGCCTGCTCCGACGCCTGCCATAAGCATAACTACCGAGACAACCACTGCAAGTCTGCGCCATATTGCTCCGCGATATGGCTCAACTCCCGAAACAACAATGCCATTATCGTTTTCGGTATCAGATGACGGAGCTGCTTTTATCTCAGCTTCTTTTATAATGTCCTCGTCAATAATGTCGATGACCTTGATTAGCTTCCGCTTATCCATTATAGTACCCCTCCTTTTTTAAATAGTCTTTCAGCTTCCTGCGTACCCTGAAAAGGTAAGTAGCAGCCGTGCGTTCTTTTATACCATAATACTCTGATATTCTTGCAATACTGTCACCGTACCAGTACCGCCTTACGAATACTTTCCTGTGCAGCTCGTCCTGTGTTCTCAGAAAGCGGCTTATAGCCTCCGCGAGAGCTTTTTCCTCGCCGTTGTCCTCTCTGTAATCGGGGATACAATCGGAAAGCTCGTCAAGAGATACAGCAAAATCGCTGCTGCGCTTTTCCGCAGAATTATATTTGTACCTGTCAAGGGCTTTATTCTTGACCATATGGCAGAGATAGCTTTTCAGATCGGCAGGGCTGTCAGGGGGTATCTTGTTCCACGCTTCATAATATGCGGAATTGATACATTCCTCAATATCCTCGGGGCTGGAAAGGATATTCCCTGCAATATAAAAGCACAGCCTTTCATATTTATGTTTAAGCTCTGCTATCGCCCTTTCATCTCTCTTGAAGAACAACTCAATTATTGATGCATCATTCATGGCTGCGCCTCCTTTCCTGGAATGAGAGGTCCTCTTATCTATATATTTGATTTCCCTCGGGAAATATTTCACTTTTACAGAAATTTTTTCAGATAAAAGGAAAGCTGCCGGACTTTCGTCCGACAGCCTTATTGCTGATGTCATCTCATTCAGAGAGATCAATCATCATTTCTCTTTCCCCTGCGAGCTGCAAAAGCGCTGCCTGCTGCAAGTGCGAGTATCGCAAATGCTGCACTGATGCTCTTTACGCCTGTATTAGGAGAATTTGTAGTAGCCTTAGCCTTTGTAGTAGTTGCCTGCTTTGTTGTAGTTACTGTAGTAGTTGCAGGAACTGTAGTTGTTGTGGTATCTTCTGTGGTTGTAGTAGTCTCAGCTGTAGTTGTAGTGGTTCTTGATACCTCGTCATTATCCATTGTGGTAAATGTTGTTGTAGTTGCAGTAGTTGTTGTAGTAGTTGTTCTTGAGAGGTTCATACCTGCTACATCAGCAGTTGTTGTAGTGGTAACGATCGCCTCGTCTATCATTATGATAGTCTGATCGGAGGTCGCCTTTCCGTCAACGGAAACTACCTTGCCGTCCACGATCTCGAATACGATATCTGTTGCCACAACAAAGCCTGTAGGAGCAGCTATCTCGCTGAGAGTATAGTTACCGTCTGTAAGCTTTATCTCTGTAGCAGATGTACCTGAGATCCATGAAGCAGCTGTACCTGTCTTCTTTACGAATACAGCGTCCTTGCCAAGCTCGATATCGCCGTCCTTGAACTCAACGTCATTGCCGTTCTTGTCCTTACCTGAGATGCTGAGCTCAGCACCGGGCACCTCTGCACCGTATGTATCCTGCTTGTCGATCTTCACCAGAGCAGTAACAGTAGTTGTTACAGTGGTTATCGGCGCTGTTGTTGTGGTGGTGGTTGTGGTGGTTGTAGTTGTAGTTGTAGTCGTTGTTGTGGTGGTAGTAGTTGTTGTAGTTGTGCTTGTAGTTGATGTTGTTGATGTAGTAGTTGTCGTTGTAGAAGTTGTTGTGCTTGTTGTTGAGGTCGTAGTTGTAGTGGTCGTAGTAGTTGTGGTAGCAGTCGTTGTTGTAGTTGTAGTAGTAACGATTATCTCGTCTATCATTTCAACTGTGTTATCAGACTTGCCGCCCTTGACTACCTTACCGTCCTTGACCTCGAATGTAACAGTTGTTGCCTTCTCATATCCATTCGGAGCTGCAAGCTCTTCCAGTGTATATGTTCCGTCTGCAACTGATACGATAGTCTTTTCGTCGCCTGAGAGCCATACAAGAGCACTTCCGACGCTGTTTACAGCTTCGCCGCCCTTGCCCACATTGAGCTGACCGTCCTTGAAGGTGATAGCCTTGCCGTCTGAGCCCTTACCTGTGAGAGTAAGCTTAGCGCCCTTGACCTCCTTGCCGTTGAGGTCATCTACCTTGTTGATATTGACCTTAGCAAGTGTAGTTGTTGTGGTCGCTGTAGTTGTGGCAGTAGTTGTTGTGGTTGTTGATGTAGTTGTCGTTGTGGTTGTAGTAGATGTTGTGGTTGATGTAGTAGTTGTCGTAGTAGTTGTTGTTGTGCTTGTTGTTGATGTAGTGGTTGATGTAGTTGTGGTAGTAGTTGTTGTGGTGGTAGTAGTCGTTGTAGTTACAATTCTCTTATCTACCATTTCAACTGTATTATCGGACTTGCCGCCGCTTACTACCTTGCCGTCCTTGACAACAAATGTTATCTTTGTTGCTGTCTCGTATCCGTTCGGAGCTGCAAGCTCATCGAGTACATAGGTACCGTCTTCAACTGATACGATAGTCTTTTCGTCGCCTGAGAGCCATACAAGAGCACTTCCGACGCTGTTTACAGCCTCGCCGCCCTTGCCCACATTGAGCTGGCCGTCCTTGAAGGTGATAGCCTTGCCGTCTGCGTCCTTACCTGTAAGGGTGATCTTAGCGCCCTTGACCTCCTTGCCGTTGAGGTCATCTACCTTGTTGATATTGACCTTAGCAAGTGTAGTTGTTGTAGTCGCTGTAGTTGTGGCAGTAGTTGTTGTGGTAGTGGTAGTAGTTGTTGTTGTAGTTGTTGTTGTGGTCGTAGTAGTTGTTGTAGTTGTGGTGGTTGTGGTTGATGTAGTAGTTGTGGTTGTAGTAGATGTTGTTGTTGATGTAGTAGTTGTCGTTGTAGGAGTTGTTGTGCTTGTTGTTGAGGTTGTTGATGTAGTAGTAGTTGTTGTAGTGGTGGTGGTAGTAGTTGTTGTGGTTGTAGTAGTAGTCGTTGTGGTAGTTGTAGTCGTTGCCTGAGCATCACAAACCTCGATAGCATTGCCTGCCTTATCTACTAAGTAGTAGCCGTCAGCTGATGTCTTGTCGTGGTCAGCCTTGATGTCCTTACCGCTTGCGTCAACTATCTTGCTGTTCTTGATAGTGAACTCCAGTTCGGAAGAAATTACATCATAGACCTTTCCGCCGCTTGTGAACTGTTCGCCTGTTTCCCTGAGCGTGTATTTACCGTCCTTGAGTGCCTGTACGATCTTTGCAGTATCGCCTGATACCCACTGGATACCGATAACATTCTTATCGCTGTCGTAAACCTGTACGAAGTCCTTATCGCTGCTGTTAGCCGCAACGATAGAAGTCCAGTCAACGTCGGGATTTGTTATTTCAAGTGTAGCTCCCTTGATCTCGTTCTCGCCTGTAATATCCATTTTGCTGATAGTTATATAGTTAGCGTCCTCAATAATGAGTTTATCGCCGCCCTCAGCAAATGAGGTCTTGCCGTTTGTTACAGCGTCAACCTTTGTGACCAGACCATTTTCAATAGTAAATGTGAACTTGGAAACTACTGAATAGCCATTAGGAGCAACTGTCTCTTCGAGACTGTACTTGCCGTCCTTCAGACCTGTAAACTTTGTGCTGTTGCCTGTGAATGTTGTGGACTTATCGTCCTTTGTCAGTGTCTTGTCGCCTACTGTTACACCTTCCAGTGTCTTGCCCTCGTCCTCTGCTGTAAGTACAAATGTTGCCTTACCTGCGGACTCGGGAATCTCCTCTGCGCCAAGTGCCTTCTTGTCGATAGTTATTCTTGAAACGTCGTCTGCAACAGTGATAGTCTTTCCGTCATCAGACTTCTTGACATCGCCTGTTGTAGCTGCTGTAACATCTGTTACAATGCCGTTCTTTACAGTGAAATCAAATGTTGATACTACTGTGTAGCCGTCGGGAGCAACTGTCTCTGTAAGAGTATACTTGCCGTCCTTGAGGTGTTCAAGAGTTGAGATATTGCCAACTATCTTAGCGGACTTGTCAGTGCTCTTCAGTGCATCTCCGCCGTTTATCTTTACACCCTCAAGTGTGCCGTCCTTAGCAGTGAGCTGATACTCGACCTGTCCTGCTGACTCGTCGATAGCCTCGCCGCCTAAGTCTGTCTTATTGAGAGTAATGATAGGAGCATCCTTGACTGTTACAGTAGTTCCGTCCTTTGATAACTCGGTAACGCCGTCTGTTACAGCGCTGACCTCAGTTACAAGACCGTTCTTAACTGTGAATGTGAATTCGGATACTATAGAGTAGCCTGCGGGAGCTGTGTCCTCCTTGAGTGAGTATTTACCGTCCCTGAGGTACTCTATCTTAGTTGTGTTGCCTGTGAATGCTGCTGACTTAACAGAGCCGAGAGCCTCACCGCCGTTTATCTTGACGCCTGCGAGAGAGCCGTCTGAATCCTTAGCTGTAAGAGTGAACTCTGCTGCGCCGTCTGTTATCTCCTTGCCGCCGAGGTCAGTCTTGCTGATGTTCAGCACAGGAGCGTCCTCAACGACCAGCTTGCCCTTTTCGTCAACATAAGCTCTGCCTGTTGTTACAGATGATACATCTGTTACCTTGCCTTCCTTTACAGTAAATGTAAAGTCGCTTACTACTGAGAAGCCTGTAGGAGCGGTATCCTCACGGAGAGTATATGTACCGTCCTTGAGTCCCATGAATGTTGCAACGTTGCCGTCGAACTCGGAAGACTTAACTCCCTCGCCCAGCTCGTCGCCGTCGTTTATGCTTACGCCGCTGAGGTCTGAGCCCTCGCCTGCAATAAGTGTGAACTTAGCCTTGCCTGCCTCCTCGGGGATAGGTGTACCGCCGAGAGCCTGCTTGTCAAGCACGATAGTGTTCTTCTTTACGTTAAGGAGGCTTTCCTTATTGGAAGAAGCGTCCTTTATAACGCCGTCCTCGATAGTAAATGTCTTAGCAGCTGCCTTTTCGTAGCCCTTAGGAGCATTTACCTCCTCGAGAACATACTCGCCGTCCATAAGGCCCTTGAAGGTCTTGGAAGGAGTTGGCTTTGTGTTCCACTCAGCAGACTTGCCCTCTGCAAGAGTGTCAGCGTCCTTGATAACTACAGCAGGCTTGCCTGAAGCCATCTTGAATGTGAGCTTCATATCAGCGCCGTCGGTTGTGCCCGAAGGAGTTGTATTGCCGTCTGCATCAAAGTACTTGTCAATTGTTATCTCGGAAATGCTGTCTGTGATGATGAGCGAACCGTCATCAGCCACCTTTATTGCACCTGTTGTCTCGGACTTGACGCTTGACTTGTCAACTGCGCCGTCCTTAACTGTGAATGTGAATTCTGAATCTACCTTTGTATAGCCGTTGGGTGAAGCTGTCTCTCTGAGCACGTAATCGCCGTCCTCAAGACCGATTATGTCAGCCGCACCGCCTGTGAACTTGTATTCGCTGAGCTTCTCTGCCTTGAAAGCAGTTACCTTAGGAGCAGCTGCCTCATCGGCGTCAGCCACGATATTGAATACTCGTCCGTCCTCAAGCTCAAGCTTGTATGTACCGCCGCGAATGCCTGCGACTGTGAGCTTTGTGCCCGAAGCCTTGCCTGTTGCTGTATAAACGTTCTGCTCGTCGGAAACTGCATTTCCGTCAACAGTTACGTTTCTGAGTGTAGGACCGCTTATGGTGTAGCCCATGCCGTCCGCAGTATCATTTACTGTAAGGTTCTTGCCGTTGATCTCGAGAGGCATTGTCATTGAAGTCATTGCCTTTATATCGTCTGCGGAGTAATCTGTTATCACCTGGACCAGCTTGTCGCCGTCGTTCTTTACAAGAGTGAACTCAGCTCCCTCAACGATCTCGCCGCCAACGTCAGCCTTGCTTATTTTTATGGAAGAATCTAACTTCTTGTTAGGGATAGTGATGCCATTCTTGTCAGCCTCGAGCTTGCCGTCCTTGCGTGATACAGTGAACTTTACCAAGTCGCCTGACAGTGCATATCCGGCAGGAGCGCTGACCTCCTCAACAGTATAGTCGCCCTCGGGGAGACCTGTAAAGATTATCTCAGAGCCGTAGGATACCCACTCAAAGGCACTTCTTCCGTCCTCATTGTCTATGTTGTATTCAAGGTCCTCGCCTTCGTCCCAGCCGCGTCCGTCAGCAGTATAGTACTTAGGGCTGCGAGCCTTGACGCTTGCCATATTTACTGTTCCGCCGCCCGGTGTGACGCCTTTCAGTCTGAGACGTGCGCCGATGAGAGGATCGCCGTTTTCGTCCACCTTGTTGATCGAGAGTGTGAAGAGCTCGTTTACGACATCGATCTCAGCGCTCTTTTCATCAGAAGATACCGTGGTGACATCCTTGTTTCCCTTGATAACTGTGACCGTTCCGCTGTCGAATCTGAACTCAACATCGTCTATTGACTGGTATCCTCTCGGAGCCTTCTCTGAGAGAACATAAATGCCGCTCGGGAGGTTTGTGAACTCGATGTCTGTAGCTGTCGTAGTCCACTTTATCGAATCAGCAGAATATATCGGAGCTGCTGCTGTGCCGTCGTCAAGGTTTGATGTAACGCCCTCATCAAGCTTAGCACCTGCGGTCTCCTTGGCAGTAAGGGTGAACTCAGCGCCCTCCTGCTTTTTCTTTGAGCTTTCAGTCTTGATAGAGCTGTCAGTCTCAGAGGTTATCTTGATAGTATCGTTATACTTTACGAATTTCAGCTTTGCAGGAACAGACTCGACGGTGAGAGTATTTATAACGCCGATCTCTCTGTTGCCTCCGCCGACGCCGTTTCCTGTATAGGATACCTCGTACTTGTCGGGAACCTGAGTTTCCACAGCATAGTAGAAATATGTATTGCCCTTGCCGTCGTCCTTCGGAAGTGCTGTCCACTTAGCTGTCCAGTCATCTGAGCTGTCGAGAGTCTTTGCGTCCAGCTTTTCAGCTGAAGGATCAGCGCTTACATTTGTGAGACCTGCCTTGTCAGCGCGGTAAAGAGTTACCTCGACCTTATCGCTGCTGTGCTTTTCATCTCCGTCGCTCCATGTCTTCTTTGCAGAAACGTCGATAGTTTCCTTTTCCGACACAGGGTTCATGAAAGGAGACATATGAGTCTCATTGTGGAGGCGGATATTCTGTGCGATGATAGTACCGCTCATGTTGTTCGGAACTACCTCACAGTCAGGTGCGAGCACACAGCCCCACGGCTCAGCGGTACCGCCGCTTCCTATCTCGCCCTCGTTCCATGAAGAGCCCTCATTGTAAATTATCTGAGTGCCTTCCTCAGCAGCGTTATAGAAGTTATAGATGATATTCGTACCGTTGAGAGCGCTGTCCTTTTCCTTGATGACAACGTGCTCAGCGGGCTCGGCAATAGTCCAGTAGGTCCATTCGGGAGTCCAGCTGAGCTTTGACTTGCCCTGAAGGTCGATATTTACCACGAGAGCCTGTTCACCCTTGAAGGTGCCGTCCTCGAAGTTGATGCCTGCCACCTTCAGTCCTCTGTACTGATCGAGTTGATCGGCAGTCAGATTGAGAACATTGGTACCCTCGGGATTGAGCATAAGGGTACCGACCTGAGGCGGCTGATTGTTGCCGGGATCGTACTCGTTATAGTTGGGGTTATCCTCCCATGTTATGCTTGCATAGCTCTCGCCCATTGAAGCATATGACTTTGATCTTGTCTGGTAGTTAGCCTTTTCCTTTTCAAAGTCGATGAGCTTGCTGCCTGCGTGAGCCATATAGCTCTCTGCTTTTCCGGGACCGCCCGTATACAGCTCTATGGTATAATCGGCAGAAGGAGTTTTCAGCTTTACAGCCGAGCTCGTATCCTGAGGATACTGAAGATTCTCCTCGGGATAGCCTATAGAGAGCGTACAGTCCGCAGGGAACATAAAGTCGCTCATATTTCCCAGCGAGAAGCCCTTTACCCCGTCGTTCTTAGCAGTGGTATCGTAAACGCCGCCCTCCTTGAACTTGAAAGAGTCTCTGACGACGTTGAGAAGCCGTCCTGTGCCTTCTGTGTTGAGCTGTCCGTGATTTGCGCCCACAAGATAATTCGGCGCTGCGATATTACCGTTGATGTGAGCACTGTCATTCATTGTTTCGATAGTATCGAAAGCAAACAAATGGAAGTCGCCTGCTATTCCAAGCGGGTTTCCTCTGTACCACATAGACTCCTCATACGGCGTGTTGACGATCGGAAGCCCGTCAGCAGCGGTATCATCTGCATATGCAGAGAGCCCGAGGTCTGACGGCACCGTGTACATCACAGCCAGAAGTCCTGAGGTGACGCCGCTTATCAGGCGCTTCCCCAATGTTTTTTTCATGGTCATTCCGTCCTTTCTGTTTCTATAAATGATTCCACAATTCCCCGTAATAACTTCCTGCCGCTTGTACGCTTCAGGATATAGTTACAGACTTTTGCAAATTAATTATAACATACTCATATACAAATTGCAATATTTTAACATTAACTAATAATTAGAAATTTTTCTTTCACTTTTGTGCAGTTTGTTGTCGAAAGGTCAGATTTTTCCGTGTTTGACAGCAGGTTCAACAAAGTTTCCTTTCATGTAGTCAACGCATCATCAAAAGCGGGGTGACTCGCATAAAATGGGCAGTTCCACTGATACAAAGGCGCTTTTATACAGCTTGTATTGCTTTTGTGGGATTTGTTTATACAAGCAGTCGAATTTTATGCAATCCGCACCAATTATGAACTGCGTGTTAATTTCTTTCTGGAGAATCGGGCTATTTACAAATTTTATAAAAGGTGATATGATATTTATATTGTATTATATCCTCGCATGAGGAGTAGTAACAAGGAGGAAAATTTAATATGGAAAAGAAAATCAATGTTCGGTCACTGGTGCTTCTGGGACTGCTGACAGCTATCGTCGCATTGTTCTCACTTACACCTATCGGCTCTATCCCAATCGGACCACTGTCGATCACCCTGAACATTATCCCAATCGCAATAGCCGCCATCGCACTCGGACCAACAGGCGGACTTATCCTGGGACTCGTATTCGGAATCTTCAGCTTCCTTCAGTGCTTCGGCATCGGAGTTCTCAGCGGAATGGGAGCTGCTACACTGGAAATAAGCCCGACACTCACCTTCATTCAGCGCGTTGTGCCGAGAGCACTCGACGGACTGCTGGTAGGTCTTATTTTCTCGGTTCTTTCAAAAATAAACTCAAAGAAAGCTCTGTCCGTTATCTCGGGCATAGTTTCGGGCATCGTCCTCATCGGACTCTTCCTTTCTGTAATGCTGCTTATCTGCTACGATAAGGACGGCAAGTACAATATGTCCGAGGGAATGTATAACTTCATCACATCAGGCCTCCCCATTGCACTCACGCTTATCGCCGTGTTTGCTGTCGGATTCGCTGCAATGTTCTGGTTCGTCAACAAGAAGGACCTCTCAAAGGTACAGCAGTCATGCGGTATTGCAGGCTTCTCGGCAGCTATCCTCAACACTATCTTCTTTATGGGAGCTCTGGTAATACTCTTTAACCACACAGCTACAGGTCTTGACAACAAGTACACTATCACTGTCAGCAGCGGCGTTATCTCACAGGTAAAGGATAATGCAGGCAAAGATGTAGAGTTTTCGTCAGATAAGCGCTATGTACAGTTCGGCAGCGACCTCGTCCTCTCAGTAGGCGATACAAATGATGTTCTCCCTGCAACAGCAGACACCGCTGAAAAGTTCGTGCTCACCTCGGACAAGCTCAAGGGAGCAGTCATCAACGGCAAAGCTATCAGCGGCAAGACCGCTAAATTCACAGAGCCGACAGCTTCGCTCAGAGGCTTGAACGACGGCGAATATACACTCAAGGTATACAAGAAATTCAACTACATCGACAGGCTCAGAGGCGGCAAGAGCATACTGCTCTTCATAATCACCGCTGTCGGTATCAACGCATTGTTTGAAATGGTCATCTCAACAGTATTCTCAACACTTATCGGCACTGCCCTCTTCAAAGCAAAGCTGATAAAGACTCCCGAAAATCTCAAGGACTAAATGCTGAAAGCCTTTCCATACACGGAAGGGCTTTTTTATGCGCCGGCTGCACTGACGCAGAATGTCACCAAACGACCATGATTCGCATCATTTTACCATTCTGGAAAGCTCGTCTGAACCTATGGAACAGCACACTCAAAATAATTACTGCCAGTATAATCGGACTATTTTATAAAAAATTATTGGTAGGGCAAACTATTTTTATATCTTTTCCCAAACATTTCCAAAAGGGCTTTTTTCCTATTGACAGCGCGCAAAATTGATGATAAGATGTATGTATAATTGATGTATGTATAATTAATAAGGAGCATAATAAATGTACAACAGAGCATTCCTGTTCAACGGCATCGGATCAAAACCCGAAAAGCTTCTTGTGAAGCTGCCGCCCGAACTCATGGATAAATACGAGTATTACTTAGATACTGCATTCGGCAGGCTCGGTCTCAACAAGGACTTAGAAAAGAACAAGGCTTACGACGGAAGAGTAGCTGAGTGGATAATCTCACTCATCTGCGACAGAGTCGTTTTTGAGCACTACATAGACAAGGGCATAATCCCCGATATAGGCGCAGGATACAGCTCGGGAATAGTCAGCATAAGCGGCTGCTTCGGCTCTGTGCCCCACGAATTCGCACACGATATCATCATGATGAACCGCGCTACGATGCGCTGTCTTGAGAGGAACAACGAAAAGCTGGATATGGGCATCGTTATAGGCTTCTCATACAGCGATATCGAAGAAATGTTCAAGGACAGATTCTCACCCGATGAAATTGTCATCGGAAGCGGTAACTCAAAGTTCCATGTCATGGTGAGCGGACGCGCCGACGCAGTTGAAAAGGCGCTTCTTTTATGTCAGAACGAGGGTGCTATCAAGGCTTTCAGCTTCGGTACAGGCGTTGCCTATCACCACCCCGTAATGAAGAAATATTCACAGGAGTACGTGGATTTCTGCGGCTCTATAGAATACAGCGCTCCCGTTTATCCCATACTCTCTATCTTCGACAGAGAGGTAATGACAGAGGGACGTCAGGTAATGCGCGAGAATCAGCTCAACGTCTATACGCCGATCCGCTGGGATCTGGCAATAAGCAGGCTTGAAGAGCTGGGTGTCACCGAGTTCTTCGATGTGAGCGCAAACGGCGCAGTGAGCAAGTTCTCACGTGTAAGCAGAAAATGTAAAATTTACACCCTTGAGGATATGTAAATTTTCATATAGCAAACACCCATTGAAAGGGAATAAGACAAGATTATCATTGATGGAGGAAATCATTATGAGAGAGATCACAGAAGAAATCAGACAGGAAATCAAGGACATGATCTTTGATTACTATGCAGAAGAATGTGAAGTTGAGAAGGACGAGATCACTATGGATACAAACCCACAGGAAGACCTCGGAAGCGACTCACTCATGTTCGTTGAGCTCATCGAGATGACTGCTGACAAGTACGACCTCGACATCAAGCTCCAGAGCATCGGCAAGTATATGCTCAAGTCACCTATGGATACAATGAGCGACGTAGTTGATATGTTCTGCAAGATCTATCAGTACGGCAACGACATCGTTAACCAGTAAGTGACAGCGATGTTACAGTCTGTTTTATCAGAGCTTCACGCCGAGGACGATATCGCCGTTCTCACTATAGACAACGGTCCGAAAAATCTCCTTACAGAGCCCGAATTCATCGACCGTAAGGAGCTTCTCGGCTGGCTTGACAAAAATCCGCAGATAAAGGCTCTCATCATCAAAGGCAAGGGCAGACATTTCTCCCACGGCGCCGACGTTTCACGCTTCGGCACCACAGACAGTGATGAGCTTTCTGCAAAGCTTGAAAACGCAAGGGAGCTTCTCCGCACTATCGAGAAGCTGCCTATAATAACTGCTGCTGCTATCAACGGCGGCTGCTTCGGCGGCGGACTTGAAATTGCTCTGAGCTGTCAGTTCAGAGTAGCTTCACCCTCTGCTTTTCTGGGACTTCCCGAGATAATGCACGGCGTAGTTCCCGGCATGGGCGGCATGGAACGCCTTTACAGGCTCCTCGGCAAAGAAAAGGCTCTCCGCATGATACTCTGCGGCGAGATGATAGGCGCTAAGGACGCTTTAGAGCTCGGTCTCGTTACCAAGCTCAGTGAAAACAAGAATTCCTTCGATGAGACAGTCTCCTTTGTCAAGGAACTGCTGAGCGGCAAGAGCCTCTCACAGATCAACGCGATCATCGAGACCTTCAACCTTGCAGCAGAGGGCGCAGAGGATCCCTCAAAGGGCAAGTTTGAGGCTGTTCTGACGGAGGCGTTCAAAAAATGAGAAGAAGCTCTTACAAATTAACAGTAAGGGGCTATGAGCTGGATTCCTTCGGACACGTCAACAACTCAGTATACCTACAGTACGCAGAGACCGCTCTGTGGAACTTCTTCAAGGTACACGGGCTGCTGGCAACTATTGTGGACGAAGGACTCTTTCCTGTTATAATGGAAAGCACCCAGCGCTATATACATGAGCTTAGAATGCTGGACGAGGTCAGGATAGACACTGAGGTCACCTGCTCGGGCGGCATCGTGAGCTACAAGCATAGCATAATAAACAAGAATACAGGTCTTGTTTCATGCAGAGTGACAGGCAAGCTCGCCTATGTGGATAAAAACCGCATGATATGCGATATTCCCGAAAAGGTGAGAGAGTGTCTGGAGGGGGACGATGATGACGATAACAAATAACGAGATAACCGCTAAGGTCTCTCAGATAAGCTCGCTGTATCAGCTTCTTGACAATAAGGAGCAGCTCGGCGAGCCTTGCTTACTGCTTATATATACCGGCAGCAGTACAGTACTCGGTGCGGACGATAACGAAAAATCCGCAGTAAAAGCTTTTCTCGCTGACGCACAGTTCATGTCGGCAATAGTTTCCGAGGACGAGCCCTCAGAGGAGCTCAGAGCCGCAGCTGATATGTGCATTAAGGCAGATGAGGCTGACGAGTTCGTTGAAAAACTCTTTAAGGATAAGACAAAAAAACAGATACAGGAGATAAACGCCTGCTTCATCGCAGCACGAAAGGCTCCTGCCGAAAAGGTGCTCGAAATCGAGTCGAGAGCCTTCTACCGCCTCATGGCTGACAAGAACGGAGGTGGCTCAGATGAGTGAGAATGGAATGATACTTGAGGAACAGGACGGTATCCTCGTCCTCTCAATGAATATGCCCGGAAACAACCTTATGACAGCAGACTTTTTCAGGGAATATGAGGCTGTAATGGCTGAAATAGAGGAAAAGGCTGCCAATAATACATACAAGGGACTTATTATCAAGGGCGCAGGCAGACATTTCAGCGTCGGCGCTGATGTTGACGCACTTTCAGACCGCTCTGCAAACGAATCATACGATGACTCTACAGGAGTTCTCCCCGAGGGACACATCAAGCAGAAGCACTTCTTCACATTCCTCAGAGAGCTGCCGTTCCCCGTTGTAAGCGTGGTAACGGGCTTCTGTATCGGCTCAGGCAGCGAAATTGCCGTAAACAGCCACTACAGAATAATCGAGAAGAACGCAAGAGTAGGTCAGCCCGAATCCACATTCGGCATACTTCCTGCACTTGGCGGAGTTGCAAGAACTATTGAGATATGCGGCATTCAGAACGCTTATCAGCTTGTTATGTCAGGCGAACTCATTCCTGCCGAGGAGGCATATTCTCTCGGCTGGGCTGACATCTTCGCAGACAAGAAGCAGGGCGTTCCCGAGGCTGTATCGCTTATAGAACATATATCAAAGAGCACAGAAAAATTCGTGCCTTCAGAATATAAGGAGTACATCAGCTCCTACTTAAAGAACAGGGAGGCGTGAATATGAAAATAGGAATAGTCGGCTACGGAAAAATGGGAAAGGACATCTTCTCCCTTTTCTTCGACAAGCTCCCCGATGCACAGTTCGTAGTCATCGACCTTTTTGGAGCTGAGGAAAACACCGCAGCACTCCTCAAAACTCTCGGCAAGAGCCTGAAACGCAAGAAGCTCACCGAGGAACAATACGAATTCAAGAAGGATTCATTCCTCTTTACCGACGATACCTCAGCACTCAGCGGCTGTGATGTCGTTATAGAAGCAGTTTTCGAAAACATGGCTGCCAAAAAGGAGCTCTTTGCAAAGGCTGCACAGGCTGTTTCAGATGACTGCATGCTCCTTACAAACACATCTTCACTGGATATCGCATCTGTATTCGCTGATATTTCTCACAAGGAGCGCTGCTTCGGTCTTCACTTCTTCTACCCCGTAAAGCTCACAGGCTTCGTGGAGCTCAATATCCTCCCCGAGACAGCACAGAGCAATGCGGAAAAGGCTGCACAGCTGGTAAAGAGCGCAGGCAAAAAGCCTATCGTATTCTCAGGAGAATACCACATCTACCTCAACCAGATACTTGCCTGCATGGTATCTCATGCAATATATCTCCGCGAGAGCTTCGGCGTTACTGCCGCAGAGCTCAACAAGTCTCTGGAGGAGCTCTTCCCCGTTGCCCCCCCATTTGAGGTGCTTGACAGCATAGGTCTCGGACTTATGGCAGGCAGTCCCGATAACTTCCGTATCGAAAGGAACAAGGGACTTCTCGGCTTCGGCTGTGACAAAATGAACGGCTGGCTCAGCGAGGGCTGCCCTAAGGAAACAATGACATTCCTTGACTTTATGGCAGAGCGCGAGAGCACAAGCGGCAAGGACTGCGGCGAGGCTGCACTTTACATGGCTGCTCTTATCCTCAACGAGACAGTAAACGCCGCAAGCGAATACAGCGGCGACAAGGCTGTACTTCTTGAGGCTGTACAGGATACCCTCGGACTTGCCGAGACTCCTGCATATTACTACGATAAATTCGGCGCTGAAAAGCTCTTCGCAGCACTTGACGGGCTCAGCGCAAAGACGGGCTTCGGCTCATACGTCCGCAAGGATAAGGACATCTGGGACAAAACATTCGCATAAAACCATAATTAATGATATGAGGTTGAATAAATGAAAAAAGTTGTTATCACAGGCATTGGTGCCGTTACATCAATAGGCTATACCGCTGAGGACTACTGGAATGGACTCATCGAGGGCAAGTGCGGTATGAGAACTATCACACGTATCCCCCTCGACAACCACGACACTACCGTTGCCGCAGAGGTTGACGACGCATTTGAGGCTGAAGCTTCAAAGTACTGGAAAAAGCGTCAGCTCAACGCTACTACTACCGTAACAAGAATGGGACTTGCTTCCGCAGGTGAAGCTATCGCAGACTGCGGAGTGGACATCACCACCTACAACGGCAAGAGAGTCGGCGTTATCTACGGCGTAATCGATAATTCATATGAGGATTACGAGCTTGACAAGCCCCTCAACATCACACTGAAAAAGATGCCTAACGAGCTGCCTGCTCTGGTATCCATCAAGTACGGCTTCACAGGCCCTTCCTTCAACGTGAGCACAGCCTGCGCTTCTTCTGCGTACGCTATCACACTTGGCAAGCAGTTCATCGAGTCGGGACTCTGTGACATGGTCATCGCAGGCGGTATCTCCAACACAGTTACCCACCTTGTTATCAGCGGCTTCAATCAGCTCCTTGCAATGTCGGTAAATCCCGATCCCGCAACAGCTGCACGCCCCTTCACAAAGAACCGCGACGGCTTCATCATGGGCGAGGGCGGCGGTACAGTCGTTCTTGAATCCGAGGAGAGCGCAAAGGCAAGAGGCGCCAAGATATACTGCGAGCTTGCAGGCGCTGCAATGTGCGGCGAGGCATTCAACCTTACAGCTCCAAAGACAGACGGCGTAGGCATGGCTGAGTCCATGAGACTTGCTCTTGACAACGCAGGACTTTCCCCTGATTCCGTTGACTACATCAACGCACACGGCACATCAACAGGTCTCAACGACCTCTACGAGACAAAGGCAGTCAAGGAAGTATTCGGCAAGAGAGCATACGATATCCCGGTATCCTCTGTAAAGGCTTCTATCGGTCACACTCTCGGCGCAGGCGGAGCTCTCGAAGCTATTGCTTGTATCAAGGCTATCGAGACAGGCATCGTACCTCCTACTTTACACTATGACGAGGCTGACCCCGAGCTCGACCTCAACTACGTTCCCAACAAGCCGCAGGAGCACAAGGTAGACGTTGCTATCTCCAACTCATTCGGCTTCGGCGGACACAATGCAACTCTTGTACTGAAAAGATATGAAAAGTAAGAACATTTTCGCGTTCTATGATATATAACGATATTTCGGGACGTCGAGACGCCGTCCCCTACAGGATAAAAAAGCTCTTGTAGGGGCTGGCGTCCCCGACAGCCCGTCGGATCGTTTTTTGAAAGGATAAATAATTATGCCAATAGCACAGATGAAGACAAACTTCAGGTTCAGCGCATCTGCCGCAAAGACTGCTTTTCTCGATGAGGCAGCCACAGAGCTGGCAGATATACTCAAAAAACCGCTGCCTGCAATAATGGTGATGCTGGACGACTGCTCAATGTACATGAACAAGTCTGAGGATACAGTTTTCTTCGCAGAGTTCAGATACATTCTCCCACAGGAGTATGCCGACAACAAGGCTGCTTTCCTCAAAGAGCTTGCAGACAGGATGCTGAGTCTTATACAGAAGCACACTCAGGTCGATCCCTACCGCATATATATGCAGTTCACGGAAATGACCCGCGAGGGCGCGTGGAAGTACACAGGCTGAGACATAAACATGAAAGGATATAGATAAATATGAAATGGGCAATCAGAGACCTGCTTAACCCCGTAGCAACACGTTCACTCCTTTACGGAGCAGACCCCTTCGATCTGGAATCAATACTCAAAAAAATAGACAACATCAAAGTAAAGAGCGGCAAGCAGATACAGAACGTATGGCTTGAAGAATGGCACTCTAAGATAGACCGCTATACCGAGCTCCGAGACAAGGCTGAGGCAGCAGGAAACAAGATCTCCGCAAGAGAATATGCAAAGATGATAGCACAGTGCCACTACGCCTGCTTCATGGTAAACATTGAGGACGTAGAACACAAGACAGAGATATACAACGGTCTCGTTGAGAGCTACAGACACTATGCAAAGCTCTGCAAAAACAAGATAGAGTACGTTGAGATAGACACAAAGGCAGGCAAGATACCTGCTTATATCCACTACCCCGATTCAGGAAGAAAGACAGACTACCCTGTAGTCATCACATACTCAGGCATCGGAAGCTGCAAGGAGGAGCTTGAAATGCTGGCTGCTCCCCTCAATGAAAGAGGCATCGCAGTCATCACTCCCGATATGCCCGGCGCAGGCGCTGCTATAATCTACAACAACATCAAGTGCGGCGGCAAGCAGATAGAGGCTGCATTTGACGGAATATACAAGTTCGTAAAGAACCACAAGAAGCTCGACGAAAAGAATATGGCTAACTTCGGTCTTTGCATGGGCGGCGGCTATGCATTCCGCGCAACTGTAAAGAACCCCAAGATAAAGGCTTGCGTAAGCCTCTTCCCTCTCCTTATGAACTTCGCAGACCAGGGCAGCATTCCTGTATGGATGAAGCGCGGCAAGTGGAGCTCATACCAGTATTCAGACGATTACCTTGAGGGCATGAGAACTCTTGAGGAGGGCACACACAAGGCTGACTTCCTTATGGTATACAGCAGCGACGACAACTGGATGACTCCCGAGGCTTCACAGAAGCTTCTCGACAAGGCTCAGGGCTACAAGGAGTGTATCCATATCGAGGATAAGCCTGCATACGTTTCCGAGGAAACTATCATGCACGCAATGCCTGTGGGTGAGCAGTATCACTGGGTAAAGCACATCGCAGCAGACTTCATTGCTGCAAGACTTATTGGGGGGAAGAAATAATGTCAGAAAAATTCTTTGATTATTACAGCAGGTACGCTCAGGAAACTCCTGACAAGGTGCTTCTGAGAATAGATGATAATGAACTCACTTACGGACAGTTCATGGAAAAGACCGCAGTTCTCGGCTCTGCAATGAAAAAGACAGGCATCGCCGCAAACGATAAGGTAGGCATTTGTATGCCTAACAGCATCGAGTGGTATCTTGTATTCTGGTCAGCAGTAAGAATAGGCGCACAGCCTGTTCCTATGGATCCTCAGAGCGGCTCATTCGAGCTCTCAAAGCTTATCCCTGCTACAACATCTAAGGTGATGTTCATTACCGAGAAGTACAGAAACAACAACATCATCGCTGCTGTAAGCGAGCTGGTGCCTTCACAGATAGCTCTCGGAAAGGTTATTTGCTTCGCTGACGACAGCGTTATCCCACAGGACAGCTGCTATATCTCCGCTGACAAGTTCATGGCTGAGTACGGCAGCAAGGACTGCGATATATATGAGCCTGAGTATCTCCACACAATGTCACTTGCCTGCACATCAGGCAGCACAGGCACACCTAAGATACTCTCAGTACCTTCCGGCGGATTCCTCTCAACACAGAGAGATATGGGAGACTATCTCGAATTCAGAGCTGATGACGTAATGATGCTTGGTATGACACTCTATCATCAGGGCGGCTTCGGCATGGGACAGCAGATGGTGCTCAAGGGCGGTACAGTTATGTATCAGCCTCAGTTCAATCCTGTTACATTCCTTGAAACTGTTCAGAAGTACAAGATAAACGTTATCCAGCTCACTTCCACACTTGCAAAGGTTCTTCTGTCAACTCCCGATTTTGACAAGTACGACCTTTCAAGCGTCCGCATCTGCTACTTTGCAGGCGAGGTTCTCCCTAAAGAGATAGCTGACATCTTCGTTGAAAAGCTCCATATCCGCGTTATCAATGTTATCGGCTCATCAGAGACCTGTACAATGGTAGTATGGGACTCAGCTATCGACAACGGCACTGACCCGAGCGACTTCAAGAAGCTCAGCTTCACTGATGTCCGCGTTATCGACGAGAAGCACAATGATGTTCCCGAGGGCGAGGTAGGCGAGCTGTGCGTATACACAGACGGCGTTATCACAGATTACTTCGGCAATCCCGAGCTCTCAGCAGAGAAGATACTCACAGACGAGCAGGGACGCCGCTGGTTCTGCACAGGCGACCTTGTAAACAAGCTCCCTAATGGTATAGTTCGTTTCGCAGGAAGAAGCAAGCGTATCATCAAGCGCGGCGGAAACCTTGTACACGCTGAGGAAGTAGAGGCTTGCCTCCTTACTCACCCACAGATCGCAGCTGCTGCTGTAACAGACGAGCCCCACCCCGTTATCGGTCAGCAGATAGTTGCTTATATCCAGCCAAAGGGCGACGCAAGAATAACAAGAGGCGATATCGCAAAGTACTTTGACGGAAAGCTCTCCGCCTACAAGGTGCCAGATAAGGTAGTTCCCGTTGAGGAGATACCAAAGGATATCGGCAAGATACAGTTCAAATATCTGAGAAAAAAGGAGTATAAATAATGAATAACCTTAATTTTGACGAGTTTACAAAGGCAATTTCCGATTACGTAGGCGTTGACGCTTCCGAGATCACAAGAGATACAGACGTTTACGACGACCTTTTCCTTGATTCACTGGGACTTTTCGGCCTCGGCTCTGAGATAACAGAGACCTTCAAGCTCAATATTCCCCTTTCGCTGGTAGCTTCTATCAGCAAGGTAGGCGAGATATTTGACCTCCTCAACGAAAAGGGCACACCTGTCGAGTAATATGGTATTATTCTTTTTTCCACACGCAGGCGGCTCTGCAAAGAGCTACAGCTCCTTCAAGCGCTTTCTGCCAAAGGAGCTGACTGTAGTTCCTATGGAGCTCTCAGGACGCTTTACGCGCTCCGCAGAGCTTCTCCTCGATAATGTACAGGACTGCATTGCCGACCTCATAGAGAAACATTCTGAGCTTCTCAGCGGCGACTATGCCCTCTTCGGTCACAGCATGGGAACTGTACTCGTAACCGAGTTCGTAAAACAGACTAAGGCAAAGGGACTTCCACAGCCCTGTCACATATTCCTTTCTGGAAAAAATCCCCCCGACGAGGAAGTACACTGCTTTGAAAATGCTGACACTGCTTCCGATGATGAGATAGTATCGTTTTTCACAGCTAATTCCCTTTCCTCAAACGCTCCTGTTCCCGACGAGGAGCTCATGCGCACTCTCAACCGCATACTCTGCACAGATGTACGCATGGCAGAGCGCTATAAAGCCTCTCCCGAGAACGTAATGTTCGGCTGTGACATCACAGTGATATACGGCAAGGACGATCCTCTCATGCAGAGCGTGGATATGAACAGCTGGAGCAGATTTACCGACGGCAAATGCGAGGTATATCCCTTCGGCGGCGATCATTTCTACTATCAGCAGCATAAGGAAGAGGTCTGCGGTATCATAAAAGAAAAACTGCATATATAACAAAAATAACCTGCTTGTTAACAGCACTGATACATAAGTTTTGAGCCATAGTATTTCTGATGTGTAGTCAGAAGTACTATGGCTTTTCTATTGACATTTCAGCAACGGAATGCTATAATGTGTACTAATATAAATCGGATTTTGAGGTGAGGCAGATGAAAATAAAAAAAGTATTACGTGTAACAGGTAAGGTCTTATTGATACTGCTTCTGCTTATCGTCCTATTGCTTCTGACAACAACTATTGTTTATCATATCAAACTGAATAAGGTCGAAAAGCAGCTGCAGGAAGCGGGATATTACAATCCTGTATCGGTGGGTGATCATTCTCTCAATGTGTATGCCTGCGGCAATGAAAATGGTCAGCATACCATCATTGCACTGGCGGGCTTTGGCGACGGAGAAATGTTTCTCGGCTGGCGGCAGATGACCGCAGAGATCGAACAGGATAACCGTCTTGTCTTCATTGACCGTGCAGGCTATGGATTAAGCGATGATACCAGGCAGGAAATGACGCCAGAAACTGTCGTTGAGGAATACAGGACGGCTTTGAAGAATTCAGGCATAGAAGCCCCTTATCTGCTGATGGGACATTCCCTGGGCGGATTGTACGCAACCTACTGGGAATGCAATTATCCTGATGAAATCGAGGGTGTCGTATTTGTAGACGGTACATTCTGCTTTGAAATTCCCGAAGAAGAGCAACTCGGTGCCGGGGCTGCGGCAAAGTTGATACCTGTCGTTGAAACACTCGGATTTGCGCCGTTTATCATACGCAGTGATTACGGAAGATTCTTGAAAATGATGTCTAAAGAGCAGGAGGAACAGGCAATTTACCTGATGAGCAAAACTCTCGGCGCATCCGCATCAATCAATGAGATGGACAAGATCGATCTGGAGTGTGATGATGTATGGAAGAAAATGAAGCCGACAGATATTCCGAAGTGCTACATTGAAGCAACTCTCGCCTATCGCACAAAAGAGGACTTTATCAATGACGGTATCTCGGCTGAATCGCTGATAAATGTCTATGTTGATCCTTCAATGAAGGATGCAGGCGAGGATGCTATCTATGAAGAAGCATTGCGGATGTCGGAACAGAGGTGCACGGAATGGGCAGAACCTTATTATGAAAAACTCGGGAACTGCAAAGTAGTCGAACTGCCCGGTGATCATGTCATCTTTCTGGATAAGCCTGAAAAATGCAGCAAAATAATAAAAGAATTCATTGATGGATTAGACAGCTGAAAAACACAATGCCCCTGAGCGTTACTAAACGCTCAGGGGCCAAACTTTATATAGGTATCAGCCATATAAAGTTCCCTTTTGTTATATTTCAGTTGACAGCAGCCTTTTTAGCTGTAGTTACAATAGCCGAACCGCTGTATTTCACCTTTCTCACAAGAATGGTGAGGAGAATGAGCATTACTGCAAAGCCAGCCTCTATCAGATAGCACTGTATCACGCTGCTCTGATTGAAGGGCTCTATGTCAGCTATCATGTTATTAGCCTTGACGTACCAGTAAGCAGGAAGGAATCTCGCTACAGAGAGAACTCCGTCGCTGAGCACCTCCATTGGGATAAATATTCCGCATAGGAAGCTCATACCGATACTTAGCACCTGTGTGATAAGATTAAGCACATTTTCCTTCGGCTCAAAACTTGAAATAAATACTGAAATGGCTGTTACAACTACTGAGAATATGAAGCTGTTAATCACTGCATACCATGCTCTGCCCGTGTACATCTCCTCGTTCAGTATCGCACCTATTATAATAAGCAGCAGCCATACTGCCAGCACAAAGACTGCGCTTCCAATAAACATCTGGTATGTGTACTTTGAGGGAGCGATGCATGAGCAGTTTGTGCGGTAGCGAATGTCCTTGTTGTTCATGGTAACAAGGACCTGACAAACCACGGTGAACACAGCCGCAATGAGGATATACGGCATATACTGGAAATATCCTGCAAAGTCAACGCTGAAGTGTGAGCTGCCGCCCTTGTCCACTCTCAGCATATCCACCTCTGTATTCTGGGCGAGAGCTTCCTCTGTGGAGCTTATAGCCTCATCAAGAGTCCTTCCCATAGTGAGATAAGCCTTTACAGACGTTGTGTACTCATCAAGGAACTGCCCCATATATACTACAGAGTAGTTTTCATCAATATGATAGCTTCCGAAGAGGTCGGCTGTATCCCCTGCCGCAAGCCTCTCAGCATAGCCCTTTTTGATAATAAGAGCATAGTTGACACGCTTATAGTAAAGCGAATCTATAATAGTGTCCCTGTCGTTTTCTATTTCATCTATATCATTTCTTTTGCCTATGAAGTCGATGAGAGCATGGCTCTCTGGAGTATCGTCCTCATCGAAAACACATATGTCCAGTTTTGTGACCTCGAATTTATTGTCCTTTGTGGACGCATTGGTAACGATTATTGAGATGACCACGAACACGATAATATATATCATCGCAGAAGGCAGTCTCTTTCTCATTACCTTCAGCATAGCCTTAAATACTTGCATACTTTTTCCTCCTTGACGAAAGAATACCAAGAATAATGAATATCGCCGTGATCACGAACATAGTTACGAGCTTTGTGAGATAGCGGTCATAGTCCTCATAGATGTTCAGACAGTAGAAACTGTCGGAGATTACCGCAACGGGATTGATATTGTTGAACCACGGTGCCTTTTCTGCTACGATAGACTTCATATTGCCCATCATAAGTCCGCTCAGGAAGCACAGCAGCATTGATGTGGTCATAAGGATAGCCGTCTTTACCTTTTCGCTTACACGTGCAACTGAACCAACAAAGAAGCCAAAGGATACTCCGAGTATTCCGCCCAGCACCGCTGTAGGATATACCAGCCACAGTCTGTCGCCGAAGTCTATTTTTAACACGAAAACAAGGAATGTTACACATATCAGCATACAAACAGTCTGAAGTACGAAGCTTCCTGCAAGACTTGCAAGGACACTTATGGATTTCGGTACAGGTGAACAGCAGCTTCTTGCACCAAGTGCCGAAAGGTCAGCCTGTCTGCGCACCGTCACTGTCATTCCTGTGATACAGCCGAACATAGCCACCATAGCGATGAGGTTGTAGAAGTACTGTGCATATACATCGGGATTTCCCTGTGTAACAGGTATCTCAGTACATGAGGATACAGTTTCCGAGGTAAGGGACGAGATGACCTCCTGAGCCTTTTCGGGAGCTGTATTTATAGCGTCCATAGCTATTTTTTCGCGGACTGAGTACTGCTCAACAAAGGATTTGAGCATGGTCTCGCGTAGACCTTTCTCCTTGACAGTGAGTTTCAGCTTTTCACCCGAGAAAATTATTCCCTCTGCGTCACCGTCGTCAAGAAGCTTTTCAGCCATCTCCCTGTCCACAAAGCTGACCTTGAGGAACGGCTTGTCAGCACTCTGAATATTTTCAAGCACCTGTCTGAAGGCAGGATTTTCGCTCTCCTCCACTACAGCAACAGGAATAGAGCTGAATTTCTCTGTCTTTTCGTAAATGCTTCCGAAGCCCACCTTAAAGACGGTGCCCAGAAGTATAGGAAAGAGTATGAGCCAGATGATGAGGTCCTTGCTGCGCAGACCGCCTTTGAGCTCATATTTAAGTATGTGCAGGAACATGGTCAATCCTCCTTGTCTCTGAGAGCAGTACCTGTGATTTCAAGGAACACGTCATTGAGTGTAGGGAGCTCCGTGTATACTCTTCCGAAGCCCAACTCGTTTTTCTGCAATACATCAAGAACTCTCGTGAGATTATGCTTGCCGCCCGAGCAGTACACCGAAAGCTTTCCGTTGGCGTATTCTGTATCGTAAACATGAGGCAGACCTGAGATCCCGCTGTACACCTTATCAGGAAGCTCCAGTATCTCAATAGTTATAGTCTCTGTATTCTTGATCATGCGTTTAAGCTCGTCCTTAGTGCCCTCTGCCACCTTTCTGCCCTTGTCCATGATAGCGATACGGGTACATATCTGCTCTACCTCCTCCATGTAGTGAGAGGTATATATGACTGTTGTACCGTTTTTATTGAGCTCCTGTATACCCTCAAGGATACGGTTTCGGCTCTGCGGATCAACAGCAACAGTAGGCTCATCGAGGATAATGAGCTTTGGCTTGTGTGCTATTCCGCAGGCGATATTAAGTCTGCGGAGAAGTCCCCCCGACAGCTTCTTAGGATAGAATCTGCGGAAATCCTCCAGCCCTACGAATTTAATTGCTTCTTCAACGCACTGCTTTCTCTTTTCCTTGTCGTTTATATAGAGTCCGCAGAAATAATCAATATTCTCATAGACAGTAAGCTCATCAAATACCGCCACATTCTGCATGATGACGCCTATCTCTTTTTTTATATCATAGCTGACGGGAGTCATCTTCTTTCCGAATATCTCTATATCGCCCTTGTCAAAGGCAAGAAGCGACAGCAGACAGTTTATGGTAGTAGTCTTTCCCGAGCCGTTAGGACCGAGAAGTCCGAATATCTCACCCTGCTCAATTTCAAGGTCAAAGTGATCCAGAGCTATAAGGTCGCCGTAGCGCTTTACGAGGTCCTTTATTTTAACAACAGTATTCATAGTGTTTTCCTCCCTTATGTTTTCACTGTAATCATTATACAATACATGAGAATGTTTTTGTAGTGTCTTGCGTCAGTTTCTCATGTGACATTTGTCACATTTCAGATATTGCAAATGTCATAAGGGCATCTCTAAAAAATCCATTATTGTAATGTTACTGTAAGATTGATGTTTTATAATGGGTTTAACATAAGAGAAAGGTGGCCTTTATATGGAAAACAACATTTTAATAAAAACCGAAAAGCTCTGCAAGCAGTACGGCGAGGGCGAGACCAAGCTCATGGCGGTAAACAACATCGACCTCGAAGTCCGCAAGGGCGAATTCGTCGCAATTACAGGTGAAAGCGGCAGCGGCAAGACTACTCTGCTCAACTGCCTCGGCTCACTTGACCGACCTACCAGCGGCAGTATATTCGTCAGCGGCAAGGACATCACCAAGCTTGACGACAAGGGGCTTTCCGCCTACCGCAGAAAGAATATAGGCTTTATATTCCAGGCTTATAACCTTATCCCCGTCCTCAATGTTGAGGAGAATATCGTTCTTCCACTGAATCTTGACAATACTCCCCCTGATATGGAATTTTTAGAGGAGCTCCTGCGCCTTACGGGACTTGACAAAAAGCGTCAGAACTATCCTCACGAGCTCTCGGGCGGTCAGCAGCAGCGTGTAGCCTTTGCCCGTGCCCTCATACACAAGCCCCAGATAATACTTGCTGACGAGCCTACAGGCAACCTTGACAGCAAAAACAGCCGCGAGATCATATCAATACTGAAAAGCTCTATTAAAAAGTACAACCAGACGCTGATACTCATTACCCATGACGG
>NZ_JAIKXF010000098.1 GCF_024684275.1 Ruminococcus sp.
TGATGCTATACATTACCATGTCCGCAGCGAGGGACAGATCATCAAGAAGGCTGTCTACATAGCCATAGGCGTTAATATGGACGGCAGGAAGGACGTTCTCGGTATGTGGGTAGGCGAAAATGAAAGCGCTAAGTTCTGGGCGGGCGTACTTAATAGCCTGCGTAACAGAGGCGTTGAAGATATTCTTATCGCCTGCACCGATAATCTGACAGGCTTCTCTCAGGCGATAGAGGCTGTATTCCCGAAAACCGATATCCAGAACTGCATAATTCATCAGCTCAGAAATTCGAGCAAATATGTCTCTTACAAGGACATCAAGGCTCTTATGGCTGATCTGAAAAAGGTGTATACTGCAGTTGACGAGGAAGCAGCTCTGGACGCACTTGACTCCTTTGCAGCTGCCTGGGACAGCAAATATC
Organism: Ruminococcus sp.; assembly: GCF_024684275.1. Next base: position 420 of record NZ_JAIKXF010000098.1, read on the forward strand.
CTAAGATCTCAAAGTCATGGTACGAAAACTGGCCTAATCTCAGCACTTATTTCAAGTTCCCACAGGAACTCAGAAAGCTGATTTACACGACCAATACCATAGAAGGGTTCAACCGTCAGCTGAAGAAAGTGACTAAGGCAAAGTCCGTATTTCCGACTGATGACAGCCTTTTCAAAATGCTTTATCTGGCTATGAAGGACATCACGAAAAAATGGACTGGTCGCCGACAGGACTGGAGCCGCATTTACGCTCAGTTGGTAATCTACTACGGCGACAGGATACCCGAATAATATTTTAATCTTGACAATCAAATAATCATGTGCTAATATGCAGATAAGACCGACTGCTTTCACAATCGGTCTCATCATATACTCTTTTATTGCACTATTTGCCGTTTACACAGAATTTGGGATTGACTCGCCTGAAAGCAAAATGACCGCTTTCAGGCTTTATTCTTATTCTCTTATTTCAAGCTCACGCTTCACCTCGTCAATAAAATTCCTTCCCATACTGCTGAGCTCGTTGTTTTTTTTCATGATATATCCAATATTCATCGTACTCTGAACGCTGTCTGCATTTTTGAAAGGTATCACAAGAAACTGATCTCCGCTGAGCTTTTCGGAATAGATACTCGAACAAAGTGTATAGCCGTTCAGCCCTGCCATAAGATTCATCATAGTTGCACGGTCTGTAGCCTTGACTGTTTTCTGGTAGGCGTGTTCAATTAGTATCTCCTCAGCGAAATATATCTCAGTATCGTTTTCCTGTTCAAAGGAAAGACACGGATACGGATCAAGCTGTTCAAAGGTCAGCTCTTTTTCCTTTGCAAGAGGGTGCGACCTTGCAAGATATACACTGGCAGGACATTCTATCAGCGATGTAAATTCAAGCTCATTTTCACGGAGGAGCCTGTTTATCACACGCTGATTTGCCTCACAGGTATATATTATGCCTATCTCACTTTTCATCGTACTTACGTCCTTGATCACGTTTGCGGTGGCAGTCTCTCTCAGAGCAAGGTCAAACTGATTTGAGTCGTAATGCTTAGCCATTTCGATGAATGCCTTGACGGCAAAGGAATAGTGCTGCATAGAGACCGCAAAACGCCGCCTGAATTTCATTTCCTCGCCGTATTCTTCCATAACTTCCTCGTACTGCTGATATACCCGCTTTATCTTTGAAAGAAACGTTTCACCCTCAACGGTAGCGGTAACACCTTTGTGAGTTCGGTGAAATATCTGTATGCCAAGTTCATTCTCAACATCCCTGACGGCACCTGTAAGGGTAGGCTGTGCAATGAACAGCTTTTCCGCCGCCTTATTCATTGAACGTGATTCGGATATGGTAAGAAGATAGTTGATCTGTTGTAAAGTCATAAAACACCTCGTAAAAAAACAGCCTCTTCACTTATTGAAGAAGCTGCTTTGTCGTTCATTAATGTATTCTTAGGAGGTCATACACTTAATGATTCAGCTAAATATTATTATCTGATGTAACTCTGCGCTTTGCTGCACATTCGGTCTGTCCCTCTGACGATAGAGCGGAGCATACCAAGCATACAGGATATTCTGTTTTTCATTCTCACCGCTCCTTTCGTTTGGTATGACCTTATTATATCACGGAGATGCAAGGTTGTCCAATGCAAAAAATCCATTACAGATTATAGAAAACTCCTATAGATCATATTTTCTTTCTGCACAGGTCCTTTACGACCTCTCCTGCGATTATCAGCCCGGCAACCGACGGCACAAAGGCTGTACTTCCGGGAATATCACGGCGCTCTGTGCATTTATGCTGCGCTCCCGGAGGACAGATACAATGTGTACGGCAGGATATGGACATATCCTCGATAGGACGTGTAGGCTTTTCCTCGGAATAAACCACCTTTAGCTTTTTTACCCTGCGTTTGCGGCACTCGATACGCATTACCTTAGCAAGGGGGCACATTTTTGTATCGTATATATCCGCCACACGGAAAGCCGTAGGATCGAGCTTATTGCCTGCGCCCATGCAGCTGATCATAGGGATATCAAGCTCCTGTGCCTTCATGACAAGTGCAAGCTTTGCCGTAACTGTATCAACTGCATCAACAATATAATCATACTCTTCAAACGGAAAATCATCTTCGTTTTCGGGCAGAAAAAAGCATTTGTGAATGCGTATATCCGCATCGGGATTGATCTCTTTCATTCGATCAGCCATGACCTCGGCTTTATATTTTCCCACAGTTTTTCTTGTGGCAATAATCTGTCGGTTAAGATTTGTAAGACAGACCTTATCATCATCAATAAGATCAAATTTATATACACCGCTTCTTACAAGTGCCTCACAGACATATCCTCCGACACCGCCTATACCGAATACCGCTACTCTTGCGTTTGCAAGCTTATTCATTCCGTCGCTTCCTATCAGAAGCTGTGTTCTTGAAAACTGATTCAACATAATACTCACCTTATTTATCATAGTAATAACATAGATATAATATGATTATATACCGAGTTAAAGAATATGTCAATAACCATTTCACACAAATCATATTGACAAAGTAGTTTTATAAAGCTATAATATTCTCATACCAATATTCACAGAGGTGATATAAATGAAAAAGGAGATAAGACAGGCTATTTATGACAAGTATATCGCACCTACAAAGAAGGAGCGTCCCGACTATATCGGCGTTGAGATAGAGATGCCTGTAGTCAACCTTAACGGCCAGGCTGTTGACGAAGCTGTTTCCATCGCAGCAGCCGAAAGCTTTATTGAGCACTTCGGTTTCATAGAATCAGGCAGGGACACTGACGGGAATATAACATCTGCAAGAGACAGCAAAAACGGAGATATTCTCTCTTTTGACTGCTGCTATTCCAATCTTGAGCTTTCATTCGGCAAAGCTGTCGGACTTTTCGAGATAAAGGAGAGGTTTGAAAAATACGTCCGTTTTCTTAACTCCGAATTTGAAAAGCACGGCTATACTCTGACAGGTATGGGCGTCAATCCCAATGCAGATATAAATCATAACCTGCCTATCCAGAATGAGCGCTACCGTATGCTTTATCATCATCTCCACTCTTATCCAGAGCATAGCGATGAGGTGGATATACGTTTTCATAAGCGTCCTGATTTCGGCACATTCACCAGCGCTTCACAGGTACAGCTTGATGTGAGCTATGAGCAGCTTACCGATGTTATCAACGTTTTCGGACTTCTTGAGCCATACAAGGCTATACTTTTTGCCAATTCGTATCTCCCCGATTACCCCGACTTTCTCTGTGTGAGAAATATGCTGTGGGAATACAGTATGCAAGGCTATAATCCTCACAATGTGGGAATGTTCGGAAAGGTCTTGACTAATACCGACGAGCTGATCGACTATATCGGCACTCAGTCAATTTACTGTACCATGCGTGACGGAAAGTATGTGAACTTCACACCTCTGACAATCGACGAATTCTTCTCCCGTGATTCCATTGAGGGAGAATTCTACGACGGAAAGAAATATCGGAAAATAGAATTTTCTCCTGAAACAGCCGACCTTGAATATCTCCGCACATTCAAATTTGAAGACCTGACATTCAGAGGCACTATCGAATACAGAAGCTCCTGCTGTCAGCCTCTTTCAGAAGCTATGACAGTTGCGGCATTCCACACAGGGCTGAAAGAAAAGCTTTATGAGCTCAAAGAGATAGTTGAAAACGACAAAGTCATATATTCTCACGGATTCAATGCATCAGAGCTTCAGAAGCTGCTGTCAAAACAGAAGCTCCCTGAGTATATTGATGAAGGAGCAGTCGAACGACAGCTTATCCGCATACTTGACCTTTCATCTGAGGGACTGATACAGCGCGGTCTCGGTGAGGAGGTATTGCTCGCTCCACTTTATGACAGAGTACGCAGGCATACAAATCCTGCAAAAGCTATGGTTGACGGTATTAAGAACGGCATACCGATAAAAACCTATATCAAGCAGTATGCAGCGATCTGAGGTGGATCATGAGCAGTAATGATATCAGAAATGCGGTAATCACCGATAATGAAGTAAATTTCTCACATAATGGCAGAGAGTATCTGTTATACGGCTGGGATCAGTGCGACGGCTATTTTCTCAGTCTTGAATGTGAGGGCGAGCTTGTATGGCAGTCATCACCTATGTCAAGATATGAGTGTATTGATGAATTCGTTCGGTATTACTCAGAATCAATGTCTGCTAAATAATAATAATAATAGCGCCTCCTGATCAAAGTTCACAGGAGCGATCCAACAAAGTCTTTGAACTGAAAATTCGATCAACGCATGAACGAAAAAAGCCTTATTCGGTCATTTGAATAAGGCTTATGTATTATACGGAGTAAAAGTGTATCAGTTTTTCAAATCAATACCTGCAAGACTTACGATATATGCAGCATGACCGCCCTCAATATTATAGACATCGTATCCGCGGTCTTCAAGTATCTCTGCAACTTCTTCACTGAGGTCGCCTGTACGGCATAGAACGTAGACAGGCTTGTCCTTCGGGAGCTTTGAAATTCCCAATGATATTTCATCAAATGGTACATTTACTGAGCCTTCTATGCCGTTCATTTCAAATTCTTCTCTGCTTCGTATATCGAGAAGAAGCACTTTTTCGGTATCAAGACCTTTTATTTCCGCTGCATTTATTCTTTTCATATTGATTCCCTTTCAGGAGGTAAAAATGATTTTATCAGATGAACAGCTCGAACGCTATTCGAGACATATAACTTTAAAAGAAATAGGCGTAAGAGGACAGAAAAAGCTTCTCTCTGCCAAAGTTCTGATTATAGGTGCAGGAGGACTCGGCGCACCTGCCGCAATGTATCTTGCCGCCGCAGGTGTAGGAACTATCGGAATTGCAGACTTCGATAATGTTGAACTGTCAAATCTGCAAAGGCAGATAATCCATACAACAGATGATATAAGTAAGCCAAAGGTCCGGTCAGCCGAAGAAGCGATCAGAGCTCTCAACCCTGATGTTACGGTAAAAACCTACCATGAATACGTCAGCAGCAGTAATATCGCCGATATGATAGCCGATTACGACTTCATCATCGACGGCGCAGACAACTTCCCTACCAAATTTCTCATAAACGATGCCTGTGTTCTTGGACACAAGTCTTTCTGCCATGCAGGCATACTCCGATTTGAGGGGCAGCTAATGACTTATGTCCCTGGTGAAGGTCCATGCTACCGGTGTATATTTGAAGCTCCGCCGCCAAAGGACGCTGTGCCAAGCTGCCGCGAGGCAGGAGTTATCGGCGCAATGGCTGGTATAATCGGCTCTATGCAGGCACTTGAAGCAGTAAAATATATCACAGGACAGGGCAGTCTGCTGACAGGAAATATGCTTATATTTGACGGTATGAAAATGGAATGGCGTAAGGTAAAGCTGCCGAAAGTAAACCATTCTTGTCCCATATGCGGTGACAGTCCGACTATAACAGAGCTTTTTGACGAAGAACAGACCTCATGTACGCTATAAGCTGATTATATAGCAGGTAAGAGCATTTGTCAATAATTAATTCACAGAAATCCTATTGACAAAATATGCATATTATAGTATAATATTAACATACTGATTCAGTATGTTTTAATGGAGGTGTTTGTTATGCTGGAATATATGTGTGATATGGATAGTATAATAAATGGCTCCGCGCTTTCTGTCAAATAGGTTTTTCTTCCTTTATGCAAACAGTCTGCCGCGGCGGCAGACTGTTTGAATTTATAGGAGTGATAATATGAAAAGGATAGAAGTCATATCCCTCGATAGAATTGGTCTGGTTGGCGAAATATCAAATGTTATCAGACGGCTTAACGGCAACATAATATCTCATACAGCAAATGTAGTGACCAATGATAAAAATATACCTGTTTCGCATTTTACTGCTGATGTAAGCTTTGAGACAGCTTCCGAAAATGACATGGTGTCGCGCAGGCTCCGCAGGATAAAGAATGTGCAGCAGGTAAAAATTACTGATCTCTGAGGTGATATTTGTGGTCACAAGTACATATTATTACAAAGGCAAATTCGGCTTAGAACGTGAAACTCTCCGTGTTGACAGTCAGGGCAGGCTTGCTCAGACTCCACACCCATTCGGACATGACAGCAACATCACCCGTGATTTCTGCGAAAATCAGTTAGAGCTGGTAACTCCCGTATGCAGCAGTATTGATGAGGCAGTTGAAGCCCTTGCAGAGCTGGATAAAAAAGCCCGTGATGTGCTTTCAAAAAACGGCGAGAGCATATGGCTGTACAGCAACCCTCCACACATTGACAGCGAAGATGAGATTCCGATCGCTGACTTTACAGGTGACCATTCCTCGAAACGTGCTTACCGTGAAATCCTTCAGCAGAAATACGGGAAAAAGCTTATGCTTTTTTCCGGGATACACTTCAATTTCTCGTTTTCAGAGGAGTTTCTGCGTGAGATAAATGCTAATAACGAAGACTTCCGCACATTCCGCGATAAACTGTATCTCAGGCTCTATAAGCACCTTATGGTGAATAGCTATCTGCTGGTGCTTCTGACAGCTGCAAGTCCTTACTATGACGCTTCACTTGACAAAGGCGGAAAAAACGGTATAATTATTGGTGAATACTCTTCTCTGCGCAACAGCAAGCGCGGATATTGGAACAAGTTCCTGCCTATACTCGATCACCGCAGTCTGAAAAGCTTCACAGGCAGTATCAAAAAGCATATCGTTACAGGCTCGCTGTATTCCGCAAGCGAGCTGTATCTGCCCATTCGTCTGAAGCCCAAGGGCGTGAACAGTCTTGAGAACCTTGCAGCAGGCGGCGTTGATCATATCGAGCTTAGAATGATCGACCTCAACCCCTCCGCTCCACTCGGGATCGACATCAGAGACCTTGAATTCGCTCATCTGCTCATTCTTTATCTGATCTCCCTGGCGGATTCTGATCTTACCCCAGAGTTACAGGAAAAAGCAGTCAGCGACCATAAGAATGCGGCACTTCTCGCCCCCGATACAAAACTTTTAGAACGCGGAACAAGTGTTATTGATGAAATGGAAAAACATTTCTCAGGAAATGATAAAGCCCTTGAAATAATAGCTTTTGAAAAAGAAAAGATAACAAGCAGAAATCATTTCAAAAATTCAATTGTTTCAGCTTCTGTAAAGTAATTTCTAAATAGACAAGGCGGTGACATAAATGTGCGAGCTTCTTGGCTTCACTTCCGAAAAAAATATTGATATATCGGAATATCTGAGAAAGTTTTTTGCTCATAGCAGCAGCAATCCTCACGGCTGGGGAATGATGTATGAAAACGACGGCAGAATTATTCTGAAAGAGCCGGTCTGCGCCGCTGAAAGCTCATTTCTCAGCGATATGATAGACAGCCTTGAGCCGCAGAAGAACCTTCTCGCACATATAAGATTTGCCACTGTAGGCTCTATTAACGAGAAAAACTGCCACCCCTTCACAGGCAGGGATATATCGGGCAGAGAGTGGACTCTTATACACAACGGCACTATTTTCAACAGCAAACATAATCACCGATATGCCGCTGTTCAGACAGGTGATACTGACTCAGAGCGTTTTTTTCTTTCGCTTCTTGACCACATGAACGAGCATATCTCACGGTCAGTTCCTAATGAACGAGAACGCTTTGAGATAGTAAATAACTTTATAGTAGAAAGTGCTCCGCGCAACAAACTGAACCTGATGATATACGACGGTGATATGCTCTATGTGCATAAGAATCTGAAAAACACCCTGTGCTTCAAAAGACTTGATAACAGCCTGATATTCTCTACAAAGCCCCTTGATGACGGAGTCTGGATACCATTTCCTATGGCACAGGTCATCGCCTATAAGAATGGGCATGAGGTCTATCGCGGTGACCGACATAAGGGTACATTTGTTCCGAGTTTAGAGTATATCACAGCTATGGACGCTATGTATATCTGAGGTGAATTATGAGTTACAATTTTTACGGCTGGGAAAAAGCTTTAGTTCCTCCCATAAATAATATTTTCAGGGGCATAGATACACCGCGCAGGCTATATGATGCCTTATCGGAGATATGGTGCGAATACACCTGTGCTCCCCGAATGCGAGACAAGTGGTGCAAGGAAAATATGACTCTCGGGCAGTGCTCAATCACCGCATTTTTAGCGCAGGATATTTTCGGCGGAAAGGTATTCGGAATTCTCCGTCCGGGTGGAAATTACCACTGCTACAACGTTATAGGCGACGTGGTATTTGACCTTACCAGTGAACAATTCGGTGATGAAAAGCTTGATTATACCAATAATCCCGAGCAATTCAGGGAAGTACACTTCTCAAAGGCTGAAAAATATGAAAGATATGAGTATCTCAAATCAAAACTAAAGCAATTTACCGAGACAAACAGTTAATTTAATGATCCAATGACAAAACCACCCGATAAAACGGGTGGTTTTAGCTTTATATTCTGTTACTTGAGCTTTCCGACAACTACCTGACGCTGTTTTCCGTCATCGGTGCATGATATGACAGTGAGCCTGTTATCGCCGTAATCATTCAGTACACTCACATTATCAGGCTCGACTATGCTGTATTCCGTTACGATATAACAGTATTTCGTGCGTTTTTCGTCCTTATCCACAAGGTACATCTCATCGCCTGTTTTTATCTTGTCAAGATCGTTGAATATCTCGGCATATACAGTACTGTTATGACCGCAGATACAGTAATTCCCCTTGCCAAGTGCGCCTGTTCCTTCAAAATGACCTGCTGAGACCTGAAGCTCTTTTGAGCCTGTTCCTTCAAGAACAGGTACCTTAATATCCAGACACGGTATCTCAAAATTAACATTATCTTTAAGCAGTTTACGCAGATAAATCTCACGGCTTATTTTCCTGTACCCATAGAAAGAGAGTACGCCAACGCCGAGAACTATCATTATAATGCCAATAATACGCATAAGCCTGCGCTTTTTTGTCTTATCCATGTTACTCCCTCTTTCGGTTTTATATTATTATATCACTTTTATGACTAAAGCGCAACACATTTACTTATACTGAGTTTACCAATTTGCAAAAAATAAAAGCGACTACACTATTGCGCAGCCGCTTATGGTTAATTTTTCAAAGAATGAAAGTGCATAATGCTTTACTTTCAGCTCTTTGTTTTTGGCTTTTATAGCCTTAAATAACTGGAATATGGTTTATGACGTTTGAATTATATATTATAGCCTCTATAATCTTTCCTTTAACTTGTCTATATTATACCATACACATTGTTACAAAGGCGTTACATATAGTATAGAGTTTATGAATGTTTTTTGTATATAAAGTTAATATTCTGTAAACAAAGTCGCTGAACAGTTGTTTTCCTCCAGTAATTTTTACTAATCGTATATACAACAACAGGTTCAACAGTTTACAGTATTTCTATATCCAATTAAATTCATCATTAAGCGAAGCTGCGTTGCCTTTGAGCTCATAAGCGCTTGTATTCAGTCCGAGACTGCCGTGGCGCTTTACGATTATATCAGTTATACCTGCATTTTCAAAGCAGTCACGCATATCCTTGACAAGCTGCCGCAGGTGATCTCCCTTTTCCGGATCACCGTCCCAGAGTATTCCGATCAGGTCGCCGTTTGTACACATAGCGCCGTTTTTGTACACAAGATACGCAAAAAGCTCCATAGTAAGCTTGCGCTTGAAGGTAAACGGCTCGCCCTTTAAAAATACTGCGAAATGTCCCTCACAGCGAACCACCAGCGGAGAAAGAGCCTGCTTTAATGGATAGCGCAGGTGCTTTAGAGCCTCAAGCACATCATATTCATCATATGGCTTTTCGATAAATCCACTGCAATACAGGCGCAGGGCGTCCCTTGCGTACTCGGGGTGTCCTGTAACGAATATCACATTGAGCTCGGGCTGTACCTGATTAAGGTGATGTGCAGCTTCGATGCCGCTTAATCCGGGCATTTCAATATCAAGAAACAGCACATCAGGATTATGCTCAGCCACAAGATCAATGGCTTTTGCAGCAGTTTCTGCAAAATAATGGGTACCCAGAGGATCAATGGAATTCAGCACCATTTTCATCATACGTCTCGATGACTCATTATCATCTGCAAATACAGTTATCATAGATCATTCTCCCCTTTTTCATTAGCATATTTTACATCTTTTAATGTGATTCTGGCACAATAGCCGTTATTCTCGGGGATAAGCACAAGCTCACCCTTGTTTCTTACTGCAAGTCTGGCGCGCACGTTGGCAACTCCGATACCGCGGCGTTTTTCCTGTTTTTCGGTCAGATTCAGCTTTCCGCGTCCAATATCGCGGACTTCGATAGTTATACCGCCCTCCTCGTCACGCTGTATTATCTGAACTACACCGCCGTTCTCTCTTGCAGCTACACCGTGCCTTACGGCATTTTCCACAAGTGGCTCAACGCTTAGAGCCGGGAGCATAAAGTCCTCGTTATCGATATCGTATTCAACAGTAAGCCTGTCACCGAAATTCATTTTTTCCAATGCAAGATATGCCTTGATGTTTTTAAGTTCCTGCTCAAATGTGATAGAATGGGTATTTCCGATATTGTCGAAATTAGACCGCAGATACCGCGAAAAATTCCTGATACTGTCATATATCTCAGGATAATCAATACACCGAGCCTGTATGGCAAGGAGGGAATTATTTATGAAATGAGGCTGTATCTGTGCCATAAGCAGCTCATTATTCTGCCTTTCAAGCGTAAGCTCGCTCTCGTGTAGCTTCTGCTGTACCTTGCTGTGCTGAATCGCTGCAAGGTAAAAATAATATATCAGCATTTCCATTGCAGCTACTTCGGTTGTATGGTTTACTATGATGTTTTCGTATTCGAGAATAACAGTGATTATCGTGGTAAATGACATAAAGAACACTATTACTGCCTTAGAACGCTCGCCGCTCTTTATGAATTTTGTTGAGTAAAAGTTCAGCAGCAGAATATAGAAGCATACAACTATTGCAGGGATTATTTTAAGCTTTCCCGAAATAAAAGTATGATCATCTGCATATGCATAAATAAAATTAGCCCCGAAAAGATCTGCTATCGCCAGTGTTACGTTAAATATGTACGGAATGATCAACAGGACTTTGTGCTTTATTGGTGCAATAAGGAAAAGCTCCAGCAGTATCATCAGCGGATTCAGCGAATAGGTTATTGCAGATTTTACATATCTTATCCACACCGGCTTATTATAGGTATCACACCAGTATTCAGCGTATTCACATACGGTAATGATGAATACAAGGCTTGCAATCGCCCATACGTACTGAACTCCGTCTATTTTTATCCGTCGGTTTACAAGCATTATGATTATAAGTCCCAAAAGCAGCATGAGCGTCATGTAGCTCTGTCCGATAAATTCTATTATTATATTCATGGATTGCCCCCTTTCAGAAGAATTATCTGTTCAAATAAAAAGCGTCCTCAAAGGAACCACTTATCCCTCTGAGAACACTTATCACATATATACAATTTTCAAAAGAGCGCAGTTATACTGTACTGTAATATCTGCTTCGGTGCAGTGCGGCATTATGTCAGTATAGTTCATCATATCCTTGTCAACTCTTTTCAATGATCATTTGCCCATATTATGATTTATAAATATTATTATTGTTTCCTGCACTTTGTTTTGCCCTGTCAAGACAAAATGAGCATGACATAAAGAAATGTGATGCGCATATCCCGTATTTTATAAGGAATTTGCACTCTCTGAACAAAGTTCATGGCAATAGCCCCCTAATAGCAGCTATTGCGCACGTATTTATTATAACACATTCCTCATCAGATTAAATTAATAATTTATAAACAAATTATATCAAAAGTTATACTTGACTCAGATAATACTGATTGTATACAAAGCTATATTCTTCTAAAATAAACTCATACTGCAAATTTTTTTGAGATAAACTCCCACTTCTTGTCCCTTGAAGCAGTTATGACCTCTATATCTTCATCAGTAAGGTGCTTGAAGCGTCCCTGCTTTTTCAGATAAGCCTCGACGTCGGTGAACTCCTTTGGTTTATGATTCAGCTTAAATTCACCGTTTTCATACTCAGCAAGATACCAGAGTCCGCAGTCAACTACCTCCTTTGCTATTTCTACAGTTTCATCGGGAGCAACTCCCCAGCCTGTAGGACACGGAGCGATAACGTGTATATACTTTGTACCCTGTATCTGTGAAGCCTTCTGTACCTTCTGAATAAAATCTGCAATATAGCCCACGCTTGCAGTTGCAGCATATGGGATATCATGCGCCGCAGCTATCTCGAACATATTCTTCTTTGGACGGATATTTCCGTGGATATTCTTTCCCGCAGGCGTAGTTGTTGTCTTTGCACCAAACGGTGTAAGACCGCTTTTCTGTATACCCGTATTCATGTAAGCTTCGTTATCGTAGCAGATGTAGATGATGTTGTCATTGCGGTCTATAGCTCCCGAAAGAGCCTGTATACCGATGTCTGCCGTACCGCCGTCACCTGCAAAGCCAACTGCGGTAAAGTCCTTTATCCCCCTTGCGCGGAGACCTGCTTCGACACCTGTGAGCATTGAAGCTGTGCCTGCAAATGTAGAGATTATGGAATTATTCGAGAAGCAGAGCTGCGGAAAATTAAATCCGACAGCCGACATACAGCCTGCCGGAAGAACTGATACCACATTAGGTCCGAGAACCTTGAGAGCTGCTCTTACAGCAAGACTTCCGCCGCAGCCTGCACAGGCTTTGTGTCCGTAGAAAAATTCCTCACGGGAAATGCTGTCTGCAACTTTATTTGCCATTGCTCTCGCCTCCTATTCCAATGAAATTGACATTTTCAGTGCCATTTGCAATATCTGCGTATATCTTTTCGATGTCAGAAGCGGAGATATTGCGTCCGCCCAGTCCGCCGATGAAGTTATATCCTTTTACGTCTACTCCTGCCTTTTTCAGTGCAGAATTGACATTGGTGAAAACTGTTCCCTCATTGCCGAAGCTGATGTCCTTTTCAAGGACTGCATATGCCTTTGCATTGTGCAGACTTTCTGCTATCTCAGCATTTGGGAACGGTCTCATGTATCGAATGCGGACAACGCCTGCCTTTATGCCGTTTTTACGGAGCTTATCAGCAGTCTCACGGCAGAGTCCTGCGATACTTCCAAGAGTAACGATGATGTAGTCAGCGTCCTCGGTAAGATAGTTTTCAAGCAGTCCGCTGTATTTTCTGCCAAATATCTCGGCAAAAGACTTTTCTGTCTCGGCTATGACTTCACGTGCCGCAAGCACTCCCTCATGTTCCTTATACTTGAAGATATAGTTAGTGTCAGGACCTGCGGAAAACGCCATATTCTTAGGAGCATCAAGGTCTATGTGGTTATCTGTCTCATATGGCGGCAGGAACCTGTCAGCCTGCTCACGGTCAGGTATATCAACCGTTTCATATGTATGAGTGAGCACAAAGCCGTCAAGATTTGCCATATATGGTGTAGAAACTCGCTTATCCTCTGCGATCCTGTAGCTCATGAGCGCAAGGTCAAGAGCCTCCTGAGCGTTTTCGGCATAAGCCTGTATCCATCCGCTGTCAAGCTGTGAAAGGCTGTCGCGCTGATCTCCGTAGATATTCCACGGGAGAGCCGTAGAGCGGTCAGCGTTCATCATAACTATCGGAAAACGTCCGCCGGATGCGTAATAAAGGCATTCCGCCATATAGAGAAGTCCCTGTGAAGATGTGGCTGTGAAGGCTCTTGCACCTGCGGCACTTGCTCCGATAGCACATGACATTGCGGAATGCTCTGATTCAACGTGTACATATTCAGCATTGAGACTGCCGTCCTCAACCATTTCCGAAAGGCGCTCAACGACTATGGTCTGCGGAGTTATCGGGTAAGCCGAAATGACCTGCGGACGTGCAAGGCGTATGCCCTCAGCAAATGCCTCGTTGCCTGATAAAAACTTTTTGCTCATTTGCGCTCCGCCTCCATTTCTATTGCTTTTATCCTGCAAATTTTAGCGCAGATCCCGCAGCCCTTGCAGAAGTCGTAATCAATGACTGCCTTGCCGTCCTGAATGGCTATAACTCCGTCAGGACAGTAAAGATAGCACTGCTCGCAGCCCACGCATTTTGCGCTGTTTATAACAGGTCTTACGCTTCTCCAGCCGCTGTTGACAGAGGTAAGATAGCCTGCTTCAAATGATGTATTCTCGGGAACCTCATCGAATGTGAAGCTCTTTTTTCCTCTGATATACGGTCTCACTTTGCCACCTCCTGAACAGCTCTGAGAAGGGCGTTTATATTCCGCTCCTGTATTTTCTGAGGCATATAGCCCTTTATAGCTTCTGCTGCATTTTCATATGTCACGACTCCTGAGATCCCGATAAGAAGCCCGAACATAACAGTATTTACTGTGGGAAGTCTGAACTCTGCGGCTATTTTCTCAGCGTCAAAGGTACAGGCTCCGCTTATATCATTTTTAGAATTTACGATTATTTTTCCGTCGGGTTTAAGCAATTCAAGAAGCTGCGGACTATACAGTGTATCGTCAAGGATAACGATATGATCAGCTTTTTCGGTCTGACTTCTGTCCACAACAGGCTTGCTGTCCAGCTTAGTGAATGCTCTTACGGGAGCTCCGCGCCTTTCGGGACCGAATGACGGAAAGGCAAGGGCATATTTGTCATCATCATCTATCGTATAAGCTGCTCCGAGAAGCTTTGCGGCAGTAAATGCCCCCTGACCGCCTCTTCCGAGCCATATTATCTCCTTCAGTGCGTTATCCGTACTGACAGTATTTTTTATAGTACTTGCCATAGCACTTCTCCTATCATTTTGGTATGATATTATTATACACCTGTTTTTTCTGAGTGTCCAATACGTTAGTTTTATCATGGTTTATAGGAACAGCCTATAACGCGAAATCATCAAAAACAGCCCGGAAGCTTCATCTCTGAATTGCTTCCGGGCTCATGTTCTATACCTGTATTTCAATCTATAAGATATGCTCTGCACGGAGCTCCGTCACAGCCTCCCAAGTTAAGCGGCGCGGCGCTGAGAAAATAGCGCCCCTCCTCAACTCCTGTAAGCACAATTCCCTCCAGCAGCACCGCCTCAGCACCAAGAAGTATAAGATGTACTTCCTTTGGCGCATCCTCGGGACCTACAGTCTGGCTTTCATTTCCGATGAGTTTTATTCCTGCATCTGCAAAAACACGGGCTGCTTCAGCAGTTATCACAGCCTTTCCCGCAACAAGGATACGTTCTGCCGCTCCTGCGCTCTTTGCTTTTTCAAGTATCTCCTCTGCGTCAGAAGCTGAGACCTCACCTTCATGCCGTGCAACGTAGCAATCCCCTACAAATGGCTCAAGACCAACTTCGTCTATGGTCTTTCCGCCGTCTATAAAATGGAACGGCGCGTCAACGTGCGTGCCGTTATGAGCACACATTGATAATTCAGTCAGGTTGCATACATCCCCCTTTTTGATGCTGAGGACCTGCTTCTTATGCGGAGACGGATCTCCCGGAAACACCTTACAGGAGAAAACCTCCTGAGAAATGTCAATAATTCTTCCCATACATTACCTCATATCCCGTTATTATTATTCTCTCGGCATTTTCTTTCTTATGTCGCTAAGGCGGTTAAGCGCATTTTCGAGAGTTTCGTTTTTCTTTGCATAATGGAATCTTATGTAACGGTTTTCGGACTCCTTGAAAAAGCTCGAACCCGGAACTGCACCAACTCCCACATATTCTGCAAGCTTTTCGCAGAATACAAGGTCACTCTTGTAGCCAAACTCTGAAATATCAAGAAGAATGTAATAAGCTCCCTCGGGAACTGTATGCTGTATGCCGATATCATCAAGTCCGCGCAGGAAAAGATCGCGCTTCTCAGTGTACTTGTCCTGTAACCACTTGTAATAGTCATCACCGAAGCGAAGTCCCATAACAGCAGCCTCCTGCAAAGGTGCAGCTGCTCCTACTGTAAGGAAATCATGGACCTTTTTTACGGTGTCGATAATATTAGGCGGAGCTATAACATAGCCCAGTCTCCAGCCTGTTATAGAGTAGGTCTTGGACAGTGACGAGCATGAGATAGTTCTCTCCCACATATCGGGCAGACTTGCAAAATAAACGTGCTTATGCGGTGCGTAAACGATGTGCTCGTAAACCTCGTCTGTAATGACAAAGGTATCGTACTTCTTGGCAAGACCTGCTATTATTTGAAGTTCTTCAAGAGTAAACACCTTGCCGCAGGGATTGGAAGGATTGCAGAGTATCAATGCCTTCGGATGCTGCTTGAATGCAGCTTCAAGAACATCAGCATCAAAGCTGAAAGAGGGCGGTATAAGCGGAACGTAAATAGGTTCAGCCCCCGAAAGAATGGTATCTGCGCCGTAATTCTCATAAAAAGGCGAGAATACGATGACCTTGTCACCGGGATTTGTGACGGACATCATAGCCGCCATCATAGCTTCAGTACTTCCGCAGGTAACAACTATCTCACCGTTTGGATCAATCTGACGTCCCATAAGGCGGGACTGCTTCTCGGCAAGAGCCTCACGGAAGTTCTGAGCTCCCCATGTTATTGAATACTGGTGAAAGTCCTCGCGTGTGACCTCCGCAAGTCGGTCAAGTATCTCCTTCGGCGGTTCAAAATCAGGAAATCCCTGTGAAAGATTTACTGCGCCGTATTTATTTGAGATCCTCGTCATACGTCTGATAACAGAATCTGTAAAGCTTGCTGTGCGATTTGATAATTCTGGCATATTTTTCCTCCTGAATCATATAAAATGTAGGGGCTGGCGTCCTCGACAGCCCACATAAAAGTATCAATGGGACGTCGGGGACGCCGTCCCCTACAATCATCTCTTAATATTATAACACCATCAGATATTATAGTCAATATTTCTTTCGTCAATAACACGTCTTGACTTATGTTCAGAACGTGTATCAAGTCCGCCGTCCGGGTGAACTACTACTCTTGCAGGCTTAACACCGATACGAGCCTTGAGTGCTGCGCTTACCTCTGCTGCTACTGTCTCATCGTCCTTTGCAACACCTGCTGCCTTCTCGACCTCAACTGCATACTTGCTTGTGAAGTCCTTCTCGAAGATACGAATGAGATACTCACCTGTCAGGTCGCTCTGCTCACGGATAACAGCCTCAATGTCACTTGGGAATACATTAACAGCTGAAACAATGAACATATCGTCCTTTCTGCCGAGGATATGTATTCTTCCGTGAGTACGTCCGCATTTGCACTTTGTTGTGTCGATGCGTCCGATATCACCTGTCTTGAATCTGATAAGCGGTCTTGCGTGCTTACGGAGAGTTGTGAATACAAGCTCACCTGTCTGACCGGGTTCAAGAACTTCGCCTGTGTGGATATCCACGGTTTCAACAAGGATATGGTTCTCAGCGATGTGAAGGCCGTCGTGGTATTCACACTGTGCAGCGCAGGCACCGAATATATCTGACAGACCGTAGAAGTCGAAAACCTCAGCCCCCCAGATGTCCTCGATAGCCTTTCTTGTAGCATCGATCGAACCGCCAAGCTCGCCTGCAACGATTATCTTCTTGATATTGAAGTCCTTCTTAGGATCATAGCCTGCCTTGAGAGCCTTTTCACCGAGCTGCCAAGCATAGGACGGAGAAGTCCAGATAACTGTAGGCTGATAAGTTTTAAGTATGAAGAGAAGTCTCTCACTTGGGAGAGTACCGCCCCAGATACATAATGCACCGAGATTCTGTGCGCCGATTACGTCAGGTCCTCCAACGTAGAGTGAGAAGTTGAGAGCGTGTACATAACGGTCATTCGGTCTCATTCCTATCTGCCAGAACCAGCGGCTCTCAGTGTCCTGAAACTCGTCGAAGTCCTTCTTTGTGAAAGGGCTCATGGTAGGTACGCCTGTTGATCCTGATGAAGTCGAAATGAAAACTACATCTTCTTCGGGAACTGCTGCCAGCTCACCCAGGAATGAACCAACGCCCTGAGTATCGCGCTGTGTTTTCTTGTTGATGAACGGGAACTTCTCAATATCCTTGAGAGTCTTGATGTCCTCAGGCTTTACGCCTGCCTCATCGAATGAACGCTTGTAGTAAGGAGCATTGTCATATGCGAACTTAACGATCTCTTTGAGGTCTTCAAGCTGCCTCTTTTCCAGTTCCTCACGGGGAAGAGTTTCAAGCTCTTCATTCCAGAATTTGTTGTTGATATCTCTGCTCATTGTATTTATCCTCCATATTCTATAATATATATCTGTTTGGTATGTTTTAATTATACACCCCTTGCTGACATTTGTCCAATACCAAAGGGTTATTCCGAGTTATAGACTGAACCTATTAGCCAGTCGCTTTACCAAAAAACATCGTGCAAACGATTCGGCGTTTTCCAGTTCTTAACTGATGTTAAGGTATTTCCTGATCTCGTCGATGTATATCTCAGCCATTTCGCTGAGTATCACGTTTTTAAGCGTGATATAGCCAATCTCCATTATCTCGTCTGAATCGTCCTCAAAAGGGACGGCGATATAGTCGCTGCCGTTGAGTTCCTCGCAGATAATTCCGGAGCACAGTGTATAGCCGTTCAGACCTATCATCAGATTGAGCATTGTAGCTCTGTCATTAGCCTTGATAGTACGCTGATATTCGGCTGTGCTGAGAAGCTCCTCCGCAAGGTAGAATGTGCTGTTGTCGCCCTGCTCAAAGGAAAGGCATGGATAGTCGTCAAGCTGCTCGAATGTAATTTTCTTCTCGTTTGCAAGAGGGTGTCCCTTCCAGAGGTAAACGAATGGACTGCATTTGGTAAGCGTATGAAATTCCAGACCGTTTGAGTGCAGGAGCTTTGTTATGGACTTGCGGTTAAAGTCGTTGAGGTAGATAATTCCTATCTCACTGCGCATTGTTGCAACATCGCTTATTACCTCGGCAGTTTTGGTCTCACGGACTGCAAACTCATACTTCGCAGTATCAAACTCCTTGACCATTTCCACGAAAGCCTTTACAGCAAAGGAGTAGTGCTGAGTTGACACGCCGAACTTCTTCTTGACGCTGCCCTTGCTGATATATTTTTCTGCAAGAACATCAAACTGTCCTACTACCTGACGGGCATACTGTATGAATTCTGCACCGTCATTGGTAAGTGTAACTCCCCTGCCGCTGCGGTTGAATATCTTGATGCCTATCTCCTTTTCAAGCTCCTGAACCGATGATGTAAGGGAGGGCTGTGATACGTAAAGCTGTTCCGCCGCCTTGTTCATAGAACCTGTTGCAGATATTGCAAGTATGTATTTAAGCTGCTGTAAAGTCATAAAAATTCTCCATTCTTTTTACGGACAGATATTATCCGCCCATCATGACTAATCGTAGAGCCCTGTGCTGAAATAGCGGTCTCCGCGGTCAGGGAATACAGTAACGATATTACCCTTTGCGCCGCTTTCGATAAGCTTCAGGACTGCCGCCATTGCTGCACCCGATGAGGAGCCAGCAATGACGCCCTCAGTTTTTGCAAGCAGACGAGCTGTGCTGAAAGCCTCTGCATCATTGACCTTTATGACCTCATCAACAAGAGTCATATCCATGGTCTCGGCAATAAAATCGTTTCCGATACCCTCAATATTATAATCTGAGTGCTCTCCGCCGCCCATTGTTGAGCCTACAGGATCAGCAAGCACCCCCTTTGCGCCGGGCACACGCTCCTTGATATAGCGGAGTATGCCTGTGTAAGTACCTCCGCTGCCTGCACCTGCAACTACATAGTCTATCCTTCCGTCAAGATCCTCAAATATCTCTCTTCCTGTGGTCTCATAGTGTGCAAGCGGATTGCTCTGATTCTTAAACTGCTCCAGTGAAATTGAACCCGGTATCTGCGCCTTTATTTCCTCAGCCTTAGCAACGGCTCCCAGCATTCCCTTTTCACGGGGAGTGTTTATTACCTCTGCACCAAGTGCGCGGAGCAGAGACTGCTTTTCTGCTGAAAACTTAGTAGGAACTACAAAAATAATACGGTATCCGCGGTTAAGTGCCGCAAATGCTATGCCAAGACCTGTATTTCCTGCGGTAGCTTCGACAATAGTACTGCCCTTTCCGAGAAGCCCTTTTTTCTCGGCATCATTTATCATATAAAGACCAGTTCTGTCCTTGACACTACCTGAGGGATTATATAGCTCCAGCTTTGCAAAGACATTGACGCCCTCGTTCTGAACGAGATTTCCAAGTCTTACCAGAGGGGTATTTCCGATGAGAGCCTGCATTGAATCATAGTATCTCATATATATTATCTCACTTTCTTTCGGATTTTGCAATAGCCTGTTCAATATCTGCGATAATATCTTCAATATTTTCTATTCCGACGGATAAACGGATAAGTCCGTCGGTTATTCCAACTTTCTTACGGATATCAGCCGGGATAGATGCGTGAGTCATTGATGAGGGGTGGCATACAAGTGACTCAACGCCGCCAAGACTCTCTGCCAGTAAGACAAGCTCAAGACTCTCGAAAAATGTGTTTATATCGTAATTTTCCTGAAGCTCGAATGATATCATTGCGCCCCCGTTCTTAGCCTGTCTGCGGTTGATCTCATAGCCCTGACTGCTTTCAAGCCCGGGATAATATACATTCTTCACAGCCTTATGCCCTTCAAGGAGCCTTGCAATCTTTTCAGCATTTTCTACGTGTCTGTCCATGCGTACCGCAAGAGTTTTTATACCGCGGATAAGCAGAAATGAATCGAATGGTCCGAGAACTCCTCCTGTGGAATTCTGGATAAATGCTATTTTCTCAGCAAGCTCCTTTGAATTTACAACTGCAAGTCCGGAAACCACGTCGCTGTGTCCGCCGAGGTACTTTGTAGCACTGTGAACTACTATATCTGCGCCTAATTCAAGAGGCTTCTGAAGATACGGTGTCATGAATGTGTTGTCCACGATAACAAGAAGCCCGTGCTTATGGGATACCTCTGCAACAGCCTTTATATCGGTAACTGTCATAAGCGGATTAGCAGGGCTCTCAATTATCACAGCCTTTACGTCGGAACTTATCTGGCTCTCATAAACTGCAAGGTCTGTAGTGTCTGCGATAGTAAAGGTGATGGCGAAGTGGTCAAAAACCTTGCTCAGCAGACGGAAGGTACCGCCGTAAACATTGCTGGAAATAAGAACTCTGTCACCGCTGTGAAGCAGGCTGAGAACTGCGGTAAGTGCAGCCATGCCCGAACCGAATGCAAATCCTGCATAACCGCCTTCAAGCTCTGCGATAAGAGCTTCGAGAGCCTCACGGGTGGGGTTGCCTGTACGTGAGTACTCATAGCCGCGCATTTTGCCGAGACCGTCCTGCTTATAGGTAGAGGTCTGATAAATAGGGATATTTACGGCGCCTGTACGCTCGTCAATGGAAATTCCTCCGTGGATAAGTGCTGTTTCTGTATTTTTAAAATTGCTCATAATAATTCTCCTTATTCATAATCATAGCCTGCGGTGTATATCGCCGATATCAGGCTCACATTCTCAAAGGCTTTCAAGCCGTCCTCTCTGCCGTCAAAATACTCATGCTGTACCTTTTCAGGCGGCATATATGTGTCTATCTGGAAGCCAAGCGAGTACAGCGCACGAGAGACCTCATTATAATCATATCCTCCGCGCATGACCTCGCCCATGCCCTCAGTTATCTTTTCAAGGCGTTCGACTCTTCTCGGGAACACACCTGTTTTTATGGGATAGTCAAATACTACCGCACTTCCGAGAGCTGAGAGCTCCGCCATTTGCTTTAATGTATCTGTGAAAACGTCCAGTGTAAGGTAGTAAGTAACTCCAAGTATACTGAAAAACGTCTTTTTCGCAGGATCAAAGCCTGCCGCAAGAAGCTTGCCGCACATTCGCTCGCGCTCGAAGTCAACGGGCACATAGTGAACATTACCGCGGATATTCCATTCAAGCTCACGTATCTTTTCCAGCTTGTAGCGCTGAGTGTCAGGGTGGTCTATCTCGAATACCTTGATGTCCTCGTTGTCGTTGCGGAATGCAAAGGTATCAGAGCCTGCTCCGCAGATAACGTACTGTATCCTGCCATTATCCCTTGCAAAATCTGCAAGTCTGCTCTCATTGAAGTGTATCCTCGAAAGGGGGATCGGTGCAAAGTACTCACTGATTATCTCCTCAGTGTCCTCACGGGAAAACTGCTGTGAGCCGTCCAGTCCGCTGCTGATGAGGTCGTAAATGCTGTCGTATTCCTCCTTGCCCAGCATATCATAGGCAAGGTAGTCGTCATATATCTTCTGACGCGCCCTGTTTGAGTGCCATGCTCTGACAAAGGCGCATATTTTAGCGGTCACGCTTTCTCTTTCATTTACCATGATTTCCTCCGAAACATAAAAAATGCGCAGAATGACATTCGCATTCTGCGCATAACATTTTACTCGCTTAAAGTCAGGAGATGACGCAACATCGCTGAGCATAGGTATGCAGAATACGGATATCGTTTGACTTGTTCATACAACAACACTGCATACAACACATCATATTAGTTCTCATGTTCAGCACTCCTTTTTGTTAATCTCTTGTATTCCTATCGGAACTATATGCATTATAGCATTATTTTTGATAATTGTCAATAGGCTCGGTTTATATTCAGCAATAGTCATAGAATCATTCTGTAATTTATGAATGTTTTATTTATTTCGTCTCAAAAAAATAATATCTATCAGCCTTGCAGCGGACAACGTACTCGGCGCTTAGCGGTGATTTATCAGCTCGCAAACAAAAAAGCCAAAGAACGAACAGCTATCGCTCTCTGGCTTTATCATCTTATTTTCAGTTTTCATCGTTTCCACCTTAAAAGACGGTTCTGGAGCTTATTGAAAAGGAAAGTAACTCCTATTACTACAAAACCGATAACGAGAAGTCCTGTGATAGTGCGTGTATAGTCGCCGAAATCTGAATAATACTTGACATAATAGCCCATTCCGTCCCTTGCGCCTATCATCTCCGCAGATGTGAGAAGTATGAATGATACGCTGAGTCCCTGATTGCAGCCGAGGAATATCTGCTGAAGCGATGCAGGAAGTATTACCCTGAACAGCATTTCAGGCTTGCTGACATTTAGTACCTTTGCCGAATCGATTATCTTCTTGTCTACTCCGAGAACTCCGCTCATGGTTCCTGCAAATACAGGCCAGAATGTAGCAAGGAAAATAACGAAAACGGATACCGACTTGAATGTAGGGAGAAGTGCAATACCGTATGGTATATAAACTATCGGCGGAATTGAGCTGAAAAACTTTGTGATGTATGTTGCAGCTCCGCCCACTCTTGCGCTCCAGCCGATGAAAAGTCCCAGCGGGATAGCTACTGCTGCTGCAATAAGGAATCCCTTTACCGTTGTGCCAAGCGAGCTTACGATATTTGTGAGTATAGCCGACCTGTCCTCGGTAAACTGGTGCAGTACCTTTCCGGGCGCCGGAAAAAGCATATCATTGAGCACGTTGAACTTGGCAGTTGCAAGTGACCATGCTCCAAGCAGTATATATATAAATCCTGTAATATCAAGGAGAAGCGAAACGCCCTCTTCCTTCTTTATAAATGATGAAGCCGCAAGTACGATGATCTCAAGTCCCACTGCAAAGGCTATGAGTGAGCCTGTGAATACGTCCTTTGTAGACTTGTCGGGAAGAAGCTGTATCAGCAGAAGGGCTATGAACAGCAGATGTGTTATGCGGAGATAGCGCTTTTTTAGTGTCATAACACCACCTCATCTCCGCCGATACGCTCGGCAATATCGCTGTAGAGCAGCGAAAGAAGTCTGTTGCGGAACTTGCCGTACTCGTCTGTTTTTACTAAGTCCTCACGTCTGCGCGGACGCTCAAAGGGTACGTTCACTACCTCGTTTACTGTACCCGGGTGCGCTGTAAGAACTACTATCTTATCAGAGAGAAGTATAGCCTCGTCAATATCATGAGTTACGAAAACTACTGTCTTACGCTCCTCTGTACCGTCGCCCTCCCAGAGTTTAAGAAGAAGCTCCTGCAAAATAACGCGGTTCTTTGCGTCAATAGCGCTGAACGGTTCGTCCATAAGGAGTATCTCGGTATTCATTGCAAGAGCTCGTGCAATTGCCGCTCTCTGCTGCATACCGCCTGAGAGCTGTGAGGGGTATTTGCTGCCGAAGCCTGTAAGTCCGACCTTTGTGAGAAATTCATCTGCTATCCTGGCACGTTCACTGCGCTTTACATCGCGGCGTGACTGCTTTATGCCGAACTCAATGTTCTTTCTTGTAGTCATCCACGGGAACAGGGAGTAGTGCTGAAACACTACTCCGCGCTCTGTACCTGTACCGTGAAGCTCCTTGCCGTCTATCTGCACCGAGCCTCCTGCCGGAGTATAAAGTCCCTCAAGTACGCTGAGAAGCGTGGACTTACCGCAGCCGCTGGCACCGATAACACTGACGAACTCGCCCTTGCCCACTCCGAATGATACGTCATGGAGTGCGTTGAAGCTTCGCTTGTTTTCGATATAATTAACTGTCAGATCTTTGATCTCTATCTTATTCGTAGTCATCAAAATGCTCCTTCAATGATTTATAGATGTCATCGGAACTCTCAGCTAAAATACTGTCAAGTGCTTTCTTGTAGATCTCTGTATTGTAATGAGGCTCGATGTCAAAATCCTCAGTATATCCGAGCTCTACGATCGTATCTTTAAGAGTCAGAGTACCCTGCTTGTCAGGATCGGGGCTTGATACGCTGAAGCCGCCGTATACCTCTGTGTCGACGAATTCCTCATCTATATCAATGTATTTCTTAACGTCCTTGATCGTTTTTTCGTGGTCGCTCTGTGTAAGGTGGTAAGCCTTGATAAATGCTCTTTCGAGAGCTGTAAATGTATTGGGGTTATCCTTTACAGCAGAAGTCTTTGCGACCTGACGGCAGCATGGCTGGTTCTCCAGTGCCTTTTCGTGTGCGCAGTAGTAAACTACCTTATAGCCCTGTGACTTAGCAAGTGAAGTGTATGGAGAGTAAGCAGAAGCTGCGTCAATCGACTTGTTCATAAGAGCAGCATACGCGTCCTTCTGGCTGTCGAAGTAAACGATATTTACCTTGTCCTCGCCCTCGCCGATCTCAATGTTTGCATTTTTGAGAAGGATCTGAAGCTCTGCATCCTGAACGCTGTTCTTTACTGATGCAACGTTTCTGCCCTTGAGTATCTCAACGCCGAGCTCGTCCTTGTCTGCGAACTCTGACTTGATAACGTAGCCATGACCGTTTGTCATTGCACCGCCGATAACAGAGATATCATGTCCCTGGCTGAGGAATGTAAGAGTTGGCACCGAACCGATGAATGAAACGTCAAGCTTGTCGGATTCGAGACCGTTTACCAGCTCTGCTGCACTTGAGAACTGTGTGAGTGTTACATTCAGTCCCTCTTCCTTGAAGTAGCCCTCTTCTGCTGCTACAAATGCAAGAAGATGAGCTGTTGAGTTCAGGTAGCCGATATTGATATCGGTCTTTTCGGGCTTGCCAAGTACTGCCTCAGCTCCGTCGCCGCAGCAGTCCTTTGGTTCCTCTTTACAGCAATCCTTTTCACCGTCCTCGCAGCAGTCTGTTGTAGTCTCTGCTGCTGTTGTTGCCTCTGTCTTTGCCTCTGTGGCAGCCTGTTTCTCGTTTGAGCTGCTGTTTAAAGCTCCGCAGCCTGTAAGCAGCGAAAATGCTGCAAGTATAGAAATGTATTTAGCCTTGTTATTCATATTTATCACCTTTCATATCTTAAAAATCAAATATCAGCTTACTTTTGAAAACGTATCAGCCGCAACATCGCATTCGCTCCGAATTGGTGATATTTCTGTAATTTTCCATGTTATTCACTCCTGTTTTCCTTTGATGAACTAATCATACCATACCTATAGGCTTTTGTCCAATACGAAAGGATTATCATTGCTTATAGGCAGGAGCTATAAGTACTCACACAGCAGAAGATATGCCGCGTAACTTATTTAACATATACAATAATTTCCCATGAAGTAAAAATATTTTTATGATATAATATATAATGGTTAATTTTATATATACTGAAAGAATAATAATAAATCTATGTATTTCAAATAATCACCTGCAAAAGGAAGGGATATGCATGACCAAACACAGAAAAAGGATAGCATTATTTGTGGGACAGGCAGACGAATCATATCAGAGCCGTTTTATCAGCGGCTTTCTTAAAGAAGCTTTTTCTCAGGGCTATGACGTCTGTATTTTTTCGATGTACCGCAAATATCAGGATACGCAGGATCGTGAACAGGGCGAATCCAATATATTTTCCCTTATGAATCCCGAAAGGTTCGACGGCGCTGTTATACTGAAGGACAGTATCCAGACTGAAAATGCCGCGGATAGCCTTGAGCTTTATTTAAAGGATTTCTTTGAAAACCGAATTGTTGTCATCGAAAAAGAGAGCGAGCTCTTCCCAAGTATATGTACTGACTGCTATTCTGCTGTTTTTGATCTCGTAACGCATCTTATAGAGGTTCACGGCTGCAAGGATATAGCCTTTCTGTCAGGAAAAAAATGGCATAAACACTCAAAGGAGCGTCTGAAGGCTTACCGCGATGCAATGGCGAATGCCGGTCTCGAAGTTTCAGAGGACCGTATTATATACGGTGATTTCTGGTATCAGAGTGGAGAGATATGCGCAGAGGAGCTCCTCGAAGACGGCAAAAAGCTTCCTGACGCAGTTGCCTGCGCTAATGACCAGATGGCTATAGGACTCTGCAAGGCTTTTGCCGAGCGAGGTATACGCGTCCCTGAAGACATAGCTGTTATAGGCTATGATTCTACTTTTGAAGGTCAGACCAGTCCAAAGCCTATAACCTCGGCTCTTATCCCTGCGGAGGAATTCGGTGAATATGCCTTTAATTTCCTTATGGACTGGATAAAGGGAACAGTACCTGATTCCTTTAAGCTGAGGTCAAAGCTGCTTATCGGCGAAAGCTGCGGCTGCGGCTGCGAGTCGATGCCCCATTATCAGATAAAACGCGATAACTGGGGAACAGATATATCAGAGGAAGGGTATCACTCAGTTTTCAATACAATGGACGAGAACCTTATTTTACAGTCATCAGTACAGGAATACCTCAGCACTGTCTATTCCTATGTATATCAGATACACGGCGCAAAGGAATTCCACCTCTGCTTATCAAATGAATGGAAAAACGCGGCTCAGGGTATTCATCAGAAAAACAATGGGTATCCCAAGCGCATGATACACGCTATACGTTTTTGCAGCGACCGAAAAAACAATATCGCAAGCCTTGATGAGTGGTTTGAGACAGCGGATATGCTCCCTGACCTTGACGAGGAACGCGGCTATCCTACTGCTTACTTTTTCACTCCTGTTTTCTATGAGAGCGAATGCTTCGGATACGCTGTTTTAAGCTACGGAGACAAGATACGAAGCTACGACGAAGCATACAGGCTTTGGATAGGCTCTGTTTGCAGAGGTCTTGAAATACTGCGCCGCAATCTTATGCTGAAGCATATGCAGGAGCAGCTCGAACGCCTGCACAATAGCAAATTCTCTGTCACTAACCGTGCCTACGACAGCCTTGATACAAATGAAAAAGTCCAGTATCAGCTTGTTACAAGGATACTGGACGAGAATCTGCTGGATTATCACTTCCAGCCCATCGTCAGCGCTGTTGACGGAAGTGTCTACGCATTTGAGGCACTTATGCGCGCCCGCACCGAATCAAAGGTCTCTCCCCTCTCTATTATAAAATATGCAGCAATGCAGGAGCGTCTTTCCGATGTTGAACGTGCTACATTTATGAATGTTCTCAGTCTCATAGACAAAAAAAGAGATGACCTCGGCGATAAAAAGGTATTCATCAACAGTATCCCCGGTGTCAGCATCGGCGAAGAAGCCTCCTCTGAGCTGGATAATTCCCTTGCCGCCCATGCCGGCAAGGTTGTCGTGGAGCTTACGGAAGAAGCAGAGCTAAAGGACTCAGACCTTGAAAGACTTAAAGCAAATTTTGAAAAGCTTCATATCAATATCGCTGTTGACGACTATGGCACAGGCTATTCCAATGTCAGCAATCTGCTGCGCTATATGCCTGATTTCGTCAAGATCGACCGTTCATTGCTCAGCGATATACATGAATACCCTCAGAAGCAGCATTTTGTCCGCGAAATTATAGATTTCTGCCACGATAACGGTATAAAGGCTCTAGCTGAGGGTGTCGAGACCGCAAAGGAGCTCCAGACAGTGATACATCTGGGAGCCGACCTTATACAAGGCTTTTATACCGCCAGACCTTCAGCTGACATCGTCAGTCAGATAGACGAAAAATGCCGAAGTGAGATAAAACAGTATCATCAGGAACATATCGACGGCAATGTAAAGCATATATATACAGCCGGCAAGACCAACCGCGTTTCACTTGCAAAGCTGGCTAAGGATGGCTGTACGGATATTGTTATAGGACACGACGAAATGGTCTACAAGGATATATCTATAATAGGTACTCCCCAGATGAAGACCAATATCCATATGCGTATCGAGCCTTGTTACAGAGGACGCATAACCTTAGAGGATGTTTATTTCGCCAATATCAAAAACCGTCCCTGTATTGAGCTTGGCGAAAATTCAAACGTTACTCTTGTCCTTGTGGGCACTAATACTATGTTTGAATCGGGAATACAGGTCCCGGAATCCTCAAAGCTTGTAATCGAGGGAGACGGCGCACTTAATCTCGACCTGAATGCCGCCGAGTCATACGGCATAGGCAACGACCATGATTCGCGCCATGGAGATCTGGTCTTTGAACAGGACGGTCCCATAAATATCAGCTGCCGCGGTAAGGACGGTATATGTATCGGTTCGGGATACGGCGGCAATATACATATAAACCGCGGCGAATTCAACCTTAAAATCAACACCGAGACTGAG
Source organism: Ruminococcus sp. (assembly GCF_024684275.1). The sequence goes on from NZ_JAIKXF010000098.1 coordinate 29,340, forward strand.
GTCGGCATAGGCGCTGTCAGGGGCGAGGTAAATATTGAGCTGAACGCCTGCCATATAGAAACAGATTTTTCAGCAAGTATCGGTACATTTATCGGCTCACTTGAAAACAATGCCAATATCACTATACGAAAAAGCTCTATAAATTTCTACGCCCATAGTAATTGCCTGACAGTATTCGGCACTCTCAATGGTGATAAAGCTTCCATAAGTGCTGAACAGGTCAGTCTTGTTCTTAATACTATGGCTGATAATTCAACCTGCTTCGGTTCGCTTTATAAAAGCTCGGATATTGCTCTGCGCGATTGTCATCTCCATATTGAGATCATTGGTCAGCAGGCTCTTGCTTTCGGCGGTTACAGTGAGGATACACATCTCTTGCTTTCCGACTCGGATACAAAGGTCGATGTAAGGTCAGCTCTCGGCAAGGAAACTTTGGCTAAAGACGAAAATATTACAATAAAAAACAGCCGCCACAGGCTGATCGCAAATGGCTCTGAGATCAAAAGACCTGTTACTATAGACTATACAGTTTAAGTTATGAGAAAAAAGTAGCTTTACATTCTCGATTTTGCTCCTCCCCCTTAACATTACTGTTTTCTTATCAGTATACTTAATTGTGCGGCGATGATGCATTGCAGCAGGAGTGATGTCATCACAGGTAACGATGATCTAATCTCACATAAGCATTAGCCCGTTACTTCTCCCGGTTGTATTTTAAATAGCTAAAGAGCAGTGTATAAAATAGAGCGGCTCACCGAAAGTTAAGTCAAGTAACTTTTCTTACGGCGAGCCGCTTTTTATGTTTATGAATCACTCTTTATCAAATCAGTGACATTCTCACGTTTGAGTAAGATTCTAAATCGGGTGATTTTGGTAGAAAATTCGATAGAAATTTTTGATAGAGGTCAATTATATGATTTCACGAAAGTTTCAGAAAAGCCTTATTACCGATAGAAAATGCATTTAAAATAGCCTGCACGTTCACCCCCCATACCGGATGTTCCAACATCTCTATTCATGGTAAACCATGCAATTGTCATTAACACAAAACGAATGACGAGCCATTTTACCACGATATATCGTCATTTTATAGCAATTTCAAGTCAATAATCATTAGCTGAAAACTATAGATGACCACCCTTCACCAACTTCACTATATACTACTCCTGCAACACCTATATATCTATCTTTCGGATAACGATATTGAACTTTCAAAAGTCTGATATTGATTTTGAACATTTACTCTCCTGATTTTTGGTAAACTCTTAGTGCCGAAATTATACCCGATTGCCCGAAAACTCGGCATTGACATTTTATTGCTCATATGATATAATTAGTA
>NZ_JAIKXF010000118.1 GCF_024684275.1 Ruminococcus sp.
TCAACACATCAGTGTGCAGCAAGACCGGTGCCGGCAAAAACCGACAAGCCGCGAGCTTCCGTACGCCAGGACCTCGAAAGAGCGAGCGATAAATAATCAATACGTGAAGGCGGTAGGAGAGACTCAGCGAGTCGTGTCAAGAATGACCGATAGTATTTAGCTGAGTGCCTAGGAACTCCCTATTTCAGATTTGTGGGCTACCGAGCCGTACAGCAACGGCTCGTAATATGTATCCTGCGAAATCGGCTGAAGGGACATCCTTCCCGCTCCTATTATGGCAATGACAGCCGGCTTGCGCGCCATCCGCACGTGCGGCTCTGACTCCGTAAGGGCAGAGAGACAAAGAACTATGTGAAGGTTGAGGCCGACCTTCGGCTGATGTGTTCCCGGCTTCGGAGGGTGCAGGCGTATGCTTGTAGGAGAATATCAGAAGCCTCGTAATGAGGAAAACGTCATGGCGCATAGTCATGATAAGGTACCTCCGCGGGGATACAGGACTATCGACGGGATAGTCAGCATTTCACGGGCTAACTATGCCCATTTTAAATGAAATGCGGTTTTGTTTTGGAATAATATGCATGGCACGGGTAGCTATGTCCAAATATAAGTTAAGAGAAGGCAGAGTAACGTCAAAGGCGTTGCTCTGCCTTTTTATTTTGTCAAAAATTAAATACAAAGCGCACAGTGGTTCGTCACGGACTGCTGTGCGCTTTTTTGTTTGCTCAGGAGGTGATGAAAATGCTGACATCTGGAACTCCACCTGGAATTGTCAAGAAATGTGCAGTCGGAGAATACCCAAAATCTTGGATAGGCAGGAGTCAGGCGGCGTGATGCGAGAGCTGATTCGAAGTTCTTAATGCCACAGGTGGGAGACCGCCTTCGTTGAAACTGTTGATCCTTTGCGTATTGTAGTACCATACGTATTATTGTTCGTTAAGAAACGTGAGCTAAACTCCCTCCCTAAAACTTCCAGCTTAAATTTCCCAAGATAGGACGCCCGACAAAAACTAACGCCCTCTGCTACATTGCAGAGGGCGTCCTATCTTGGAAAATTTGGGTAAAAAGTCTTTGGAAAGGGGTTCGGGGTACTCCCTGTAGTACAGGGAGATGTCCGAAGGACAGAGGGTCGCGCCTCCGTCAGAGGGAACCTTTCCTCAGAAAGTTTTTCCCCGAGTAATAACTATAAACTTCTATATGAGTACCGTACTAATGCCGTCCGCGGATAATTTTTGTGTTATTCGTTCACGCTGATGACTTCGTTTTCTTCAAGCCAGCCTAAAAGCTCGAACCTTGCTTCGTCCCTGCACTCAGGCTTTGCCATATAGTACAGATAATGCTCCATAAGGCTGAATACGTCCTTGGTACGTCCCTCTATCTTGAACTGCTCAAAGCCCATGGGTATATATGTCTCCCATATCTCATCGGGACTGATATGATTTCTCAGCTTCTTTATCTCGAAAAGCGACCTGCCTATACAGGGACAGTCGTTAAAGCGCATGATGCCCGGGTTCTCGCGCTCGATACGCTCCATATTCAGCGGCGTATCACGGTATTTTCTCACATGGTTGGCGTATATTATCTGCTGCTGACCGATAGCTCTGTAGTGCTCGGAGCGGTTGGGACATTCGGGATTGCAGCAGGCATTTACAAGAAGCTCGCACTTCTTCTTGTCGGGTATCTTGTTCAGAGTTTCCATATCGTGATTGAGGTCATAGTCGATAACGACGATGTGATAATCCTTTCCGACCTCGCTGTAAAGCTGCTCCGCGTCCGTTATGCGCTTGCAGGTTGAGCTTGTGAGCTTGTATTTCGGATAATACTGTCGGATATATTCCTCAAGCAGCGGTGAGAAAACTATGGCTTCATTCAGCCCGTTGTCCGCAAGATGCATGACCATATTGCAGAATTCATCGCTGAGGTGCTTCTTCTCAAGCATGGGATTGGTGAACGTGAAGCGAAGGGGGATACCTCTCTCGTTGAAGGCATTGATTACTCCCCTGACAAAGCTCTTGTCGCAATAGCCGCTCTGTGTGCGTCCTCCGTTCCAGAGCGACGGCGGGAAAACACCGTAGAATGACGCTATCTCAACTCCCTCCCTGAACCATTCGGGGTGCTTTGCGAGCAATTCGCAAAATACGAGGTTGAACTTGAAATGTCCTGCGAAATCAGGCAGATGAAACCGAGCCTTCATTTGGAAATACGTCCTTTCTGATAGCTTCCCGAACGCAAAGACAGTCGGGAAATGATACATACAATAACAGTATAGCATACAGTCAGCTCGGAAGATGTTAACATTCTGTAAACAAAGAGG
>NZ_JAIKXF010000120.1 GCF_024684275.1 Ruminococcus sp.
TACATCGGACGGTATGTATGAGCTTTTAAGCCTGCGAACGCCGTATATTTCCGAGAATGAACGATTATCATCATTCGGACGATATGCAAGAAATTCACGTTCAGCCTGCTCACCAAGGCTCTTTGTATCAACAAGAAAGAGAATACGGTTCATCTTGCCGAATTTAAGCATGCGATATGCAGCTGTTATTGCAGTAAAGGTCTTTCCTGCACCTGTAGCCATCTGTACCAATGCTCTTGGTTTATTCTCGGATAATGACTTGTCCAGGTTTTTAATTGCTGTAATCTGACAATTTCGAAATCCTGTACCATCGAACTCAGGAAAATGCTTCATATTGTTTCTGATAGTATCGTTTCTTCTTATAAGGCTTGCTAATGTTTCTGGTCTATGGAATGAAAAAACTGTCCTTGAACGGTATTTTTCATCATTATAGTCTGTAAAACGTGTAAGCTTATCGGTAGCTTCATAAGCAAATCTTATCTTATAATCACATTTAATCCACTTGAAGGAACTATTGGCATAACGAGAAGACTGTCCTTCGACAGTTGTTATGTTTTCTCCTTCTTCACTTTTCTTTGCTTTGACTACGCCAACTGGTTTTCCATTTATAAAAAGAGCATAATCAACAGGTCCGGTATCTGTCGGAAATTCACGAACAGCGACGCCGACAGCAGCATTAGGATTTAATCTTTTAATATCTTGAATTGTCCAGCCGGAAGCTAATAACTTTTCATCAATTATTTTTCTTGCTTTCTGTTCAGGCGTCATAATCTCTGCACTCCTTTACAAAATATTATAATTTACCAAGTATAATTATAGCACAATTTGCTACAAATGTCAATTGAAATCTATAAACTGTATTACAATAAAATGTAATAAAATTAACGTAAGTTCGACAATACATGCACTTCGTTTTCATATTGAGTCGTAATCAGTAGGAGTATTCCTGTATATATACTTAATAACAGACAGTTTATTATCAACCAGTTTGATATTCAAGCTGCCTTTTATGCTATCATCAATGAAGTTATTATTCGATGTTTCGTTTCTGTAGTAATAATAATTCAGCGTTTTATCATTAACAAAGAGTCTTTCCGAAACAAGATTATACGGATCGCATTTTTTATAGTCGTATACTACAATATCACCAGAGAGCATACAATTGCTATAGTTTTTGGCAATATTATATTGTCGAATAATACAGTCTGTTTATGGAATGTTTGCTGAGAAATCTCTTGAAAAATAGAGCTCAGTATGGTATAATGGGTGTATCATCAGGAAATGAGGGCGAACCCTATGGATAATGAAATTATAAAAGCTGAGAGCAATTCGGAGGATATATATACTTCCATACGTTCTTTTGTAATAACAGCGCAAAATAAAGTCTATGCCGCCGTCAATACTGCAATGGTAATTGCTTACTGGGAGATTGGCGAGCAGATATACAAGGCTTGCGGCAAAAATGACAGAGCTGAGTATGGCAAAAATCTTTTGAAGTATTTGTCTGACAGGCTTACTGCCGAGTTTGGTAAGGGCTTTGACGAGAGTAATTTACGAAGAATGCGTCAATTTTACTTAACATATCCAATTCGCGACACACTGTGTCACGAATTGAGCTGGTCGCATTATCGCATACTTATGAAGATTGCCGATAAGCCTGCCCGTGATTTTTATACAGAAGAATGTGCAAAATCAGCGTGGAGCGTCCGCCAGCTTGAAAGGCAGATCAATACAATGTACTATCAGCGGCTGCTTGCAAGCAAGGACAAGTCCGCAGTGGCAGCGGAAATACAGACCAGCACGCCAAAGCCAGAGTATGAGAAAGCGATAAAAGATCCGTATATCATGGAATTCCTGCAGATAAAGCCTGATACCCATGTATATGAAAGCGATATAGAGCAGGCTCTGATAGAACATTTACAGCAGTTCCTTTTGGAGCTTGGACGCGGCTTTTCCTTTGTATCACGGCAAAAGCGTTTCACTCTTGACGGACAGGACTTCTTCATTGACCTTGTTTTTTACAACTATATCCTCAAATGCTTTGTGTTGTTTGATTTGAAAACTGATAAACTGACGCATCAGGATCTGGGACAGATGCAGATGTATGTTAACTACTACACAAGAGAGCTGATGAACGAGGGAGATAATCCTCCTATCGGTATCGTGCTGTGTGCTGAGAAAAATGATGCAATTGTAAAATATACTCTGCCAGAAGGCAATAACCAGATATTCGCTTCAAAGTATTTCACATACCTTCCGACTGAGGAAGAG
>NZ_JAIKXF010000121.1 GCF_024684275.1 Ruminococcus sp.
CTCTTCCTCAGTCGGAAGGTATGTGAAATACTTTGAAGCGAATATCTGGTTATTGCCTTCTGGCAGAGTATATTTTACAATTGCATCATTTTTCTCAGCACACAGCACGATACCGATAGGAGGATTATCTCCCTCGTTCATAAGCTCTCTTGTGTAGTAATTAACATACATCTGCATCTGTCCCAGATCCTGATGTGTCAGTTTATCAGTTTTCAAATCAAACAACACAAAGCATTTGAGGATATAGTTGTAAAAAACAAGGTCAATGAAGAAGTCCTGCCCGTCAAGAGTAAAACGCTTTTGCCGTGATACAAAGGAAAAGCCGCGTCCAAGCTCCAAAAGGAACTGCTGTAGATGGTCTATCAGAGCCTGTTCTATATCGCTTTCATATACATGGGTATCAGGCTTTATCTGTAGAAATTCCATGATATACGGGTCTTTTATCGCTTTCTCATACTCTGGCTTTGGCGTGCTGGTTTGTATTTCCGCTGCCACCGAGGACTTGTCCTTGCTTGCAAGCAGCCGCTGATAGTACATCGTATTGATCTGCCTTTCAAGCTGGCGGACGCTCCACGCTGATTTTGCACATTCTTCTGTGTAAAAATCACGGGCAGGCTTATCGGCTATCTTCATAAGTATGCGATAATGCGACCAGCTCAATTCGGCACACAGTGTGTGCCGATTCGGGAAACAGCTATAAAACTGACGCATTGCACGCAGATTTCGCTCTGTAAAGCCTTTTCCGAATTCGGCGGTAAGTTTGTCAGATAGGTACTTCAAAAGATTTTTGCCATACTCAGCTCTGTCATTTTCTCCGCAAGCCTTGTATATCTGCTCGCCAATCTCCCAGTAAGCAATTACCATTGCAGTATTGACAGCGGCATACACTTTATTTTGCGCTGTTATAACAAAAGAACGTATGGAAGTATATATATCCTCTGAATTGCTCTCAGATTTTATGATTTCATTATCCATAGGGTTCGCCCTCATTTCCTGATGATACACCTATTATACCATACTTAGCCCTATTTTTCAAGAGATTTCTCGGCAAACATTCCATAAACAGAGTGTATTATTCAACAATATAATATTGCCGAAAGCTATAGCAATTGTATGTTCTCTTGTGATATTGTAGTATACGAGTATAAAAATGCGATCCGTATAATCTTGTTTCAGAAAAACTCTTTGTTAATGATAAAACACTGATTTATTATTACTATAGAAACGAAACATCGAAAAATAACTTCATTGATGATAGCATAAAAGGTAGCTTGAATATCAAGCTGGTTGATAATAAACTGTCTGTTATTAAGTATATATACAGGAATACTCCTACTGATAATGACTCAATATGAAAACGAAGTGCAGGTATCGTTGAACTTACATTAATTTTTTTATATTTTATTGTAAGACTGTTTATAGATTTTAATTGACATTTGTAGCGAATTGTGCTATAATTATAATTGGTAAATTATAATTTTTTGTAAAGGAGTGCAGAAATTATGACGCCTGAACAGAAAGCAAGAAAAATAATTGATGAAAAGCTACTAACTTCTGGTTGGATAATTCAAGATGTTAAAAGATTAAATCCTAATGCTGCTGTCGGCGTCGCTGTACGCGAATTTCCGACAGATACTGGGCCTGTTGACTACGCACTTTTCGTAAACGGAGCACCCGTCGGAGTAATTGAAGCTAAGAAAAGTGAAGAAGGAGAGAATATAACAACTGTCGAAGGACAGTCTTCTCGTTATGCCAACAGCACATTTAAGTGGATCAAGTGTGATTACAAGATAAGATTCGCATATGAATCTACAGATAAGCTCACTCGCTTTACTGACTACAATGATGAGAAATACCGTTCAAGAACAGTGTTTTCATTCCATAGGCCGGAAACATTAGCCAGCCTTATAAGAAGAAATGACACTATCAGAAACAATATGAAGCATTTCCCAGAGTTTGACGGTACAGGATTTCGTGATTGTCAAATTGTTGCTATAAAAAATCTGGACAATTCTTTAACAGAAAACAAGCCAAGAGCTTTAGTTCAGATGGCAACAGGTGCTGGTAAAACTTTCACAGCTATAACTGCCGCTTATCGTATGCTTAAATTTGGCAAGATGAACCGAATTCTATTTCTTGTTGATACCAAGAGTCTTGGCGAGCAGGCTGAACGTGAATTCCTCGCGTATCGTCCGAATGATGATAATCGTTCTTTTTCGGAAATATACGGTGTTCGCAGGCTTAAAAGTTCATACATACCGTCTGATGTGCAGATATGCATCAGCACAATCCAAAGAATGTATTCCATTCTCAGCGGAGAAGAAACTGATGAGTCTATAGATGAGATTTCGCTTGAAGAAGTAACCTCACTTGAAAGAAAATCTCCAAAAGAAGTAGTATACAATGAGAAATATCCACCTGAATTTTTCGACTGCATAATTGTTGATGAATGCCACAGATCCATTTATAATGTGTGGAATCAGGTGCTTGAATACTTCGATGCATTTATAGTTGGACTTACTGCAACTCCGGATAAACGCACATTTGCGTATTTCAATCAGAATATTGTAAGTGAGTATTCAAGAGAACAGGCTATTATAGACGGAGTAAATGTTGGCGAGGATATCTTTCTTATTGAAACAAATGTAGGAAAAAATGGCGCTCATATCATGAAGCAGCTTATTGAGTCGCGTAATCGTATGTCAAGAGAAAAACGCTGGAAGCAGCTTGATGAAGATGTTGACTATAAGGCTTCTCAGCTTGATCGTGATATTGTCAATACAAGTCAGATAAGAACTGTTATAAAGACGTTTAAAGAAAACTTGTATACGAAACTATTTACGAGACGTAAAGAAGTTCCCAAAACACTGATATTTGCCAAAACTGATAGTCATGCTGACGATATAATACAGATTGTTCGCGAAGAATTCGGTGAGGGCAATGAATTCTGTAGGAAGGTTACTTACTCAGCTTCCAATCCAGAAACCGTACTGGCTGAATTCAGGAATAGTTACTATCCAAGGATAGCTGTTACTGTAGATATGATAGCTACAGGCACAGATGTCAAGCCTATTGAATGCTTGATTTTTATGCGTGATGTTCGCAGCAAGAACTATTTTGAGCAGATGAAAGGCCGTGGAACGAGAACTCTCGGCAAGGATGATCTTCAGAAGGTTTCCCCGTCCGCAACGGATAATAAAGACCATTTTGTTATCGTTGATGCTGTTGGTGTTACAAAGTCCAAAAAAACTGAAACAAGGACACTTGAACGTAAGCCTACTGTTTCTATGAAGGAGCTTATGCTCAATGTTGCACTCGGTGCAAAGGACGAGGATACGCTGACTTCTCTTGCAAATCGACTTGTACGCCTTAACAGTCAGATGACTATGGAGGAACGTAAGGAATTTGAGGAGAATATCGGAACACCTGCAGGTAAACTCGCTGAAGCGCTCCTCAACGCCTTTGACGAAGAGGTAATTAAGCAAACAGCAGTTAACACATTTCAGGCCGCTGAACCTGATGAAGAACAGCTGAATGAAGCTCAGAAAGCATTGATCGCTGACGCAGTAAAACCTTTCTATGATCCCGACACAAGAGATTTTATTGAAAATATCCGCAGAAGTCATGAGCAGATAATCGACAACGTCAATCTTGATACTGTTCTGTTCGCAGACTTTGACTCCGAGCAGGAAAAGAACGTTGACAGGACTATTCAGACGTTCCATGAGTTTATAGAAGTAAACAAGGACGAGATAATTGCACTTCGCATCATTTACAACGAGAGTTACAAAAACCGTCCTATGGCGATAGAAAGCCTGAAAAAGCTGTATGAAAAGCTGAAAAACAAGGGCATCACTGTCGAGCGCCTGTGGGACTGTTATGCCATAAAAAAGCCTGATAAGGTAAAGCGAGGCACAATGGCTCAGCTTACCGATCTTATTTCTATTATACGCTTTGAAATGGGATATACCGATAATTTGCAACCTTTTGCGGACAAGGTCAACTATAATTTCATGCAATGGACTCTTCGCAGGAATGCAGGTGCGGTTCACTTTACAGAGGAGCAAATGGAGTGGCTCAGGCTTATAAAAGATCACATTATAGCTTCACTCAGCATTGAACCCGATGATCTTGACCTCAATCCCTTTGACCATAAGGGCGGTCTCGGCAGGTTTTATGAGGTTTTCGGGGACAGCTATGAGGAATTATTAATGGAAATGAATGAGGTATTGGTTGCATAAAGGAGAAAACTATGGAGAATAAACTACGTGAAGATCTTTGGAAGTCAATCCAAGCTCATTATGAACGTAATGACTATACTGAAGCTGTAAGAGATGCTATATTTCATACAAGTGAACTATTAAGAGAGTTAAGTGGTATAGATGATAAAGATGGTACAACATTGATTAACGAAGCTTTGTTGGGAAAAGATCCGTCTATTCTCGTTAATAAAAATGAAACTACAACAGAACGAGACATACAACAAGGTATAGGTTTCGCTTTTAAAGGAATAATGCAATCGGTTCGTAATTTAATAAGCCACGAAAAATTCACCTATACTCAAAATGAAGCAGAAGCAATTATACTTTATATTAATTACCTTTTGAATCAAGTAGATCATTCGGGCGGAGTCACTAAAATTGATAATATAATGGAGCTGCTCTATGATGAAGATTTTACTTGTTCAGAGGAGTATGCTGAACTTCTGTTGAAAGAAGTTCCTGTAAAAAAACGATACGATTTGCTATTAAAACTGTTTTTAAATAGAGAACGATTACCACAACATCAACTCAGATACTTCATTAATCAATTGTACAGCGCTCTTTCTAAAACAACAAAAGCAGATTTTTGTAAAGTTGTAAGTAAAAACTTGATGAAATGCAAAGATGATAAAAGCCTGAGAATGTATATTCATTATTTCATGGATGCTACATATTTGGAAATTGATAAACTTGCTCAATTAAGATTAGAGGATCTAGTATATAAATCAATAAAAAATGGCGAAGTTGAGTATTATAGCGATGATGATTTTAGTCCTGCTGAGATGAGATGCAATTCAAAGGGGACATTAGGAACTTGGCTAAATGACAGAATTGAATTACTGAGTAATAAAGATAATATTATAAATACAATATCCGAAAAAATGTTTTCATCAATAAATGAGCAGAGATATGTATTCGAGTATTTCAGCTGTTATTTTAAAGAGCCATCTTCTTTTGATGATCGAGAAGTAAAAAAGATAAAACAACAATTAACAGACGGGAATGCATTATTCCAGAGGTGGCTTGAAGCTCCTATTGAGGTATTTGAAATTAAAGAGTACACCGATTTATTCGGAGAAGAATATGCTAAATGCAAAGAAATCAATGCTCAAATAGAAGAGTATCCATTTTAACAAGGAGAATCACTATGAATTTTATTGAATCACTTTGTTTTTCAAAGTTTTACGCAGTTGCATTTGGATTAGCACCAAGAAGTTCTATAACAAAACCAGAATTTGACATTGCAGTTGAATGCTTAAAGAAAATGGTTGATCAAAACATAAATCTCACGCATGAACAAAAAGAGTGTCGAAAACTATTAATTGACTTTGCAAAGGAACAAACAAAATGGTAAGGAGAAACATATGGGACTGTATGAAGGCATAAAGGATGCTATCGGCATAGCACAAAAAGCAGATAATATTGAGCTTTATAAGCAACTTCTCGATTTAGGAGCACAAGCTTTGGATATGCAGGCTGAGATTGCACAACTTCGTGAAGAAAATGCTAAATTAAAAAAGGCTAATGATTTAGAAAGCAGAATAATAATGCATAAAGAAAACTACATCACTCTTAAAGATGATGCAGATGAGATCCATTATTGTCCTAATTGTTGGGGATTGAATAAAAAGCTTATTCCTAAAACTGAAA
>NZ_JAIKXF010000017.1 GCF_024684275.1 Ruminococcus sp.
AGGAGCGATAATATCATAACCTCATACTGTCCGCAAACAGGACCTGCTGTGGCATTCATGCTTCTGGAAGAACTGCTGGGAACAGATAAAATGCAAGAAACAAAGACTGCTATGGGATTCTGACAGATGTATGCTTTGATAAAAGAATAAGAATGATTAATAGTTGCGTATGAATATATGAGGTACAAATGAAAAGAATAGCTGTTATTGGTGACTATAATCCTAAAGAAGAAAGCCATTGTCGCATATTGGATTCAATAAAAGATATATCAGAGGAATTAGAAGCTGAACTTGAAGTTCAATGGATCATGAGTGATGAATTGGACACTTCCGCGGAACATCTAAAATCGTTTGATGGTTTCTGGTTCTCACCGGGAAGCCCTTATAGGAATGCAAAGAACGTTCTGACGACAATGCAATTTGCGAGAGAGAACGGCATTCCTTCACTAGGGACTTGTGCCGGTTTTCAACATATGGTCGTTGAGTTTGCACGTAATGTGTTAGGCCTGTATGGAGCAGACACCGAAGAAAACAATGAAGAATGTTCAGATGCCGTAATAGCAAGATTGCCGTGTTCTCTTGTATATAAGAAAGAACAACTGAAGATATCAAATCCTGATTCAATCATGGCTCAATCAATAGGTATAGACAGATTTGTCGGAGAATACCGTTGTAATTACGGATTTAATGAAGCCTATCACAGTATATTTTTAAATAGTAATATGATTGCTGCCATAGCACAAAACGAAGACGGATATACTAGAGGATTTGAAGTTAAAGGACACCCGTTCTTTGTTGGTACTCTTTTCATTCCCCAGTTGGACTTTAAGGGAGACGGTTCTTATCGTATAATCAGATCGTATCTGAATGCCGTTTTATTCGGATGAGGCGTGGAAATTCCTTGAATATATCAAAAGTGAAAGATAACAAATGATGAAATTTTTTCCATTTGTGGGTACAGTAACCTTGTATATTAAGCAGAAACAAATAAGATAGGCAGCCATTACGGCTGCCTTTTACATTATATTTCGTACTTCTCAAGTTTCAGCAGAGCTATCTTTTTATCCAGTCCGCCTGCATATCCTGTAAGCCTTCCGTCTGTCCCCATTACTCTGTGGCATGGAATGATAATTCCGATTGGATTATGTCCGACAGCACCGCCGACTGCCTGCGCTGACATACGCTCAACTCCTTGTCGTTCTGCAAGGATACGTGCGATTCCACCATAGGTCATAGTCTGTCCATAAGGTATAGTCAGAAGTATATCATATACAGCCTTGCGGAACGGTGTTGTGTGAATACTGATCGGCGGAGTATAATCGGGAACCTTCCCACTGAAATAAATATCGAGCCATGTGCAGGTCTGCGTGAATATAGGCATCTCCGCCTTGGTTCTTTCTTCAACAAGTTTATTTGGATAGTGGTTCTGCCCGTCGAACCATAGTCCTGTCAGTGCTTCGCCGTCACTGGCGAGGGTGATACCGCCGAGGGGTGAAATATAGTGAAATATGTTATTCATTATATCTTACTTCTATCATATGTTTTTAAGTGTATATCTCGGACCTTCTTCGCCGATCGTTCCGTTAGGAATAAATCCGCACTTATCAAGCACTCGTTTTGAAGATATATTATCTTCATTTGTTTCGGCTTCCAGAGCTGTAACATTCGGCTGTTTAAGAGCCCATTCAGATACTGCTTTCACGGCTTCGCTTGCATAGCCATATCCCTGATACTCATCGTTTATACCATATCCTATCTCAGCGATACCATCAGGAGAAAGTCCTTTGAAACACAATTCACCAATATGCGTTCCGTCTTTCAGTTCTATCATCCATATCGCATACCAATCCCACTGTTCGGAATGCTCAAGGCAACCGTTCAGCATTTCGGTGTACGCAGCTTTAAGGACATCAACCGTTTGTGTTTCTATAAATACTTCCATCTGCTCTTTTGAGGCAGGGTATATTTTCAAGTGTTCTGTTTCGATCATAGTAGTCTCCTTATATCGGAATATGCTTTTAAATACATTCGTTCAGGTGATTTAACTGTTTTTTCGCCCAAGTAAAGATAAGGTCTGACAGTCTTTCAAAATCTGACACGCCGCTGTTTTTTATCTGTATATAAGCAGAGATTAAATCCTTTTCGATGCCTTCCGCTTTGCTGACAAGTTCCTGTAAACGTGCGATATATTCTCCTGATCGCAGATACAAGAGTGCCTGTATCACAAAGTATGCGGATTTATACGATCCTTTCAGTATTGCGGGATCTTTTTCATATATCAGATTATGAACGCAGGAATGGTAAATATTGCAGACTTCTATCCTGACTGACCGCCTGATATCATCAACAGTTATTGGCGGAATAATATCATCAAGAGTCCCGATTATCGGTTTCGTATCATGATAAAACTGGAACAGATCTGATACCTCCCAGTTCCTGAGATCGTCAGCATCAGAAAGAAATCCGCAGAATAATTCCCTGTGCGGAAGGGCATCCAGCATAGTTCGGTATTGTCTTACATCTTCACATGAAAGGTGATCGAGAATAACAACGAAATCAATATCGCTGCTTTCTGTTGCTTCTCCGCGTGCATAGCTCCCCTGTAAGCCAACGAAACATACCTTATCGGGAAATGTATTTTGCAAGGCTGAGATGAATTTATCTGTCAAATACGCTGTATCGATCATATCTGGCCTCCTGAACAATATGTTTTTTCTGTTTCTTGATTTGATAATAAGCATCCCCCGGCAAAGCCGGTAATGTCATTAAGCTAACTGAAAACGATAAAGAAGCAGGAGTATGTTTGTATGTAAGCGAACAAACTCCTGCTAATACTTACAGCAAAACGGCATGACGAAAAGACAGATCAGAGATCTGCCTGA
>NZ_JAIKXF010000019.1 GCF_024684275.1 Ruminococcus sp.
TCAACAACTGTTGTTTACAGGGATCTTACGGTTTTTCCGTGACCATATGCATATTATAGCTTCCGTTGAAAACGAAATCAACCGAAATCGGGTAAGTTGCATTTTCCAGAGGGTAAGTTGCTTTTTTCAAGGGGTAAGCTGCAAAGGAGATCATGTGAATTTGTTCGAAAACCTGACAGCTGTTCGTTATCAGTCAGTATGGTACAGGTAAGTTGCGTTTTTTAGGGGGTAAGTTGCATTGACAGCTGTTTTTGATATGTGTTATCATATATATTATGGATAAGCTGTGTGAATGATTGAATTTTACCGTGTAATATGATACAATGAAGAAAACATACGGCAAAGGAGCTTACTTATGAATGAAAAGATCAATATCATATGGTACGGTACAGCGTCGGTGCGTATAACCGCAGGAAGCTCTCAGCTGCTGATAGATCCTTTTTTTCCGTTCTCCGACAGCAGAGTAAAGATAGCAGCAGACGCTTATGATGATTGCAGCCATATCCTTGTTTCACACGGACATTTTGACCATATAAGCAGTATCAGGGATATCGTAAGAAATGATACCACTGTGTACTGCACGAAAGCTCCATACCATACCCTTTGCAGCAAGGGCGTCAATGAAAAAAATCTGCGCCTTATAAAGCCGCGCTCTTCCTTTTACGTGGGAGATATGCATATCACTGCATATAAGGGGAAGCATATCAGCTTAAATATGTGGAGTATTCTGAAAACTATATGCAGCAGGCGTGTCAGACATAATCTGAAAGGCATTAACGGAAAGCTGAAAAAGATAGTTTCCTGCCTTGAGAAAAAAGAGACTCTATGCTATGTTGTGGAGGTATACGGCAAACGTATACTCATACTCGGCAGCCTTGCGCTTGCAGACGACATAGATTACCCCACAGGCGTCGATCTTGCGTTTTTTCCGTATCAGGGCTCGCAAAAAATATGCGATATTGCTTTGCGTATATATGACAAGCTCAGACCTCAGGCTGTTCTGCTGACGCATTTTGACGACACTTTCCCACCGTTCAGTTCTGAAATTGATACATCAGATTTTGAAGAGCATATGAAACAACGTGCTAAGGTCTATAAGCTGCCGCATGGAGGCAGACTTGAGATCTAACATATAATCTGCAATACTTTATTTACACTATAAAACTACTAAAGCGGAGGCCGATCATGAAAATAATTATCGAATCCCCTCAGCCAAACGAGGAAGACGTTGTGATTGTAAGGTGCGCATCGCCGGATCAGCGTCTTATTTCCATGCTGCTTTCATTTAAAACTGTGAATACGGAACTTACAGGATATCTGAACGACAAGATTGCCCGTCTGAACTATCAGGACGTATACTATTTTGAATCCAATGAAAACCGAGTTTTTGCATATTGCAGTTCAGATGTCTATGAGGTCAAATATAAACTTTATGAACTGGAAGAGCTTTTCAATCCTCTGGATTTTGTACGTTGTTCCAAGTCGATGATAATAAATATGGAAAAGATAGAGTTCCTTTCGCCTCTTTTCAGCGGCAAGCTTGAAGCTCATCTGAAAAATGGTGAAAAAGTGCTTATATCAAGGCAATATGTACATAGTCTGAAGTCAAAGCTCGGTATTGAGGAGGGTGAATGATGGTAAAGGAATTTTTTATCTCATTATTACACTATTTTGTTGACATAACTACAGCTGTTATAATAGCTGCGGCGGTATATCTGACGTTCTCGGGACAGCAAATGGAGAGCGTTATACTCTGGCAGATCCTTTTAAGCGGTTTTATTACTGCTCTGCCCACAGCTGCACTTCTTTGTTTGGATCCTAAAAGCGTCAAAGTTTCAGCGATACTGTGGGTGGGACATTTCTTACTGATATTTTTCATTACAGTGATGCTGTTAAAAATGTTCGGCTGGTGCAGGATAACTCCAATGTCAGTATTCCTGACTTTTATTGCTGTTTTGTTTATATACTTATTTACCTGCGGCGTACATTACCTTGTAGCAAGGAAGCATACGGCATGGATGAATCAGCAGCTTAAAAATCGTTATTCAAAAGAAAAACAATGATGAATGTTCGAGCATAAGAAAATGAGCAAATATAAGTGAAATGGAATAGGTGATGAAATATGGATTATAAAATAAAACACGAAAATAAAATCATAATTTTCATTGAGCTTATTGCATTTTTGATTTTGATTATTATGATCTTCTTTGCCTCATCATTGCCTTTATGGAGTTTTTTTCTGGTTATTGCTGTAATGATCGCATATCCCTTTGTATACCTAACTGAAAGAGCTGTAGGCACTTCAGTAATCATTAGGGATGATGATATGATAATAAAGTATCCCATTGGAAAGAAAACTATTGCTTTTGATGAGATCGCTGACGTTCAGATCAAAAGATATAAAAGGCGCAGACATCATCATGAAGACTATCGTATGCGAATGACAATAAAACTAAAAGGCGGAAAAAAAACAACACTTAGTGATACGGCAGGAGCAATCAAAGGAGTTACAGGATTTTTACTCAGTACTCCTGAAGAGCTTCCCGATGAAGATGTCTCGCTATATAAGATATATCAGGAAATAAAAGCAAGATTATAATTTGATGGATTACGAACAGTTTATATGATTTAAAGAGGGGGACAAGGAATTATGGCCGCGTTCTTTTTACTATTGGTTGCTTGTATCGTATTCAGTTTTGCAGGTGTAGCTATAAAGGAAATGTACAAACCTGTCAAAAGACTTGAAGATCTTCTTTTGACAGCGTTTTTATTGCTCACATTAGCTGCACAGCTGTCAACGATATATTTTACCGCCAGAAGATCGGCATTTTTCTCGATGATAGAAATAATGGCATTTGACTACTACTGGTTTAACTTTGCGCCATATTATCCGCACAGCGATCCTGCCGGAAACGGTATGGCGCTGGGGTTCCGTAGCATTTTTAATACGGCAGCGTCTTTCCTTTTCGGATTGATATCTTTTTTTCTGATAAAGTTCTTGGTGTCCAGCGGTCATCATACTGGTCTGCATATAGTTTTGTTTTTTGCAGCGTGCATCGGCCTTTGCAATCTTTTTAATAACAGAAAGTCGTTTCTGTCAGGTGATTCTTTTGAAGAATCTGCAAGATGGGCCAAAATGAGTGAAGAAGATTACAGAAAATCCATGTTCAGAGAAGGTATGCTTGAAAAGCTCGACTCATGGGAAGCAAAGGAACTTGATGCAAGCCCGAAAGAGTTGGAGCACTGGGATGTCTACGGATGTAAGAGTATTAATGTCAGAACACATGGAAAGCTTAATTGTTTATTACTGGAGGGGCAGTTTGAATTTCCTACCGAAACAGCTGATATAACCCCGATTGGATTAATTTGCGGCTGTCTCGGATATACAAATGATGGAGATGCAAATGATACCTCATTCTTTGTGCCACAATATGTGAAACTGGCTTGGCATGATCTTTCTGAAGGAAAGACTTACAGGATATATACATCATTGCCAAAGGAACTTGACCACTATTTCGATGATACTGACCGTTTCTGGCTTGATAATATTGAATTCCGTATCCTGCCGCATGGCAAGGCCCTAATGTTTCATAACAGGCATAATCAGATACATAATATCATGATCGATTATCCTTTGCAGGGTGAAGTGACAAACGATTATGAGCAGAAATTTACTGATCTGATTTCTGAATATAATATAGATGAAAATAAGTTCATAGCAACGAAAACACCGTCTCTTGATACGATTAATGATTATCTGAAGCGTTTCAGATATCATCCGGTATTCTGCACTGAAAACGACAGCTTAAAAATCACAAAAACTATCTGCAATTTCTTCAACGGAGAAAAGATCTTATCTGACGGCGAGTGGAAAGAGAATATGGAACCGGCGAGAATAAAAGATGTTTTCATAAGATTCAAGAGTGAACAGAGCAAATACTCAGCCTTTATTTACTTTAACGAGGATGAGGTTTTAGAGGCTTTTCATGAGACTTATAATAAATGCGATGAATCTTTGCAAGGAGAATTACTTATCCAAGTTGGGGCGTTAGAAAACGATTTTTCATTTGCTTTAAAGCTTGGTGATAAATGCTATAATCTTAAAGCAACTGAAATAAGGCTTTATAAGAATAATGCAGACGACGAAGGTAAGCTCGTGTTTAAAAACTATAAAGGCAATCATAAAAACTTGTTAACTGGTCTTGAGATTCGGTAAGCTTATTTGTATTGATTGGCTTTTCCACAATCTTGCTATAGCCTTGGCGCAGCAGAAGCTTAAGACTTACTGTGCTTATGTGATAAAGGAGGAGGAAATAATATGGCAAACTTTTTTAAACTGGCAGGTTATGATTATGACGCCCCCCGTGGTTCTGTCACAATCAGATCTGAGGACGATGGCATTCGTCTTTTTGTAGATGTGTATGCAAACACTAAAAATGAAGAAATAGACTATGAGTGTCGTGATGTAGGTATAGAGCAAGTTAATGGCATATTTTTGAAGGTGAAAAGCCTTCAGGAACTTGTAGGTAGAAAACTAGTCTGGGAAGATTTCGAAAATGAGTACGGCGATGCAGGCGTTCTCAATGTTATCGAATGCGAATGGATCCGCAACGCAGAATTTATTATTGAGAGTATCAATGACGGTATCATGACAGTATATTGGAAGGGCATCGGAGATATCTGCTGGAGTTCACCATTCAATGTTAATGTTCCTTTTGAAACGAGAGTAACTATTCCGCTGCCCGATTCTGCTCTTTCTGCAAGCATAAGAGACGATTCTCTGAATATTTATCTTGAAGATGGAGAGATAAAAATACAGGGAACCATTAATCTTGGCTATATAGGTTTATTTAAGAATGCACAGATTGAAATAGAAGACTCTTTAGAAGATATAAGAAAATGGAACATAGTAGAGGAACATCTTGATCCAGACTGCTCGGAGAATGACCTTATTGATTTCTTGAATACTTACTATAATAAACTTGTCCAAAAAATAGAAGAGAATATTGATAATATAAATGGAACGTTTTTACTACAAGTTCTTACAGATATGGATAACTGCGAAACGAATTTCATGGTGATAGATGGATTATTTGATGAAGATAAACTTATTTATGGCAATGAAGAGGATATTGCCGAGATTTACAATCCTGTGAGGACAGGATTGCACACCCTTTCCGCGTACCTTGAGACACCTAATGACGGTAGTATTCCTAAAGGACATATAGAGAGTGTTCTCAGATCCTTTTATCCGATGTTTGATTTTGATTGTTTAATTGAAAATATTGTTTCCGAATATATCAGATTACGTGACAGAGAGATATCTTTTCAATGTTCGGACAAGTTCGATTGTGCAATTCTGCGTGGCGCAAGTGCAGTTTTGAATGAAGAACTTACCTTATTGGATTGGCATAATAATTAAACAGATGTCTATTCACATTTCGATTCTGATTGTCACACATTACTTGAATTATTTCTCCAGATGCAATAATACAGAGCATGGTATTAAAAAATGCAAGTGGAAGAATTCATCATATCCGACAAAGAGAGAGCTGATTATTCGGTAATTATAGCTCTTGTATAGTTTTGAGAATAATGGTAACATATCACCAACTATAAAAGAAACGAGTGTGATATGATGCAAAAATTAATAGATCAGGAGAAAACGGGACAGTATATAAGGCATCTGTGTGACCATGCAGGAATAAAGGTAACAGAGCTACAGAAAATACTTATGCTTGATAGCTATCAGTCAATATATCATTGGTTCTGGGGGAAATCACTTCCGACTGTTGATAAGTTTTATGTACTTGCTTGTACTTTGCACCTGCCTATAGAAGGACTCTTAATCTTACAAGGCGGTTGTGTATCAGAAGACCATATTGCCGATATTATTAAATGGGTTGCAGGAAAATCAAAAAATTCTGAAAAGCTGAGAGATGTATATATATCCTGCCTGGACATAGTGATATAGTAATAATCCTCTGTAAACGGCGTATTTTGATATAATGCCGTTTTTAATTTTTAAACCACGGATTTAGTGACAAACGTATATATATGTGGTATAATAAGGAATATCAGAAGGCAGGTGAGATACTATGATGTATATAACAGGAGATATACATGGCTCTTTTGAGCCTATATTCGACCTTGTAGAGAAATACGAACCTAAAGAGGATGATATAATAGTTATTCTCGGAGATGTGGGCGTAAACTATACAGGAAGATTACGGGATAAATTTATAAAAGAAGAAATGAACAATATCGGAGTTACATTCTTTTGTATTCACGGTAACCATGAGAACCGTCCCCAGAATATAGCTTCATATCAGGAAAAGAACTGGAACGGCGGACGTGTCCTCTATGAGGAGGAGTATCCGAATATACTGTTTCCTGTAGACGGAGACATATTTGAGCTTGAAGGCAATAAGTGCCTAGTTATAGGCGGCGCATACAGCGTTGATAAGTTCTATCGCCTGAGAAACGGATATAATTGGTGGCCGGACGAGCAGCCGTCGCCGACAATAAAGGAATACGTTGAGAAGCAGATAAAGAAAAATAAAATAGACGTAGTGTTTTCTCATACGTGCCCGTATAAATATATCCCCACAGAGTGCTTCCTTTCAGGAATAGATCAGTCAAAAGTAGATAACAGAACAGAACAATGGCTTGATACCATAGAAGAAGCAATAGAATATAAGGCGTGGTATCTCGGCCATTGGCATACTGATAAACGTATTGATAAAATGCACTTCCTGTTTCATGGCGTTGAAACGCTATAAGAATAAAAAGGAGATTATAACTTGACAATAATAGAAATAAGAGGCGGTATGATCTGTCCCTCGCTGCGGACATGATAGTGTATAGCGTCGAGAAATACAACTGCGTATACGCTTTCAAGCGGTCTCTGCTGCCATTCCTTCGCTACAGGGAGCACTTTATCAGTGATACGGCTGACGGTAGTATCTGAGATTTCCAGACCGTAAATATCACGGATATGATCCTCAATATCTGATGTAGACATACCTTTTGCATACATGGAGATGATCTTGTTCTCCATATCCTGGGATATGCTTGTCTGATTCTTAGGCAGTATCTTAGGCTCAAATTCACCATTTCTGTCAC
>NZ_JAIKXF010000031.1 GCF_024684275.1 Ruminococcus sp.
GTATACCGTCTGATAGCGCTCGCGGTTCTCCAGCTTTTCCTTTATATAAGGGGGGAGAGGCATCTGTCCCACGTCCTCAAGGGCTGTAAAGAAGTTGCCCTCACATTGGAACTGTACGATACGGTTTCCGTCGTCCTTGACCTCAGCGACTTCGGCAATGAGCCTGCCGTTTCCGAATGAAAAGCGTGTTCCGACCTTGGCTTTCTTGCCTGGACGGCATATTATCTCCCAGCGCTTGTCGCCCTTCTGCTCAAGCAGAAGAAACTCGATAAAGGTCTGATTGCCTATTTTCTCGCCGTAAAGCCTTGCAGGGATAACTCTTGAATCATTCATTACCAGCAAGTCACCCTCTCTTAGGTGCTCGCATAGATTATAGAAGTGGTCGTGGGTTATTGCTCCCGTCTGTCGGTCAACGCACATCATGCGTGAGGCATTTCTCGGCTCTATGGGAGTCTGCGCAATGAGCTCCTCGGGAAGCTCATAGTAAAAATCCGATTTAAGAAGTTCCAATTTTATTCTCCTTTTATTTTCAGAGTGCGGAGGTACTGCTTGTGCTCATCTGTTACGCGGAAGCTCTCAACAGCCTTCTGTATGGTCTTGTTGTGAGTCCACTTATCAAGGCGCTTCTGCTCTATGTAAGGAAGCACCTCGCCGTAATTCTTAGCAAGTGCAGTTGCAAAGTACCACGCACGCATCATATTAATATAATACTCATCTGAAATGACCGCAGCAGCTCTGTCAGCATATTCAGTGAGAAAGTTTTCGCCGAGAAAATGCCGCATCAGTACGCCTATGGCAAATCTGATACTGTAGGTGAGCCCCGAGCTTATCCATTTATCCACATAGGGGATAAGCTCACTGCGGTGCTTTGCGAAAACCTTCGGACAAAGCTGGTCACATGTCGCCCAGTTGTCAACATATGGCAAAAAGGCTTCTGTCAGCATGATACAGCGGGAAAAGTCCTTCTCCTCCGATATGATGAAAGCATGGAGCTGGTCCTCTTCAAAGTATCTGTGCGGCAGCTCACTGAGAAATTCATCAGTATCACTGCGCTTCCGCATTTCCTTGGCAAGCTTCTTCAACTCGGGAGTTTTTATGCCGATGAAGTGGTCAGTGCTGTGGTCAGGAACGAGCTTCTGCATAAATACAGCGTATTTTTCATTTTTCATCCCGAAAAGGACCTCTTCTGTATCAGTGAGGATACTCATGGCTGCCGTCCTTTCAAATATTTTTTGTAAAATTTCCGAAAACTGTTGACAACACGCTGCTAAAGTGATATTATAGTTACAAGGTAGAGGCGCGGCTGCGAAAAGTACCTGTGCACGGGACCACCTGTCCTATGGTGTACAGCGAAAGGCAATGCCGCCGAAGAGCTGTCTTTGGTAGATTCAGCTCTGGCTGTATGCTCAACAGGTATACAGCTGTCATCATGCTTTTGATGGAGAGCTATCGGCATATTTATATTTGATATGTCAACATTTCTATTATAACGCATGATGAGCCGGTTTGCAACCGGTTTTTATTATTTTCTGCAAATTTTTATTAAGGAGAGGTAAATATGAAACAGTATAATGTTGGTATTATAGGCGCTACGGGCATGGTCGGACAGCGTTTTGCAACACTGCTCGAAAATCACCCGTGGTTCAATGTAAAGGTGCTGGCTGCTTCACCGAGAAGCGCAGGTCAGACATATGAGGAGGCTGCGGGAAGCCGCTGGAAGATGGCAGTTCCCATGCCCGCTTCCATGAAGGATATGGTCCTTATGGACGCTACGGGCGATATCGAGAAGATCGCAGGCATGGTGGATTTCTGCTTCTGTGCCGTTGATATGAAAAAGGATGAGATAAAGGCTCTTGAAGAGGCTTACGCAAAGGCTGAGTGCCCTATCGTTTCAAATAACTCCGCTCACAGATTTACTCCCGATGTTCCTATGGTAGTTCCCGAGATAAATCCCGAGCACATCGAGATAATCAAGGCTCAGCGTCAGCGCCTCGGCACAAAGAGAGGATTTATTGCTGTAAAGTCAAACTGCTCTATACAGAGCTATGTTCCCGCACTTCACCCCCTCAGAAAGTTCGGTCTGAAGAATGTCCTCGCCTGCACATATCAGGCAATTTCGGGCGCAG
>NZ_JAIKXF010000036.1 GCF_024684275.1 Ruminococcus sp.
CACCTTGCCAAGGTGGAGGTAGCGAGTTCGAGCCTCGTAATCCGCTCCAAAGACGGCGCTATAGCCAAGTGGTAAGGCGTGGGTCTGCAACACCCTGATCCCCAGTTCAAATCTGGGTGGCGCCTCTCCTAAGCACTTGCGTTCGCAGGTGCTTTTTTACTTTTGTGAAGTACGTTCTTTCTTTATGGAAGAGCGTTTTTATTTTATAATGATATTCTTTTTATATATCCTTTTTTCTATCGAAAACAGGTGTTTTGTTTGTTAATGATATAATTTGTTCTCAGAATATTATTTTTTTGTAAAAACCTCTTGAATATTTCCTTGAAATAATATATAATTATATTGTATGGGCTTTTTGCTCAACTTTTACATAATATTATGCATTTTAATTTGCAGATTTTCTGCTTTTCAAGGAGATCTATATGAAAAAACTGAACGGAATAAAGCTGAAGCACCGTAAAAATACGGAAAACAGCGCAACAGTTCAATTTCCTGTTCCCGATATCGTCCGTATCCCTATGTCAATGACTATGGGTGCGCCCTGCCAGCCTCTTGTGAAGGTCGGAGACGAGGTCAAGGTCGGACAGAAAATAGGTGATACCGATGCAGCCTTCAGTGCTCCCGTACATTCGGGAGTTTCGGGCAAGGTAAAGACTATAGCTGATTATCGAAATGCTATGGGTGTCGTCTGTAAAATGATTGAGATAGAATGTGACGGTTTGCAGACTGTTTCGGATGAAGTAAAGCCGCCTGTTGTGACTGATAAGGAAAGCTTTATAAAAGCTGTAAGGGAGAGCGGTGCCTGCGGACTCGGCGGTGCAGGCTTCCCGACGCATATAAAGCTTAATCCCAAAAATGATATAGATACGCTTATTATAAACGCTGCCGAATGTGAGCCTTATATTACTGCGGATTATCGTGAAATGATCGAAAATCCCGAGGATATAATAAACGGTATCAATATGGTAAAATCTCAGCTCGGCATAAAGACAGCAAAGCTTGCCATAGAGTCAAATAAGCCTGAGGCTATAAAGAACTTTACGGAAATGGCTGACAATGACGACAGTATAGACATCATAACTCTGCCGTCAGCTTATCCTCAGGGAGCCGAGAAAGTGATTATATACAATTCTACAGGCAGAATTGTCAACGAAGGAAGCCTTCCCGCTGATGTCGGCGTTATAGTAATGAATGTTTCCACAGTCGCTTTTCTTTACCGTTATATGCAGACTGGAATGCCTCTTGTTACCCGCAGACTTACTGTTGACGGAAATGCTGTGAGAGAGCCTAAGAACGTCAGTACGGTTATCGGAACATCATTCAGGTCTGTCCTTGAATTCTGCAAAGCGGATGTGGATTCCATAATAAAGCTTATTGCGGGCGGTCCGATGATGGGAATGAGTGTTCCCGATATTGATATGCCTGTTGTAAAGACCTCAAATGCGCTTCTTGCTTTTAATAAATATGATGAGCGTCAGACCTCGAGCTGTATACGCTGCGGACGCTGTGTCAGAGTATGTCCTCTCGGGCTTATGCCTGCTGATATCGACAGGGCTTATAAGATAAAGGACATTGAGGAGCTGAAAAAGCTCAAGGTCATGCTTTGCATGAACTGCGGAAGCTGTACTTACGTATGTCCTGCAAACAGAAAGCTTGCGGAGACAAATCAGCTTGCAAAAGCTCTTATCCCCAGAAATTAAGGAGAATGACCGTTAATGGATAAACTTATCGTTTCACCGTCACCGCACGATGAAAATTATACCAAAACCTCTGCTATCATGCTGAATGTTATAATTGCTCTGCTTCCTGCATGGGGAGCCGCTGTGTATTTCTTCGGCATGAGAGTTATACCGCTTACAGCTGTTTGTATAGGCAGCTGCGTTTGTTTCGAGTATTTCTGCCGCTCTCTTATGAAGCGTTCAAATACTATCAGCGATCTTTCAGCCGTTGTTACGGGTCTTCTGCTTGCCATGAATCTTCCTGTCACAGCTTCTTACTGGATGGGCGTCATAGGTTCATTTGTTGCTATCGTTGTTGTAAAGCAGCTTTTCGGCGGAATAGGACAGAATTTTGCAAATCCTGCCATTACAGCACGTATCGTGCTTATGGTAAGCTTTCCGTCGATGTCACACTGGATAAAGCCGCTTGAATATAATTATGACGCTGTTTCCTCGGCAACTCCCCTTGTGCTCGCAAGCAGCGGCGATAATGTGCCGTCTTACCTTGATCTTTTCATAGGTAAAACAGGGGGCTGTCTCGGAGAGGTCTGTGCTT
This sequence comes from Ruminococcus sp., assembly GCF_024684275.1. The sequence goes on from NZ_JAIKXF010000036.1 coordinate 2,275, forward strand.
TAGGACTTCTTATCGGCGGACTGTATCTTGCGTTCAGAAAGATAATCTCACTGGCAGCACCGATATCATTTATCGGAAGTGTTTTCCTGCTCAGCTGGCTCGGCGGTGAAGACCCTGTATACCAGATACTTGCAGGCGGACTTTTCCTCGGTGCTTTTTTTATGGCTACCGATTATGCAACAACGCCTATCACAACAAAGGGTAAGATCGCATTCGGTCTCGGATGCGGTATCATCACCTTTGTTATCAGACATTTCGGTACATATCCCGAGGGTGTGTCTTTCTCCATACTTCTCATGAATGTGCTGACTCCCTATATAGAGCAGCTTACAAGAACAAAGGTGCTCGGTGCGAAGGAGGCGGCAAAGAATGAAGGATAAGATAAAACCTACTCTCGTGCTTACGGTTATCTGTGTTATTTCTTCACTGCTGCTTGTATTTGCTTATGAGCTCACAGCAGACAGGATAGAAGAACAGAAGGCGCAGAAGTTCAACACCTGTGTAGAATCTCTTTTCGGCAAGACCGAAAGCAGGATAGTTTCTCTGAAATGCAAGCTCGATGACATTGAGACGATTGCGGTCACACCCGATAAAAAGACTGTTATACAGGTCTGTTCCGACGGTTATGCCAAGGACGGAATAAATATCCTCGTTGGTATCGACGAGAACGGTGCAATTTCGGGAATTGAATTTGTTTCACTGGGAGAAACCCCGGGTCTTGGCTCAAAGGTGCGTGATGAAGCGGATTTCCGCAAGCAGTTCTACGGACTCAAGCATCCTCGGAATGAATTTGACGCTATAAGCGGAGCAACCTTTTCTTCAAAGGGAATGAAGCACGCAGTTGATACTGCACTTAATGCATATAATGAAAACAAGGAGGCGATCCTCGGTGGCTGACAAGAAAATATCTCTTACAAATGAGCTGACAAAGGGCATCATCAAGGAAAATCCCACACTTGTAATGCTTCTCGGAATGTGCCCGACACTTGCGGTCACTACGCAGGCTCTCAACGGAATAGGTATGGGACTTGCCACGACATTTGTTCTGCTTGGCTCAAATATCGTTATATCAGCACTCAGAAAGGTTATCCCCGATAAGGTGCGTATACCTGCATTTATAGTTATAATCGCAAGCTTTGTAACTCTTATCGGATTTCTGCTTGAGGGCTTTGTACCAAGTCTTTATGACAGTCTCGGAATATATCTTACTCTTATTACCGTAAACTGCATTATATTCGGCAGAGCAGAAATGTTTGCCAGCAAGAACGGTGTTATAGCTTCTGCTTTTGACGCGATCGGAATGGGAATAGGTTTTACTCTTGCACTTTTCCTTATGGGCTCTGTCAGAGAGATAATAGGCTCGGGAAAATGGATGGGAATAACTCTTCCCGTGCTGAGCGATAAACCAATGCTGCTGTTTATAATGCCTGCGGGCGGATTCTTTACACTTGGTGTCATAATAGCAGTTGTCAATAAACTGTCAAACAAAAAGCCGCCGCAGGAGCTTGGCTGCAAAGGCTGTCCCAATGCGGAAGCCTGCGGAAAGGCAGGTGACTGTCAGTGA
>NZ_JAIKXF010000080.1 GCF_024684275.1 Ruminococcus sp.
TTTTCCTTCATCTTCTCCAGGAAATTCTATAGTATACGGTATACTACCTGCTTTCATCGACATCCCTCCTGATTCCACCTGAGTGTTCATCGTGAACCAGGAAAGCGAAGAAAAAATCAACAAAATTAACGTTAAAACTCCCATAGCTCCGAGTTTTATCAGCGACTTTTTCTGATTACGCTTTTTTTCAGCTATCTCATCGACCGCCTGACTGCTCTGCGAAGCAGACTGCGGCAGCTCGCCGATAGGGAATTTAGATTTGTTATCATTCATCTGCTCCACCTCACTTATCTTTATAAAATGGCGTATTTACGCTGTTTTAGCGGTCATCTATTTTGTTATCATATGCATAGTAGCAAAAATCCAAACGATGAAAGCGAACACAGCGAGCGCCCCCATTTTTATCAAGGAGCTTCGCAGCCGTCGTTTTCTTACTTTAGCCTCGTCATAGTCATGGACCTGACTTTGTGCAGTCTGAGGGACCGAGCTGACATCAGAGGACTTAGATAATGCATCAAAAGCCTTAGCGCTCACCGTGATCACCACCTTTCAAAGAAGCGGCTAAAGGGCATAGTTAGCCCGATAGTGCATAATATCCTTACTTTATTATATCATTTTCATATATCATTTTCAATGGACATAATCGACAATAACTCTCTTTACATTTTGTAATGTTTGTGCAAAAAAGGTTGAATTCAGAGCATAATTCAATACATATCGTATATTTCTTCTCATATATACTAACAATAAAATTTCTTAGGCATATAGAAAAACATATCCATGCAAAACAACGCCCCCTCTCATTACAAGAGGGGGGTGTTATGTTATAGAGGCTTTAGGAACCTACGATGACTTAAATTCTTTATTGAGCACCGCCGATCGACGGGCATTAAGCATATCGGATAGGTCTATAAAACCCTTTATGGAGGAATTATTATGAGAAGCTAATTTTATGTGCCTGTATTTAGTGATTAGCAATTAGTGAGTAGTGATTATTAACCACCAGCAGCTGTTGTTGTCTGAACAACTTCAATCGGGCTTGTAACAGCTAACTGAGTAGATGCTGTGCTTGCAACATTAGCGGCATTTGAATTAAGCGCCTTAACAGCATTTGTTGTTACTGTATCCAGTTCAAACTTACAGTTAAGTTTCCAATTATTAGTCAGCTTAGCATATGTTTCAGAATTACAAGTATTATCCTCGCCTTCAAGCCAAGCACGAACAAGAACCTTATAATAAGCTGTTGTTCCGCTATTTGCTATAGTATCAAGTATGACGCCCTCAGTAACGCCTTCGCTACCATCTTTGAAGTTTACAACATTGGCCAACGCTGACGCACTGGTCTGTGCCTGACCGCTTGTAAAGTATGTTGCACCATTTAACGCAAGAATTCCCTTAAGATTGCTTGCTGAACTTGCGGGGTCTTTCTGTGCAATTGAGAGATATGTTTCTCCACTATTTCCCTTACCGCCTTCTGTAGCAGCGTCTAAAGACTGAACAAATACGCCTACACGCCATGCACGGTCAAGATTTACGCCAGCAGTGCCAGAAGTGCCAATAGCAGCATCGTTATAAAGCATATTACATTCTGTCATTTGCAGTTTCTGAGCCGCAGTATCAGAAGTAGCCTTTATATAGAATACATAGTCAATATAGCCATATGCCGCACCGTCCTTTCCAGCAACATAGCCAGCTTGTCCTGATGTGCCAACCTGCTTTATCATCTGAACTTCATTTGCTCCAAAATTCGAAGCTATTGTATGTATACCATAAGCGCCATTAAAAGCCTTATCGTAAGCATTTTTTCCCGCAACTGCATTAGCTACAAAAGTATCTTCACCATATTGGGTGACTGTTGCTGTTGCTTCTTTCTGTCCGCGAGCATTTGCGTTAACAGTATACCAGAAAGAACCAGTTGTTCCGTTGATAGAAGATACAGGCTCCAATAAGCCCATTCTGCCTTCCGAAAGTGTTGCTGAAGCATAATGTTCCTCAACATTATCTGAGCAGATAAGCAGGTTTGAACCAACCTTTGTCTTAAGTTCCATTCCTGTAACTTCAACAACTTTGTTCATGGTAAACCATGCATAGGTGGATGTTGCGAGCATCGAAGCTGATAAAGCGAGCATTCCAGCAGCCGGTATAAGCTTCTTAACTGCGCTGTTCTTTCTTTTAGCATTAGTTTTCATCATAGGTCATTTTCCTTTCATAATAAATTACCGAGAATAGGCTCGGCTGCCTTTTGCCTCTTTAATTTCGCCTCGGGGTTTATACTTTTTGTTTACAATCACATTATAGCTTAATTTCTACTATTTGTCAATAACTTTTCGGAAAAATTCATAATTTTTCATATATTTCAGCAAATTTCACAATGAAAAGTGGTTTTTCTGCACCTTTATTCTAACCAGTTGATTACTTATTGTATATTATTATATCTTTTATCTCAATCAGTAATTGCCATAAAATTGTAAAAAGCATATTTTTCTATACATTTTGTATTTAATAATTAAAAATGCCGCTTTCAACCTCTCCTGTGCATGGCTTGACCTGCTCCAAAAAATGAATTTTATATAAATTCTTGGTTAAATTATTGATTTTTTCTGTACCTTATGTTATAATAGAGTATCGGAATACGATTTTTGCTATATTTCGTCATTTTACAGCAAAGGAGAATGGTTATGCAGCATATCGACGAACAATATATTGTTAATAACTTCGAATCCGCACTGGAAAAAGGCTATGTAAAAGCTTATTATCAGCCCGTTATCCGTACTCTCACAGAAAGGATATGCAGTGTCGAGGCTCTCGCCCGCTGGCAGGACCCAGTTGTGGGGCTCCTCTCCCCTTTCCTATTTATTAATGTGCTTGAGAAATACCGTCTTATCCATAAGCTTGATCTGGCTATTCTCGATAATATCTGTATTACATATAATGAAATGAGGGAGCGTGGACTTCCTCTGCACCCTTTTTCCATTAATCTTTCCCGTCTTGACTTTGACGAGATAGATATGCTTGACGCCATTTCAAAGATACTCGACAAGCATAATGTACCGTCAACAGCTATACACATCGAGATAACCGAGAGCGTAATGCTTGATAACACAGCGTATTTCCGCCGTATCTTTGACAGCTTCCACGACGCAGGCTTCGCTATCTTCATGGACGACTTCGGAAGCGGCTATTCCTCGCTGAATGTGCTAAAGGATTACAGCTTTGATGTTCTGAAAATCGATATGCGATTCCTCAGCGATATTGGTATACGCTCCAAGAAGATCCTGGCTTCGGTCATGAATATGGCTAAGGCAATAGGAATGCACACGCTCGCCGAGGGCGTGGAAACTAAGGAGCAGATGACATTCCTTAGAAATATCGGCTGTGAAATGTTACAGGGCTTCTACTATTCAAAGCCTATGGACAGTTCTTTATATATAGAATATCTCTCCAAATCAAAGCTCGGAGTCGAGGATCCTGCGGAAAATCACTACTGGAACTCAGTAGGTCAGATAAACTTCCTCAGTCCCGATCCGCTGAACGACCTCACAAACGAACAGATCGAAAGCGGCGATTACGGATTTATCCGCGAAAATTCTACAGCTCTCGCTCTTATTGAGCAGACAGACGCACACGTCGAGCTGCTTTACAAGAACGAGGCTTACGAAAAGGGCTTACAGCGCATCGGCTTCAAAACAGTAGACGACATGATAAAGCTTATCAACGATAATGGTTCATCAAATTACTCAAATGTCGATTCACAAGTCAAAATGACTATCAAAACAGGAGATATCATCAAGGAGGACCACCTTGTAAACGGCATATATTTCACCTACTGTACAAAGTGTATCGCCGAGGGCAACGGCAAGGTAATGCTTGCCGCAAGCATACAGACATACGGCGGTGAAGCAGACAAGCTGACAACCGACCTTTTCGATAAGTACAGCCGTATGCTTATAGATACCTACGACCATATCTCTGTAATTGATCCGGCTAAAAATCTCGTTCTTACAAGGCTGTATTCAAAGCTCGGATTTAATGAGGATTACCCTAATCTTCCTCTTGATGAAGCAATTAAGCAGTTTGCAGAAAACGAGGTTGCCGAAAGCGACAGGAAGCGTTTCCTGAAATGCATGGAACCTTCTACTCTCCGCGACCGCATGAAAAAGTCAGGAGCAAGATATTTTCAGCTGCCATTCTCATTCAAAACTCAAAGCGGCGAATACAAAATGATGGACACAAGGCTCACAAGAGTTTTCATGACATATGGTGACGTGTATATATTCTCGATAGAGGAAATGTCCGAGCAGGCACATAAGGCAGCAGAGATCATGCTCGATAAACACCCTGAGTTTTTTGAAATTATTTAAATATTATTTATTAAATAAGTGCAGCAGCTTGTTCTGCTGCGCTTATTTTTTAACCAACAGCAAATTTAAATAGACCAATTACACCATTTTGCGTTTTTTCTGAACATAATGCAGTAAAAATCGGTGCTTTTAAGGTAAGTTTAAGATTATTTTAAGATTTATTCATTATTATGTAATCATATATTAACGACGAATTAATACCAACTTTATGTTATTATTTTTAGGAGGAATTAAAAATGAAGAAGAAAAGCTTGATCGCAGGCATACTATCTGCCTGTATCGTAGGCTCGGCTGCAGCGGTAACGCTCAGCAGCTCGGCAGCTGACAAGCTCTACGGTGACGCCAATCTTGACGGCAGCGTGGATATGTCCGACTGCGTACTCATTATGCAGTCCCTGGCTAATCCTTCAAAGTACGGCACTACAGGCACCAACGAACAGCATATAACAGCTGATGGCGCCGAATTAGCCGACGTTTCAGAGCGCGGCAACGGTCTTACCTCAAACGACGCTCTCTCTGTTCAGCGTTATCTTCTCGGCATGATCAAAGAACTGCCAGAAAGCTACAGCAATAACGCACAAAACAGCACTACTACCACAGCTGAAGCTCAGACAACTACTACAGCAACTACGACTGCTCCCGCGGAAACAGTTACAACTCTCCCTAAGGAAGATGTAAACACCAAGATACATCTTAACGGTTCTTCCATACAGGTAGACGGCAAGTACGCAGAGGCTAACGGTTCTAAGGTCACTATCTCACATTCAGGAAGCTACACTATCGACGGTACACTCAACAACGGACAGATTTACGTTGAGATCCCTGATGAAAAGGCTGATCCCGACACAGTCAAGCTGGTATTCAACGGGGTAAATATCACCGGTATGAACGCTCCTGCTGTTCTTATCAAGAACGCTGACAAGACTTCTATCACTCTTGCTGACGGCACAGAGAATACAGTTTCCGACGGCACCTCAGCTTACAGCGGCGACGATCAGACAAGCGCTGTTATAGAGGCTAAGGACGACCTTACTATCAAGGGCGGCGACGCAGGTACAGGTATCCTGAATATCACTGCAAATGTTCAGCCCGCTATCGTCTGCAACAACGACATCAAGTTCACAGGCGGTATTACAAATATCGACACTCTTAACCTGACAGAAGCTAACGATGCTGTAAAGGGCAAATCTTCCGTTCTCGTAAAGGGCGGTCAACTCAATATCAATTCAGAAGGCGACGGTATCAAATCATCTAAGGGCAATGTTGACATCGAAGGCGGCGAAATAAATATCAAGTGCGGCAATGACGCTATACAGGCAGAAACTGCTCTCAATATCTCAGGCGGCAAGATAGCTGCATTCGGCGACAGAGGTCTTACAAGCGCAGGCACAATTGCTGTCACAGGCGGCGATCTCCTCGCTACAGCTACAGATAATCAGTGCGAGAACCTTACATCTACTGAGCAGAATACTATTATGATAGATTTCGCTAAGGAGTGGTCAAAGAACAATCCTATCGCTCTTACCGATTCTTCAAACAAGGTGCTCTTCGACCAGAATACATCTAAGAAGTACAGATACGCTATAATCTCATCTGCCGAGATCGGCAGCGGCGAGTATAAGCTGTTCGCAGGCGGCATCAAGCAGAAGCACAGCTCAGGCAGCACCTTCACAGGCGGCAAGCCTGCTGCATACAAGGACGTAAACAACGATATGGAAAATGAAGAACAGCTCTACGGCAGCTTCTTCGATCTGGGCAAGGTCCACAAAATCGATGTAAAGATGTCCGAAAGCGACTGGAACGCATTTATGAATGTCGCTCAGAAGGAAGAATGGTACCCATGCGACCTCGTTATCGACGGTGAAGAGTTCAAAAACGTTGGTATCAGAACCAAGGGCAACAGCTCACGTATGATGGTAAACAACGGCAAGTACAGCTTCCGCTTCAAGCTGGATAAGTACGAAAAGCTCAACAACTATCACGGTCTTACTGAATTCTGCATGAACAACTTCTACTCAGACGCTTCATGCATGAGAGACCTTATCTGCTATGATGCTATGTACAACATAGACGGTGTAGCTCCTAAGAGCAGCTACTCAGATATGTATGTAAACGGCAAGCTCTACAGTTTCTACTATGCTCTCGAGCAGCCCGGCACGACACTTGCTGAGCGCTACGCTATCGACGACGACTCTAACCTCTACAAGGCTACCGAAAGAAGCAATCAGGCAGGCGGCGGCGGTATGTGGGGCGGCATGGGCGGAGGCGACAGCTACAGTACCTTCACCAATAATATGCCTGTAAGCAACCTCGACCTTAAATTTGGTACCGACGAACAGCTCCAGCACCTTGAGGAGCTCAAAACAGCTATCAATAAGGTCACCACTTCAGACTATAAGTTCATAGAGGACATTATGGATGTTCCAAGCTTCCTTAAAGGATTTGCAGTAAACTCTGTAATGTGCAACTACGACAGCTACAACGGCTCACTGGCACACAACTACTACCTCATGTATACAGGCGGAAAGCACTATTTCGTTGGCTGGGACTACAACCTCTGCCTCGGTATATTCATGGACGGTGCAAGCTCTGTAAACTCAGACATCAATACAAGCCTTTACAACGCAACAGTTGACAACCGTCCTTTTGCAAAGCTTCTCCAGATCCCTGAGTACTATAAAATGTACGTAGGCTATGTAAACGAGATCATGGATTACTACAAGAATATCGAGCAGTATGTTGCAAACTATTCTCAGCTTATCCGTCCACACGTCGAGGCTGATCCAAGATTTGCATTCTCTGTGGATCAGTTCGTAACATCGACCACCAAGAGTGCTAATGGACTCCAGGGTGCAGGACAGCAGGGACAGCAGCAGAATCCATGGGGACAGCAGCAGGGTCAGCAAGGTCAGCAGCAAAATCCATGGGGACAGCAGCAGGGCCAGCAAGGTCAGCAGCAAGATCCATGGGGACAGCAGCAAGGTCAGCAGAACCAGTGGGATCAGCAGCAGCAGGGCCAGCAGAACCAGTGGGGTCAGCAGGGCAATGGTCAGTGGAACTTCCAGTTCAATTCTGATGAACCAGATGCAGCAGAAGGCTCAGCAGAATTTGAGCAGAGCTGGGCATTTGAAGGCGGCTTCGGCGGCGGTGGATTCAACTGGAACGGCGGCGGCGGCGGCTTCGGCGGCGGCGGAATGTTCGGAAACAACAGCGTTTCCGTTATCGACTTCCTCCTCAAGCGCTTCGAGGTTATACGCAGCACTATAAAAGGCTAATTAATAAGAGTTCAGCTATCACACTTTAAATACAAAAAAGAACGTGTTTTCACAAAAACACGTTCTTTTTATTGCATTTCCTTTTCTATCCAGCTCATAAGCACATCGACGATATAAGAGCGCTCCCCTTCTGTCAGCACCTTTCCGGCAGGGATATTATGCCATTTTTCAAGGCAGCTCCTGCAACAGCAGGCAGCTGCGTGCTGCGCTATGAATACAGGGTGTCCCTTCATCGGAGTCTGCTTGCCGTCGTTTTCGGGATTTTCGGCTGACAGACGTTTTTCCACGAAATCCTGTGCGTGGCTTCGTATCGTTTCCATTCCCTTTTCGGCGACATAGGCTTTGTCCTTTGCCGATAAATGGAATCTGTTTCTGAAATCCGACCTGCTCAGTCTTGCGAATAACGCTTCCCTGTCAGGAAGTCTGTATTTTATCGTATCCGCCATTCCCATATTCGGGATATAGCTGTAGCCGGACTTTTTCGCCTGTGATATATGGAGCTTTCGCTCTAAATGATAGGTTCTTCCGTCCTTGATAAATACAGCACCTGTCTGTCTGAATGTGAAAGGCACTCCGCAGCGGATACATTCACGGCGAACCTCCTGTATCCACCTGAAATCACAGGGACGAGCCTTATCTCCCGATTCGCCGCCGCAGCTTACGTGACCGATAAGCCCCGCGGCAAGATACTTTTCCATATTTATTTCGCCCAGCATCGGCTCACAGATCACCTCACGGTGCTTTATAGGCAGACTCAGGAAAATCGGCAGCCTGTATTCTGCTCTGTCCTGATTTTCACAGGTGCAGCATATAGTCACATTATCCCAGCCGCTGCCCCAGTCTGACGGTACGCATTGGCTGAAGCGATGGATCCTCTTGGTTATGATATAAAAATGCAGGTCCTGACGCTGATATATCATGTCCCAGCAGCCCTGCCGCCACTGATCTGCTTCTTCAAGAAAGAAGTCCGAGGTCATACAGGTGAATACTACGCCGTCCTCAGCAGAAAGCTTGTACTGTCCCTGTCTGTTCTTTTTCAGCGGAAGATCATAACCCCCTGTTTTCGCAATGATCGAAGCGTCCTTTCCGATACTTTCGTCCCTGCGGTAAACATAGCAATTCGCACAGCCTTCACTTATTTTGTGACAGCCATGCCACGGATTCCATATTGTCATTTTATCGCTCCCTTACTATAAGACTGCAAGCCCCTGACAGATGAAGAAATTATCCCGTAAGTACTGAGAATAGCTTACGGGATATATTTTATCAGAATCCGTCCTTCCAGCGTCGGATATTATCCTTGTTCAGACCATATCCCAGCTCAGAAATATTATCCCGTGTGAGCTGCTCCTGAGTGAACCACGGAGAGATATTGTTTTTTCCTTCAGACCATGTGAGAATGTGGAAGCACACCGCAGGTATGAAGCTCTGTCCGATAAGATAACACTTTTCGCCCTTATTATTTACTGCCTCATCAACTATCATTACAACATGAGTGTCATTGCAGATAATGTCACCGATTTGCAGTTCATCAGGCGGTATCACCTCTGACTCCTTCTGAAGTGACAGAGTTCCTGCATAGCGCATTACCTCCTTGAGGTAGTTTCTGTACTGCTGCTCACTGTCATCAGGCAGAGCCGCAGGTATTTCAAATGAATAGTCAGCAAAGACAAGCATTCTCCTGCCCTTGCGCCAGCGGTCATAGCTGCACTCATCACCGTTGGAAAACAGGAAGGAAATTCTGTCATACTGTCCTGTTTCGTAAAAATAGTCACTGTACAGGCGGATAACACTGTCTGCGCATTGCTGATAGCCCTCATCGCCAAGACTTATATCGAATATTGCGGCAATATCAATATTATTTATTGTAGTGCCATCAAATACAGGCAGCTTTGTATCATCAGGCAGCAGCGGATAATTTCTCAGATATTCACCGAAGCTGCCCTTCTCAACAGGCACACGGCTATAGCCATCAGGCGGAAGTATGCGTGTTTCGAGAGTCATACCCTCAGGATCCAGTGACTTTATCTCAAAAAACCTGTTTGCCGGCTCAATAGTCAGCTCTGCTGCCTTCCACTCAGGATTAACACGGATATACACAAAAACAAGGACTGCCGCAAGAAGCACCGGAATCAGAATAATGCCTATCCTTCGTCTTCTTTTATTTGTCGCTTCCTTCATAATGATCTCCTTTTATTCATCAAAGGACACCAAGTGCGTGTTTTGCAGCTATCATGCCGAAGGTATAGCATCTGCCCAGTGAAAGACCTGTCTGGTGGAATGGATAATCGGCTCCGCCGTAGAAAGGTCCGCCAAGATTTCCTGCACAGTAAAGTCCCTTGATAGGCTTCCTCTCAGAGTCGAGAGCCTGCGCATACTCATTGGTGATGACTCCCGATACCTCAGCTGAAACACGGATATGCTTCCTTGCTCCCCAGAATGGAGCCTTTTCTATCTTGTGCATATACTTTGCCGGCTTTCCGAAATCAGAATCACAGCCCTTTTCGCAGAGCTCATTGTAGCGTTCAACAGAAGACTTCATGTTATCATACGGGATACCGAGCTGTTCAGCAAGCTCCTCAAGGGTATCACATCTGTGAAGGTCGACGAGATTTTTGAAAACGCCCTGAGGCTCAGCAACAGCTCCCGGAATGAACTTCTCCATAACAAAAGGCGGAACACAGCCGTCCACAAAGCTGTCACTATCCCAGTTCACATAGTCGCTGTCGTATATAGCGCAGTACCAGCCTCTTGAGCCGTCCTTGTGGTCGGCGTCCAGCATAGAGCCCTTGAACTTAGGCTGATATTTCAGCAGATTTCCCATGTATACAAATCCTGTGTACTCATTTGTAAAGCGCTCTCCATTCATGTTGAGATAGAGAAACGGCTCCTCGAACATGAGTGCAGAGTCAAAGTCGTGCATCATCTTGGTATGTCCCAGCGGCTCCATTTCAGCACCTGCACTTATGGCAAGGATATGACCGTCGCCTGTCTTGCCGAACTGCTTCTTGTCAAATTCCGCAATATCGGGGCACCAGCACTTAACCATAGCGGCATTGTTGGTATAGTCTCCTGTCGCGAGAATGACTGCTTTAGAGGCATTGAATTGTACGTATTTTCCGTCCTTGTCCTTAGCGATAACTCCTGCCGCTCTTTTTCCGTCCATGACCAGCTTTACCGCAGGCATTGAGAAATAAGCATTAAGATTATCATGCTTTGCCATTACATTATTAAGGGCGTTGTGCAGAGCATTACCCACATTCAGCGGCTTGGGACCTATCCACGGCGCAAAGAAGTAGCAGTGATCATCACCATAGTCATAGCTGTTCATGCGGTCCTTCCAGATGCCTGTAAAGTCTCCGCTGGTACTTCTGAACGCACAAAGCTTGTCGCCGTCATTCAGGAGCTTTGCACTTTCGGCATTGTTGTCCACCTTGCTTCCGTCGCCGTATTCAGTCTCTTTCGTAAGCCCCGCACGGTTGAGGAACCACATCATAGCCTCCTCGGAATGCTCGGCATATGCACGGAGCTGTTTTGTATCGGCTCTCCAGTCGCAGAGGCTGTTGGTATGGTGTATCCACTTGGCAATGCCTGCCTCTGTTGAACGTGACTTGATTATTGCTGAACCGCAGTTGCCCTGTGATATAACTGTGGGCTCCTTTTGCAGCAGTACTGTATCTGCTCCAAGCTCTGCCGCCCAGCCTGCGGCAGGAACTCCCGACGCACCTGCACCCACAACAACTATATCGTGGTCCTCGATCCTGTCAGGAACTATATTTCCAAGCTCACAGCATGAGCCCTTTACTTCGTCTTCGGTTATTTTTTCGAGAAGATCATTGCTTAGATTATTCATGGTCTGACGTTCCTTTCGTAAAAAATAATGTATAATCCAATTATACCACTTCTGTAAAAAATGTCAATAAATTAAGAACTGATCAAATACATTGAAAATAATTTACAAAAAATATATTGTAACCTTAATCAATTTATGATATAATAATTAAAATTCTTTTACGATATGGAGGTATGAACATGGACAAAGTAAAGAAAAAACTGGCTTTTGGCTGTATGCGCCTTCCTATGAAGGACGGCAGAGTTGATGAGCCGCAGTTCTGCAAGATGATTGACAGTTTCATAAAAAACGGCTTCAATTATTTTGATACTGCTCACGGATATATCGGTGGTCAAAGTGAAACAGCTATCCGCTCATGCCTGACAAGCCGTTATCCAAGAGATGCTTATCTTCTGACCAACAAGCTCACAGACAGCTACTTTAAGAAACAGGAAGATATCAGACCTTTCTTTGAAAAACAGCTTGAATGGTGCGGTGTAGATTATTTCGATTTCTATCTCATGCACGCTCAGAGTGCAGGTAATTATGAACAATTCCAGAGATGCAGGGCTTATGAAACTGCTTTTGAACTGAAAAATGAGGGAAAGATACGTCATGTGGGTATATCTTTCCATGATACTGCCGATGTTCTTGAACAGATACTCACAGATCACCCCGAAATTGAAGTGGTACAAATACAGTTCAATTATCTTGATTATGATGATCCTGCGGTACAGGGGCGAAAAGTTTACGAAGTCTGTCGCAGGCATAATAAGCCTGTTCTTGTAATGGAGCCTGTAAAGGGCGGTACTCTTGTAAATCTTCCTGATACGGCTCAAAAAGTATTAAAAGAGCTTGACAATGGAAGTATTGCAAGTTACGCTATACGCTTTGCTGCGGGTTTTGACGGAATGCTTTGTATCCTGTCCGGAATGAGCAGCATTGAACAGCTTGAGGACAATATCAGCTACATGAAGGATTTTCAGCCTCTGAACCATAAGGAGCTTGATGCTGTACATAAGGTAGTTGATATACTGCATTCAAAAGATATTATTCCATGCACTGCCTGCCGTTATTGCGTGGAAGGTTGTCCTCAGCATATTGCCATACCTGACCTGTTTTCATGCATGAACACCCGGAAAATGACGCATGACTGGAATCCGCATATGTATTATGATATTCATACAAGAGACAGCGGAAAAGCTTCAAGCTGTATAAAATGCGGAAAATGTGAGAAGATATGCCCACAGCATCTGCCGATACGAAAGCTGCTTGAAGATGTTGCAAATACTTTTGAACACTAAGGAGGAAGTTGAAATGTGTGAAAACGCTTTAACAATAAGAAATATATCTCACGGCACCAGGATTACATATAAAACCCTTGTATCTGCCGGGCTTATCGCTCTTGCAGTTATTCTGCCTCAGCTCGTTCATCTTGCAGCAGGAGCTCCCGGAGGTGTTAAATGGCTGCCAATGTATCTGCCTGTACTTATAGGAGGCTGTCTGCTCGGTACAGGATGGGGACTTGCAGTCGGAGTGCTTTCTCCTCTGGTAAGTTTCCTGATAACCTCAGCTATGGGTAATCCAATGCCGATGTCTGCAAGACTTCCGTTCATGGTTCTGGAGCTTGCAGTATTTGCAGTTGTTTCAGGTCTTTTCACCAAGAAGATCTCAGAAAACGGACTATGTGCATTTCTTGCAGTAATACTTGCACAGCTTTGCGGAAGAGGAGTTTTTCTTGGAGCAATTGCTGCGACACAGAGCTTTACGCAGTTCAGCACAAAAATGATATGGAGCCAGATACAAACCGGCTTTATAGGTCTTGCAGTACAGGCGATTCTTGTTCCTGTCATCATAATAGGACTCAGAAAGCTGCTTATAAAGGGTAACGCTCATGACTGATCTTGAAATTGCGATCCAAAATCTTAACGGACATTCGATCTGTCTTTGTAAAAACGGAAAATACTTTACTGATGACGGACGCGGAATATCTCCTGTGATGAAATTTATCGCAGAGGGTAAAGAATTGGTCAGATATTCGGCTGCCGATATAATAGTTGGAAAAGCGGCTGCAATACTTTTTGTCAGATGCGGTATAATATCAGTTCATGGAAAAGTTATGTCGGAAGGCGGAAAAGCTTATCTTGAAGAACACGATATACCATGTTCATATGATATTCTGACCAAGCAAATAATCAATCGTCAAGGAACAGATATTTGTCCTATGGAAAAAGCTGTTTCTGATATTTATGATGTTGAAACAGGATATATAGCATTAAAGACACGTCTTGATGAACTAAAAAGCAAACATACCTGATCTGTTTTCCGTTACTATATTATCTATCAGAAACGAAATTAGGAGGAGCATTATGAAACGTCTTGTAGAAGTACACTATTATATCAAGCCGGAAAAACGTCAGGCCTTTTACGATGCCATTCTCAGCAGCGGTATTGCAGATGCCGCTCGTGCAGAAGACGGGAACGAGAAATACGATTACTATTTTAGCCCTGACAACGAAAACGAACTGATTTTGCTTGAAATATGGAGTTCAGCAGAAGCTGTTCAGTTCCATATGGAAACACCGCACTATAAAGCTCTCACAGAGCTTAAAACGGAATATGTGACGAAAACTCTCTTCAAGCGGTATGAAATAACAGAAATATAACGCACTTGATCGGTGACATAGCATTTCATAATATGTTGACAAGTGCATTGACTGTATCCTTGATCTCGGCGGAGAGATCAAAAACGGCGCTAAGAATGAAGCTCCCGTTTACATAGAGCATAACAAAGAAGAAATACATTTCTGAGGAGGCAATACAAATGGCAGAAAAAGAACAGATCTTAGAGGCTATGAAGAAAGCCGGCGAACCACTGAACGCAGGCAAGATCGCAGAACTGACAGGTCTTGACCGCAAGGCCGTTGACAAGGCTATGACAGCAATGAAGAAGGACGGCACTATCGTTTCGCCAGTAAGGTGCAAGTGGGAGCCTGCTGAAAAATAAGTATAAGAATAAGGCTGTCGGTAGACATCGGCAGCCTTTGCTGTATGGAGGAATTTATCATGGAAATAAAAGCAGTAAAATTCCGAAAAGACGGATTCTACGGTCAGCCCTTTGTAATGGGCGGTGAGGAAGGTGCGGACAAGTTCGACAAGAATATCCGCTACCGCGGCAGTCTGCAAAACTATCTTATCGACACAGGCGATGAGGTCATTCTCGTTGATACTGGAATTCCCGCAGGCACTCCCGAAGAGTCTCCCGACGAGAACAGCCCTGCCTACACAGGCAAGGACATCTGCACCTATATGGAGGCTTTTTCGACTCTCGGCTACAAGCCCGAACAGGTCACAAAGATACTTCTAACTCACAAGCACGCAGACCACTCCGGCGAGCTGAAGTCCTTCCCCAATGCGAAGATATATGTGAATGCTGATGAAACCTCTGCCAACGAATTGCAGGGACTCCAGAACATCGTTCCCGTGACATTCACAGACGGCGCATATCACAACTTCCCAGAAAGTCAGAAGATAGCCGAAGGAATTTACTTCATCAAGGCAAAGGGACACACAAACGGCAACAGCATTATTATTGTGGAAAACGAAGGGCTTTTCTTCATGCTTCACGGTGACATCACCTATGTTGATGAAGCGCTCTACGAGAACAAGCTGTCGGTGGTATTTGAAGATATTTCCGCAGCAAGAGAAACTCTCGACCGTGTACGTGAATTTGTACGCAATAATCCTACCGTTTACTGCGGAACACATACTCCTCAGGGCTATGAGAACCTGGAAGCAAAGCGTGTCATGGATCTTGATGATCATGTTCCGACAGTGCTTGCAGAAATTGACTTCTCGGCTGTTCAGGCAAGCGGAAAGTATGTCTGCTCTATCTGCGGATATGTTTACGATCCTGCCGAGCACGACGGTATAGCCTTTGAAGACCTGCCAGATGAATGGAAATGTCCGAGATGCAAGCAGGGCAAGGATAAGTTTAACAAAGCATAAACATATATTACAAGGAGGAAAATCAAATGAAAATAGCTGTATTCAACGGAAGTCCGAGAAAAGAAAACACCTCTGCCATGGTGCAGGCATTCTGCGAGGGTGCAAAGGCAGCCGGAC
>NZ_JAIKXF010000123.1 GCF_024684275.1 Ruminococcus sp.
GGCTGAAAAGCTCATAGCAGACGGCGGATACGGTCACACCTCGTCAATATATCTTGATACTGTCACTCAGCAGGATAAGCTTGCAGAATTCCGCAGCCGAATGAAGACCTGTCGTATACTTGTGAACACTCCATCATCACAAGGGGGTATAGGCGACATCTACAATTTCAGACTCACTCCGTCCCTTACCCTCGGCTGCGGTTCATGGGGCGGAAATTCCGTAAGCGAAAATGTTGGGGTAAAGCATTTGCTGAATATAAAAACTGTTGCCGAAAGGAGAGAGAATATGCTTTGGTTCAGAGCTCCCGAAAAGATATACATGAAGCGCGGCTGCCTGCCCACTGCACTTGATGAACTGAAAAGCGTTATGGACAAGAAACGCGCCTTTATCGTTACGGATAAGTTCCTCTACGAAAACGGCTTTACAAAGCCTATAACAGATAAGCTTGACGAGCTGGGCATACAACACTCTTCGTTCTTTGACGTTGCTCCCGATCCCACACTTGCTTGTGCAAAGGAAGGTGCGGCTCAGATATCAGTATTCAAGCCCGATGTTATCATAGCTGTCGGCGGCGGTTCTGCAATGGACGCAGCAAAGATAATGTGGGTGCTTTATGAACACCCCGAAGCAGACTTCGCCGACATGGCAATGCGCTTCATGGATATACGAAAGAGAGTTTACACCTTCCCGAAAATGGGCGAGAAGGCTTACTTTGTGGCTATACCCACCTCTGCGGGAACTGGTTCTGAGGTGACACCTTTCGCAGTTATCACCGATGAGAGCACAGGAGTAAAATATCCTCTTGCAGACTATGAGCTCCTGCCGAATATGGCTGTCATCGACACCGATCTCCACATGAGCGCTCCAAAGGGACTTACCTCTGCTTCGGGTATAGACGCAGTTACTCACGCTCTTGAAGCATACGCCTCTGTAATGGCGACAGACTTCACAGACGGACTTGCACTAAAGGCTCTGAAAATAATATTCGAGTATCTCCCCCGTGCTTACGACAACGGTCCCAATGATCCAGAGGCAAGGGAGAAAATGGCTAATGCTGCAACGATGGCAGGTATGGCTTTTGCAAATGCTTTCCTCGGAGTAAGCCATTCTCTGGCACACAAGCTGGGAGCGTATCACCACATTCCACACGGTATCGCAAATGCACTGGTCATCGAAGACGTGCTGCGTTTCAATGCAGCTGAAACTCCTGCAAAAATGGGTACTTTCCCTCAGTACGACCACCCTCATACTCTTGAACGCTATGCAGAAGTCGCAGACTATCTGGGACTTGGCGGAAAGACTCCGAAGGACAAGCTGGAAAAGCTTATTGCCGCTATAAGAGAGCTCCGCCATAAGATAGGCATAAAGGATACTATCGCAGATTACGGCGTTTCCGAAAAGGATTTCATGGCTACTCTCGACGAAATGACAGAAAATGCCTTTGACGACCAGTGTACAGGTGCAAATCCCCGTTATCCGCTTCTCAGCGAGATAAAGCAGATATACTTCAACGCTTATTACGGCAGAACATTCACTGAAAAAGAGTATCCAAAGGCTTGAAAGGAGACTATGCTATGAAACTTGATAATTGTATCTCAGAAAGAATAAACAAGAAGATATTCCGCGACGGAAACAAGTGCATAAAGCTGTTTGACGAGGTATTTTCAAAGTCAGACGTTCTCAACGAAGCTCTCAACCATGCGAGAGTTGAGGAAACGGGACTGAACGTCCCCGAGCTTTTCGAGGTCACAAGAATCGACGGAAAGTGGGCTATCGTTTCGCAGTTTATCGAGGGTGAAAGACTCTCGGACCTTATTGCGGCAAATCCGAAAAAGTATGATGAATATATGGAAATGTTCGTGGATATACAGCTTGATATCCAGTCCAGAAATTGTCCGCTTTTAAGCCGTCTGAAAGACAAAATGAACCGCAAGATAGACCTTACCGACCTTGACGAGACCACAAAATATGACCTCCACACCCGTCTTGACGGCATGAAAAAGCACAACAAGCTCTGTCACGGCGACTATACTCCCTCAAATATAATCATAACTCCCGATAACAAGCCATATATCCTCGACTGGGCTCACGCTACCCAGGGCAATGCTTCGGCAGACGCAGCAAGAACGTATCTCACTTTCTGCCTTGAGGGAAATATCGCAGGCGCAGATAAGTACCTCGACCTTTTCTGCAAAAAAAGCAATACCGCAAAGAAGTACGTGCAGTCGTGGATGCCCATAGTCGCAGCTTCGCAGTCCGTTAAGAAAAAGGACAAGGAAAAAGACATTCTCCTTTCGTGGGTGAATGTGGTCGATTATGAATAAAAACGTCGGGAAATATATTGTTCTTATTTTGAATGCAGTGCTTTCGGGCATTATGATAAGCGTCGGCGGTGCGGTGTATCTGCTGTGCGAAAATAAGATAATCGGCAGCTTTCTTTTCAGCTTCGGACTGTTCACCATAGTACAGAGAGGCTTTGCCCTTTACACAGGAAAAGTCGGATATATTCCCGAAAATTCTCCCGTTTATATTATTGAAACTCTCATCACGCTTATCGGTAATATTGCAGGCACTGCATTAACAGCGATCTTGCTTCAGCATACGCGCTTTTCACAGACACTTCATGAAAAAGCTGCGGTATGTATGGCTGCTAAAACAAGCGACAGCATTGCAAGTCAGCTCATTCTTGGTGCATTCTGCGGAATGCTCATGTATCTTGCAGTCGATAACGCTAAGGAAAGCAGGAAAAAGAAGGCGGATATGTCATTTGTTTTCGGTATATGCATACCTGTTATGATATTCATAATATGCGGCTTCAATCATTCAATTGCTGACGCATTCTATATGTTTTCGACAGGAACTTTTCCGGAAGATATACCGTACATACTGACAGTTGCAGCAGGCAATGCAGCAGGCGGTATGATGATTCCGCTTATAAAAAAGATAACTCCAATTTAATACCACCAAACATACAAAAACAAGGCAGGGATCTTCATTTCCCTGCCTTGTTTGTTTTTGCATATTTATTCTTCTCTGCGGCGTACTTTCATGCTGCCTTTTATACAGATCATTCCAAGTCCGATCATCATAAACGCACCGAGAATAATAAACAGCCTGTACATTGAATTATTACCCGTCTGAGGCAAATTAACGGGTTCATTCGCTGAATTTACACCCTTTCCTGTTTCAGGATCAACAGTGTATTTATCAAGCACATTGCCCTTGCTGTCAGTGATACTTATCTCACGGTCACCGTCAGAAGTGCGCTTTATCGAAGCACTTGCATCAGTGACTTTATTTTTGCTCTGATAATCATTAACTGCCCAGCTGCAAAGCTCCTCGTCTGACGCTATATTATCCTTATCATCAGCTTCAACATAATTTTCGGAAGCAAATACAGGTGCTTTATCACCCTTGCTCCAGCTGTTGAGGTCTGTTCCGTCATTTGTATAGAACAGGAGATGTGAGAGACCCTCCTTGTTATTCGACATCATATCGTCAAGATATGCACTTACATCTTCAAGTATCTTCGGCATATTTTCTTTATTTGCATTCAGAGCTTTTACAAACTCATCAGAAGCCATTTCTGCGGCAGTTTTTGATGAGGTTTTCAGCTCTCCGCCGACTACTGTACCCGAAGCTGTCTTTTCGGTGATCTCCTTTCCTGCTGCCTTGTAAACTGCGCTTCCGTTGTAACAGCACTCGTAATCCAGTGATATACCTGCGTTTCGTCCGTTGATACCGCCAACATCTACAGTTGTGATAAGCGACTCGACGTTACCGTATGTGTAGCAGCTGATATTAGTACCGCCCGACATACCTGTAAATCCGCCGACCATTGCTTTGTTGTTGCTCTCTGCATTTGCAGTTATATTTCCAAGAGTATAGCAGTTCACCTGTGCAGAGCGGTTTGTCATTCCTGCAAGTCCGCCTGCGTATACGGAAGAAGTTCCCGTTGCAGCGTTTATCTCAACATTTGTGCAGCAGTCAGTGATAGTGCCGCGAAGGGTGCTTCCCGCAAGTCCGCCAATTCTTGCAAAGGACTCTCTTGTTTTAGCGTTAATAGTTCCCTCAACGGAGCAATTGTCGATAACAAATCCGTTCTGAGCCCATGCGATAAGTCCGCCAACATTCGCTTCATATCGTGAGTCAACATTGATAGAGATATCCTTGAGCTTGATATTTTTGATAGTAACAAGCTCTTCATCGGCTTCGGGAGTAAGATTTGTGTCGTGTTCGCCTGCTGCCAGTCCGAACAATCCGGAAAGATAAATATCGGCAGGAGCTTCCTTGCTTCCAATGGCAAGACCTGATATAGTATGGTTTCTGCCGTCAAAGCTTCCTCTGAACGGATAAACGGAAACAGTTTCCTTCTGACCGTCTATCTCTGCCTGTATAGCGTGACCGATAGGCAGCCATTCATCGCCTGTAAGTGTGATATCGCTGTCAAGAGCGAACCAGATACCCTTCCAGTCAACATCATCATTCATAGCCTCAGCCACATAACGGAGCTGAGCTTCTGTTCTGATAAGATACGGTTCTTCCTCAGTGCCCATACCGCCTGCAAATTTTGAAGCATCGGCTGCTGCATATGTTGTTTTGTCATTGTATGTGGATTTGTCCTTGGCAGTTTGCAGTGCCTCGTCATAAACCTCACCGCTTGTTGAACCGTCAGATGAAATAATCTTTGTTACTTCGCCGTTTTCAACTGTGATAGTAACCACTGCCTTTTTATCCTTATCACGTCCGTACCATGTACCGTCGTTGAGCTTCGCTTCTTCCTTTTTAACTATCTCAGCCTCGGGCTGTACGTAAGAAGCTTCTGCGTACTCGTCAGCAAATGTGACCTCACTGTCGTATTTCCATGTTTTAAGCGAACTTTTTGTTAATCCGAACTGTGTGAGCTCCACGGGGAACTCATTGAAGTTTTCATTCAGCTTTTCTGCAAGCTTGCTGTGATCCTTTGAGGTATAAGCCTCGTTATTGTACACAACACCGCCTGTATACGCCATACCCTCATCACTTACGCCCGATGATACTCTCGTACCAACAGCCGCAACGGGGTCAACAGTTTTTTCGCCTATCTTCATTGAAGCTTCACCGTTGTAATAGCAGTCGTATGTGTGTCCGATACCTGTTATCCAGCCTGATACAGCGCCTGTGTATATTGAATAATCGTTTGTTTCATGCTGACCTGCACCGTAGCAGTTCACAAGATAACCTGCATTTACAGCAACAAGCGAGCTGATAACTGCCATGCCCTCATCTTCGCGGTTACCGCTGCCGTAAACATTTCCGAGAGAGTAGCTGTTTGCAACAAGTCCTCTGTTGACAAGTGCAGCCAAACCGCCTGTTTCACCGAATGCGCTGCCCTTAGTTACCGTGCAGTATGCATCAACATCAGTCTTGCAGTTGATGATAACCCCCTTGTAAACGTATGCGGCAATTCCGCCGACAAAATTATTGCCCTTATCGGAGGTCAATTTGATACTGCCGTTCACTTCACAGCTGTCAATGACGGCACCTTTGTAATCTTCGCTGTCGGAGTTCATAAATGCCGCTATACCGCCTGCATATGCGCTTGCATTGTATGTGGCGTTTATAAGCACATTTGTGAGCTTTACATTCTTGACCACTGCATTTGTGCCTAAAACACTGAAAAAGCCGATATAGTTTTTATCCTGTACAAGCTCCATTGCTTTCTCCGCACTTCCAACAGTCATGCCCGATACGGTATGACCCTTTCCGTCAAAGCTGCCGTTGAAGACATAGTCGCTGTTGCCGATTGGAGTCCACTCCTTATCGGATACGTCTATATCACTCATAAGCTCAATGAATACGCCCGAATAGTCGATATGCTCTGA
Organism: Ruminococcus sp.; assembly: GCF_024684275.1. The sequence goes on from NZ_JAIKXF010000123.1 coordinate 5,866, forward strand.
GAGAGAAGAAGCGAACGCACGAAGCTGGTCTGCTGTTTTGAGCATATATGGTTCTTCTGCGGTACCTTTTCCCGATTCAAATATTGAAGCGTCAATAACATCATTTATGAACACTTCATCTGAAAGAGTTATTTTTCCCTCGTCCGAGAGCTTCCATAGCCTTAATTCTGCTGTGTTATTCTCATTTGCAAGGATTTTAGAAATATCATAGAGATTTTCATTGAGCTTGTCTGCAAATTCACTGCTGTTTATTTCGGCGACCTTTTCAGCTGCAAATGTACCCTCTGCGTTCATAGAACCTGCGCCGTCAGATACTGCCCCAACAGAAGTTTCTGCGCCTGATTCGTCAATATATCTAAGCTCGGCACTGTCTGCATAATAATCATATTTTCCTGAAGCCGCAGGCATAAGTGCTCCGTTGATAATGCCTGCACAGTTTGAAGCATCGGACTGCGCTATAGTACCGACTGTCACATTGCCTGCCGAGAAGCAGTTGTACTGCTCAGAAGTCATCATACCTGCAACTCCGCCTGCATACAGCGACAGACCGCTTGATGTCAGTACCTTTATATCGCCTGTATTTGCACAGTTTACGATGTATGTGTCGTTGCCTGACATTGAAACTATTCCTGCACCGTATGCGATCTTGGTATTCGATGCGGAATATATACTTGTTTCGGATACACAGTTTGAAATAGTAGCGTTTCCTGCTGCTCTGCCCACAACACCGCCTGTCATGACCATAGCTTCATTGGTCTTGGCAGATACAGAGCCGCTGACACTGCAGCTGTCAATGACCGCATGACCATCTGTCTTTGAAACAGCCTTGCTTGTGATATCACCTGTGATGCCGCCTGCTCTTACAACTTTTGTGCCTGCAACATTGATATCAACATTTTCAAGCCTGATACCTGAGACCTTTGCCGTACTCAGAAGAGTTGAGAATAATCCAACATTGGTTTCATCAGTATAGGCTGTTTCATCATTTGCTTTGATATTAAGACCTTTAATGATATGACCTCTGCCGTTGAAGTCTCCTGCAAATATCTTATCAAGATTCTTGCTTGCAGCACCCTCAGCACCTATGGGATTCCAGTTTGCAATGTCCGACAGGTCAATGTCCGCGTCAAGGACGATGTACTTTCCGAGGTAGTTTTCGCCGCTGTCAACACTTTCTGCAAATCCCGCAAGCTGAGCAGCTGTTTTTACAACAAAGGGATCATTTGCGCTGCCTGAGCCGTCCGCAAAGCAATCAGGAGCAGTGCTCCTGGCAAGAGCATTATTAACAGCATTTATTATGCCTTCACTGCTGTATGTTGCACCGCTTACAGCGTCAACTCCTTCAGTGCCGTTTGCAGTTATTATCTCAGGTATCACCGCTTCAGCTCTTTCCCAATATGAGGGCGTGTCTTTTTGCTCTGTAACGTCTATGGCAGCTATAGCCCCGTCTGTAACAGTTACAGAAACTGTGATATCACCGAGAAATCCGCTTGCTGTGCCTGTATACGTTCCGTCTTTATAAGAAGAAGCCGCATTGGCTAAAGCAGATACATGAAAAGCATTAGTCAGAAGTGCTGTAGATAATACAGCGCATGCTATCCTTTTCTTTCGTAGTTTGTTTTTCATTTTTTGACCTCACTTTACTGTATATTGATAATAAATTAACAGCTTGCTTTACAATAAGCTGTTAGGATTTACTAACATAATAAGTATAGCACTATTTGTCATTTATGTCAAGTATAATCCAGTACTTTAAAACATCTGTACTATTTACTCCTTTTTATTTATATCGTTCTGTTTTTTGGCTGAAACTCGAAATTGCATTACAGCATTGACAAACGAGAGAGAACAGTGTACTCTTATTTAAGAGTACACTGTTCTCTGACAGGAGATGATACAATGCCGAAGCCTAAGAAAGAGAGCCATGAACGTATAATAAAAGCTGCAGCAGAAGAATTCCTGACCTGTGGCTTTGAAAACGCTTCTTTACGTCGTAACAGGCAGATAACCGCCGTAATACTATACTTTATGCTGCTCAACGATACCTTTGTCGAAATAGTCGCTGTAATAATCATAAAACAGTTCGCAGGCTTCGGTGTAACGCTGCTTTTTCTGCAAGCTGTTCCAATGCGCTTACCCAATAAGAGCTTGTGCGGATTTTCTGAGATACAGCGGCAAACTCGTCAGCATCGCCGCCGTCCCACATAATCACACGGTTGAGCTGAAAATTGAAATTCGCATCGCTGTTCAGTTCGTATGTACCTGTTTTGAACTCTATTTTCTGAGATATATCATATTTTTCCATTGAATATACTCCTTTTCAAATAATTATATCCAGCAGGCTAAATAATTCATTGCTATTTAAAACAATGTGCATATCCACGCTGCAAGCGCAGATGCGGCAGGAAAAATGACAAACAGCTTCATTAGCTGACTTTTGATGTTATAGCCGTATTTTCTTCTTGTATATGCACTTTTGACCTCCGGATAATAAAACTGAAAGAACTGAAATTTCATCAGAAGAAAATAATCAAAGCAGATCATGTCGTATATTTTGTAAATGGTGAATATGGAAACGAAGCGCAGGAAGAACTGCAAAAACGTAAAGTCACTTCTGAAACCGTCCCAAATTGATATTACGCCTACGCCTGCTATCATCAGTATACTGAATGTCATCAGCGTCCAGCCTATTGCTCTCGCACCGTAGAATAATTCATGTTCTCTCGGCAGAAGCACTTCCTGAGCTTCCTTTGGTGCGGACGCAAAAAACTCTTTCTTCTGTACAAATGCTACTGCTGATAAAAGCATCAATGTTATCGCTGCACAAAAAACTATTGCAAGAAAAATCGTTAAAAGCATAGTATACTTCCTCGCTTTCAAGCTCTGCTTTTCTTATTACGGCGTGCAGTACCGCAGCCGCAGTCAAGAAGGTCGGTAAATGGTTCTTTCTCCAATTCTGCGAGTATATCAGGATAATCTTTTTTGCACATATTATATACGCTTGCATGATCTGATTCATATATCTCAGCAGCCTTTGTAAACTCCTTAACGGATAAGTCTTTGTATTCTGCGCTTGTCATAAAAATTCTCCTTTCAGCTCCGTTTCCATGGAATACACCGATTGACACGCTTGCAGTAATCCTCATATTCCTGTCCGTAAAGGTCACGCAGCCATTTTTCCTCTGTGTTTTTCAGCACTAAAGTCATAATGCACCAGTTGATGAAAATAACTGGAATAAGCCAGACATTACGCCATAAAAGGCTGATCCCTGAGATAAGTATCCACCAGCCGCTGTACATGGGATTTCTTACCCAAGCGTAAATACCATTTGTTTTAAGGTGATTTTCCTTGATATTCTCGTCCATGTCCGAACGCACTGCGCCGATAAACCAGATAATAATACCTGTTATCGTCAGAATAATTCCGACAGCACACAGCGGTATCGCAGAAAAACCACTTAATATGCCAATATTGAACACATAAGAGAATAATAAAACAGCGACCGCCGCAATAATTGCCATTCCTATTACAAGAAACGGTCCTATTCCAAAAATCGGTAAATGTTCTTTTTTCTTCATCATATCACCTTATCTCCATATCCAAAAACGAAGTATCCCATAGTCTATCCCCGAAAAAAACACAGCCATGATAGTGGTATATACACAGCCTATGAGAAATCCCTTGAAGTGAAAGAAGTAATCCTTATATCCCTTGCAGCCTTCTGTTCCTCTTATTACTACCCATTTCGGCGTGATCGTGCATACGATAAGCCAGTCCATAACGAGCAGATCAACAACATTCCATGTCATAGCGACTATAAACAAATATTTAAGTACCTGTAGGAAAGAGACCTGTTCGCTGTGGAAGTGCAGCAATCCGAATACAAGCAGAGTACCAAGTATGATAAGACCGCCGACTGCACCGAACCGTTTGGCTGCTTTTTCCTGTTCTTTTGTAGGTTTATCTATTGCTGCCGCAGCCTGAATATCCTTTGGATAATCATGAAGCATGGAAAACGGATAGAATTTCAGTATCAGAAATACATAGACGCTCCACATGACCGACCATATCAGACCGCATATCAACGCATTCATTATCATAATTTATTTCTTTCCGACCAGAAGTGACGAACCGCTGAGACCAAGAACTTTAGCTTCGCCCTTTGTCATAAACATACCGTCTGTTGTGTCGATAAGCTCTGCGACCTCATAGCCTTCATCATACAGCTCGCTGATAAACTGCTGCATATCACCGTACCGAGCCTTTGACATAATATCATGGATAGCAAATGTACCGCCTTTTTTCAGTACACGCAATGTTTCTCGCAAAAGCTCCTGTTTATTCACACCTGCAATGTTATGATAAACATAGTTGCTTGTAACTGCGTCGAAATACTCATCGGGGTAATCCAGCTTGCAGGCATCGCCCTGATGAAACTCGGTATTATTAACGCCCTCTGCATCGGAGTTGTCCTCGCAGAGCTGCTGACTGAATGAAGCATACTCCATACCCCAGCGGTCAATGCCGATCATTCGTCCCTGCGGATTTTGCTTTGCACAAGCGATAGTCAACGCACCGCTTCCGCAGCCGACATCAAGACCTATCCCGCCTTCGGGAAGAGTGATGTATGCAGCAGTTCCCTCAACGATCTCTTTTGAAAGCTGACGATCGCCGTCATAAGAGAATTTGCTGTGAGCATAGATGCTCCAAGCCGTCATTGCGCCGCATACAAGTGTACCTGCACCTGCTGTTGCGACGAGAGCTTTTTTCACTTTCGGATCAATCTTTGCACACATCAGTGCTGCCGTCCCTGCACCGAGAATCGCAGTTCCGGCAGTAAGCGCAGTTATCATTCCATTCGGCACCCAATTCTTATAATTTGCACTCATTGATTACACTCCCTTATTTTTTGTATCCCATAACTAAAAACAGATTATCCTTTTTATTCACCGATATATCTGAAAATCCTACTTCTTTGAGCATATTGGCTATCTGCTCTGCCGTGTATCTCGTCATACACGGCACTTTCTTTTCCCAATCCTCATTGGGATCACCGTAATTGTTGATAACCGCAAAGCAGCCGTCCTTTACAAGAGTACGGTGTACTTCCTTGAACCCTTTTTCCGGCTTTTTCCAGAAAAACACCGTCTCGAATGCAGTTATCAGGTCGATACTGTTTTCTT
>NZ_JAIKXF010000023.1 GCF_024684275.1 Ruminococcus sp.
TCCCTCGGTGGACAGAAGCTGACTTAAGCAGCTACCAGTTCGCTATTTCTAGAAACTGTAATGTTATTTCTTGCGTTTATATTTAAACGTGGCGCAGGTTATGGAGATCACGCCATTCTCCGCTCGCTTATCACACTTCAAAACCCCCGTCGAAACCTTTACGCCCCCATAATTAATGAGGGTACAGGTTGGGGAGCCGTAGTGCTCCGAATAATATTATACACTGTTTGCAGCATTTTGTCAACTGCAAACAGTGTAATTAATTGTCATATAAGGATAATTTCCTGTTTGTCAGCGTCAACATGAGCCATAGCTCCATATGGGAGTATCGCTCTCGGAGCTCCGTGACCGAAATTTACATTATAGAGTATGGGCAGCTCAGTGTTGCTGACTGCCTTGCGCCAGACGTCTTTGTATTCCTCATAGTATTTTTCATTCATAGGCTTGCCGACGATAATGCCGCTGATATTTGCGAAAACTCCCTTGTTTTTCAGTGCAGTGAGGTATTCGCACAGCAATTCGGGAGTGGGCATGACCTCGCTTGTTTCGGCGAAGAGTATCTTTCCCCGCCATTCATCGGCAGTGGGGAAAATGTTATATTTCTGTGTTATCTCGGCTTGCTTTGCGAAGTCCTCTTTGAGCTGTGGACAGCTTTTAAATTCAGCTTCAAGTAAACTGCTGTAATGTTCAATACTGCCTGCCATGAGCATATCGCCCATGCTGTCGATACAGCCGCCGAGGAGCTCGCCCTCGAAGATCGGAGCGCCCTGCAATAGCTCATAGCCGTGCTCTTCTTTATGAGAAACGGGCATAGTTCCCACAGCAGACGCTGAGAAGTCTTTTCTCTCCTCATACCATACATCTGATGGAGTTATGATCCTGCCGTGATATGGCTTGAAGCAGCTCTCGAACTGCGCTTTTGAGTAGGGGAGCATATCTCCCGAGAGCTCCGCTAAGTCGCACATGAAAGCCTGACCGTAGAAGGTCTGGAGCCCAAGTCTGTGGAACATGAAGTGATTATTTGTAGTATCCGAAAAACCCAGAAAGAACTTAGGGTGCTGACGGACAGCGTTTATGAACTCCTCGTTCTCCATGAGATAGGGGAAGGTGCGGAAAGTTTCGATACCGCCGATAGCGGTTATTATACCCTTTACTGAGTCGTCGAGAAAGGCGGCTTTCAGGTCTGCGGCGCGAGCCTCGGGGTGACAAAGGATATAGTCCCTGCCCATGAGGGCGTGTTCGGTGAAAACGGGGTCGAGACCGAATTTACGGAGCATTTTTAAGCCCAGCTCTTTCTCGTGAGCGCAGTATGGCTCGCCGATAATTCCGCTTGAAAGACTTATTACAGCGACCTTATCGCCCTTTTTCAATGGCTGTGGGTATATCATTGTGAAGTCCTCTCGTTACTGATTGCGTGATTTGAGATTGCGGTCTATTTCACGGTTAGCGTCGCGCTTTGCGATGTCTGCGCGCTTATCGTAGAGCTTTTTGCCCTTGCAGAGACCTACCTGCATTTTTACACGGGAATCCTTGAAGTAAAGGCTCAGTGGAATTAGGGAAAGTCCCTCCTGTTTGAGAGTTCCGTAGAGCTTATTTATTTCGCGCTTATGCATGAGGAGTTTTCTTACTCTCAGCGGATCGCGGTTAAAGATATTACCTTTTTCGTAGGGTGAGATATGCATACCGCGGACGAAGATCTCGCCATTATCTATAGAGCACCATGAGTCTTTAAGGTTCACACCGCCCTGACGGATAGATTTTACCTCGGTGCCCACAAGCTCGATGCCTGCTTCGTAGGCTTCGAGAACGAAATAATCATGTCTTGCCTTGCGGTTTTCGGCAATAGTTTTAGTACCTTTTGAGCGCATTTTATCATCTCCTGTTCATGTAAAAATTATACACTATCGCAGAAAAAAAGTCAACTGAAAACAGTGTCAAAGTAAGCTGATGTACAAAGAAACAGCCCGAGAATACTCAGGCTGTTGATTCGGGATGTCGAGGACGCCGTCCCCTACAAATGCTTTCAGATAGTCAACTGTAGGGGCTGGCGTCCCCGACAGCCCATTGATATTGAAAATAGCGTTAAGCTGTTATTTGTTCTGCTCATACTTTGGCATAAGCTGTAATTTATGAAGATTTGCTCTGTGCATACGGTCTATCTTTTCCTTTATCTCGGGAACAGAGCTGAGGTCATCAAGACCGCGGATATATCTGTCAAGCATAGCGTATGTAAAGCCTAAATTCTCCTCGTCGGTCTTACCGCAGAGACCGTCGATAGGCGTTTTGTGGACGAGCTCATTTGGAAGTCCGAGATATTCGCCCACCTGTAATACTTCGGTGACAGTCAGGTCTGAAAGGGGAGAGAAATCTCCTGCCGCATCGCCGAATTTAGTGGAATAGCCCACCCAGTCCTCTGAGAGGTTGCAGGTATTTACAACTCTGCCGTTATGGCTTGCTGCAACTGCATAGAGGGTAGTCATTCTTATACGGGCCGGAGTGTTTACTACAGCCTGATTTGAGGGTTCAAGGTGCTTTTTAAGTTCATTCATGAATGTTGAGACTGTGTCGCCGATATTGATAGTGTAGCTTTTAATACCGAGAGTATCCACCAGCAGACGGCTGTAGGCAATATCAGCCTGTTCGCCCTGCGGCATGAGAACTCCTATAACTCTGTCCTTTCCAAGTGCCTTTGCGCATACTGCGGCAGCTACTGAGCTGTCTTTGCCGCCGGATATTCCGATAACGGCGTTTGTCTGCGGAGTTGCGGTCCTTTCAAATAGGTCGCGCACCCACTCCACTACTTCCTTAGTGACCTGTTCAGCGTTGAAACTATAGCTCATATTTATACGCTCCTATCTATTCAACTATCATCTGAACGACCTTCATTGCGTTCAGAGCATTTTCGTGGCTTTCGGGAGAAACTCCTGCACAGCAGTCCGAAATTACCCTAACGGGTATTTCGGGATATGCAGCCTTGATTATCATAGCGTTTGAAATTACGCATATATCGGTGCAGACGCCGATGAACAGGAACTCCTCTATATCCTTGCCGTCGCCGATTATTTCGGGTAGCTTCACAGCACCGAAGGTAGGCTTTTCCACGATAGTGCAGTCTTTGCCGAGAGCCTTTTCCACCTCGGGAACAAGCTTCCAGCCCTCAGAGCCGCGGATGCAGTGCGGAACGGGAAGATTTTTTCCCTCCTGAGTATCCATATAGTTTTCTGTATGAGTATCAAGAGTAGCGATTATCCTTCCGTCCTTTTCAGAACTGCGGAAGTCGTTTATCTTCTTAACGACATTTGCCGTAACAGCGGCAGTCTGTGGATTGCCCAGAACTCCTGTAGTGAAGTCATTCTGCATATCAATAACGATGAGCACCTTCATGTGTCAAGCCTCCTTTGGGGTATTGTTTATTGTTTTATGACCTCAGATCATAGCTTTTTTGATAGCTGCAAGAAGCTCGTCATAGGTTTCGAAAGCAGGGAGCTCAGGGTGATCCTTCTTGATCTGTTCAGTGCTTCTGAACAGGAAGCCTGCCTTACTTGCCTCGATCATGCCGAGATCATTGTAGCTGTCGCCGCTGGCGATAGTATCATAGCCGATTGACTGGAGAGCCTTTACTGTAGTGAGCTTTGACTTCTCACAGCGCATCTTGAAGCCTGTGATCTCGCCGTTGTCGGCAACCTCCAGTGAGTTGCAGAAAATGGTAGGGTATCCGAGTTTTTTCATAAGTGGTGCTGCAAACTGTGTGAATGTATCGCTGATGATGATTACCTGACCAAGCTCGCGGAGAGCGTCGAGGAACTCTTTAGCGCCTTCCATAGGTTCGATCTTAGCGATAGTGTCCTGTATTTCCTTGAGGCCGAGACCATGCTCCTTGAGAACTCCGAGACGCCAGTTCATGAGCTTGTCATAGTCAGGCTCGTCACGGGTAGTCTTTTTGAGCTCAGGGATACCGCTTGCTTCAGCGAAAGCGATCCATATCTCAGGTACGAGAACTCCTTCAAGGTCGAGACAGGTTATATACATAATTAATTCCTCCAATAAATAAATATACTATCATTATACTACTTTTTCTCTTGTTTGTAAAGTACTGTGTTATGACAAATAAAAAGCCGCGGCTTATAGCTGCGGCTTTAAGAGAAATATCTTATTTTAATGCGGTAAACGCTGCAACTCCGCAAAGAGTAGCAACAGTTATGATAACAGCGGCAAGAACAACACCGCAGGCAACTGCGACAACACTCTTTTTGAAGTCAATTTCGAGAAAGCTTGCTGCAAGAGTGCCTGTCCATGCACCAGTACCGGGGAGCGGAATGCCAACAAAGAGGAGAAGTGCCCAGAACATACCCTTTCCTGCCTTTGCCTTGAGCTTTTCACCGCCGCTGTGTCCCTTTTTAAGGCACCATGTAAAGAACTTGCCGATAACGGGCTTGTCAGCGCCCCATTCAAGGACCTTTCTTGCAAAGAGATAAATAAACGGTACAGGTATCATATTTCCGATCATACAGATGATAACAGCGTGATACCATTCTACTCCCATTTTCACGCCAAGAGGGATACCGCCTCTCAGCTCCAGAATAGGCACCATTGATAACAGAAACGTAAAAATATATTTTTTCATATCATAACTCTCTTTCATAAAAAATCACAACAACTTATTATCTCATATTATTCGGAAATAGTCAAGCTTTTTCTGGAATTTTTTATTTTTTTCTGCGGACAGTTGACGAAATCCCACCTATAGTATATAATGTTATTGTTTGAAAATTTATGTTAACAAAGGACAGTGTTATATGAAAATTAGAAAAATAACGGCTCTTGCCGCTTCATTTGCAATGCTTGCAGGAGCTGCTTCCTGCTCGTCAAAATCAGTGGGAAAGATAGAGGGTGCAGACGGTCCTGCCGAAGCCGCCGTGACGACCAACGAGGCGACGACTGTTCCGCAGGCAGCGACTACATCTGCCGCAGAAAAGACGACTGAACCCCAGAGCGCTGGCGCAAAGGGCAATATCTACGACGCAAATGGAAATCTCCTCGTTTCAACTGCCGAGGACGGCAAACGCAGAGCTTTTGCGGATAAATACGCTGTATCCTTTGCAAATATACTTACAACCATGTCCGAGGGCTATGATACTGCCTTTGAGGATATACTCACAAAGACCGCACCAAACGGTTCTCCGCAGGCTGTCAAGCTCACTCTCGACGGAGATGTTCAGAACGAGATATACAGCTATATGGAAAATAACAATATTGTCGGCGCAGCAGTAGTTCTGCGCACAGACGGCTCGATCATGGCGCAGGTAAGCTATCCCTCATATGATCCCAATGCGGTTGCAGATCAGAAATATGATGAAAACCTTGCGTGGGGCGATGTGGGAAACAAGGCTTTCAGCAACTATGAACCCGGCTCATGCTTCAAGATAATGTCAGAGGTCATTGCCGATAAGCATGGCGTATACTCCGTTCACGATGACGGAACATGGGACTTCGGCAACGACCACCCCATTGTGAACTGGGATCACGAGACCAACAAGGCAAGCTATCCTATGGAGCGCTCTCTCAGCTCGGCATTTATCAATTCAAGCAATATCTTCTTTGCAAAGGCTTTTGACAATATCGGCGAGGACGCTGTTTTAAGTGATCTGAAGACCATTTTTCACTTTGGTGCTGATGATTCCGACGATATAAAGTGCGATTTCGGAGTTTTAAGCAACAATATTGAAATAGAGGACGTGGACGATCTCCGCAGAAGCGCATTCGGTCAGTCAAAGGTGCTGACCTGTCCCATATTCCTGTCCGCTCTGGGCAGAGAGGCTGTATTCGGCGATATGGTAACTCCATTCGTACTGAAGGATATAGTTGACAATTCCGATCCCAATACCAAGATAGGCGAGGGCTCGAGGGCTTACGACGTTATCGCTTCGATCCCGCCTGAGTGCCGTGATAATCTGCTCAATGTCATGAGTGGTGTGGGCTCTGACATCGGAGTTTACGTGGCAGGGAACTACAGCTTCTATGCAAAGACAGGCACAGCTGAGGGCTGGCGCGGCGATTATCTCTATATCACGGGCTGTGCCAAAAACAACAGTGACAGCGGCGCTCAGAGCTATGAAAGCTATGACAATTACGGTGAAACAGGCTCATATGTAGTTGTTATGGAGATACAGAATCCTGCGGAGCACGGCTTTGAGTTTGCTTCACAATCAGCAGGTCTGTATAATGGCATAATCAATATCGTTGCAGGAAAATAATTGTCGAATGATCCCTTTTGCAGCCGCGAAAGGGATTTTTTCATCATTATTTTTTATTATTTTTTAAAACGTATTGACGAATTAAGGAAATAAATGTATAATAATAGTAAACTTTCCGCGCTGCGGTCTGCGGCGCTAAGCACATATAACTTTTTAGGACGGTAATCAGTAATGATAATCAGGGGAAAAAGACTTATGCCGCTGTTAATAGCAGCAGCAGCGGCGCTGTCGTTTCCGTCCTGTTCAGCAGAGGTAGGGCAGTTTGAAGTTCACAATGATAAAAGCTCCCGCTCGGCAAGGCAAGAAACTTCAGCAGAGACAGCTGCTCCGGAAACCACCGTAACTACTACAACAGAATTCGTATATAGGGGGAATATATACGATACCAATTACAGGCTTCTGACCTATGGCACATATGCCTATGAAAACGAGGATCAGCGCTATTACGGCGAGGACTGCGGTTACTCATTCGGAAATATTATAAGTGTGGCTTCGTCAGGACTTGACGAGGCGCTTGAAGGTCTGCTTTGTACCAAGAATCCTACCCCTGTTAATGAAAGCAATAATGTAGGTGAGTCGGTAAGACTTACCATTGACGCAGATAAGCAGACACAATTATGTACATATATGGCTGAAATGGGTATGGCAGGCTCTGTAGTCGTGCTGAGAACAGACGGCTCCATAATGGCAGAGGCTTCTTACCCTAATTATGACCCCGAGCTGTTTTACGCAGATGAGCAGTACAGCAGCGGTCTCTACAGCGGCACTTTACAGAATAAGGCATTTCAGAATGCTTCGCCCGGTTCATGCTTCAAGATAATGTCAGAGGTCATCGCCGACAAAAACGGCATACATACCGTATATGATGACGGCGAGTGGTTCGACAGCGGCGCAACTATCGTGAACTGGGATCACGATTCGGGTATGTATCCTATCCCCGAGAGAACTCTAAGCTCTGCATTTGTTGGTTCAAGCAATATATTCTTCGCAAAGGTCTTCGACCAGCTCGGCACGGAAAAGGTGCTGGAGGAGCTGGGAAGTATTTTCCACTTCTGCGATCCTATAGACTGCGATTTCGGAACTATACAGAATAATATCGAGATATACTGTCTTGACGACCTGCGCAGAAGCGCCTTCGGTCAGTCATATGTCAAGACCTGCCCGATCTATCTTGCGGCTCTGGGCAGGGAGGCTGTTTTCGGTGATATGGTAAAGCCCTTTGTGGTGCAGCAGGTGGTCGATACCACCGATCCCAACAAGGAGTGCGCAAAAGGAAGTGCTCCATATGAAGTTATTGCAAGCATACCAGAGAACTGCCGTCAGAATCTTCTGGAGGGCATGAGAGGCGTTGCAAATAACTTGGGTGTCTATGTGCCGGAAAACTATGAGTTTTTCGCAAAAACAGGCACTGCGGAGACAGGCGCAGGTGACTTCCTTTATATCACAGGCTGTCTGAGAAATACTGCCGACAGATCGGCTGAAAAGCCTGTTTACAGCGACTACAGCACCTACGCTCAGGACGGCTCATACATAATCGTTATGCAGCTTCAGAATCCTGCGGATTTCGGATTCAATTTCGCCAGCGAAACAGGATTTCTCTATCAGGGCATTGTAAATATCGTTCTCTCGGAATATTGATAAAACCAATAGAGCCATAGCACTTATCTGCTATGGCTCTGATCATTTATAACAGGAGTTTTCATATGGACATTTTTAAGAAGATAACAATGATTACGGCGGCTGCGGCATTATGTTCATTCAGTATTCATCTTTGTACATATGCGGCAGACGAGCCTTGCTATACGGTCACAGCTCCGCAGAGTGAGGAAAACGGCGTTTTAACTCTTGCTGACGGACAGAAATGGTACAGAGTAAACAGCTTTGAGGACGAAAATGACTACATCATCAGTGTTATGGACAGTGACGGCAGTAAGAAGATATTTACTGCTGAGGACAGCAGAAGCAGCGAGTATATCTGGCATTATTTCAGAAGAACTATGGTGACAAGCGTTGCTCCTGAGTATACCTCACTGTCATCAAGCTCATTCCGCCTGACCTACCATGAGGGGCAGCTTTACACTTCATCAAACTGGTGGACTGACGGTGACAGTGTATGGGATTACAGCGGCGGAACTCTCAGCTATAATGAAAACGGCAGTATCCATTATCTGAAATATGATGAGGATAGCCATGAGCCTTTTTCCTGTACCGATAATGCGGCAGAGGCAGCGCAGGTCTGCATTTATGCAAGAGGTGAGCAGCTGAGCCGCTGTATAGGAAAACAGCCTGCTGCTGACAGCTATGTCATAGAGGGGAGCGGTTATGCTGCACCGAGATTTTCGGTGGAGCTTTCTGATAAAAATATTATTACAGACAGCGTAAAATGGTTCGTTGACGGTGAGGAGCAGGACTGCGCAGGTCTTGCATTTACGGCGGATTCTTTGCGCGGAAAGCCTGTTGGAGTTCATCACGTGGGCTGCCTTGTAGAGGGGCATGACGCTGACGGCGTTCACTACAGAGAGCGCTCTGCGGAGGCGGCTTTTGTCATTGCTAAGGGAGTGCTTCCCGATTCATTTATGTCTTTTTCGGATATTCATGAGCAGTATGAGTTTATAGATAAGGCTATCGAAAAGATAATGGAGAGCACTGACGGCTATATACCATCACTGGTGGTCTGCACGGGAGACCTTGTAAACGGTCCTACAGCGGACAAGGACAGAATGCTGAGCAGGTATTATCCTCAGATAGTTTCGCATCTGGGCGGACTTGATGCTGTGTTTGTCTCAGGAAATCACGATTCCGGCGAGGCGGCTTCAATAATGTCCGTCAGAGCAGGGCTGGGAGCGGATAAGGATAACGGCTTCGGCGGCGGACAGATATTCCGCGGTATTTCTGAGGGCGTGAGAGAAAATGGCAGAAACAGCCGCTTTGCAAAGGGTATCACGGTATACGGAATGAACTTTGAGAATGCACTGTACCAAAGCGGCGGCGAGTTTGCTTATTCCTATGACAGGACGCTGAAAGACCTTGACAGCTTCCTTAAAAAGACTGCTGAGAGCTATAACGGCGAGCTTGTAGTTATATCGGCACATTCGGGACTTCACGTTCTGGGGCTCCAGCCTGAATCCGTTAATGCAAACGGCAGGTCTATCGGCAAATGGATAGGGGAGAATCAGTACAATGTTGACTATTCCTATGAGCTGGCAAGGCTTATCAACAGCTATGCGGAAAAGTACCATATGGATATAATGTACCTTTTCGGTCATGACCACTCACGGGGAGAGACCGAGTTCATACTAAGCGACGGTGATACACTTATCAGCACTGAAAAATACGGTGATATGAGCTATGATTCCCAGAAGCTCAGCTTCACCTACGGTCATGCAGGCTTCCTGTCAACAACAATAGGCAGCGCAAATGCGCGTTTCAGCTTTATTTACCGCGACGGAGAACATTACTCCTACAATATCATGAACCTTGACGGTGATACCGTCCTGCACAGGGATATAACGGCTAAAAGCACGTTCCGCGAGCCTGCTGTGACTACAGCTTCTTCGGCAGTAACTACAACTGCTCTTACCTCCAAAGCAAAGATGTCCGCTGACAGTCCCAAAACAGGTGACAGAACATCAGCAGTGATTGCATTTATCCCTGCAGCAGTGCTGGTGCTTCTTGTGACAATGAAGAAAAAAGAAAGATAACAAAAAAAGTCCGACTCAGAGCAGCCGGACTTTTTTTATGTCCTGTAACCTCATAAAGCTCTTTTTCATAGTATGTAATGTGCGGAGAGCATCTGCACTTGTTCTCCGCGCAGGAAAGGAGGACATATCAATGAAACTTGATCTTTTTGACGATATGGAAGGCTTGATCCTGCATGAGCGTGAAAACTCAATGGGCGCAATGGAAATGAAGCTGAACATTTCAAATAAAGGGAACAATAACATCTCACGATTCCCTGCAAATACTCCTCTTGCTATGGCATATGTGCCATTTCAGCAGTGGGGAGAGACCTACGGCGACGATGAGGCACTGAGCAAGGGGACGCTTTTCCCTGAGCTTGACCTGCCATTTTCGGGAGGAGGCGACATCAGATGAATGAGCAGAGAATGCTTCTGAGCAAAATAAAGAAGTACGATTTTACTCTCAAGGAGCTGAATCTTTATCTGGACACACATCCCAATTGCAGACGGGGACTGGCAATGTTTCAGAAGTACAGAAAGTTTCGTCAGAATGCAGCAGAGGAGTATTCGCGGAAATTCGGTCCACTGACTCCCGAGCAGGTCACTGATAACGAGCATTGGACATGGACTGACGATCCATGGCCGTGGGAAAGGAGATAATCTATGTGGCAGTATGAGAAGAAATTGCAGTACCCTGTAAAAATAAAAAATCCCAATGCTAAGCTTGCAAAGGTAATAATCTCTCAGCTTGGCGGTCCGGACGGTGAGCTTGCTGCGTCCCTGCGCTATCTCAATCAGCGCTATGCCATGCCCTACGGTGAGGTCAAGGGACTTCTGACGGATATTGGTACGGAGGAGCTGGCTCATTTCGAGATGATCTCGGCTATACTCTATCAGCTCACTAAGGACCTTTCTATTGAGGAGATAAAGAAGAGCGGCTTTGACACCTATTTTGTAGACCATACCACAGGTATTTATCCTGTTGCGGCTTCGGGAACGCCTTTTACTGCGGCTTATTTCCAGTCAAAGGGGGATATAATTACCGATCTATCCGAGGATATGGCGGCAGAGCAGAAGGCACGTACCACCTATGACAATATACTCAGACTTGCCGATGATCCTGATGTGCGTGATCCTATCCGTTTCTTGCGTGAGCGTGAGATAGTTCACTATCAGCGCTTTGGCGAAGCTCTGAGGATCGCTCAGGATAAGCTCAACGCAAAGAATTTCTATGCCTGCAATCCGGCTTTTGATAAGAATTGCGGCAGAGCATGATACCGCTGGGTAATACTTTACAACTGATTTACTATGCGTATATTTTAAGGACTTCTATTTCGTTATAATATCTGAAAAATATGACAGTATTTAGTCGAAACGTTAAAATAATGCGAAAAAGCGCCGCTTTCACTTGACTTACTGAGAGTATTATGCTATAATGTATACAAGAAAAGTACTTGACTTATCCGATGCCTGAACATCGGAAATGAAAAGTATAGATGGGGAATCGAAAGAGGATAACGAAGCTGCCGATATTTGTCGGCAGCTTCGTGCTTTTGTGACGGCTTTTTCGGGAATATTTCGTGAGAAGACTTTATTTTTCGGCAAAATATACTGTTGCGTTATGAGGAAAAACGCCGGGACTGGCTGAAAGAACAGATATTGCAGCGGAAAATGCAGAGAATAATCACTTTTCTGACAGCTGTTTAGCTGTTATACTTGCTTAAAAGGAGTGAGTGAAGTGAAAAAGATCATTTTCGGCGCAGTTGCTGCTGTTTTTTTGCTAATGACTGCTGCCTTCAGTGCTCTCGGAGCAGAAAAAGGTGAGCTTGAATATTCCATAATCGGCGGTGAGGCAGTTCTGATCGGCTTCAATGGAGAGCCGACAGAGCTTGATATTCCTGATTTTATTGGCTGTTACCCCGTTACTGAGGTGCGTGACAACGCATTCTATAACTGTACGTCGCTGAAACGCATAACTCTGCCTGATTCGGTAACAAGGATAGGTCATCATTGCTTTTACGGCTGCTATTCGCTGGAAAGCGCTTCTCTTCCAGAGGGCCTCACCGAGATCGGAGAGGGCTGCTTCTGCGGCTGTACGGGACTTGCGTCTGCGGAGCTGCCTGATACTCTTGAGATACTGCCTGATTCCTGTTTTCGTGCCTGTACATCGCTTACTGAGATAAAGCTGCCGCATCAATTGAAAAGTATAGGAAATTTCTGCTTTGCGGGCTGCACCTCTCTTGAAGTTCCCGAGACAAGGGAGAAACTGCTATCGGTCGGAGAGAGGGCTTTCTTCATGTGCGATAGGCTGGAAAGCATTTACATACCGCCATCCTGTACGAGTTTAGGCTCGCAGGCTGTGGGCTATACCTGTGACGGCAATATGGTGCTGCGTCAGAGAGCGCTCATTATCAAGGGCGTAAATGGCTCTGCGGCGGAACGATATGCTGAGGAAAACGGCTTGCGTTTTTATGAAATGGAGGCGGCAGAGGAGGCTTTTTCGGCTGCGGAGACCGATAATAAGTCGGAAGATGACAGCTTATGTGGAATTCTGACAGGAGCAGTTATATTATTGATCCTGATATTATCCCTTCTGAGAATTATTTTTACTGATTGGTCAGACCAAAAGCTTAAATAATTAACGCTTACAGCGGCTCTGACCATAAATTGCGCTTTGTAAAATGTTTACCATTTTGAGGAATATTTGCAGAAATAGCTTGATTTTTCTGTAAAAATATGCTATCATATATATGTGTGTATGCGTTAAGTCTGATAATTAAGTTTAGGCGCTTAAATTATCAGTTTAATAAATATTATACAATGATCTGGAGGGATCAAATTGAAAAAAGAAAAACTAAAGCGGTCCGTAAGCACTGTAGCGGCTGCTGTCATCGCTGCGGCGGCGATGACCATTCCCTCTGCACCGAAAGCTCCTGCAAGAGTATCGGCTGCCGACAATGTCCTCAAATATGAGTTCGAGGACGGCAAGACCAGCGGAGGAAAGATCCATTCAAACGGAGTTTCAGACGTAAAGCTGGGCGACTTTCCCGAAGATACCGATCTGAGCGGATACTCGGGAAAGGGCTTTGCTTACCTCGACCAGAAGGGGACTACCCTCAGCGTTGAGGTCGATGTGCCGCAGGATGGTCTCTATGAATTGACCATTTGC
Source organism: Ruminococcus sp. (assembly GCF_024684275.1). The sequence continues at coordinate 13,104 of NZ_JAIKXF010000023.1, forward strand.
TACTGCGAGCCCAGTGATCCTCGCAAAAAGGTTCAGTATCTCAACGTCAACGGCGTAAATCAGGGAGAGCTGACCTGCCCCTACACAAACAAGTTTGCCGAGACATCGGGCGGTGTGGTAAATCTCAAAAAGGGCAAAAACACCATTGAGCTCAAAGCTTACTGGGGCTATACCTTCTTTGACTACCTCACTTTGAAGCCTGCTTCGGAAAAGCTGTCAAATCTCTCACCCACACGAGAGCTCTGCAACCCGAAGGCTTCCGAGTCTGCAAAGAGGCTTTACAGCTACCTCTGCGACGTCTACGGAAAGCACGTCATCTCAGGTCAGCAGGAGTACTGCGGCGACCATAACTACAACCTCTGGAACAGTCCTGATGTGTTCATAAAGGACAATGAGGCTGAGTTTGAGTACATCAAGGAAAAGACAGGCAAGCAGCCTGCTATCCGCGGTATCGACTTCCTTGCGTATAATTCGTCTTCAGACTGGCGCGACCACGCTCCCGAGCGTGTAATCGAGTGGGTAAACGAATATAACGGCATCGCCACAGTTTCATGGCACTGGAACGTACCATGTGAAAAGGGAAGCGACGATATTGCCTTCTATGTTGAATCTGCGAATCCTAAGTTCACGACTTTCAGTATTTCTAAGGCGCTTGAGGAAGGCACATGGGAAAATGAAGTCATAATGAAGGACATCGACCTTATTGCAGGCGAGTTCAAGAAGCTCAAGGACGCAGATGTCCCTGTGCTTTTCAGACCTCTCCACGAGGCTGAGGGAGCTTGGTTCTGGTGGGGTGCTGAGGGACCTGAGCCCTGCAAGAAGCTCTACCGTCTGCTCTATGACAAACTTACCAATGAATATGGTCTGGATAATATCATCTGGATATGGACGAGCTCTACTTCACCTGAGGCTAAGGACTGGTATCCCGGCGACGATGTTGTGGATATTCTGGGCTGTGATAAGTACAATTGCGCTGACGGAGTGGCAAACCTCAGTTCGATAGCCTCGACATTCTACAGCATGGTTCAGATAACCGACGGTCAGAAGATGGTGACTATGTCAGAGAATGATTCCATACCGTCACTTGAAAATCTTGTGAACGACAAGGCTGCATGGCTTTATTTCTGTCCGTGGTACATGAATTACCTCACCAGCGAGCAGAATAATCCTGTGGACAACCTTATTGAGATATATCAGAGCGATTACTGTATTACTCTTGATGAGCTGCCCGACCTGAAAAAATATCCGTTAAACGGCGGCGGTGAGACTGTTGTCACAGGGACAACATCTGCAAAGCCTGCTGTTACAACAACTACAACATCTGCAAAGCCTGTCAGTAGTACAACGACTACAGGAGTTACCACAACAGCTCCTGAGGCAACTTCGACAACTGCTGGAGCGGCTGTTACTACAACAGTAAAGCCAAGCAGCGGCAAGTACAAAAAAGGTGATGCAAACTGCGACGGTTCCGTGGATATGGGCGATGTTGTACTGGTAATGCAGTCTCTGGCTAATCCGAATAAATTCGGCACAAGCGGTTCAGACACAATGCACATCACTGTGCAGGGGGCTGAAAACGCAGATGTCGATAGCACAAGCAAAGGACTCACTTCAAACGACGCTCTGGAGATACAGAAATATCTTCTCGGTCTTTCAAAGTGGGATAAATAAAATTGATTCACATTATAAAAGGGAGGAATTATGATGAATCACAAAAAACTGACCGCAGCGTTACTTAGTATCGTTACTGCGGCAACGTCACTGTGTACAGCGATATCGCCTGTAAATGCGGTAGACGCTGGCACATCTGAGGAGCAGCAGTTCTGCGCTCCCATAAGCGAGGTCGTTAAGGACTCGGGACTTGATATCGACTATGCCCGTGCACTTCAGTACTCGCTCTATTTCTACGACGCAAATATGTGCGGAGAATTCAAAGAAAACGAGAACAGGCTCTCATGGCGCGGCAGCTGCCACACCTATGACGCTCATGTTCCGATGATCGAATGGGACAAAGTTACAACAAAGACAAGCAAAGGCGGTACTAACCTTTCAGCTTCTTTCATGGAGAAGTACAAGGACGTTCTCGATCCTGACGGCGACGGCACTATCGACGTTGCAGGCGGCTTCCACGACGCGGGCGACCACGTTGAGTTCGGTATGCCTGAGAACTATACAGCTGCTACTCTCGGCTGGGAATACTATGAGTACGGCGATGTATTCAAGAAGCTGGAGCAGGCTGACCATATGGAGACTATTCTCCGCCACTTCAATGATTACCTCATGAAGTGTACATTTATTGATGATGACGGCAAGGTCATCGCTCATTGCTATCAGGTCGGCGAGGGTAATATCGACCACGCGATCTGGAACAGCCCTGAGGTAGATACTATGCCTCGTCCTGCATTCTTCCTCACAGCTGAAAAGCCTCAGATCGACTATGTTGTTTCAGCCTGTGCTTCACTGGCTATCAACTATCTCAACTTCAAGGAGAGCGATCCTGATTACGCAGCTAAATCACTGAAGTATGCAAAGGCTCTCTGGCAGTTTGCCAACGATGCTATAGATGAATTCGGTCCTACAAGCACAAAGGACAAGGATATGCTTATCTCAGATAACGCTGACGGTCCTGTACAGTTCTATAAATCAAGCAAGTGGGAAGATGACTACTGCTGGGCTGCTGCATGGATGTACATGGTAACAGAGGACGAGAAGTCCTTTGACTACGCTGTAAAGATATTCGACTACTACGCTCCTTCCGGCTGGTGCTACTGCTGGAACGATATGTGGTCAGGCGCAGGTGTTATGTGGGCTATCGTAAATCAGCAGCACCCTGAGCTGAATCTCGTTCAGAAGGTAAGAGACGCACAGGGCAAGAACCAGTACGTTTTTGATAATTTCTGGGACGACGACTGTGTAGGTAAGTGCCTCAAGGCATGGAAACAGAAGGAGACCCCCGGCGGCTTTGCTCACCTTGATACATGGGGCAGCTGCCGTTACAATACAGCAATGCAGTTCATCTGTCTGCTCTATGATAAGTACGTAAACGACAGCAAGCCAAGCGAGTGGAGCGAATGGGCTAAGAAGCAGATGGACTACGTTCTCGGCAAGAACGATATCGAATACAAGGAAGATGCTAAATATGCAGTTCTTGCAGGAAAGAACGGCACACACGGTCCGAGAGCATTCGTTGTCGGCTATAACGACAGCGCTGTAAAGAATCCTCACCACCGTGCAGCTTCCGGACTTCTCATGGCAGAGGATCCTCGTGAGCAGAAGCACATTCTCTGGGGCGCTCTTGCAGGCGGTCCTGATGCAAATGACGGACATGACGACGCTACAAAGGACTGGACAGAGAACGAGGTAACTATCGACTATAACGCTTGTCTCCCTGGTGCAGCAGCAGCTCTCTATGCTGTATACGGCACACCTGAAATGGCTATAACTCCAAACTTCCCTCCTGAGGACGAAAAGAGAGTTTACGGCAGCGGTACAGGCGGAGAAGGCGGCGGAAGCGGTTACTGGATCGAGGCTGTCGGCGTAGACAAGCCAAACCTCAACGGTGACGGTTCAGGAACTACACAGGTATCCTTCAAGGTCCTCTCAGGTGAGAGCAATCCTTCAAAGAAGACTTCTGTTCGTTACTTCTTCAATGTAAGCGAAATGGCTAAGGGCATTGATGGTCTTGGCGAGGTCCGCGAGCTTTACGATCAGTCAAGCACAGAGGACGGAGCTATCGGAGCTGACGGTAAGCTCACAGGTCCTTTCAAATATGACAAGGTGGCTGACACATATTACGTAGAGATCACATGGGAAGACTATGTTATCGCAAACTCAGGAAAGAAGTACCAGTTCGATCTCGGTATGTACTACGGCGACGTATGGGATCCTAAGAACGACTGGAGCTACAAGGATCTTAAGATCGGCGACAGCACAGACTTCTTCGCAGTTGACGATCCGCCCGAGCAGCGTACAGATTATATCTGCGTATACGACGACGGCGTTCTCGTAGGCGGTACTGAGCCTGACGGTTCAACTCCTGCACCTAAGGAGGATTCAAAGACCACAACTACAACAAAGCCTGTTACAACAACTACAAAGAAGATCTCGACCGCGACAACAATGGTAGATCCTTCAAAGAGAACTACAACTACTACAGCAGGTCTGACCACAGTAACAAATACAGCAACAAACAGCAATGTTAATGTAACAAAGGCTGGCGACGCAAACTGCGACGGCGAAGTAGATATGTCAGATGTTGTTCTCATTATGCAGTCACTTGCTAATCCGAACAAGTACGGTCTTGAGGGTACCGAGAAGAAACACCTTACTGAGCAGGGCTCAGCAAATGCAGACGTTGATACAAAGGTAAAGGGCGTTACAGCAAATGATGCGCTTGTTATCCAGGAATTCCTTCTTGGAAAGGTAAAGACTCTGTAAAATATTATGAAAAGCTGCACTATTAAGCTGCTTCTCCTAACGGAAAATACGGTTACCGAGCTTAAATTACAGTCTCGGTAACTGTATTTCCGGTAAAAGGGAGGCGGCTGAAAGCGCAGCTTTTTTATGCCATTATTTACTTGTTGTTTTGATATTTTGTGTATGCTATAATTTCATTGTACCGATAAAGGAGTTGAGCATACATGAAAAACAAAAAATTCGGCTTGTTCAAAGGCTTCGGCAGGGCAATGTCCTTCGGGAAAAGCAGTGCAAAGGTCTATGTCAAGGCGCGGACGGGCAAGAGCTTTGCGGACGTTGCAGGTCAGGACGAGGCAAAGGAGGCTCTTGCTGAGATAGTTGACTTTCTGCACTCGCCCGAAAAATACGCGGATATAGGCGCAAAGCTGCCAAAGGGTGCACTTCTTGTAGGACCTCCGGGGACTGGCAAGACGCTTCTTGCGCAGGCAGTGGCTGGGGAGGCGAATGTGCCGTTTTTCTCAATATCCGGCTCGGAATTCGTAGAGATGTTTGTGGGAGTAGGTGCAGCTAAGGTCAGGGACCTGTTCGGACAGGCTGCGGAAAAAGCTCCATGTATAGTCTTTATCGACGAGATAGATACAATTGGCAAGAAGCGTGACGGGCAGACAGGCGGAAGTGACGAGCGTGAGCAGACGCTTAACCAGCTTCTTACGGAAATGGACGGCTTTGACGGCAATAAGGGAGTAGTGATACTGGCTGCAACAAACCGACCTGATTTTCTTGATCCTGCACTTCTGCGTCCTGGGCGTTTTGACAGGCGCATACCTGTGGAGCTTCCAGACCTTGCGGGGCGTGAGGCTATCCTCCGTGTTCATGGCGCGAGGGTAAAGCTAAGCAGCGGCATTGACTTCAGCGCCATTGCCAGAGCTACAGCAGGAGCTTCGGGAGCTGAGCTTGCCAACATAGTAAATGAAGCGGCGCTGAGAGCTGTGCGTTCAGGACGGGGCTGCGTCGGGCAGAGCGACCTTGAGGAAAGCGTTGAAGTCGTAATTGCAGGCTATCAGCGCAAAAATGCTGTTATATCGCAAAAGGAAAAGGAGATCATCGCCTATCACGAGATAGGTCACGCTCTTGTGGCGGCAATGCAGAAGGATTCCGCGTCTGTACATAAGATAACCATAATACCGCGTACATCGGGAGCTCTTGGCTATACCATGCAGGTGGACGAAAATGAACGCTTTTTGATGTCTAAGGAGGATATTATTGCGAAAATATCTGTGCTTACAGGCGGAAGATCTGCGGAGGAGCTGATCTTCAATACCTGTACCACAGGAGCGGCAAATGACATCGAAAAGGCGACGAAGCTGGCACGTGCGATGGTGACGCGGTTCGGAATGAGCGGAAAATTTGATATGACAGCGCTTGAAACAGTAAATGATCGGTATCTTGGCGGAGATACATCACTTGTATGCTCTGCGGAAACAGCTGCAAAGGTCGACGAAGAGGTGAATAATATCATCAGAACTGCCCATGAAAAAGCATTGCAAATTCTGTCCGACAACAGGGAACAGCTCCATGAGCTGGCACAGTATCTTCTTGACCGCGAGACTATAACAGGCGATGAATTCAGGGCGATACTTGACAAAAAAGCTGCTGTTGCTGTATAATCAAGACAATATCTGCCAATGATAGCTGCTGAGGTGATGTTTATGAGAAAATCAATGGGAGCTGTCATGGCGGCAGGCCTTATCCTTGCTGTACTTATTTCTAATATAGGAGGCTTTATCAGCGACGGGAGGAAACTCGATGAGCTTAGGAGCAGTGTTTTGCGGCTGCATATTATCGCCAATTCCGACAGTGAACGCGATCAGCAGCTAAAGCTCATGGTGCGTGACAGGCTGCTCGGCAGCGGTATTTTCAAGTCGGCGGAGAGCCTTTCAGAGGCTGAGGATATAGCGGAAGAAAACCTTGCCGTGATAAAGGATATTGCTGAGGGAGTTCTCCGCGAAAACGGCTGCACTGACAGGACTGCTGCCGAGATAACGGACGTGTATTTCGGCGACAGGACATATGGCGATATAACTATGCCTGCCGGGAAATACCGTGCTCTGCGGATCAGTATAGGAAAAGCCGAGGGGCATAACTGGTGGTGCGTGATGTATCCGCCGCTGTGCCTGCCTGCTGCCTGTGAAGCAGAGGAAGATGTGGCAGAGGATAAGTCTGCTGCTGAGAAGAACTTTGACGAAAAGGAACTGGATATGCTCAGAAAGCCAAGAAAATATAAGGTGAGATTTGCGATTTGGGACAAAATAAAAAGCGTGATCGATGATGATGATGTGCAAAATGACAAAAATAACGAGACTGCTTGACAATTACAGGAAAAGGGTATATAATATTTGAGTAAACAAAGCAGAACTATGCGTTCTCACCGTCGGGCTATGCTGAAACGGTCAATATGTATCGGTTTATCGTGCTGTTCTTGCGGCAGCTTTGATATATCAGTGAGTATTGGTGAGTGCGGATAATTTCTGCACTCATTTTTGTTTTTAAATTATATTGCTTGGAGGTGCTTGACTATTAGCAAACAGGAACTGCAGATCAACGAAGAGATAAGAGACAAGGAAGTTCTCGTAATCGACGCTGACGGAAAAAAGCTCGGCGTATTGTCCGCCAAAGAGGCTCAGCAGATTGCATTCGATCAGGATCTGGATCTCGTAAAGATCGCTCCGCAGGCAACACCACCCGTATGTAGGATCATGGACTACGGAAAGTATTGCTTCGAGCAGGCTAAGCGTGAGAAGGAAGCAAGAAAGAATCAGAAGGTCGTTTCTATCAAGGAGATAAGAATGTTCTCCACTATCGACACACACGATTTTGAGACGAAGGTGAATCAGGCTGTCAAATTTTTAGAGGGCGGCGACAAGCTCAAGGTATCCGTAAGATTCCGTAAAAGAGCTATTGCACATCCCGAACTTGGCAACGAACTTCTTGATCGCTTCAAGGAGGCAGTTTCTGCGGCAGGCACTGTGGATAAGCCGGCTAAAATGGAGGGACGCAGCATAGTTATGTTCGTTTCGCCGAAGGCCGCTAAGTAAGGAGGATAATATAATGGCAAAGGTAAAGGTTAAAACTCATTCGGGCGCTAAGAAGCGTTTTAAGATTACAGGAAGCGGTAAGGTAAAGTACCAGCACACCAACAAGAGACACAGACTTACTCAGAAGGATACAAAGCGCAAGAGAATCGCTCGTAACGCAGGTGTTGCTGACTGCACAAATGCACCTACAATCAAGAAGCTCGTTCCTTATATGTAATCTGTGCGGTGTTTCCGCAAAGTTTTGAGCTAATTCCCGTAATTTTAATATTTGGAGGTAAAAGACTATGGCACGTATTAAAGGTGCAATGATGACTCGTAAGAGAAGAAACAAGACTTTAAAGCTTGCTAAGGGCTACTGGGGCGCAAAGAGCAAGCACTTCAAGATGGCTAAGCAGGCCGTAATGAAGTCAGGCAACTATGCATACATCGGAAGAAAGCAGAAGAAGAGACAGTTCAGACAGCTCTGGATCACAAGAATCTCAGCTGCTGCTAAGCTCAACGGCATGAACTACTCAACATTCATGAACGGCTGCAAGAAGGCTGGTATCTCTCTCAACAGAAAGATGCTCTCAGAGATCGCTATCAGCGATGCAGCAGGTTTCACAGCAATTGCTGACAAGGCAAAGGCTGCTCTTTAATCAAGAAAATAAACACGCTTCTTAATTAAATTAAGAGCGTGTTTTTGTTAATCAATGATCCGTTATGTATACAGTCGGGAGCGTTTCCGACTGTGTATGTACGGTGACTACAGGCGGTGTTGTGCTATTGGAAAACATCATCACTTCAAAAGATAATCCTACTGTCAAGCTGTATCAGAAGCTTTCTTCATCAAAAAAAGAAAGGCTTCAGTACGGCTTATTCGTGTTGGAGGGGCTGAGAATAGTCACAGACGCTCTCCGCGAGGAAAGCGGCATAACTCAGCTTATACTTACACAAAAAGCGCAGGAGCGCTTCGGCGAGGAGCTTTTGCAGGCTGATTTGAGAAACACAAGGACAATTGTCATTTCAAATGAGCTTGGTAACAAAATCGCTTCTACAGACACTACTCAGGGTGTATTCGCTGTGTGCAGGATACCTGCGGCGAGAAGTATCAGCAGTATAATGAAAAGCGGCGGAAAATATCTGGTGCTTTTCGGACTACAGGACCCCGGGAATGTGGGAATGATGATAAGAACAGCTGACGCTCTCGGTATAGACGGTGTTATCCTTTCGGGCAGCTGTGATCTTTACAGCCCTAAAGTAATACGCTCAACTATGGGCTCGGTGTTCAGAATGAAGATAGCCATTGAAAATGACGCAGATGCACTCTTTGAGGAGCTGAGCAAAGCAGGAACTGTCACATCTGCTGCGGTAATTGACAAGGACGCTCAGCCTGTTACTGAGTGCAGCTTTGAGGGAACTCAGGCTGTGTTCATCGGAAACGAGGGCAACGGACTTCCCGGCGTTATCGCTCAGCGCTGTACACGACGGGTAATAATACCTATGCATGGTAATATTAATTCCCTTAACGCTGCTATGGCTGCAGGTATTCTCATGTGGGAGCTCAGCAAGTAAATCCTGTTTGACTATTTAATATAAAGGGGGCTTAGCTATGGAGGAAACTAAATACTGGGTGTGGCTGAATATGGTATTCGGCACGGGAAATCATCGTATCTGGGAGATAATGAGCTTTTTCCGAACGGCTGAAAAGGCTTATCTGTCACTGAGTACGGACAGCTCTGTAGTGAGCCTCAATGAAAATGAGAATAAAAATGTTCACTCTGTACAGCTGAGCCGCGCGGAGAGCTTTATCACAAACTGTACGAAGCGCGGTATAGGGGTGATATCCATAACGAGCCCTGAATATCCCGAGCAGCTCAGGCATATATATAATCCGCCGTCGGTGCTGTATTACAAGGGCAATATCGGCTGCCTGCAAAACGAGATGACAGTTACAGCCGTAGGTACCCGAAAGGCTTCTTCATACAGCCTCAAAGCTGCAAAGGAGATATGCTCTGAGCTTTCTGCCCGCGGAGCTGTTATAATAAGCGGCTTTGCGGTAGGCATAGACCTTGCTTGCAGTATGGCTGCTGTTGATATGGGACGTCCTACAGTATGTGTGATGGGCTGCGGAGTCGATGTTGATTATCCGAGACAGAATTTCTCCTACAGGGACGCTATACTCTCGGCAGGGGGAGTTTTTCTGTCAGAATTTCCGCCTGCAACTCAGCCGAATTCGCCTAACTTCCCAAAGCGCAACCGCATACTGGCTGCACTTGGAAAGGCTGCCATAGTCTTTCAGGCGGGAGCTAAGAGCGGTTCGCTCATAACTGCTAATCTTGCCGCAGGACAAGGCAGAGATGTACTGTGTCTGCCTCCTGCCGATATTTTCAGCGGTGATTACGCAGGCAATATAAAGCTGCTCCGCGACGGTGCTCTGCCAATGTATGATGCTTCCGATGTAATAGACAGCATTACGGGCAAAAGGTCTGTTTCACCGTCTGCACCTGTTTTAAGCAGGGAATCGGAGAAAGATCTGTTGCGCACAAACATCAGCGAAGCTGAGATAGCTTCGGTTATGGAACATATTAATAATAATATAACGGACGATGTCCGTGAAAATACCGTCTCAGACGATGATCTTGACCTGCCTAACGACCTTACCGAGCAGCAGAGAAGGATCTCGGAAGAACTTATGAACGGCGCAATGCACGCTGATGAGCTGGCTTCGCGCCTTGAAATAGACTCCTCGGAGCTTATGACGGAGCTTACAGAGCTTGAGATATTCGGTATCGTCCGCTCGCTCCCTGGAAAAATGTATGAACTTATCAGATAAGGGGAACTTTAAATGTCAGATTTAGTCATAGTAGAGTCGCCTGCAAAGGCAAAAACTATTCAGAAATACCTCGGACAGGGCTATGAGGTCATAGCCTCAATGGGACACGTCCGCGACCTTCCAAAATCCAAAATGGGCGTGGACAAGGATAACGATTTCAAGCCCCAGTACACCGATATGAAGGGCAAGGAGGACGTTATCAGAGAGCTGAAAAAACGCGCCAAGAAGTGCGATAAGATATATCTCGCAACCGACCCGGACCGCGAGGGAGAAGCTATATCATGGCATATAGCCCAGATGCTTAAACTTGATATGAACGACGACAACCGCGTGGCTTTCAACGAGATAACCAAGACAGGCGTAAAAAACGGTATGAGCCACCCTCACAAGATAGATGTTGACCTTGTGAATGCTCAGCAGGCAAGACGTATCCTTGACCGTCTTGTGGGCTATGAGCTCAGCCCCTTCCTCTGGAAAAAGGTCAAGAGGGGACTCTCAGCAGGCCGTGTTCAGTCAGTTGCGGTACGCCTTGTAGTTGACCGCGAGAACGAGATAAGAGCATTCGTGCCAAAGGAATACTGGTCTATCGACGCTAAATTCACAGCTCCGTCATCGAGAAAGGTCTTTGATGCAGCTTTGGTTGCTGTTGACGGTGAAAAGCTGGAGATACCAAATCAGGCAGAGGCAGACGGACTTCTGAAAAGACTGGAGAACGCCGAGTATACAGTTACATCTGTAAAGAAGCGTGTTACTAAAAAACAGCCCGCACCTCCGTTCATCACATCGACCTTGCAGCAGGAAGCATCACGTAAGCTCAGCTTTAGTGCAAAGCGCACCATGAAGGCTGCGCAGGAGCTTTACGAGGGTGTTGATGTACAGGGCGTAGGTGCAGTAGGTCTTATCACCTACATGAGAACCGACAGCCTGCGTATATCCGACGAGGCTAAAAAAGCTGCCGCTGATTATATCGGAACTGTTTACGGCAAGGACTATCTTCCGCCCGAGCCAAGAAACTTCAAAACCAAGAGCAACGCTCAGGATGCCCATGAAGCAATACGTCCTTCAACTCCTGAGCTTACTCCCGAGAGAGTCAAGTCCAGCCTCAGCTCTGACCAGTATAAGCTGTATAAGCTTATATGGGAGCGCTTTATCGCAAGCCAGATGGCAAATGCTCTCCTCGATACAGTATCAGCAGACATCGAAGCAAACGGCTGTACATTCAGAGCTTCAGGCTATTCTGTAAAGTTCGACGGCTTTATGGCGCTGTATGTTGAGTCTACCGATTCCGAGGACGGCAGCAAGAAAATGCTGCCCGAGCTTAAAGCCGAGGATAAGCTGAAGCTCAAATCTATTGCTGGCAACCAGCACTTTACACAGCCGCCGCCGCGATACACAGAGGCTTCACTTATCAAGGCTCTTGAAGAAAACGGTATCGGCAGACCAAGTACTTATGCTCCTACTATAACAACTATCACCTCACGCCGTTACGTTGAGCATGAGGGCAAGGCTCTCAAGCCAACAAATCTCGGCGAGGTCATCACCGAGCTTATGAAGGATCACTTCAAGAAGATAGTTGATGCCAAGTTCACAGCTGAAATGGAGAACAACCTCGATGAAGTAGAGCACGGCGAAAAGGATTGGGTAAGCACTCTCCGCGAGTTCTATGACGACTTCTCAGAGACACTGAAAAAGGCTGAGGAGGCTATGGACGGCAAGCGCGTAAAGGTCCCCGACGAGGAGACCGATGTGGTATGCGAGCTATGCGGCAGAAATATGGTCATCAAGTACAGCAAGTACGGCAAATTCCTTGCCTGCCCGGGATTCCCCGACTGTAAGAACACCAAGAAGATAGTTACTGAGACTGAGGGCTGCTGCCCGAGATGCGGTAAGAAAATGCTGCTGAAAAAGTCTAAGAAGGGCAGAAGCTTCTACGGCTGTGAGAGTTTCCCCGAGTGCAGCTTCATGACGTGGAACGTCCCCACAAAGGAGCTTTGCCCACAGTGCGGCAAGAGCCTTTTCATGAAGGGCGGAAAATCAGGCAAGCTCGTTTGTGAAAACGAGGGCTGCGGCTATGAAAGAGAGCTGAAAAAATGATAATAAACGTCATCGGCGCAGGACTGGCAGGCTGTGAAGCCGCATGGGCTGCTGCCGAAGCAGGAATAAACGTAAGGCTTTATGAGATGAAGCCCGAGAAGTTTTCTCCTGCTCATAAATACGGCGGATTTGCAGAGCTTGTCTGCTCAAATTCGCTGAAAGCCGCAAGGCTTGAATCAGCTGCGGGACTTCTGAAATACGAAATGGAGCTTTTAGGCTCACTGACAGTCCCCTGTGCAAAGGCAAATTCAGTGGAAGCAGGCGGCGCTCTTGCAGTTGACCGCGAGAAGTTCTCAGATGCTGTTACGGAAAAGATAAAAAGCCACCCTCTTATCGAGGTCATAGGCGGTGAGGTCAGGGAGCTGCCCGAGGGAGTTGTCATAATCGCAACAGGTCCTCTTACACAGGGAGCTATGGCTGATATTATAAAAGAGCTCTGCGGCGAGGGATTAAGCTTCTACGACGCAGCTGCGCCTATTGTTACTGCTGAGAGCATAGACATGGAAAGAGCATTTTATGCTTCACGTTACGACAGAGGCGACGCCGATTATGTCAATTGTCCCATGAATAAAGATGAGTACCTTGCATTTTATGAGGCGCTTATCGGTGCTGAAAAGGTTCAGCTCAAGGACTTTGAGACTCACCCATTCAGTGTATATGAGGGCTGTATGCCTATTGAGGAGCTTGCCTCGCGCGGTGTGGATACCATGCGCTTCGGACCTATGAAGCCGGTGGGTATCGACGATCCGCGCACAGGCAGAAGACCTTATGCTGTAGTTCAGCTCCGCAGAGAGAACCGTGAGGGTACACTGTTCAATCTTGTGGGATTCCAGACCAATCTGAAATTCGGCGAACAGAAGCGGGTATTCTCTATGATACCCGGACTTGAAAACGCTGAATTCATGCGCTATGGCGTAATGCACAGGAATACCTTTATCAACAGCCCCGAGCTTCTCAACAGTGATTTTTCTATGAGAAGCCGTCCCGAGATATACTTCGCAGGACAGATAACAGGCGTTGAGGGCTATATGGAATCGGCGGCAAGCGGACTTATAGCAGGTATCGCCGCTGCAAGAAGGCTGAAAGGACTTGAACCCCTGAAGCTCCCGAGGGATACGATGACAGGTGCGCTGTCAGGCTATATAAGTGATCCGTTCAACAGCGGCAGCTTTCAGCCAATGGGCGCGAATATGGGTATCCTTCCCGATATAGGCGTAAGGATAAAGGACAAAAAGGAACGCTACGGCGCATATGCCGAGCGTGCAGTAAACTCGCTGAGAGGAGAGCTTGAAAGAATTGGCTGTAAGAGTTATAGTTGATGCCTTCGGAGGAGATAATGCTCCTCTGGAGGTTATCCGAGGATGTGAAAGAGCAGTCAGAGAGCTCGGCGTGAGCATTGTGCTCACAGGCAGAGAGCCCGAGATAAGGGATTGTGCCAAGAAAAACGGTATCAGTCTTGACGGAATTGAGATAGTTCATACCGATGATATTTTTGATATACATGAGGAACCGAAGGAGATAATCAAGTCAGGGAAGAATACTTCTATGGCTGTAGGTCTAAGTCTGCTTGCTGAGGGCAAGGGCGACGCCTTTGTTTCGGCAGGCAGCACAGGTGCTCTCGTTATGGGAGCCTCCTTCATCGTCAAGCGTATCAAAGGTATCAAGCGTATAGCGCCGTCACCTGTTATGCCTGCCGACAAGGGCAGCTTTGTTCTTGTGGACGCAGGCGCAAATACCGAATGCCGTGCAGATATGCTGCTTCAATTTGCAATTATGGGAAGCGCCTACATGGAAAAGGTCATGGGAGTAAAGTCTCCCAAGGTAGCACTGCTGAATATCGGCGCAGAGGAGACCAAGGGCAGAGACTTAGAGATAGAAGCTTATAAGCTCCTTAAAGCTTCTGAGCTCAATTTTGTAGGCAATATCGAAGCAAGAGATATGCCGAAGGGCGAGGTGCAGGTAGTCGTTACTGACGGCTTCACAGGCAATATCGCACTAAAGCTCTATGAGGGCATGGGCAGCTTTTTCTCAAAGAAGCTGAAATGGTTCTTTTCTGGAGCAGGCAGAATAGGCGCTCTTTTTGCAATGAGCAAGATAAACACATTCCGGAAGCAAATGGATTACAAGGAAGTGGGCGGTTCGGCGCTTTTGGGTGTAAGAAAGCCCGTTATAAAGGCACACGGCAGCTCTGACGGTACGGCGTTCTTCAATGCTGTAAGACAGGCTAAACGCTGCGTGGACGGCAATGTCACAGGTGTAATAGAGAGCTATGTTGCACGTATGTCAGCCGCAGACAAGGAGTGATTATTAATGAAAGACCTTTCAGGTTTTGAAGAAGTATTAGGATATAAATTCAAAGATATTGAGCTGCTCAAGCAGGCCCTGTCTCATTCGTCATATGCAAATGAAAGAAAGCGTCCAAACGGCAGCAATGAGCGCCTTGAATTTCTCGGTGACAGTGTGCTGTCAATTGTAGTATCAGACTTTTTATACAAAAACCTCAATGTTGCAGAGGGCGAGCTCACAAAAATGAGAGCTTCACTTGTCTGCGAGAAATCCCTGCATATCTTCGCACAGCAGATAGGCTTGGGTGATTATCTTCTTCTTGGCAAGGGAGAGGAGAACACTGGCGGACGTCAGCGTCCCTCAATACTTGCAGACGCTTTTGAAGCGGTCATCGCAGCTATATACCTTGACGGCGGCATGGAGCCAGCCTCAAAGCACATACTCCGCTTTATGCCGAAGGATATACAGCACGCAAAGAAGCCTGTTTTCAACGACTTCAAGACTGTATTGCAGGAGATAGTCCAGCAGAATCCCGAAGAAAAGGTCGAGTACGTCCTGATCGGCGAGGAAGGTCCTGATCACAATAAGAGCTTTGTGGTCGAGGTATGTCTCAATGATCAGGTAATAGGCAAAGGCAAGGGAAAGAGCAAAAAGGAAGCCGAGCAGCTTGCCGCAAAGGAAGCGCTTGAGCTTATGGGCTATGAAGCACAGTAATATCTCCATATTCATTCCTCATATCGGCTGCCCTCATATGTGCAGCTTCTGTGACCAGCGTACCATAAGCGGCGCACAGCACGCTCCCACAGGCGATGAGGTCAGGGAGATATGCGAAAGGGCACTCGGCGAGGT
The DNA here is from genome assembly GCF_024684275.1 of Ruminococcus sp. The sequence goes on from NZ_JAIKXF010000023.1 coordinate 28,659, forward strand.
AAAAGAACCCGAAAATGCGGAGATAGCTTTTTTCGGCGGAAGCTTTACTGCTATCCCGCGTGACTATATGACGGAGCTTCTTGAAGCTGCCCGCGATTATATAGGTGAGGGCAAATTCAGGGGCATACGCTGCTCTACACGTCCCGACTGTATAGACTTTGAGGTCTTGCAGCTCCTCAAAGAGTACGGCGTTACCTCCATTGAGCTTGGTGCCCAGTCACTGGACGATGAGGTGCTCAGGCTGAATGAGCGCGGACACACTGCACAGGACATTGAGGACGCCTGTGAGCTTATAAGAGCCTTCGGCTTTGAGCTGGGCTTGCAGATGATGATAGGACTTTACGGCAGCACTCCCGAAAAGGAGTGGGCGACTATCGAGCGGATAACAGCTCTCTGCCCCGACACAGTGCGTATATATCCCGTGGTAGTGCTGAAAAACACAAGACTTGGAGAGCTGCTTCTATCCGGTGAATATAAGCCATTCAGCTTTCATAAGGCAGTGGAGATAGCTGCCTCGGCAATGGCTATGTTTGAGGACAGGGGCATAAGAGTCATCAAATGCGGACTTCACGCAAGTGAATTCGTTGAGCATGATATGGTGGGCGGCTTTTATCACCCTGCATTCCGCGAGCTTTGTGAGGCACTGATATACCGCCATAATATGGAATTTGAGCTGAAAAGCATGGGCAAAATGCCGGAAACTGCTGTTTTTGCAGTAGCTCCGTCCTGTATAAGCAAGGCAACGGGGCATAAAAAGTCAAATATGATCTATTTCAAGGAGCTTGGAACAGAGATTAAGATAATCGGCGACGAAAGCGTCCCGAAATACAGATGTATGCTGAGGAGGTGAGCGAATGTACCTGAAATCACTGGAAATACAGGGATTTAAATCCTTTCCCGATAAGATAAGCCTGACCTTTGACAAGGGACTTACCGCAGTTGTTGGTCCTAACGGAAGCGGCAAGAGCAATATCGGCGATTCGGTGCGCTGGGTACTGGGCGAGCAGTCCACAAAAACGCTCCGAGGCAACAAAATGGAGGACGTCATCTTCTCTGGTACTGTTGCAAGAAAGCCTATGGGATTTGCGGCAGTTACGCTGAATATCGACAATTCCGACAAAACTCTCCCCGATATGGACGATGAGGTGGCTATCACACGTAAGCTGTACAGAAGCGGCGAGAGCGAATATATGATATGCGGCAAGCCGTGCCGTCTGAAGGACATCAATGAGCTGTTCATGGACACAGGTCTGGGACGTGACGGATACTCCATAATCGGACAGGGACGTATCGCCGAAATTGTGGGAGCTAAGAGCTCAGAGCGCCGTGACATCTTTGAGGAAGCGGCAGGTATCTCCAAATTCCGCTACAAGAAGCTGGAAGCGGAGAGAAAGCTCACCGCAGCACAGGAAAATCTGCTCCGTCTGACGGATATACTCTCCGAATTAGAGAGCAGAGTAGAGCCTCTGCGCATACAGTCACAGAAAGCGGAGAAGTTCATAAAGCTTGCCGAGGAACGCAAGAGACTGGAAATTTCTGTCTGGGTGACTAAGCTTGACGAGATGAAGCTGAAGCTTGACGAGATAGAGAGCAAAATACTCGTCAGCAAGAATGAATACGAAAATATCGAGAACGATATACAGCGCGAGGAGCAGAAGATAGCTGACGGCATAAGAAAAATGCAGGAGAGCACCATGCGTGCCGATGAGCTCCGCCGTAAGATGCTGGAGGAGGAGCAGACCTCGTCGGAGATGAAATCCGGCATCGCTGTTCTCGAAAATGATATAAAGCACTGCAACGAGGCGGTGGAAGCTGCTCAGAAAAACATCGACAGCTCTGAGGAGGCAAAAAAGGCTTTGGAGCATGAGCGCAAGGCTGCTCTTGACGGACTTGCTGAGCTGGAGGAAAAGAAAAAGGCTCTTGAAGCCGAGATAAAGGCTGCTGAGGAGAACTTTGAGAAAGCCGAGAGCGAGAGCTCTAAGCTGGGTGACTCTGTTGATAAGGCTGGCAGCGAGATAAATGCTATGTATATCAAGCAGAGCGAGCTGCGCTTTACTATTGAGTCATCAAAGGCGGCTATAGAGGAGCAGACCGCCCGTCTTGCCGAGCTCCGCGAGAGCAGCGGCGATATAAGCCGCAGGCTCGGCGAGTATCAGAGCCAGACTGCCGAAATAAAGGCGGAAGCGGAAAAGAATACCGCAAAGGCAGAGGAGCTCCGCAACAAGCTCAGCGGACTTGAAAGACTTTACAAGTCACGCCGCGAGGGCTTTGAGCAGGCTAAGAACGATTTTGAGAGGGCTCTATATGAGCTTAAAGACAAGCAGCAGCGCAGAAAGATACTCACTGACCTTGAAAACAACATGGAGGGCTTTGCCGGAAGCGTAAAGCAGGTGCTGAAAGCCTCAAAGCAGGGACGTATCGGCGGAGTAATGGGTACCGTTGCTCAGAATATAGGCGTTGAGCCAAAGTACGCAGTTGCAGTTGAGACTGCTCTGGGCGGCGCAATGCAGAATATCATCGTTGAAAACGAGGACATCGCAAAGCGCTGTATCCGCTTCCTCAAAGAGCAGAAGGGCGGACGTGCAACATTCCTTCCGATTACATCGGTAAAGGGCTATGAGCTCCGCGAGCAGGGACTGGAAAAATGCGAGGGCTTTGTGGCAAATGCCAACAAGATAGTCACATATGACCAGAAATTCAGCGGTATAATCGCTTCACTGCTGGGACGCATAGTCATTGCAGAGGATATAGACACCGCTACTCTTATCGCCAAAAAGTACGGCTATAAATTCAAGATAGTAACGCTTGACGGACAGGTCATCAATGCAGGAGGTTCCTTCACAGGAGGCTCTGCACAGCGCTCAGGCGGTATCATAACCCGAAAGAACGAGATAGATACTCTTGATGCCGAGATAGTCAGGCTTGAAGCTGAGAGGGATTCTCTCCGCGAAAGAGCTGAGAAGCTCCGTGCAGAATCCGAGAAGCTCCGCTTTGATACAGAGGCTGCAAAGGAAGAGCAGGCACAGTGCGAGGCTGACAGAGTCCGCATAGGGGCAGAGCTCAACAGCCTTGCTTCATTGGAAGAACAGTTCCGCACACAGTCGGAAAATTCCCATAAGGCTGCTGCCGAGACCGAGCAGCGCATAGCTGCCGCAAAGCAGAGCATAGCAGATTCCGAAAAGGCTCTTGCCGAGACCGAAGCCGAGATAAAGGCTGCTGAGGAAAAGCTTGCACAGGGACAGGATATACGCGAAAAGCTGAGATTACAGCGCGCTGAGCTGTCAGATAAGCTGTCAGAACTGAAAATAAAGGGCATGGAGCTTGCAAAGGACGTACAGGCTCAGGAGCTGGAGCTCTCACACATTGACCGCAGAGAGGAAGAACTGAAATACGGCGCTCATCAGTTTGAGGAGGAGATATTCCGTCAGAAGGAGATGATCTCACAGAAGCAGGCTGAGATAGAGGAGCTGAAAAAGAAGCTCTCCGACTTCAAGGACAATACTGAGACCTATAATGCTGAGATACAGCGCTGTCATGCAACTCATACCGAGCAGAACCGTCTCGTCAACGAGATGCAGAACGGCTTGAAAACTATCAATGAAGCTAAGGAAAAGCTGTCCGCGGATATTACCCGTCTTGAAGAACGCAAGGAGACTGTCTGCCGCGATACCGACAATATCATCAGACAGCTCATGGAGGTCTACGAGCTGACACGCTCTGAGGCTGTTGCAATGGCTGAGAAGATAGATGATATGATAGCCGCACAGGCAGAGCTCACCACTATAAAGAACAAGATACGCGCCCTCGGAAGCGTCAATGTTGAGGCTATCGAGGAGTACAAGGAGGTTTCCGAGCGTTATCAGTTCATGTCTGCGCAGATAGCAGATGTTCAGAAGTCAAAGACAGAGCTTGAAAAGATAATAACCGACCTTACCGCAGAGATGTGCAGGATATTCTCAGAGAGCTTTGAGATAATAAACTCTAACTTCAAGAGTATATTCGTTGAGCTCTTCGGCGGCGGAAAGGCTGAGCTGATACTCACCGATCCCGAGAACGTTCTGGAATCGGGCATAGAGATAAGCGTAGCCCCTCCCGGAAAGGTCATCAAGAACCTTATCTCACTGTCGGGAGGCGAGCAGTCCTTCGTAGCTATAGCTATATATTTTGCTATACTCAAGCTGAGACCTGCGCCCTTCTGTATTCTGGACGAGATAGATGCGGCTCTTGATGAGGTAAACGTAAGAAAGTATGCACAGTACCTCAAAAAGTTTACCGATTCCACTCAGTTCGTGCTTGTTACCCACAGACGAAGCGCTATGGAGGAAGCAAACGTGCTCTATGGTGTCACCATGCAGGAGGACGGTATTTCCAAGCTCCTGAAAATGGAGCAGGTGGACTTTCAGGAGGACGCTGCGGATATACAATAATTTTTTTGTCACAGTTTCGTTTTTCATTTCGATAAGTATAATAGACCATGTTTGGAGGATATAATGGGACTTTTTTCTAAAATTGCCAGCGGTCTCAAAAAGACCAAGGATTTTCTTTTCGGCGGTATCCAGAGGGTACTGAATCAGTTTACCGTCATTGACGAGGACCTCTTCGAGGAGCTCGAAGAGCAGATGATAATGAGCGATATCGGCGTAGAGACCTCCGAGGAGATATGCGACAGGCTCCGCAAAAAGATAAAGGAGCGCGGTATCACCGATCCAAAGGAGATAATGGGACTTATCCATGAGGTTATTTCCGAAATAATGGGCAACGATACAGGTCTTGACCTGTCTGTATCTCCCGCAGTCATCATGGTCATCGGTGTAAACGGTGCAGGCAAGACCACAACTATCGGCAAGCTCTGTCACCAGTTCAAGCAGGAGGGCAAGAAGGTTCTTGTCGCAGCAGCCGATACCTTCCGTGCAGCTGCTATCGATCAGCTGGAGGTATGGACTCAGCGCGCAGGTGTTGACATAGTAAAACACGCCGAGGGCTCAGATCCGGGTGCAGTAGTTTACGACGCTCTGGAAGCTGCAAAGGCGAGAGAGTGTGACGTTGTAGTTATCGACACCGCAGGAAGACTTCACAACAAGAAGAACCTCATGGAGGAGCTGAAAAAGATAAACCGTATCATCGACAGCAAGGCAGGAGACTGCTCACGCGAGGTGCTTCTCGTTCTTGACGCTACAACAGGACAGAATGCGGTAAATCAGGCTAAGCTTTTCAGTGAGACTGCTCCTATCACAGGTATAGTCCTCACAAAGCTTGACGGTACAGCTAAGGGCGGTATCGTTATCTCTATAAAGAACGAGCTGGGTATTCCTGTAAAGCTCATAGGCGTAGGTGAGAAGATAGACGACCTGCAGCCCTTTGACAGCAATATGTTTGTTGATGCTCTCTTTGCAGCTCCCGAGGAGATCGAGGAGCTTGCCGAGGCTGAGGCAGAAGAAGACAGCGAGTCTGAGGGCTATGACGAGGAAACAGAGTACGGTGAGGACGAGGATACTGTTGAGGTAGACGGCGTAAAGGGCTACTACAACGAGTACGGCGCATTCATTCCTTATGAAGATGATGAGGAAGAAGAATACGATGAAGAGTCCGACGATGAGGAAGCCGAGGAGTACGATGCTGAGCCTGAGTCAGATGAAGAAGACGAGGAAGCTGAGACTGATGAAGATAAAGAGTCTGAGGCTGTTAATGAAGATGAAGACGAAAACGAGGCGGAAGCCGAAATCGACAGTGATGAGACTGAGGACAGCGAGCTGACAGAGGACGAAGCCGAGGAGGAACCAGAGGAAGAGCCGGAGGCTGCTTCTGAGCCTGAAAAGAAGAAAAAGCGCGGCTTCTTCAGCAGACTTTTCGGAGGTAAGGACAATGATTAAGCAGCTTGTAATGGCTACAAATAACGCAAACAAGCTCCGCGAGGCAAGAGAGATACTTGCACCTCTCGGAATAGAGGTGCTGTCTCAGCGCGAGGCAGGGGCAAACTGCGATCCCGAGGAAAACGGCAAGACCTTTAAAGATAATGCACTCATCAAGGCAAGGGCTGTATACGAGGCTGTAAATCTGCCGACTATTGCCGATGACAGCGGTCTCTGTGTTGCTGCACTTGATGGACGTCCGGGAGTTTACTCCGCAAGATACGCTCCCGAGGGACAGCACTGTGCGAAGCTCCTTGAGGAGATGAAGGACGTTCCCGAAGAAAATCGCGGAGCTGCATTTGAGTGCGCTATCGCTTACATAGATGAAAGCGGCAGCCATACCATAACAGGGGAGTGCAAAGGTGCTATCGGATATGAGCAGCGCGGTACAAACGGCTTCGGCTATGACCCTGTTTTCATGGTAGGGGAAAAAAGCATGGCGGAGCTCACCGCAGATGAAAAGAACGCAATAAGCCACAGAGGTGCGGCTCTCAGAGGGCTGTACAGTTATCTGAAAGAAAGATTTGGTGAATGATATGCTTACAAGCAAACAGAGAGCATACCTGCGCGGTATAGCTTCAACATATGAGACCATATATCAGGTCGGCAAGGGCGGAGTTACCGAGGCAATGTGCAAGGATATAGAGGCAGCTCTTACCAAGAGAGAGCTTATAAAGCTGAGAGTTCTTGACAATTCGGGCTGGACAGCAAGAGAGGCTGCCGACGCTATTGCCGAGCAGACAGGTGCTGACGTAGTACAGGTCATTGGAAGCAAATTCGTGCTTTTCAAGCGCAACGAAAAGGAGCCTGTTATCGAGAATATCCCTAAGGCTAAGTAATGAAGGTACTGATAATAAGCGGCACCGACCACAAGGGCTCGTCCTACAGTATCGTGCGTATCATGGCTGAGAAGCTGACAAAGCCCGAGAATATCAGTGAGGTGTTCCTGCCCCGTGATTTTGATGAGTTCTGCTGCGGCTGCACAAGCTGCTTCACAAAAGGAGAGGACAAATGCCCTCATGCTGCGAAACTAAGTCCCATAACGGAGCTTATTGACAGCTCGGAAGTTATCATACTGACATCACCTGTGTACGTTTATCACTGTACGGGACAGATGAAGGCTTTGCTCGACCACTACGGCTGGCGCTGGATGGCGCATCGTCCTGAGGAGAAAATGTTCAGCAAGCAGGCGGTAGTTGTCTCAACAGCCGCGGGAGCAGGTGTAAAGTCCACCATGAAGGATATGGCGGACAGCTGCTTTTTCTGGGGCATACCTCAGACCTACAGGCTTGGCAGAGCCGTTGCGGCAACAGACTGGCAGAGCGTAAAGCCGAAGATAAAGGACAGCATAAACGCAAAAGCTGACAGTATCGCAAAAAAGATACTGAAAAGGCAGGGAAAAGTACCCATTTCGCTGAAAACAAAGGGATTTTTCAAGATAATGAGCCTTATGCAGCGAAACGGCTGGAACAAAACCGACGCAGACTACTGGAAGGAAAAGGGCTGGACAGAAAGCAAACGCCCGTGGAAATGAATGGAGTGATGATATGCGCATAGGAATATACGGCGGAAGCTTCAATCCCGTTCATAACGGTCATATACATCTTGCGCAGACAGCGCTACGGGAGTTTTCTCTTGACAGGCTTTATTTAGTACCGTCAAGGAAGTCGCCTCACCGTTCAAGTGCGGAGTATGCTCCCGACGAGGACAGACTGGAAATGCTCAGGCTCGCCTGCAGAAACAATGATAAGCTTTTTGTCAGCGATTATGAGATAAAAAGCGACAGAGTGAGCTATACTATATACACTGTAGAGCAATTCCGCAGTGAATTTCCCGAGGCTGAGCTGTATCTGCTTGTGGGAAGCGATATGCTCCTCAGCTTTGATACATGGTATCGCTTTGAGGAGATACTGGCGCAGGTAACGCTGTGTGTGGTATCCCGTGAGAGCGGAGACCTGCCTGCTCTGAGAGCAAAGGCAGAGGAACTCAGCAAATTCGGCAATATACTGGTATCAGAGGCTGATCCGAAAGTGATCTCAAGCACCGAGATCAGAAAAAAAATTGCCAAAAATAAGGATTTCGCTTGCTATCTTGATGAAAATGTAGTACAATATATAAGATCAAAGGGATTATATTCAGTCAGAGGTGAAGGAAAATTGCATTATGATGCAGACGATAAAAAGAAATACCTGAAAGCTAATTTATCGGTGAAAAGATACACACATTCTCTGAATGTTGCCGACGAGTGCAGAAAGCTTGCGGAAAAGTACGGAGAGGATCCCGAAAAGGCATATTTTGCAGGGCTTTTACATGATATCTGCAAGGAAATGCCCGATGATCAGCAGAGAGCTCTTGTAAACGAGAGCGGTTATACAGTCTGCCGCGAGGAGCTTGAAACACGCTCGCTGCTTCACGGCATTGCAGGGGCATATTTTATAAAAAAAGAGTTTGGAGTAGAGGATATAGATATTCTTAATTCCATCAGATTTCATACGGTCGGACGGGCAGGAATGTCCCGTCTTGAGGAGATAGTCTACATCGGCGACCTCATTTCCGCCGAAAGAGACTACAAGGACGTGGATAAAATGCGCAAGCTGGCTTATACTGACCTTAACGCAGCTATGCTGGAGGCTTTTGCGTTTTCCATGAAGTCGGTCATAAAAAAAGGCGGAGTTATACCGATTTGCACCGCAGAGGGATATAATTTTTATACCCGGATTTCAAAAGCAGAGAAATAAAATACTTGGAATTTGAAAAGAGGACTCAAATGAACCGAGAAGAACGTAACGAGGAGTTATATAACAGAACTAATGGAGCTCCGAGGCAGGTAAAACCTCTTCGCAAGCTCAAAAGAGTTGATGACAACAGACCAAAAGAGCCCGAGTATCACGGATTGCACGAGGCTCCTTCCATAGATATAAGGATCGAGGGGGAAGAGCCTCCGAGACCTGAGATAAGAGAACAGCAGTACCACGGGCTTCACGAAAAGGGCAGGGAAAGCTTGGTTGAATCGGCGGATTATGACGACGACTTCGATGACGAGCCCAAAAAGAAAAAGAGCAAAAAGGACGCGCTTATAAAGCTTACCTCTATCCTGCTCAGTATCGCAGCCATAATCGCTCTTTTCCTTAATATGCCTATACTCTGGTATAAAAAGAGCGGTCTTCCCGATGAAAGGGTGTCTATAATCACCTATTTCAAGCGCTGGCAGCCTACTGTAGACATTGAGGGCGAGCTTGAAAAGCCGCAGATCAACCTCAATGTGGATACCGACATCGTTAATGATGACTTTACAGACGGACTTGACCTTCCTCAGCTCGTTGAGGGACAGTATACCGTACTTTTCCTCGGCTTTGACGAGGACGTAGAGAATACCGACGTTATCTGGATATGTCAGTTCGATATAGCAGCTGCAAAGCTGCATATCCTTCAGGTTCCCCGTGACTGCGCAGTTCCGAACTATACAAGCAACGAGACCACAAAGATCAACAGCGTTTACAGCTGCGGCGATCCTGAGATAAGCAAGATACAGCGTGTTGTAAACTGTGTACAGGAAAACTTCGGTATCCCGATAGACGCATATATAACAACTGCCTGCTTTGATATAGTTGATATAGTTGACCTCATCGGCGGTATCCCGATGCACCTCGATAACGAGATAATCTATGAGGCTGACAAGCAGATACCAAAGGGCGATGTGGTCCTTTCGGGACAGCAGGCTGAATGGTTCGTGCGTTTCCGCCATGAATGGCTTCAGGGCGATATCGGACGTGTACAGAATCAGCGCCGCTTTATGCAGGCAGCTATGAAGAAGCTTCTCGATATTGTCAAGAACGAGGGCAAGATGAAGCTATACAGCTATCTCAATACTATCTACAAGAATAAGTGGATAGCAACAAATATGAGCGTTGACGACCTCAGCAAGCTTGCAGACTTCGGTGCGACCCTGCAAATGGAAAACGTAAAGGTGGATATGGTGCCCGGTGAGGACGCGATATACTATGCTTACGACGGCAAGGAGTACAGCATCTACTCTATACACAAGAGAGCTACTGTTGATAAGCTCAATGAGAATTTCAGACCTTATCAGCGTCCTATGCTGCTCTCTGAGAGCAATATAATTGAATTTGTTGAAGAATACAATTATCAGTACGAATTATATGACGATACGGGAATGACCTTCGAGGAGCTTGAAACAGCTACAGAGCCTCTCAGAGATCCCGAAATGAAACCGTGGTGGAAGGAAGATGAATAAATGACAGAGCAGGAAAAGCTTGAACTTATTATAAAAACTCTCGACAGCAAAAGAGGCGAGGATATACAGGCTATCAAAATTTCAGACCTGACCATTCTTGCCGATTATTTCGTAATAGTAAACGGTACCAGCAATACCCATGCAAGAACTCTTGCAGACGAGGTGGAATTTGTCCTTTCACAAAAGGGCATAGAGCCCCTGCGCCGTGAAGCTGATACAGGAAATACATGGATAATCCTCGATTATGCCGATATAATCGTTCATGTATTTTACAAGGATACCCGTAATTTCTATAAGCTTGAGGGCTTATGGGCTGACGGTGAGCAGATAGATATCAGCGATCTTGTTACCAAGGAGTGAGTGCTTTGTTAGATCAGAAGGAAAGAGGAAACAAGATATGTATAGCTATGGCGGCATATGTTGTTGCAAAAGCAGTGCTTAATATGGTTCTTGCAAAGCATTTTGCCCTTGTCACCCTGCTTGTGGCACTTGCAGAGGCGGCGGTATTCTTTGTAAGGTTCAAGTACGTAAATTACGTTCTTGCCGCAGTCCTTGCCCTTACGGCAATTGTTTACCTGCCGCAGAATATAGCCAATATCGGTGCAAACTGGATATACCTCTTAGAGGGCATTATAGACATCGGCTGTGCAGCTCTGCTGTGCTTTAACCGCGATGTCAAAAGCGTATTTTACAGATTACCAAATGTTTAATAATTAATAATAAAGGAATGATATTACAATGAGCAGATATGATTTCACATCTGTTGAAGCCAAATGGCAGAAATACTGGGAAGAACATGAGACCTTCAAGACTGATGTATGGGACTTCAGCAAGCCTAAGTTCTATGCGCTTGATATGTTCCCTTATCCTTCGGGAGTAGGTCTCCACGCCGGACACCCTGAGGGCTATACAGCTACCGACATAGTTTCACGTATGAAGCGTATGCAGGGCTATAACGTCCTTCACCCGATGGGCTATGATTCCTTCGGACTTCCCGCAGAGCAGTATGCCGTAAATACAGGCAATCACCCCAACGGCTTTACTCAGGAGAATATCAAGACCTTTTCAAAACAGCTCAAGGAGCTGGGCTTTGACTATGACTGGTCAAAGATGATAGCAACGTCCGATCCCGAGTTCTATAAGTGGACTCAGTGGATATTCAAGCAGCTCTACAAGGACGGCTACGCTAAGTACATTGATATGCCTGTAAACTGGTGCGAGGAGCTTGGAACAGTTCTCTCCAACGATGAGGTCATCGACGGCAAGTCAGAGCGCGGCGGATTCCCTGTAGTCAGAAAGAATATGAAGCAGTGGGTAATTGACCAGCCTGCATTTGCTGAAAAGCTCCTTGAAGGACTTGACGAGATAGACTGGCCTGAGTCCACAAAGGCTATACAGCGCAACTGGATAGGCAAGTCCACAGGTGTTGAGGTGGAATTTGACATCATAGGCGGCGGAAAGTTCTCTATCTTTACCACCTGTATCGAAACTATCTATGGTATCACATTCATGGTCCTTGCTCCCGACGGAGCTATAACAGAGAGCCTTCTCGACCGTGTGCAGAACAGGGAAGAGGTCGAGGCTTACATTGCTGAGACCAAGAAGAAGAACGATATGGATCGTACCGAGCTCAACAAGACCAAGTCAGGCTGTGAGCTCAAGGGCGTGACCTGTATAAATCCCGTAAACGGCAAGGAAGTCCGTATGTTTATTGGAGACTTCGTCCTTGCAAGCTACGGTACAGGCGCAGTTATGGCTGTACCGAGCCACGATCAGCGTGACTTTGAGTATGCTGTAGCTCATAACATAGACATGATTCAGGTAATCGACGGCAATGACGGTCATATCGATGTTTCCGAAGCAGCTATGGAAAAGACAGAATATCTCGGAAAGGGCTACAAGCTCATCAACTCCGAGGAGTTCACAGGTCTTACTGTTGAGGAAGCTAAGGAAGCTATCACGGTGAAGCTTGAAAAAATGGGCAGAGCAAAGCGTACTGTAAACTATCACTTCCGTGAGTGGATATTCGCACGTCAGCGCTACTGGGGCGAGCCTGTTCCGATAGTTCACGGTGAGGACGGCGAGATACACGTTCTTGACGACGAAGAACTGCCGCTTATTCTTCCTGAGCTTGACGACTACAAGGCCAAGAACGGCAAGGCCCCCCTTGAAAATGCAACTGAGTGGAAAAAGTACGACAGGAACGGCATAAAGGGTACACGCGAGACCTCAACTATGCCCGGAAGTGCAGGTTCAAGCTGGTACTATTTCAGATATATTGATCCTCATAACGACAAGGAGTTCGCAAATCAGGAGCTTCTCAAGCACTGGATGCCTGTAGACCTCTACATAGGCGGTCCCGAACACGCTGTAGGACACCTTATGTACTCACGTATCTGGAACAGATACCTTTACGATAAGGGCTTGGCGCCTACAAAGGAGCCATTCAAGAAGCTGGTTCATCAGGGCATGATACTCGGCGAGAACGGCATCAAAATGGGTAAGCGCTTCCCCGAGTTCGTTGTAAATCCTTCAGATATCGTAAGAGATTATGGCGCAGATACTCTCCGCCTTTATGAGATGTTCATGGGACCTCTTGAAGTAAGCAAGCCGTGGAGCAAAAACGGCGTTGAGGGTGCAAAGAGATTTATCCAGAGAGCATGGAACTTCTTCACAGAGGCTGAGAACCTCACTGACGACAACGACGGCAGCCTCACAAAGGTGTACCACCAGACAGTCAAGAAGGTAACTGACGACTATGAGAAGCTTGCCTTCAATACGGCTATCAGCCAGATGATGATATTCGTAAACGCAGTATACAAGAACGGCAAGTGCCCGAGAGAGTATGCTGAGGGACTTATAAAGATGCTTTCATGTATCACACCTCATATGGGCGAGGAAATATGGAGCATCATGGGGCATAATGATACTATCGCTTTTGAGAGCTGGCCTTCATACGATGAGGAGCTCTGCAAGGAGGATACTATCGAGATCGTTGTCCAGATAAACGGCAAGGTCAAGGCAAAGCTCAATATCGCTGTTGACGCTGACAAGGATTCCGTAATGGAAATGGCTATGTCTGATGAAAAGGTCAAGGAGTCTATCGACGGAAAGACCATTATCAAGCAGATATATGTACCAAATAAACTTGTTAATATTGTTGCAAAATAACGAATTTTTAAGTAAAAGAAAAAATGCTTGACAACGAGCAGAAAATGTGGTAAACTTATACTATATTCTTTTATATTTATTTAAGTAAATCTGCTATATGGTGGGGTATATGATGACTAACACCTTTTGGTGCTTAGTATAGAGCTTTGGAGCAGTGCTCCGAGCAACCTCTGAACAAGGGAGGGAAATTTAGTGGCAGAAGTTCGTGTTGGCAAAAACGAGTCTTTAGACACAGCTCTTAAGAGATTTAAGAGATCATGTGCAAAGGACGGCGTAATTGCTGAGGTTCGTAAGAGAGAACACTACGAAAAGCCTTCAGTAAAGCGTAAGAAGAAGTCTGAGGCAGCTCGTAAGCGTAAGTATTGATCTTGCGGAATTATTAATGTTGATAAAAGCGGGCTGCGGCTCGCTTTTTCATTTGTTGAACGGAGTTGACAAAAAGCTTGGGATTCAAACATAAAATTACAAAGACCGACGTGGATTTTGCTTTCAGAAAAACAGTGAATATATCTCCAGATTTTCTGAAAAAGCATGGTATCAGAGGACTCATTCTCGATGTTGACAACACGCTCACGACGCATGACCACCCCGTACCTGCAAAGGGTATCAGGGAATGGCTGGAAAAACTGAAAAATAACGGCATAAAGCTTATAATAGTATCAAATAACAGCGCTGAAAGAGTCAAGCCCTTTGCGGATCCGCTGGGACTTGACTTTGTAAGTGACAGTGGAAAGCCGCTGAAAAGGGGATACAAGGCAGCCATGAAGAAAATGGGGCTTTCTTCCTCAGAGACCGCCGCAGTCGGCGATCAGCTCTTTACCGATGTGTGGGGAGCTAATTTTGCAGGAGTAAAAATGCTCTACGTTGAGCCTATGGAGCTTGAACCCAAAAGCAAGCGCTTCATACGCTTCAAGAGAGTACTGGAAAAGCCGTTTCTTCCCAAAAAATTTGCTGACGATACAAAGGAGAAATTATGATAAAGAAAATACTTGTTATCCATGGTCCTAACCTTAATCTGCTGGGAGAGCGCGAGCCGGGAGTTTACGGAAACGCCAATATCGACACCCTCAACAGCAATATCATCGACCGTGCAAAGGAACAGGGGCTGGAGTGCGAGATATTCCAGTCAAACCATGAGGGAGCTATTATCGACAAGCTCCACGCCGCAAGAAAGACCTTCGACGGCGTTATCCTCAATGCAGGGGCATATACACACTACAGCTACGCTATCCGCGACGCTATTGCAGCTATCAAGATACCGGTCATAGAAGTACATATCAGCAACGTTTTCGCGCGCGATGAATTCCGTTCCAATTCCGTTATCGCTCCTGTATGCAAGGGCAGCATAAGCGGCTTTGGCTTCGGAAGCTACTACCTTGCAGTTCAGGCTCTTGCGGAGCTCTGAGAGGTGCGAAATGACGAGATTTGAAAGGCTTTTTGAGGTGTTTGAGGGCGCCGACTGCGCTCTCATAACATCTGACATAAACAGAAGATATTTCACTGGTATGAAGTCCTCGGCAGGAGTGATCCTTGCCTTTCCTGAAAAGGCTTATCTGCTCATAGATTTCCGTTATATAGAAAAAGCAAGAGCTACAGTCAGGGACGCCGAGGTCATTGAGATGAAGAAGCTCTACCCTCAGATAAAGGAACTTCTTAAAAATCATGGAGCAAAGACTGTTGCTATCGAGTCTGAGACTATGACAGTCAAGGAGCTTCACGCCTATGAGCACTTTTTTACTGATTATGAGTTTATCCACAATGACTCGCTGAGCAATGCAATTGCCGCTCTGAGAATGACAAAGGACTCAGAGGAGATAGAATGCATCAAAAAGGCTCAGGCTATAGCCGAAAAAGCCTTCGATGAGCTGCTGGGCTTCATAAAGGCGGGAGTTACCGAGCGTGAGATAGCTCTTGAGCTTAACCGCCTTATGTATGCATATGGTGCAGAGGATCTTTCCTTTGATACCATTGTTCTTGCAGGAGCTAATACCTCAATGCCGCACGGAGTACCATCTGACAAAAAAGTGGAGAGCGGTGAGTTCGTGCTTATGGATTTTGGAGCAGTTTATAACGGCTATCACAGCGATATGACGAGGACTGTCTGCGTAGGTGAGCCGGACGATGAAATGAAAAAGGTATACGATATCGTTCTTAAAGCTCAGCTTGCGGGTATAGAGGCTGCAAAGGCTGGTATAACGGGAAGTGAGCTTGACAAGGTGTCACGTGATATTATTGAAAAGGCAGGCTACGGAAGCTGCTTCGGACACTCACTCGGACACGGTGTTGGTATGGAGATACACGAAAAGCCCAATGCTTCGCCGAATTACAAGCTGCCTCTCAACGAGGGTGCTGTAGTTACCGTAGAGCCCGGTATCTATATCGCAGGCAAGTTTGGCGTGAGAATAGAAGACTTTGTCATTTTGACCGAAAACGGCTGTGAAAACTTGACAAAAACGGCAAAAACTCTCATATCTTTATAATAATATCACATTAGGTATTGCAAAAATCTCGAAAATGTGATAAAATAAAGTATCATATTAATTTGAAAAATACGGAGGTATTTATAATGATTTCAGCAGGAGATTTCAGAAACGGCGTTACCTTTGAGCTTGACGGACAGGTAGTTCAGGTCATCGAATTCCAGCACGTTAAGCCGGGTAAGGGTGCTGCTTTTGTAAGAACAAAATATAAGAACGTTATCACAGGTTCTGTTGTTGAAACTTCTTTCAACCCAACAGCTAAGTTCCCAACAGCTTATGTTGAGAGAAAGGATATGCAGTACAGCTACAACGACGGCGACCTTTATTATTTCATGGACCTTGAGACATATGAGCAGGTTCCGATCAGCGCTTCTATCCTCGGCGACAGCTTCAAGTTCGTTAAGGAAGAGATGATCTGTAAGATACTTTCATACAAGGGCAACGTATTCGGCGTTGAGCCGCCTAACTTCGTAGAGCTCAAGGTAACACAGACTGATCCCGGCTTCAAGGGCGATACAGCTACAAATGCTACAAAGCCTGCTACACTTGAGACAGGCGCAGAGATCAAGGTTCCTCTCTTCATTGATGAGGGCGAGGTTATCCAGGTAGATACAAGAACAGGCGAGTATATGTCAAGAGCATAAGCTCTCAGGTGTACTTTATATACTATAATTCGAGAGGAGGAGCTTGCTATGAAGCTTACCGAGAAAATGTCATATTTACAGGGACTTATTGACGGTCTTGAGATCGATTCTTCCACTAAGGAGGGAAAGGCTCTTATCCAGATGTCAGAGGTAATGTCAGAACTGGTGCTCTATGTTGAGGACCTGCAGTCACAGGTAGACGAGCTCACAGAGCTTTGTGATATCCTTGATGAGGATCTTGGCGCAGTTGAGGACGACTTCTATGATGATGACGATGACTATGACTGCGATGACTGTGATGAGTGCGACGATGATGACGATGATGACTGGGACGATGAATTCGACTTTGACGATGATGACGATGAGCTTTATGAGATCACCTGTCCAACCTGCGGAGACACGATTCTCCTTGACGAGGGCATGATCGAAGAGGGTTCTATGAACTGCCCTAACTGTGATGAGCTCCTTGAGTTTGATTACGACGATCTTACTATCGAGGACTTCGAGGACAAGGCAGAAGAGCCTGAAAAGAAGTAATAATCAAAAGCACATAGCTGCGGAATGGGATAACCTGTTCCGCAGTTTTTTTATGCCTTCAAGTGTCTCTCGGAAGATAGAATATGCTGTTTTTCTGCTAAAGTATGGAACGAAAACAACGTATATATGTAAAATAATGTCGGTTTTTCAAGTAAAATAAAAAAAATATGCTATAAATTATTAATATTGCGCTATGATGTTCATTTTGTCCACCTAATCCGCATATATTCAGTTGCAGTTTTTTGAGCAAAATGTTACAATTAATTAAAATTGGAGTAATAATATACGTTTATAATGACGTATCGGAGAAAAACTTTTTTGTCATTGTGTACAAAATAGTATTAATGAAAAGTGGGATATTAAAATTGAAGGAGGAATTATCATGAAACATTTCAAACCTATGAAAGCTGCGGCTTCTGTGCTTGTTGCAGCAGCTGTTGCCCTGCCGTCGATAACGGCTTCGTCAAGCCTTATCAGTGCTCCTGCATCGGCAGCTTCCACAATTAACAACCCTATCATATGGGCAGATGTACCCGATGATGACATAATCAGAGTCGGTGACACTTATTATATGGTCAGCACGACCATGTTCTTCAGCCCCGGCGCTCCTATTATGAAGTCTAAGGACCTCGCAAACTGGGAGATATGCAATTACGTATTTGATACCTATGCAAACGGTGATGTGCAGAATCTGAAAAACGGCAAGCATGACTATTCTCACGGACAGTGGGCTACAAGCCTTCGCTACAACGAGAAGAAGGGCAAGTACTATGCATTTTTCGGAAGCTACGGCTCGAACAAGTCATACATATGCTCTACTGATGATATAGAAAACGGCGAGTGGTCGCGTGTTGAGCTCAATGGTATGTACCACGATGCTTCGATTCTCTTTGATGACGACGGAAGAAATTACCTCGTTTCAGGCGCAGGCGGCACTTGCAGCATCAAGGAGTTCAACTCGGAGATGACAGGCTGGAAGTCCGGCGGACTTGAAAAGCAGCTCTTCAAGACCAATTTCAACAACCTTGCAGGTGAGGGCTGGCATATCCAGAAGATAAACGGCTATTATTATATATTCGGTATCGCATGGCCGTCAGGTCACGGCAGACTTGAGTTCGTATACCGTTCAAAGAGCCTTACAGGAAACTGGGAGAGCAAGACTATTCTTGACTCAGGTCTTGGCTCATACGGAAGCGGCTGTGCTCAGGGCGGTATCGTTGATACTCCTGACGGCAAGTGGTACGGACTTCTTTTCCAGGACCACGGCGCAGTTGGACGTATCCCTGTCCTTGTTCCCGTAAACTGGCAGAATGACTGGCCGATGATGGGCGTAAACGGCAAGGCGCCTCTCACTCTTGACCTCGGTACAACAAAGGGTACTGATGTGGCTGGCGACGACAGCTTTGACTACACCACAAACGACCTCGCTCTTGAGTGGTCATGGAACCACAATCCCGACAATACAGCATGGTCAGTTACCGAGCGTCCGGGCTGGCTCCGTCTTAAAAACAAGAATATGGCGTCACATCTGCTCAATGCAAGAAATACCCTTACGATGCGTACTGAGGGACCTGCCTGCAGCAGCTATATCAAGCTTGACGCTTCAAATATGAAACCGGGCGACTATGCCGGCCTTTCTGCATTCCAGCTCAAATACGGCTGTATCGGCGTCCGCGTAGATGACAATGGCGGCAAGAAGGTCTATATGTCAGTTAATACCGGCAGCGATGTTCCGACGAGCTCCAACAAGATTGTTGCTGAGCAGAATATGAACGGCGACGAGGTATACCTCAAGGTGGATTTCAAGTTTGCCAACGTAAACTCTGACGGCAGCTCCTCCAACAATATAGATAAGGCTAATTTCTATTATTCATATGACGGTCAGAACTGGACAAAGCTCGGTCAGGAGCTGTCAATGTCCTATGACCTCAAGCTCTTCACAGGCTACCGCAGCGGTATTTACAGCTATCCTACAAAGTCCACAGGCGGTTATGCAGATATTGACTTCTTTGAGTACGACCGTCAGACATGGAACGGCTGTAACGGCAGCAAGGTGCTCAGCGGCACACCTGTTGTTATAGAGCCCGATGAGAACGGCTACTACTTCCATAATACCTTCGAGAGTGGTACAGACTCGTGGACAGGCAGAGGCTCTGCAAGCGTTGCTTCCGATAAGACAGAGTTCTATGATGGTGCAGCTTCACTCGCTTGTACAGGCAGAGATGCAAGCTGGAACGGTGCTTTAAGGACTCTCTCCTCCAATGTATTCAAGGCAGGAGAGGAGTACAGCTTCAGCACTGTTGTAAAGTATGACGAAGGTCCTGCTTCTCAAAAATTCTACCTCACACTTCAGTATGAGGTAAACGGCGAAGTAAAATACGATAAGATAGCTACAGTTGACGAGCTGCCAAAGGGCGAATGGGTTCAGCTGGCAAATACTAACTACAAGATACCAGAGGGCGCTTCAAATCTACAGATGTACGTTGAGACAGATTCCGACGATTACAGCTTCTATGTTGACGAGGCTATAGGCGCTGTTGCGGGAACTGCTATAGACGGACCACAGGCAATAAGTGTTATTTATGGTGATGTAAACGGCGATGAAGCAATAAACAGCTTTGATATAATAGCTGCAAGAAAGGGCTTGATCTCTGAGAAATTCGCTGACGAAAGAGCTAAGAGAGCCGCTGATGTTGACAAGAACGGCAAGGTTGAGATAAGTGACCTTGTACAGCTCCAGAGCTTCGTTCTTGGCAGGATACAGGAGTTCGGACAGCCTGACTCTGAGAGAGGTTAACGGCGGACAGTAAATACGAGACAGTTTACTTAACGCCAAAGCATCAATAAAGCTTTACAAATAGTGATGTGTCATAGCTATGACGCTTTGGAAACGGCGGATATCACGGTGATATTTTTTATACATTTTGACTTCCTCAAAGAAAAGCACCGCAGCCTTTTTCAAGCTGCGGTGTTTTTCGTATCATTTATCATTACTTGCTGAGATATTCCTCAAAGCTCTTTACATTTTCCTTTGTTGTAGCTGTATAAGCATAGTACGAAAGGATATTTGAGGCGTCGACTGCGTTTATCGCACCGTTTTTGTCAACGTCTGCGGCGAGCTTCTGAGCTTCATTAAAGCCGCCGTCCTTTTTAGTAGAGGTCAGTGCATAATAGGTAAGAACAGATGAAGCATCGACTGCGTCTATCTTTGTATCGCTGTCTACATCTCCGAGATTATAGCTCGGAGCATCGTTGGTTTCGGCGAAATCATAGCTCTTTATGAGCCACTTGCCATTATCGGCAGCAAGATCTATCCTGCCATATCCGTCCTTGTCGCTTTTTTCAGCGGTAGTCGCTGTGAATCCGTTTGCAGTTACATTTGAAACATTGACACCGCCTGAGATATTGAAATCATATGCTCCTCTTGCACCTATAACGGCATATACTACTTCGTCCTGCTCGATAAAGCGTTCTTCAGCCTGCTTTATAAGGCTTTCGCGAAGCTCGCCTGTGCAGTGCTCGGTGATATATTCCTTAAAAAGATACATTGAGAAGGATTGCTGTATCTCGTCACTTGCTTTGCCGTATGTTTTTCCGTTGACAGTAATTGTATCCTTTGAATCAGCAGGAGCGCCGTATGCGAGAGTTTCGAGGATACTCTGTAAATGGAATATTCTTACATATGCAGCTTCTGCAAGGTCATCTGTGGATTTATTTGCGGTAAAGTAACCGAATTCATAGCTGCTTATCTTCCATTTGCCGTCTTCAAGGGAAAATTCAGCTCTTCCATAAGGATTCATCTCATCATTTTCCTGAGTAACTGCTGTAAATGACTTATCGGAAGAATCTGTGATAATAACGCCATTTCCAGTAAGGAATGTGAAGAAAAGACTACCCGAGCTTTTTTTATAGAGAACGCCGTTTGCTTCCTTCAGACAATCTGCGCAGCTTGCGAGAAGCTCGTCTTTGAGCTCACCTGTGCAGGTATCGGCAATAAATGACTTTACGCTTGCGACAGTCTTGAAGCGTGAGTCTTCTACCTTAACAAAATTGTCATCAGTGCTTATTGCACCTTCGGTGAGACTGAGGATAGCATTCATATCCTTTAGCTTTGCAGCAGCTGTTTCGCTTGTGCTGCTTGAAGCTGTTGCTGCTGTGGCTGTATTCGTATCAGCTGCATAAACTGCTGCTGTCGGTACAGATGCAAGAAGAGTAAGTGCTGTTAGACAAGAAATCATTTTTTTCATACCCATTACCTCATATATTATATAATTTTGGTGTTTTACACACAGACTTCATTATAATACATATTTTGCAAAATAGCAATAGTATTTTGGAAAATATTTTGCAGGTGTTTCGGCATTTTATGATCGAAAGACTTTAATAAAGAAAATAAGGGAGGAAGTCAGTATGAAATAACGCTATTTTACCATAAAAATCATAATTTTTGTATTACAAATTATGACTATATATTATAATAAAATTAAGAAAAAATAGTTTATCATGCACAAATCGGTGGATGATAGCAGGGGAATTAAAATTGGCTTTTTCGGACTCAGCCTTTATAGTATAAATACAGTCTTTCAGGCAAAGGCTGAGTTTGTTGAGCCGAAAAAGGAGGAATACTTATGAACATGACAAAGAGAGCTATTGCCTTTGCAGCAGCTATGGCAGCAGCATTGTCCGCAGCCGATACCGGCGTTCCGCAGAGCTCAGCTACAGCGGCAGATGTGCAGGCTGTATTCTATGTCGCTCCCGACGGAAGTGACAGCGGCGACGGTTCTATCGATTCGCCGTTTGCTACTCTTGAAAAGGCGCGTGACGAGGTGCGAAAGATAAACAGCAATATGACAGGCGACATAGTTGTTTATCTCCGCGGAGGCGATTACCGTATCACTAAGCCTGTTGAGTTCGACACACGCGACTCGGGCAGCGGCGATAACACCATACGCTATGAGGCGTATCAGGGTGAAACTCCCGTAATCAACGGCGCTGCACAGGTCACAGGCTGGAAAAAATACAATGATAAGCTGTGGGCAGCACCCCTGGACAGGGACTATAAGCTCCGCAATCTCTATGTAAATGACCGCCGCGCAAATATGGGAAGCGTACAGGTACAGGCAAAAGGCGGCTACGGAGATTACAGTATTACCGCAGGTCAGGCAAGCTGGGCGTGGGTATCAGGCAAAAAGAGCGACGGTATAAAGTATGACGCAGGCTCATTGCCGAAGATAACATCAAACTTTGATGACCTTGAGGTAGTCAATGGCACAACGTGGAACGAGAATATCGTATGCTCCCGTGATATAAAGTACGACGGCGGAAGCATGATATTCCTCATGCAGCAGCCCTATGGCGCTATAGCTCAGACACCGGGCTGGGGAGCAGGCTTCTCAACGGGCGGTACTCATACGATATACAATGCTTTTTCGTTTGTTGACAGCGAGGGAGAATTCTATTTTGACAAGACTGCTAAGATGCTTTACTATTATCCGCGCAGCGGTGAGGATATGACCACAGCAGATGTTGAAGCTCCTGTTGCTGACGGACTTATCAGGATAGCAGGCAAATCCACATCAGAGCGTGTAAAGAATATCAGCTTCAGCGGCATAACCTTTGCAAATACCGATTATCAGCTCACAGATGTTGGCGGCTCTCACGGAAAGGCTACCTGTCAGGCTGCACAGACATATACTGCGTTTGCTGATTCAAACTGGCATAACATGAAATATGAAATGGCAGATACCCTTCCGGCGGCTATCCATATAACAAGCAGTGACAACATAAGTCTCACAGGCAATGTTGTCAAGCATACAGGCGCGGACGGTATCTCTATGACTAATGATGTCATTAATTCCGAGGTACGCGGCAATTTTGTTACCGACATCACCTCAAGCGGTATTACTGTCGGTCATCCGCAGCATATCTATATCGGGGACGCAGCAGGCAATAACAAGGAGAAATTCCCTAAGGGCGTTGAGGGCTTATGCAAAAACGACCTCATCACCGAGAATCTTCTCTACGATATCAGCGTTGTTCACGGCTTTGGCGGCTGTGCAGCTATCACTGCATACTTCGTTGACTCCGTTAAGATACTCAACAATACTATCGAAAAGACCGCATACAACGGTATACACCTGGGCTGGGGCTGGTGCAACTTCAAGGACAGCACTACCTGCCGTGACAATCAGATATGCTATAACAGAGTTATAAACTCGCTTAACCGTCTTCACGACAGCGGCGGTATCTACACTATCGGTCAGATGCCCGGAACTATAATCAACGAGAACTACGTTCAGGGTATACCGGCAGGCGGTCCCGGCTGGCCTACATACGGTCTCCATAATGACGAGGGCACGGCTTACATCAAGGAGCTTGACAACGTCCTTGAAATAAGCCCTAACGTTACCTATACCATCAACTGTGAGGACTATGGTCAGAAGCACGATCTCACTATCACGCGCACATATGCAACAGTCAATAAAATGGGCAAGAATCCTCCCACAAGCGATATTGACACTCCTATCGTTGTTTCCGATAATGTGTGGCCATTCGCACAGTACAAGATATGCCTTAACTCGGGTATCGGCGATGACTACCGCAAAATGATGCCCACATGGCTGAAATCAGCTGCGGACTATGCATTCCCTGCAAGCTGTGCAACCACCTGCGGAAGCAAGCTGCCTGTCAGAAAGGTTGACGGTACGGTATGGATAGCTCCCGACGGCACAACAAGCTTCAAGGCAGGCGCTGATATGACCAAGTCAAGGGGCACAGCAGGCACTATTAAGACTCCTTCAAAGGATGGCGAGTACAGGATATACGTGCTTGACGCTAACGGAAAGGTACTGAGCAAGTCTTCACATCTGCTCAGACTCAAGGGCACAGGAAGTGCAGAGGCAGATGACGTTATCGAGGCTGAGGCTTGTGATTACAAGTCCGGAATTGAAACAGAGACCTGTTCGGAGAGTGGTACTGATGTCGGATATATCGAAAACGGCGACTATATCGGTTTCAAGAATATCGACCTTACGGGCGCAGATAAGATAGATTTCCGAGTAGCTTCAAACGGCTCAGGCGGTACTATCGAGGTAAGACTTGACAGCACAGACGGAAGGCTCATAGGCAAGGCTGATGTGGCAAGCACAGGCGACTGGCAGGGCTGGACCACAAATAGCTGTAACATTGAGGCTGTAACGGGCAGCCATGATGTATATCTGGTATTCACCGGCGGAGAGAGCTATCTTTTCAATCTGAACTGGTGGAAGCCAAATACTCCCGCAGGTGAAGTTATCCTCGGCGACCTTAACGGTGACGGAGCTGTTGACAGCTTTGATATGTGTCAGATGAGAAGAGCGGCTGTTGATGGCGATGCAGAGCGCTTTGAGGCAGCTGATATAAATGCTGATGACGTTATCGACGGAGAGGATCTCGTATTGCTTAAAAAGTTCATTCTTGGCGAGATAAGATCTTTTGAATAACATATTTCAGGAGCGGATATTTCCGCTCCTGTTTTTTTGTTGACGTGTTCCGAAAAAAGTGGTATAATCAATAGGCATGAAAAATTGGAAGGACGGTTTTATGGATAAGGTCTGGAAGTTTATAAAGGCACAGCCTGTACTGGTGGTCTCGTTTGTTCTTGCAGCAGCGACGATGTTTATTGTTCCGCCCGATAAGGAGTACATCGGATACTGCAACAGAACGGTGCTTATTGAGCTTTTCGCGCTTATGGCAGCAGTGGCAGGACTGCGGAGCATAGGCATATTTGATACAGCAACACGTGTTATTCTGCAAAAGACCGGAACGATCCGAAGGATAGGCGCTGTGATGATACTTATATGTTTTTTCAGCGCAATGCTGGTCACTAATGATGTTGCCCTCATTACATTTGTACCGCTGACGCTGCTTATCTACGGTGGTATAAAGGACGACAAGAGCCTGATACTCACTATAGTTCTTGAATCGGCAGCAGCCAATCTTGGCAGTATGATGACTCCTGTCGGCAATCCACAGAACCTGTTTCTGTACGATGAATACGGCTTGACGGCCATGACCTTTGTGAAAACCATGCTCCCTGTTGGTGCTTTGGGACTTGCAGCGGTGCTTCTGATGACTTTATTTTTGCCAAAGGATAAATGCGAAGCTCCCAAGCGCAGCGACTCAAAGCTTCCTGTATTCAAGGCGGCAGTATATACGGCAGTTTTCGCCCTTTGTATAGCGGCAGTATTCAGGCTTGTTCCCGATTGGGTATGTCTCATAGCAGCTGTAGCAGCAGCTCTTATCTGCGATGTGAAGCTGCTTCTGAAGGTCGATTACATACTTCTTGCGACATTTGTGTGCTTTTTTGTGTTTGTCGGAAATATTGCCAGGATAGACGCGGTCAGTGATTTCTTTTCACGTATCCTAACAGGCAGGGAGCTGATAGTATCGGCGCTTTTGTCTCAGATAATAAGCAATGTACCTGCGGCGGTAATGCTTGCAGAGTTCACGGATAACGGAACACAGCTTCTTCTCGGAGTTGATATAGGAGGCTTCGGAACTATTATTGCTTCTATGGCGAGCCTGATAGCCTTTCAGATATACCGCGGCTCGGAAAGAGCCCGAACAGGCAGATATATGAGTGTATTCACCCTTGTGAACGTTGTGCTTCTGGTGCTCCTGCTTGGAACGCAGACTTTAATATCACATATATAATAGCATTGAACAGGAAGTGTAAAGCTTCCTGTTTTTTTAGTTAAGAAATATTTAAAAAATTAATGCTTGACAAATTTGTTATTAATGTGTATAATGTGTATATACACTTGCGCAGTAAATTTTTGGCAGACAGTAATTGACATCTGCTTTGCGCTGTAGTATAATTAATATTGCTGCATATTTTTATTATATGTCACAATAATTATTGGAGGATCAGAATGAAAAGAAAACACAGGCTGCTAACGCTTTTGCTTTCAGGACTGCTGACAGTCAATGTCTGCGGCTGCTCCATGCAGGCTAAGGACGATTCGTCAGGCAGCGAAAAGACCGAAACAGAGGAATCTGACGGAGCAAATGACGAAAAAGACAAAGGGGATAAGGAAGAAAAGAAGGAAAGACGTCCCCAGAATAATTTTTACGACTACATAAACTACGATAAGCTTAGTGAATTAGAGATACCATACGGTGAGGCAGCAGCCTCGTATTTCGCAGGCGAAGAGATTCAGGATGTTATCGAGGATATGATAGTTGAGATAGGCAGTTCAGATGAAAGCTTTGCCGACGGCACAAATGAACAGCTTGTCCATGACATTTACAGACAGGCATTGGAATACAAGGAAAATGACAAGATAGTAAAGGCGATAATGGGTAATTGCGACAGGATACTTGCCGCAAAAGACATTCAGGAGCTCTTTAAGATATGGGGCGACCTTTGCGTAAATCATGGTGCTCAGTCTATTTTTAATTTTAATATCAACAGAGATTATAAAGATGGTACACGCTACTGTATCGAGCTTTACGGAGCTGATAATTTCCTCGGTACTGAACTAAAGGATATCAAGGACCTTTCCAAAAACTGCACTGAGGCTAATAATATAGCAAGAGATATGCACAGAGTAATGGGAGACGACTACGAAACTGCTGATGAAAAGGGCAAGCAAATGGTATATCTTGCAATAGATATTGCAAATGCAACTGATACCGAGAGTGAAATGACTCTTGAAAAGATGCTTGACACTCCAAAGACCTCATTTGCCGATCTTGACAGCATAATGAGCAATCTTGACGGCTCTCTCGTGGAAATGTTCTTGGGTGATGCAGTGAGCAGGACAGACGGCGTGTACATATACGATCCCGATCAGCTAAAGGCTATAAACGATCTTATTACCGACGAAAATCTTGAAAAATGGCGTTCATATATATTCACAGGCTACCTTCAGGAAATGGGAGCTTATATCCCCGAGAGCAATTCGATCCTCAGGGACTATAACCCCGAGAGCAAGGAAAAGGACGAAAAGCTCGCTGCTTTGGTTGTTCAGAATTATCTTAGTACAGCTATAAGTGAGCTTTATGCCGAGAGATATTATACTCCTGAGCTCGACAAGGGAATACACGATCTGTTCGATGAGATAATAGACAGCTACGACGATCTTATCAGCAAGGCTGACTGGCTGACTGCTGATACCAGGAAAGCACTTATAAAAAAGCTTCACGGGATAAAGCTCCTGACAACTCCGACACCTCACAAGGTCGATCCAAAGGATGCAGGGCTTATAGGAGCTGATCTTTATGAATCTGCTATAAATATGAAGAAAAAGATCAGAAATGATAAGATCGCTAAGCTTGACAAAAAGGTAAGCCTTGATGAGGTGGATATGTCAGCGGCTGAATTCAATGCTCAGTATCTGCCCAGCAACTGTATAAACATCACTGTAGCTATCATGCAGAAGCCTATGTTTGATCCAAAGGGCGACAATGCCGAAAATCTGGGCGCTCTCGGAAGCGTTGTTGGACACGAGATAGGTCATGCCTTTGATTCTACCTGTATAAATTACAATGCAGATGGAAAGTACGATCCGGACTGGATAAATGACACCGATAAACAGGTGCTTAAAGAACGCGCAGATGCTCTTACCGAGTATTACAGCAAGTTCACCATTATGGAGGTCTACCATGTAGACGGCAAGCTCACCAACGGTGAGAACTACGCCGATCTCAGCGGTATCGAGTGCGTTACCAACATTGTGGACGATGAGGAAGAGCTTAAAAAGCTATTCAAAAGCTATGCTCAGTCATGGTGTACACTGGCAGTTGATTCAGAGGCAATATCTGCGCTGAAGCTTGATCCGCACAGTCCTGCCAAGGTCAGAGTTAATGCTGTCCTTGCCTCGAACAAGAAGTTCAACGAGGTATACGATCTGAAAGAGGGCGACGGTATGTACGTAGCTCCCGAGGAAAGGGTAAGCAGGTGGTAAGCGATGAGATTGATATTTAAGCATTTATTCAAGAATATATGGGCGCATAAGCTCAGAACTATCCTGCTCATACTCATTATAGCCGTGTGCAGCTTTACTGCCATGATAAGCTTTGATATGAGCGGTTCCCTCAGCGGAATGATCAGGGGAGTGGTTTCCAATACTCTCGGAACCTCGGATATCGAAATAGAGACAAAGTCTCCTGTAGACGACAGCTTCGGAGAAGGCGCTCCTGACTGCAACATTATAAAAATGGCTGTAATGGGCAGTGCATTTGACAGACACATAGACTTTGACAGTTCATATGTAAACCGTTCAATGATAACTGTATTCGGCTTTGATGCAGAAACAGCCAAGAAGATGAGCCTTATCCGCGAGGGAATTGACCTCAGCGGCAAAAAGACGGCTATTTCCGAGAGCTTTGCCGACGAATTCGGCTATAAGGTAGGCGATAAGATAGTTTTACACGGCGAACAGGATAAACCTGTAGAGTTCACCGTAGGAAGCATCGAGAAGAAGCAGGGTATCTTCAATTCCGGCGAGATAGCTGTTATCAGTGAAGAGGATATGAAGGAGCTTACGCTCAGCGGCGAGCTTGAAGTAACAGACGTGCTTGTAGATGTCAAGGACGACAGCCGTGTTAATGAAGCCGAGGAATTCTTCAAGAAAAAGTACCCGACAGCAGAGGTGACGAATTACCTTGAAAGCAAGGAGATCACTGACGCTATCAAAAGCATAACAAGATTATTTATAGTACTCTTTGCAGTATGTATGCTTCTTGTTATTTTTGTAACTATATCTGTATCAGAGCGTATGATCGTAGATAAGATGTCGGTAGTCGGAACCTTCCGAAGCCTCGGTATCTCAGCTAAAAAGACCACCTTTGCGCTCATGTTCGAGAATGCACTGTATGGACTTATAGGAAGTATCATAGGCATCGGAGTTTACTGTCTTATCAAGAAGCCGTTCTTTGACAATGCTTTTGTTATAGGCGGCACAGATGCCATCAAGCCTCCTGTGCCTATGCCCAAGTGGTATCTTGTGGCAGCAGTTATCATCGGTGCGATGCTCATCGAGTGTCTCTGTCCTATAAAAGAAGCTATAAAGGCTATAAAGACTCCTATCCGCGATATTATTTTCAATACAAAGGAAACAGAATACCGTTCCAGCAAGGTATTTACTGTAATTGGCGTTATCCTTCTGGCAGTGTCTGCTGTGACATTCTTCTTCAAGGACAGCTTCGTGCTCAGCATGACCTGCTTTGTGTGCTTTATAGCAGGAGTTGCAATGCTTTTCAACTATGTGGAGCGAGGTATCGCAAAGCTTCTTGCAAAGCTGTTTGCAAAGCGCAATTTCCCGATTGCACATCTTGCAGCAATAGAGGCAGGCAACAAGAAGAGTACCGTAGGAAGCTCTGTACTCTGTGTAACTGCTGCTGCACTTGCTATCGTTATCTACATTTTCTCAAATTCACTTGCTTCCATGTACGATCACGCAGCTTTCAATTGTGACGTTATATGTGCTCTTGGCGGCTGCAAGTCGGACATGGTATCCTATGTTGAGCAGCTTGAGGGAGCTGAAAAGGTCGAGTTCTTCTATTATACCTTTGACAGCCTCAAGCTTGATAATGAGGAGGTTGACTGCTATGTTTACGGATTTAACAACGAAGGGGCAGAGCTCATATCTGCATTCGACCTTGATGCCGATCACATTGAAAAAGACGAAGTCTGCATAGACAGGATGCTCATGAAGAAGTACGGCTTCAACGAAGGCGACAAGATAAAGATCACCTTTAATGTAGATGGCTATCTCCCAATAGAGAGAGAGTTCACCATAAAGGACAAGGTCAAAATAGATTATATGGCAGCCACAGGAACCTCAGTCATTGTCAGTGAAGACGTATACAAGGAAATATACAATGATTTCCCCGGCTTTATGCTTGTCAAGGGCGATGATGCTAAGGCGCTGAAAAAGACCATTAAGGATCACTCCGGCGACTTTGTTATGGTAGCTTATACAAAGAGCGAATACGACCTGAATAATGCTCTTGCAAGAGCTTCAATAAAGATGATACTCAATGTCCTTATTCTTATTGGCGTGGGACTTACCTTTGCGGGAGTTGTAAGCAATCAGCTTATCGGACTTGAGGGAAGAAAGCGAGAGTGCGCAGTAATGACCTCAGTGGCTATGCCGAGAAATAAGCTTTCAAAGATGTTCCTGATTGAAAATATGATATCATCCGGAACAGCGCTTCTTTTCGCAGTGCCTGTTGGAGTGTTCATGTCCTATGAATTCGGCAGGATAATGGACATACTCGAGCAGGTGATGCCCGTGCGCATACCATTGGTGAAATGCATATTCTATGCGATATTCCTGTTTGCTGTATTTACACTGGTATCGCTTTTCCCAATAAGAGCACTGAAGAAAATGGACGTAGTTTCACAGCTGAAATACGAATAAAGGAGAGAGTACAATGGCAAATGTAATAGAAGTAAATAATGTATATAAAGCATTCGGCAAGGGCGAGAGCATGACAAAGGTATTGTCCGGAGCAACACTCAGTGTTGAAAAAGGCGAATTCGTATCACTTATGGGAGCTTCGGGAAGCGGTAAATCAACGCTCCTGTATCTCATAGGCGGACTGGACAGATACTTCAACGGCAATATAAATGTATGCGGCTATGACATCGGTAAAATGAAGGAGAAGGACCTTTCAAAGATGAGACTTGACAAGATAGGATTTATCTTCCAGTTCTACAATCTTGTTCAGAATCTCAATGTAGAGGACAATATCCTTCTTCCCTCAAGCGTAAAGGGCAAGAGCAAGGCAGAGATGAAGGCACAGCTCGACGAGATACTCCGTATCACAGGGCTTACAGAGAAGCGCAAGGCAAAGCCCTCAGAGCTTTCAGGCGGTCAGCAGCAGAGAGTTGCCATTGCAAGAGCAGTCATCGGTAATCCCGAGATAATCCTTGCAGATGAGCCGACAGGTAATCTTGACTCAAACGCAGGCGCAGAGATAATGAAGCTTTTCTCTGAGATAAACAAGGAGAAGGGGATAACTATCCTACAGGTAACACATTCTCATAAATGCGCTTCATACGGCGACAGGATAATCGAGCTTGTAAACGGCAGAACAGATATTAATGAGACCGAAAACGCAGAAGCTCCCGTACAGGAGACAGCTGCTGTAAAGTGAATACATAGAAAAAGGACGCCTGAGGCGTCCTTTTTTAACCATAGTTCTTGAAATACAGTCCACCAAAGAGACTGAACATAAGCTTAGTAAGAAATGCAACATCAGCCTTGCTGCCCTGAAGTACATAATTCTTGGCGATACTGTTCATGCCGCTGGAGATGAAGTCCACGATAAATACGCGGTTATCATCTGAAACGTCACCTATGAAGTGGTCACATTCGAGCAGAGAGCGGTACTGTACCTCGTACAGAAAGTGTATCATATCATTACGCACAAGCAGCTCTATGATATGTCTGTTATCAACGATATACCTGCTGTAGCCCTCACAGAACGAGCGAAATGCCGCAGAATGACAGGTAGGAGAGTCCTTATCGGGGAGAAAGCAGCAGTTATGGCTGAGCTCATATACTACAACATTTTCCTTTGTTCCGAAAAGTGAATAGAAAGTCTGACGTGAGACCTGAGCCTCGCGGCAAAGGTCACTTACGCTTATATCATTGAATGGCATTGCCTCAAGAAGCCGCAGCAGCGCATCAGAGATAAGCTTCTGAGACAGGAGGGCGGATTTATTGCTGCCTTTATACATGGACAAAATACCTCGCTTTGTAAAAGTTGGCGGAAGCTCCTTGACAAATGTCAAAGACTATGATAATATTATAACAAGAGGGTGGACATTTGTCAAGCCCTGAATAAAAAAACGGAGGTCATAATATGGCACAGGTAACAAAGGATACAAAGATAGGCGAGCTTCTTCAGCTTGATAAGGACGTATCACCAATTCTTTTCAGTATCGGAATGCACTGCCTCGGATGTCCTGCATCACAGGGCGAGTCTATCGAGGAAGCAGCAATGGTTCACGGAGTAAATGCAGACGAGCTTGTAAATGCTATCAACCAGAAGCTTGCTGAATAATGACACATAAGAATTAATGGCACCCTTTCGGGTGCCATTTTTCGTTATGGAGTGACTACGTTGTGGTCATATACCAGCAGGTCGAATTCGATACCGTTGATAAATGTCTGAGCGGTTCTTATAGGCTGATGATTTACCGGGAAATCAGTCTGATTTACTGTATTAAGCTCGTCACCCGAAAGGAGGAGGAAGTATTCGTCCTGATCCGGATCTGTCTCATACCATCTCTTTGAAGACTGATAAGTACGCATAAACACGCCTGTATCAAGAACATCTACGATACCTACCTTGACTCTTTCACCTGTGATAACAGTTACAGAGTTAGCGTTCCAGAATGTAGCGTAGCCCTTGTTCACGCCCTGTTCCTCAAGGAAGTCAGCCAGCATGAACTGAGTGTTTTTCTTGTACTCGTCCTTTTTCATATTCTTGACGTCTATGCAGTGGAGCATACCAGCCATAAAGATAGGTACAAAGAGTACTACTGTTATTCTTGAAACATCTGCCTTTCTTGTGACAGACCATGAAAGGAAGAGTATGCTGACGATGAGTGAGGTTCCGATCATAGGGATAATACGCCAGTCTGCTGCTGCAAGAACACCGAAAACATAGCCCATGATGTTTACAGCAGTAACAGCCCAGTGCATCCAAATCCAGATGCGCATCATCTTAGCTCTGCGGTCATCGCCGAATTTCTTATAGAAGCAGGTAGCGATCACAGGAAGTACAGCAATGAGTATGGAAGCGGCGAGGAATATCATATTCGGAAGACCGTCCTTGCTTGCAAACTTAACGTTTGGCAGGCTCTCAACGCCGAGAAGTCTCATCCATGCAAATGGCAGATTATGGAAATGCTCAAGCCACTCGTTCATAGGCGAGAAGTTTGAATTTGCCTCCTGATAGCCTGCTGTGAGCTCGCCGAGAAGCTTGTTGTTGATAGCGTTTCCGACAACAGCCATTCCGAGGAAAACGATACATCTGAAAGCGACAGAAAATGTCTTGCCGCTGAGTATCTTGTACTTTGTATTCACGAACTGTTCTGCAAAGATAGCTCCTGCAAACGGGAGAGCGAACAGTGTAAAGCCTGTGAGACCGTCTGTACCGGTAAGGAGCATGAATAAGCAGATACAGAGGAAAATAATTATCTTATGGATAAAGGTCTTTTTATTGTTTTTGCCTTCCTTTTTGAGGACTCTTGCTTTGCTGCCCACAGTAAGGTATCTGAAGTACATGAACGCGCCTATTACAAGGAAGAGTATGCCGAGACTGTAATAAATGGTATGTCCCCAGAATATCTCTCTCATTTTCGTGGTAGAGAGTGTAATGGAAAGGAAAATAGCTGTTCCGATAAGGGACATCGGATAGCTGCCTGTCATCTCATGTATCATGAATACGAGGAACACGGTCAGCAGTATGAAGAAGCACATCATGCCTATGATATGCGAGGTCATTGACAGACCGAAGAAATGGAGCAGGGGATACATGATAGTGCTTGTGCCGAATGGCAGGAAGCAGGCGTAGCTGAATTCCTGATCGTACACATGACCGCTCTCTGCGGTGGCATTAGCCCACATGATAGTATCTGTGCAGTCAGCGTGGAACTCAGCCTTCTGAGCAGTAGTTACATAGTATGTGGTAACGCATACAGCTCCGAGGAAAATGATACCTGCCACTACCCAGATGATTATCTTGCTGAGCAGGTCAAAGTGATACTTTTCGCGGATAGAAACAGGAGCAGCCTCTGCTGCCTCGTTATCCTGAGTGTCCTCAGTCTTTTCGCTCTCGGCTTCATTTTCATCGGCATTTGCAGGAGCTTCCTTGACGTTGTCTGCATTTTCATCGGATTCCTCTGTAAGGTCGAGTATATTCTCGGCTGCTTCGGCTGTGTCCTCGGTAAGGTCTATGACATCGGAAGCGGTATCCTGAGCAGCTCCTGATGCTTCCCCGACCTCTGACCTGACCTCCTGAGCGGCTTCGGCAGTCTTTTTAACAGCGCCTTCTGCATTTTCTGCGGCGTTGTTGTTATTTTTATTTGACAATATTATCAGCTCCTTAGAATTTTATAGGCGGATACTATCCGCCTATAATAAAAAATTTCAGTTCTTTTCTTCCTTTTTGGTATAAAGGAGTATCTTTCTTGCGAAGAAGTTCCAGAGGAATGATACTGCTGTTGAAACGACCTTTGCTATCATCTGATAAGCGCTGGTCTTGTCGCTGATCCATACCTCAAATCCCTTGGTGATACCCATAGTGAGCAGTAGTCCTACAACGCCTATAGCAGCAAATCCGAGGAACTCAACGAATTTATTCTTGACGTTTGAGCTCTTGAATATCCAGAAAGTGCTTATAAGGTAGTTTACGATAAGACCTGCCACGAATGACAGAGAATTTGCTGCAACTGCGAAGCGTTCACCGAATACGAATTTGAAAAGTACGAAGGAAAGTCCCCAGTCAACGACTGTAGCAAGTCCGCCGACGAAGATGTAGCGGAAGAACTGTATCAGCGTGTTGTCCGTATCTCCGACAAACAGCTTCTTGAACTGCTTGTCGCGGAATATCTGCTTGATCTCGTCCATTACTTCTGCTTCTCCTCGTGATATTCCTTTTCTGTATTAACGTTCCAGATAGCAGACTTATCTGTGCTGCCGTTCTTGATAGCCTTTACAGCCTCAAAGGAAGTGACCATAGAGTGGTCGATATTGTTGTATCTGTGCTGACCGTTGCGTCCTACACAGTAAAGGTTAGGGATAGTATCGAGGTAGCTGATGAGCTTGTCCATTTCCTCATATGTGTCGAAGTAAGCAGGATAAGCCTTCTTTACCTTTTCCATATGTGTATCTATTACCTCGTCTGCGCTGTCGATAAGGCCGAGCTTTACCATTTCCTTAACGCAGAAATCCGAGAACTGCTCCTCAGTCATGTTCCAGAACTTGTCGCCCTCAGTAACGAAATACTCAAGACCGACCCAAACAGTATGACCGAGGTCCTTTACCATGTAAGGAGACCAGTTGTTGTAAATCTGGAAACGTCCCATTTTTACACGTCTGTCCTGAACGTATACCCAGCAGTCAGGCACGATATTGCCCACTGTCTTCATATTTGTCTTGTTCTTGAGCTTGAGCTTTGGAACGAGAACGCCAAGTGTCATATAGTCACGGTATGGAAGACCTGCTGCGATACGAGAAGGCTCCTCTGGAACGTCGTTCATTCCTGCGACAAGATCCTTTACAGGCATTGAGGAGATAACGCAGTCGCCGCTGAGCTCGACCTCCTGACCGTCCTTGATGTAGGTAACACCAGTGAGCACGTTATCTGCATTTTTATGGAGCTTCTTTACAGCAGCCTCCATGATGATGTGACCGCCAAGCTTCTGAACCTCGTCAGCAGTTACCTCCCAGAGCTGTCCGGGACCGAGCTTAGGGTACTTGAATTCTTCGATAAGTGAGGTATTTACCTTACGGTTCTTTACCTTGAAGAGCTTGCCGAAGAAGTCCTTGATGATACCGACGATAGAGAGTCCCTTAGTACGCTGAGCGCCCCATGAAGCGTCGATCTCGCTGGGGTGTCTGCCCCAGAGATTTTCTGTGTAGTACTCGAAGAACATTGAGTAGAGCTCTTTACCGAAGCAGTTGATGTAGAAGTTTTCAAGATTTGTCTCGGGACGCTTGTGGATAGCAGCACCGAGATAGCTGAAGCCTACCTTCATAGTTGTAAGGAAGCCGAAATTCTTGATAGTTTCGGGCTTGAGCGAAACAGGGTAATCATAGAACTTGTCGTTGAAAAGGATACGTGAAACTCTGCGTCTTTTGAGCATTACGCGGTTTTCCTTCTGAGGGTCTGGACCGCCTTCTTCAACGTTTACGTGTCTTTTGAGAAATTTGTCGTCCGATGACGGCGCGCCCTGCATAGGGAGCATCTGGCTCCACCACTGATTTACCTCGGGGATCTTGGAGAAGAAGCGGTGACCGCCCATATCCATACGGTTGCCCTTGTAATTTACAGTTTTGGAGATACCGCCGATAGCAGTAGTTTCTTCAAGAACGGTAACATCGTACTCTCCCGAGCCGTCCTTGAGAAGCTCATAGGCAGCGGTAAGACCGGCAGGTCCTGCGCCGATGATAATGACTTTTTTCATGATGTATTACCTTTTCCCTTCCACGGAGCTGTGAACTCCGAAAAATGCTTTATAATTATTAGACGTATGGAAAAGAAAAAACTCTCACCATTCCGAGATATTTTTTTCTTTTACTCAAATGAGCAAAATTAGCCATACTATAAAGTACATTATATCACATATAAAAATAATAATCAAGAGGAACCGAGGATTTTTTCTCTTCTCCCAAAAAAAATACATAATCACCAGAATTGCACGATCTGATTTGTGCATATATACAAAACTATTAGAGCTAAGAGCTAAGAACTAAGACTGTAGTGGCGGCGTTTCGCCGCCCGTCAGGGGACGCCCTCACTTGCAGGTCTCCCTAATCGGGTCCGTCCCCTCTGTCGCGTTGCGACATCTCCCCACACTGTGGGGAGTCACCCTCTCCCGAAAACAATTCACTGGATTGTTTTCGGGATTCACCCTTGCGGTGACTCCCTGTAGTACAGGGAGATGTCAGCGTAGCTGACAGAGGGTACTCGCTCCTGTTAGGAGCGCCTTCGTATCATGGGCTCTGCCCAAACCCGCCAGAGGCTCTGCCTCTGGACTCCGCCTAAGGAACACGTCCCTTAGGAATCCCGTTCATACTATCAGCGAGTAAATTCGGAGTAGATATTTCTACTCACTAATCACTATGTACTAATCACTAATAACTAATAACTAAAAAGGCGGACATTGCGTCCGCCTTTCGTATTACTTTTCAGTGCAGAATTCGACCTTTTCGCCGTTAAGGATCATATTTGTTGTTCTTACGGCGCACATTTTTCCGCACATTGAACAGGTGTGTCTGTTAGCAGGAGGTGTGCTCTCGAAGTAAGCGCGAGCCTTTTCACCGTCAACAGCTATCTCGAACATCTTGTCCCAGTCAACCTCATGACGAGCCTCAGCCATAGCGTTGTCACGGTCTGTAGCGTGAGGGATGCCCTTTGCAATATCAGCAGCATGAGCAGCTATAAGGCTTGCGATTATGCCCTCCTTTACGTCGTTTGTATCGGGCAGACGAAGGTGCTCGGCAGGGGTAACGTAGCAGAGGAAGTCTGCGCCGTTTGCAGCGGCGATAGCTCCGCCGATAGCAGATGTGATGTGGTCGTAGCCAGGGAATATATCAGTAACGAGAGGTCCGAGAACGTAGAAAGGAGCATTGTGGCATATACGCTTCTGTATCTTCATATTTGCGGCTATCTCGTTCATTGCCATATGTCCGGGACCTTCTACCATAACCTGTACGTCCTTAGCCCATGCTCTCTCTGTGAGGGCACCAAGCTCGATAAGCTCTGATATCTGACCTGCGTCGGTTGAATCGTCGATACAGCCCGGGCGGAGAGCGTCGCCGAGAGAGATAGTGCAGTCGAATTCACGGAGAATATCAAGGACCTCATCATAGTGCTCATAGAATGGGTTCTCATTGCCTGTCATCATCATCCATGCGAAGAGAAGTGAGCCGCCGCGGGAAACGATGTTCATTTTGCGTCCCTCTCTGCGGAATGCCTCTACGGCTCTGCGGTTTATGCCTGCATGGATAGTCATGAAGTCAACGCCTTCCTCTGCGTGAGCGCGGACAACTCTGAGGAAGTCCTCAGCGGTGATCTCAAGGAGGTCCTTTTCAAGGTAGCCGATAGCATCGTACATAGGCACAGTACCTATCATAGCAGGAGCCTTTTCGATAAGAGCCTTTCTGAATGTATTGGTCTTGCCGTAGTTAGATAAGTCCATGATAGCCTCAGCGCCGAATTTAAGCGCCATATCCACCTTTTCCATTTCAACGTCATAGTTCTTTGCATCACCCGAGATACCGAGGTTCACGTTTATCTTGGTGCGCATTTTTGTACCGATACCTTCAGGAGATATGGACTTATGGTTGATGTTGCAGGGGATACAAACCTCACCCTTTGCAACAAGCTCACGAAGCTCCTCGGGAGCAATATATTCCTTCTTAGCGACTATTTCCATTTCGGGTGTGATTATGCCCTTTTTAGCCGCTTCCATCTGTGTACTGTAATTTCTCATTGTTAATTCCTCCGATTTGATATTTTTCGAGCATATATGCTCATTATTCTGCTGTTTCTGCAAATCTGCCCGTCAGTGCGAATGCGTGGTTCATCGGACCGCTGCCCTTGCCGAGGTCGAGCATCGCTGCAAGAGCTCCCGAGATGTAATCCTTTGCGCGTTCCACGGATCTCTCCAATGTGAAGCCCTTTGCCAGATTCGAGGCAATGGCGCTTGAAAGAGTGCAGCCCGTACCATGAGTGTTTGGGTTGCTGATACGTCTGCCGTTGAACCATTTTGTGCTGCCGTTGTCGTAAAGCAGGTCGTTTGCGTCGCTGAGACTGTGACCGCCCTTGCACAGCACTGCACAGCCGTATTTTTCGCCGATGATCTGAGCTGCCTTTACCATGTCGTCCTGTGAAGCTATCTTCATATCCGCAAGTATCTCAGCCTCGGGGATATTTGGCGTTACTAAAGCGGCGATCGGCAGGAGCTCAGATTTTAGAGTTTCCACAGCCTCGTCAGCAATGAGCTTAGAGCCGCTGGTAGCCACCATTACAGGATCGACTACGATGTTTTCAGCCTTGTATCCGCGGAGCTTTTCTGCTATGGTGCGGATAAGCTTATCGGAGGATACCATGCCTGTTTTTACTGCATCGGGACGAATGTCCGAAAATACAGCGTCAAGCTGCATGGCTAAAAATTCAGGCGTTACCTCCATTATACCTGTTACGCCGGTCGTGTTCTGTGCCGTAAGAGCGGTTATCGCGCTCATGGCAAAAACACCATTCATGGTCATGGTCTTCATGTCCGCCTGAATGCCGGCGCCTCCGCAGGAATCGCTTCCTGCGATCGTTAATGCTGTTTTCATGTTTTTTCTCCTTTGTGATCGTTTTTTCAGCATTATTTTGTATAGCGAGACAAGGTGGTGCCCCCGGTGTCACGCTTTTGGAGCAGAGAGCTTGAAAACAAAAAAGGTGTGCCGCAAAGAGACACACCTGCACTGCAAAAGTATTTCCCTCCGTTGGCATTATCCAAATCAGGTAAGGTCGGAGTTTGAAACTCCCTCTCAGCCTGTTACACAAGCTCCCTTTTTCATATCTATTATACCACTTTTGAGGCAAATGTCAAGGAGATAAAATGTTCACAAAATATACTTGACTGCATAAAAATATTTTGGTAAAATTATAATATGGAATGCTGCGGCTTTCCGGATAATATAATTTTTATGAGCGGAGGAATCAGACAATGGACAAGAAAGCAATGTACAAAATAAGCTATGGACTTTTCATAGTGACTGCTGTTCGTGACGGCAGAGACAACGGCTGTATCACAAATACACTTGCGCAGGTGACTTCATCTCCTAACAGAGTTAGCCTTACTGTGGCGAAAACTAATCTCACTCATGATATGATAATGGATACGGGAAAATTCACCGCTTCTGTTATAAGCACCGACGCAGATTTTGCACTTTTCAAGCGATTCGGCTTCCAGTCGGGGAGAGATACTGATAAATTTGCAGGTTTCACCGACTGTAAACGTGCGGAAAACGGTACACTTATAGTAACAAAGGGTACAAACGCTTATATATCGTGTTCTGTATGGCACAGCATAGACCTCGGCTCTCACACCATGTTTATTGGTGATGTAACGGATATGGAATTGCTTGGTGATGCTCCTTCCGCGACATATGAGTACTATCAGAGGAATATCAAGCCAAAGCCCGAAGCTGTGGGGACGACTGCTGACGGTCAGACTGTCTGGAGATGTGTTATCTGCGGCTATGAGTACGTAGGTGAGGAGGTCCCCGACGACTTCGTCTGTCCTGTGTGCAAGCACGGCAAGGCTGATTTCGAGAAGGTGTCGGGCGGACACGATGCAGTTCCTGTCGGAACGACTGAGAGCGGAGAGACTGTATGGAGATGTACTGTATGCGGTTATGAATATATCGGTGATGAGCTCCCTGCGGACTTTGAATGTCCTCTGTGCGGAGTGGGAGCAGACCAGTTTGAGGTGATAAGCTCTGCTACATGATGCTGAAGCTGTGGAGGCGTTCAGAAAGAACTGAGAGAAAATGTATGCTTCCGCTCGCGGAGCTATTTTGAAGTACGCATGGGAAATTATTGATATGACATAATAATGTATAGGGGGATAAACAAATGATCGTTTATTTTTCGGCAACAGGAAACAGTAAGTACGCAGCACAGCGTATTGCTGAGGTTCTCGGAGAAAAGACCATGTCCATTGAGGACGGAGTATATGATATTACGCTTGAAGAAGATGAGCACTTCGGCATAGTAACTCCGACTCACTGGTGGGCACTGCCGATACCCGTGAGAGCGTTTCTGAAAAAGCTCAATCTCAAAAGAAGCGGCAGACACTATGTTTTTGTGGCTTCGACATATGGCACAACGCCGGGGTGCAGCGGTGAGGAGACCCGCAGACTGCTGAAGGAAAAGGGCGTAAGGCTCAGTGCCGCTTACAATATTAAAATGCC
The DNA here is from genome assembly GCF_024684275.1 of Ruminococcus sp. The sequence continues at coordinate 69,354 of NZ_JAIKXF010000023.1, forward strand.
TGACAACTGGACGGTTACATTTGACCTTAGTGATCCTAAAAAGGTAGCGAAGCAGAACGAAAAGGCTGAGGTCAATATCGACAGGACCATAGCCAAGATACTCCACAGGAAAAAAGGCAACTTTACTGTATTGAGAACGCCGTATGCTATCCACAAATATACAGATAAGGCGTTCGCAAAGGTGAGAAGTACAAAGAATCTTTCAGTGGAGGACAGTTGTATCGGCTGCGGTCTATGCGCCGAGAAATGTCCCGTTAAGGCTATCAGGATAAAAGACGGCAAGCCTGTATGGGTCCGTGACAGATGTGCGCTGTGCTTCAGATGTCTGCATCACTGTCCTAAGTTCGCTATACAATTCTGGAACGGCGTGACGAAAAAGCACGGACAGTACACCAATCCTAACGTAAAAATATAATGATTTAGTATTATAAAAAGCCTGCAAAAACGAATGACAGTAGTTTTTTGCAGGCTTTTATATTCAGTAAAACATTCTATTTTTCGGAATATATCAGCAAGATTATACTGCGTGTAATAAAAATTGGTAGGACCTTCTGCCCGTTGGAACGGAAAATAGCCCAAAACTATGTTTGTTTTGTATAAAAACGGGGGCGCAAATGGCGTAATATACGTCGATTTGTCATTTTTTTAGAAATTTCTTGACAAATTGTTATAAAGGGTATATAATTCAATTGTAAAATCTATTTTATGGAGGATAAAACTATGACAAAGACAGAATTAATCAGCGCAGTTGCTGAAAAGGCTGACTTCACAAAGAAGAACGCAGAGACTGCTGTAAACGCTATCATTGCAACAATCACAGATGCTCTCGCAAGCGGTGAGAAGGTTTCCATCGTTGGTTTTGGTACTTTTGAAGTTCGTGACCGTAAGGAGAAGCAGGTTATCAACCCTCAGACAAAGAAGATGATGACTGCTCCTGCTTCAAAGGCTCCTGCTTTCAAGGCTGGTCAGGCTCTCAAGAACGCTGTAAACAAGTAATTCGAGGAGGATACTATCATGCCAGATAAGAAGACTGCAGAAACAAAGGTAGAGGTAACAGCTGCTGCTCCTGCTGAGGAGAAAAAGGCTGCTGCAAAGAAGGCTCCTGCTGCAAAGAAGCCTGCTGAGAAGAAGGCTGCTGCCGCAAAGAAGCCTGCTGAGAAGAAGGCTGCCGCTGCAAAGAAGCCTGCTGAGAAGAAGGCTACAGCTGCTAAGAAGCCTGCTGCTAAGAAAACAGCTGCAGCTGCTGTAGACAGCAAGGTAGTTATTCAGGCTATGGGTTCAGAGGTAAACACAGCTGAGCTTATTGCTAAGGCTACTAAGGCTTCAGGTGCAAAGACGGTCAAGAAGGTTGACGTTTATGTAAGACCTGAGGTAAACAAGGTTTATTATGTTGTCAACGGCGATATCCTTGGCGATTTTGATCTTTTCTAAGAATTATGAAAGCTCCGCTTTGTGCGGAGCTTTTTGTGCTTTATACAAAAATGCTCCTCGTGGTCGTGGAGCATTTCTTATGTGTGAATGTACAAAAGGATACATGGCTTTTGCCGTATAATGTACATTATATTGTTCAATGCGGCTGTAAATGACCGATTGTATGTGATTTATAAAGCATAATGACACAAAGTATCAGCTTATAAGTACTATATGTCATTGAAATGTTTCTGGGACGGATATATAATATAGTCAGTAAGAGGAAAAGCGCACGATAGCAGCGTTTTCAGAGGATATTAAAATTTGGAGGGATCATCATGAGAAATAATGTGATGAAGTTAAGAGCAGCTTCCGTTGCAGCTGCTGCAATGATGACTGTTTCTGCTGCTGTGGGAACAACGGCTTCGGTTCCCGGGATCAGATCAGGCTTGTCTGTCATCACTGCCTATGCTGCTGAAAGCAGCGTAAAGGTGCTAAGCAGCGCTGGCTTCGGCGAGGGAATGTACGCAACATGGTCTTCTGTTTCGGGAGCATCGGGCTACAATGTCTATGTGGACGGAACAAAGATAGACTCAATGCTCATCAGACAGTACAGCGGCTATATGAGAGCAGACGCTGTAGGTCTCAAGGCGGGCAGCCACACAATGAAGATAGTTCCTGTTATCGGAGGCAAGGAGGACGGCTCAAAGGCTGCCGAGGCAAAGGCAAATGCCTATGCACATGACAGAAGCGGATTTGGCTTCGTGAACGGAAATTCAAACGGAGCTTATAATGCTGACGGTACCCTTAAAAGCAATGCCATTGTCGTATACGTTACAAACGGGAATAAGGACAGCGTTACGGCAAGTATAGACGCCACAGGCAATGGTGCAGAGACTCTTACAGGCGTTCAGAATATCATCACAGGCTACAAGAAGGGCAAGGAATCAAGACCTCTCAATATCAGATTTATCGGAAATATCACAGATCCCTCCGTCCTGACAAAGGGCGACCTCATGGTGGATTCAGTAAAAGCAGGCTGTACTATCGAAGGTATAGGCAGCGACGCTGTTCTCAACGGTTTCGGAATCATTATCAAGAACAGCTCAAATATCGAGGTAAGGAATCTCGGCTTTATGAACTGCGACAGCACAGAAGGCGATGACTGCGGTCTACAGCAGGGCAACGATCATATCTGGGTGCATAACTGCGACTTCTTCTATGGAAATGCAGGCTCAGACGCCGATCAGGTAAAGGGCGACGGCGCACTGGATACCAAGACCTCTACTTTTATTACTCACTCTTACAATCACTTCTGGGACAACGGCAAGTGCAACTTGCAGGGCATGAAGTCTGAGTCTACAGAGAATTATATAACATACCACCACAACTGGTATGACCACTCAGACTCAAGACACCCCAGAATAAGGACCTGTTCCGTACACTGCTACAACAACTACTTTGACGGCAACGCAAAGTATGGTGTTGGTGTAACTATGGGCGCTTCGTGCTTCGTAGAGAACAATTATTTCCGCAACTGCAAATATCCTATGCTCATTTCCATGCAGGGCTCTGACGGTATCACAGGCGGTACATTCTCCGGTGAGGCAGGCGGTGTTATCAAGTCATTCGGCAACTATATGACAGGTCAGAAGGCTTACACTTCTTATCAGCAGAACACGACGGATTTCGACGCTTATGAGGCATCATCAAGAAACGAAAAGCTCAGCGGCGATGTTAAGGCTAAGAGCGGCGGAACTGCTTATAATAACTTTGACACATCAGCTGTAATGTACAGCTATACTCCCGATAATGCTTCAGATGTGCCTGCTGTTGTGACATCAAAGGCAGGACGAGTTGACGGCGGCGACTTCAAGTGGCAGTTCAATAATGCCGTTGATGATGACAGCTATGCTGTAAATCAGGGACTCAAGGACGCACTTGTTTCATACAAGGGCACTGTTACAGCTATAGGCAGCGGCTTCAAGGAGGACAATGCTCCTGCACCTGCTGTTACAACTACAACTGCTGCTCAGCCTGTAGTTACCAATATTACTACAACTACAGTCATTACAACTGCACAGCAGCCTCCTGCAGCAACGACTACAGCAGCTCCTGTGATCACTCCGGTAACAGGTGCTAAGGTGATATATGCTTCTCCGAACGGCGGCGGTGACGGAAAGTCCGAGAATTCACCTACAGACGTTCTCACAGCTATAAAATCAGTACCTGCCGGCGGAACTATCCTGCTTCTCGGCGGTACATACAAGTACACCTCAACTATCATGATAGAGGAAAGCAATTCCGGAAGCGCAGGTGCTTACAAGACCATTGCAGCTGCTCCTAATGCGACAGTAAAGTTTGACTTTACAGGACAGGCTGTTGACGGCGCAAACCGCGGCTTTGTTCTTGACGGCTCATACTGGCACTTCTATGGTTTTGAGATAGCCAACGCCGGCGACAACGGTATGCTTCTTTCAGGCGACAACAATATCATCGAGATGATGGTATTTGACCGCAATCAGGATACAGGTCTTCAGATTTCAAGATACAACAGCTCATACAATACTATTGCTCAGTGGCCTGCAAATAACCTTGTAAAGAACTGCACATCGCGCAATAACTGCGATGACGCAACTATGGAGAATGCTGACGGCTTTGCTGCCAAGCTCACCTGCGGCGAGGGCAATGTGTTTGACGGCTGTATCGCTTACTGCAACTCAGATGACGGCTGGGACCTCTACGCTAAGGAGGCAACAGGTCCTATCGGCAAGGTTACTATCAAGAACAGTATCGCATTCCGCAACGGATTTACCGAGGACGGCAGGGGCTACGGCGACTGCGACGGCAACGGCTTCAAGCTGGGCGGCGGCGGAGTAGGTACACGCCACTCTGTTGAGAACTGTCTCGCGTTTGAGAACCTCAACTGCGGTTTTACAGACAATAACAACCCTAAGTTCGGCGATATGAAGAACTGTACAGCATACAACAACGGTATCGGCGGCAAGGGCAAGGCAAACTATATGGTATATCGCTGTGATACCTCAGCTACATTCAACGGTATTATGTCATACATCAATACAGGCAAGGTTACAAAGACCAATGCTGCCGGTATCAAGGTCTCTAATGATAAGTTCGTAGGAAGCATGAACAATTCTGTTTACTACAACAGCAAGTATTACTATGCTAAGTCAAATACAACTATGACTAACGGCGCTAAGCTCGGTGATGTCATAACTCCTGCTGACAGCGATTTCATAAGCCTTAACGTAGGCGGTTTGGGTACAGATTTCCACAAGCAGTGGAGAAACAGCGACGGTTCTCCAAAGCCCGGCGGTTTTGCCGAGACGACAGGTTCGAGCCAGTACAAGAGTATCGGATACCATATGAGCGGCGGAGTTTCAATTACTGCTTCTCCCGATCCATATGATATAGATATGACTCCTGTTGAGACTGCTTCTTCAACAACAACTACGACCACTACAACTACAACTGCTGCTATCACTACCACTTCTTCAACTACCGTTCCTGTACCTGTCGGCAAGGCAGGCGACGCAAACGGTGACGATCAGGTGGATATGTCAGACGTTGTACTCATCATGCAGTCCCTTGCAAATCCCAACAAGTACACTATCGCTGCCGAAAACCGCGATAAAGCCGACGTTGAACACAAGGGCAACGGCATTACAACTGCCGACGCACTTTCTATCCAGAGATACCTTCTCGGACTTGTGCCAGCTCTCCCCGAATCCTGATAGATTTGGGTTCTCTCTAATATAATGACGTGAAAAAAGGAACCATGCCCCCCATAGGTTCCTTTTTTCATTATTTAAGCAAAATGCTTAAATAATCACAGAATTTTTACATATAAAACGGGGCTTTTGTGTTGACATAGGGCTTAAAAGATTGTATAATAAAGTTGAAATACTATTGGCGTATCCAATAAAGGAGGAAAATATGAAAAACAGACTAAAAAAATCATTGGCACTGGCAGCTGCGGGCGTTATGGCAGCAGTACAGTGCAGCTCCCTCTCTTTTTTCAGTTCCTTTGCAGCAGGTGAGGCGACTGCTGCGACTAAGTTCCCTTACACTATCGAGGGCGAGGACATGGAGGGCGCAGAGCTCTGGACAAGTATCTATCAGACAGAGATACCGGGATACTCAGGAAAGGGCTTCTATTATCTCACTGCTAAACCCGGCTCATTTGAGGTGAATGTTCCTGAGGATGGTATGTATTCTATCGTTGTTCACGGCGCACAGATACTCAATCAGGAGGGCAGACAGCAGGCTGTCAAGATAAACGGTGTAAAATACATTACTCAGGCTGCTTATTCAGATAAGTGGGTGGACTATGATTTCGGTATGGTACGTATGAATAAGGGCGTTAATACTATCGAGTTTATCAACGAGTACGGCTATATGGCAATAGATACAGTTACAGTTGACCACGCTCAGTTCCCCGACCTCTCAAAGGCGAGCGATACACCTGTAGATGCAAAGGCAACACCGGAGACTAAGGCTCTCATGAAGTATCTCAAGAGCGTTTACGGTAAGAATATCCTCTCAGGTCAGCAGGAGATCTATGGCGGCGGACATTCTGTTCAGACCACTATCCGCTATGACGCAAATGCAAATAAATGCGTTGATCAGGAAGGCGTCGAGTATGTTATCGACGAGGAGAGCTGGGATAAGACCGAGCAGGGCGAGAAGTTCCCGTGGCACTGCACAGGTCCCGACGGACAGGTCTACACATACAGCACTCAGAACCGCAATTATACATATAATGACTACGATTACGAGGTAAGATACCTAAAGAAGCTCACAGGTGAAGAGCCTGCTATCCGCGGCTTTGATTTTGGCAGCTACTGCCCATGTTATGCATGGGACGACGGCGTTGCACAGCGTATGATAGATTGGGCAGCTAAGAAAAACGGTATCTGTACGGCTTCATGGCACGTAAATGTGCCTACTCAGAAGGCTGACTATACTCTCGGAGAGCCTCTTGCCTTTGAAAAGACCACTTATACCGAAAAAACTGACTTTATTACTGCTAACTGCATGAAAAAGGGCACTATGGAGTATGATTATTTCCAGCTGTGCATGAAGAACCTTGCAGCAGAGCTGAAAAAGCTTCAGGACGCAGGCGTTCCCGTTATCTTCCGTCCCTTCCATGAGGCAGAGGGCAACCCCAGCCGTACCGATGATCCTATTGACGGCTCCGGAGCATGGTTCTGGTGGTCAAAGGAGGGCGCTGTAGTATATAATCAGCTGTGGGCTTTCCTACAGGATACCCTCACAAATGAATACGGTCTCCATAACCTCATCTGGGAGCAGAATCTCTATGCGTGGTCTGATAACTCCGCTAAGTGGTACTCGGGTGATGATAAAGTTGATATTGTAGGCTTTGATAAGTACAACTGCCAGTACAACCGCCATGACGGCAAACAGCAGGGCGTACCAAATGAGGATGCTGAGGCAGGTATATTCTATACTCTCAACAGATTCGTAAAGGGCAATAAAATGGTATCAATGCCAGAAAATGACTCTATACCCGGACTTAACAATATGCAGGTCGAACACGCTTACTGGCTGTATTTCTGTCCGTGGTATGATTCGGAGCAGGCTCATTTCCTCTGCGGTGAGGATTATCAGGACGCCGATTCAGTAAAGGCTCTTTATAACAGTGATTTCTGCATCACACTTTCAGAGCTTCCAAAGAATCTGTACAAGGGCGGCACTGAGCCTTCAACTTCATCGACAACAACTACAGTGAAGCCTGTAGTCACAACAACAACTACAACAGCTCCACTGCCGACAGATGTGAAGTATGGCGACGCGAACTGTGACAGCAGTGTGGATATGTCAGATGTGGTTCTGATCATGCAGAGCCTTGCAAATCCAAATAAATACGGCTTGAATGGTTCTGATGACAGCCATATTACCGCAAAGGGACAGCTCAACGGTGATGTTGATGTGACTGTAAAGGGCATTACCTCTAATGACGCTCTGAGAATACAGGAGTTCCTTCTCGGAAAGATAGCAGATCTTGATCCAAGCGCTAAAAAATAAGAAGACATAAAAAAAGCGGTCCATTGGACCGCTTTTTCTTATGGTTTGTAGTTTCTGATTATTTCGAGTATATCCATCTCATAGATATTTCCGCCGAGAACACTGCCGTCGGGATCAAATGACAGGGTACGGATATGCTTCGGATCGTCCTCATAGGGATTGGCGACAGAGCTGTCCTCGTCAAAGTATTCCGCAAGAAGCACCTTTGCGTTGCCCTGCGGAAAAATGATATTGCCCTCTGAAACGCAGAAGCCCTTGTCTGTGAATATCTTCAGCAGTCTGTGCGTTTCGTTGTTGTATGGATTGTCGTCCTCGGGGCTTCTCAGCCACGCAGGACTTAGAAAAATGGGAACTCCCACATTTCTCACAGATTCTGCAAAAAGCGTCACAGGCTCAAGTGGGATAGTCTCCTGATGAAAAGCGTCAACGGAAAGCAGAACGCGATTTACGCCGCTGTCGGCAAGCATTTGAGCGACTTCACGTATCCTGTTCTCATTTTTACTGAAATAGCCGTTGGTTATGACTTCATGCTGCGGTATATCAGCAGCTTTTGCAGCACTGTGTATCGTGCAGACGGTCTCAGGGTAGAGGAGAGGCTCTCCGCCGAAGGTCATCAGCGACTTTATATCGTAGTGTCGGCAGACCTTGGCAATGGCTCTTGCAGCCGCAGTGCCGTCTATATGGCTGCCGCTGAAAATGTGGCTTCCCTCGCTGCAATGTCTGCATTTGCCTGTGCAGCCCATTGTCACAACGAATTCTATTCTTTCAAGGTTTATGTATTTGTTCATATTAACTGCTCCTTTAATATTTTTTAAATATGTATGGCGCAGTATGGGAACTTTTCTTACTCGGTGGGACGTTCCCTTTATTACTGCACCGAGCAGTTAATTCGTTTTATCACCATTGTTTTCACCTTACACTGAAAGAGTTATATTCTTTCCGCTGGGCTTGTATTCCTCGGTTGTGACTCCACACTTGTCAAAAAGTATGCACGAAGCCTTTACACCGTCGGTATCGGCGTATTTGTTGCTGTAGTAGACCACACGCTTGATACCTGACTGTATTATAGCCTTAGCGCACTCGTTGCAGGGGAAAAGAGTTACATAGAGAGTGCAGCCGCTGAGACTTCCGAAGCTGCTGTTGAGGATAGCGTTGAGCTCCGCGTGGCATACAAAGGGGTACTTTGTATCAAGAGGGGAGTCGGCACTGCGCTCCCAGGGCATATCATCGTCGTCACAGCCTGTTGGCATACCGTTATAGCCTACGGAAACTATCTTGTGCTGGTCGTTGACGATACAAGCGCCTACCTGTGTGGAGTTGTCCTTGCTGCGCTGTGCGGAGAGCATTGCAATGCCCATGAAATACTCGTCCCAGCTTATATAATCGGTTCTTTTCATTGTTTTCACCTCGGTATTATTCGTAAATGATAATTTATAATAGCATATCTCAGGAAAATTGTCAATTGGTGAGCAGAATTTGCAGAAACTGCTTATAAAAAAACGCCCGACAGCATATGTCGAGCGTTTCAGGATTGGGGCAGCGGGATTTGAACCCACGAATGCAGGAGTCAAAGTCCTGTGCCTTACCGCTTGGCTATACCCCAAAAACTCACTAAAATATTATAACAAAAAAACAAACATAAATCAAGTCTTTGGGATATTTATTTTTGTTTTAACATAGGCTTTTCCATGTTGTCAAAACACAGATAATCGCCGTTTTTGGTCTTTATCGTGCAGTATTCCTTGAAAGTATAGCCGTATTTGAGATATATCGCCTTTGCGGGCAGTGATACGGAAAGCTCAGCCGTATGGTAGTTCTCGGCGATACGCTCCTCGGCAAAGCGCAGGAGAGCTCCGCCAAAGCCGCGTCCCTGATACTCAGGAAGCACAAAAAGCCGGTTTATCTCGTTTTTTTCGGTGGTGACAGTGCCTGCTGCCTGTTCACTGTCGGTATACAGCAGAAAAACATCGCCGTTTCTTATATCGCGGAGAATACTCTCGTCACTGTGATGGGTGAGAAAGAAGTCAACAGCTCCTGTGGGATAATAATGGGGATAGACAGCCCTAATTGTCTGCTGAGTTATATCTTTAACGGTTTCAAAGTCCGATTCCGCAGCGGCAACTATTTTCATGTGTCTTCCTCCTTTGAAGCATTTTTTACGATGTCCTTGATGACCTCGCCTGCGATTATAAGTCCAACTACTGAGGGCACAAATGCCACAGAAGCAGGCGTGGAGCGCCTTGAAGCGCCATTTCGCATATCAGTCTTGCCTGAGCCGTCGTCAACAGCCTGTCCCAGCGGCGTAAGAGGCTCCTCCTTAGAGTAGACGACCTTCAGCTTTTTTATACCGCGGCGCTTCAGCTGATAACGCATGACCTTTGCAAGAGGGCAAACCGAGGTCTTGTATATATCAGTAACCTCAAACCGCGTCGGATCCAGTTTGTTCCCTGCGCCCATTGAGCTGATAACGGGAACTCCTGCTGCTTTTGCCTGCATTATTATCTCGATTTTGCCTGTGACAGTGTCGATAGCGTCCACAACATAGTCGTACTGTGAAAAATCGAGCTTATCGGCGGTTTCTGGCATATAGAACATCTTGTGGCAGGTCACCTTGCAGTCTGGATTGATGTCGTGTATGCGCTCTGCCGCTGCGTCGGCCTTGTACATACCAACAGTGCTGTTAAGGGCGATTATCTGGCGGTTTATATTGGTGACGCAGACTTTGTCATCGTCGATGAGGTCAAGTGCGCCTACTCCTGAGCGGGCGAGAGCTTCTACGGTATAGCCGCCCACACCGCCTACGCCGAATACGGCAACACGGGAATTCGCCAGTATATCCATAGCTTCTCCGCCGAAGAGAAGCTCAGTTCTTGAAAAACGATCGGACATAGTATTGCTCCTTTATATCTCTCTGAACTTCTCCAGACGGTAAAGCCTTTCCTCATCAAGCTCTGCAATGCCGTTTTTGTAGTCGTAGCCGAACTTTCTGTAGAACTGGCAGCCTGTTATGGACGAGGGTATCTCTATACGCTTTGCACGAAGAAAGTACTCGTCATTTTCGAGAGTTTCCATGATGAGTCTGCCTACGCCCTTGCCCTGATACTCGGGGAGAACAAATATAGTGAACAGACTGCTCTCATCTTCCTTGCCCCAGTAAGGACCGATAGCTCCGCAGCCGATGATAGTATCGTTATCCTCTACTACATAAAAGTGCGTCCAGCTGGCGCGTTCGAGGATATTCTGAGGCTGCATGATTTTGACCCACTCTTCCATGGACTCGGCAGGGTAGTCCTTAACGTTGGATATTCTGATAGTTTTTATGACAAGAGCCGAAACTGCTTCTGCGTCGGCTGTTTCAAATCTTCTTATGTTCATGACCAAGCTCCTTCCGAAATAAATTGAAAAAAAGAGCGCTCCTTTAAGGAACGCTCTTAATTTACCGTTACATGATCAAGCTCTCTCGATCTTGCCTGAACGCAGACATCTTGAGCAAGCATAGATATGACAAGGAGTACCCTTGACGATAGCCTTTACGCGCTTTACGTTAGGCTTCCATGTTCTGTTGGAACGTCTGTGTGAGTGGGAAACCTTGATACCAAAGGTTACGCCCTTTCCGCAGATATCACATTTTGCCATTAGGTTGCACCTCCTTAACTAACCTGTAAAAATACAACAT
>NZ_JAIKXF010000030.1 GCF_024684275.1 Ruminococcus sp.
TGTGATATAATTACTTAGAAATGAGAGCGAGTGTATCTCTTGCGATAAGGAGCTCCTCGTTTGTAGGAACGATCCATACCTCGATCTTTGAATCAGGTGTGGAGATCTTTGTGAGCTTGCCTCTGATAGTGCGGTTGAGAGCCTCGTCGATCTTGATGCCGAAGTAGTCCATGTTCTGACATACAGCCTCACGTACTTCCCATGAGTTCTCACCGATACCGCCTGTGAAGAGGATAGCGTCAACGCCGTTCATAGCAGCAGCGTAAGCACCGATGTACTTCTGTATCTCATATGTGAGCATATCAGAAACGAGCTGAGCCTTCTTATTGCCCTGATTTGCAGCCTCCTGAATGTCACGGTTGTCAGAACCAACGCCTGATACACCGAGGAAGCCTGACTTCTTGTTCATGTATTCGCTCATCTGTGAAGGAGTAAAGCCGTGCTTGTCAGCAACAAAAGTAACTGCTGAAGGATCAACAGAACCTGTTCTTGTACCCATTACTACACCGTCGAGAGGTGTGAAGCCCATTGAGGTATCAACTGACTTACCGCCGTCAACAGCTGTTATGGAAGAACCGTTTCCTAAGTGGCATGAAACGATCTTGAGATCCTTAACGTCCTTGCCCATGGCATCTGCGAGAGCCTTTGATACAAAACGGTGTGATGTGCCGTGGAAGCCGTACTTTCTTACGTGGAGCTTCTCATAATCATCATAGGGGAGACCGAACATAAATGCCTTTGGAGGCATTGTCTGGTGGAATGCAGTATCGAATACAACTACCTGTGGAACATTTGCAGGGATAACGCTCTTGCAGGCTCTGAGAGCGAGTGCGTGTGCGTGATTGTGAACAGGGGCAAGCTCGCGGAGCTCGTCGATCTTGTCGATGACCTCGTCAGTTACGAGAACAGACTTGTCAAAAACATCAGCACCCTGTACTATTCTGTGACCTACAGCAGAGATAGCGTCCATGCTGTCGATAACCTTTGCAGAGCCTGTTGTGAGAGCCTCTACCAGCTTCATGAAAGCCTCTGTGTGTGTAGGAAATGCGCAGTCCTCATCGAGAACTCTGCCGTCAGCAGTCTTGTGGTTGATATGTCCGTCGATACCGATACGGTCGCAGTTACCCTTTGCGATAACGCTCTCATCGCTCATGTCGATGAGCTGATACTTAAGGGAAGAGCTTCCCGCATTAACAACTAAGATGATCATATATGTAATTCCTTTCAAAAATAATTTTGCATATATTATTATATACTATTTTTTGAAAAATGCAAGTCCTTTTTTTAAAATAAAGCACATTCAATGTCCTTTCGGGCGGACTTTTCCCCGTTCAGACCGTAAAAAACAGGAAAATCCTTTTGCAAAACGCCCAAAACACAACAGTAATACTTTAATAATCTGTAGAGTAAATAAAAAATTATGAAAAATCATTGAAATTTACAAGGAGAGGTAGTAAAATGAAAGTCAGCGGTATAGTCTGCGAGTATAATCCGTTCCATAACGGACATCTTTACCACATACAAAAGACACGGGAAAACGGAGCAACACACATCGCCGCAGTTATGAGCGGAAGCTTTGTACAGCGCGGCGATACAGCCATAATGGACAAGCTGGAGCGAGCCCGTCTTGCTGTTCGCTCGGGAGCAGACCTTGTTATCGAACTTCCCGTGCAGTATTGCCTTTCCTCGGCGGAAAATTTTGCCGCAGGTGCGGTATATCTCCTTGACGCTCTCGGAGCTGTTGACGAGATTTCCTTCGGGAGCGAGTGCGGAGACACGGATAAGCTTCTGAAGGCTATGGATACCGTTGACCTTGCGGCGGTCACTCATGCCGACGAGATACGAACTATCATGGAAAAGGGGTATACCTACCCTCGGGCGCTCAATTCCGTAGTCAACGGTTACGACGCAGAGGCGGCTTCTTTGATCTCAGAGCCTAATAACCTCCTTGCCATAGAGTATTTAAGGGCTCTGAAAAAAAGCGGCAGCAGTATGACTGCTTTTACAGTGAAGCGTAAAAATGCAGTGCATGACAGCGATAGGAGCGAGGACGGCTTTGCAAGCGCTTCTCTGATAAGGGAAATGATACACAAAAGAGCCGATATAGGTGAATTCACTACTCCCGAATGGGCTGCTGCTATCTCTGCTGCTGCAGAAAAGGGCGAGACAGCTTCTCTTGACCGTCTTGAGAGAGTTATGCTCTATAAGCTGAGGACGTGTTCAGCTGAGGAAATATCGCAGATATATGATGTAGGACAGGGGCTTGAACACAGGATATACGGTGCAAGAATGGCAGGCTCACTTGACGAGCTTCTGTTCACGGTCAAGACCAAACGTTATACTATGGCGAGGATAAGACGCATAATGCTGTCTCTCCTCATAGGCATCACAAAAGAGGATATGAAGCAGCTTCCGCCATATGGAAGGATACTTGCATTCAATGAACGGGGCAGGGAGATACTTGCCCGTGCAAAGGGCTCTGCAAAGATACCATTTGCATCATCTATAGCCAAGCTCTCACAGCTCAGCGATACTGCCGAGCGGTTTGCGGAGCTTGAGATAAGAGCGTCGGATATATACGGACTGGCTCTTGAAAATATAACCTCAGCGCAAAAGGACTACAGAGCTAAGATAATGATCGACATGGAATGAACGCTGTATCCGGAGCTGCGGTACAGTGACAGGCTATGTATTTCAAGGAAGGATAGAATGATTTGATAAAAGGAGTTATATTTGATCTTGATGGTACTCTGCTGGACTCTATGACGGTGTGGAGCAGTATAGACCGTGAATTTCTCATAGAAAACGGCATAGCTGATCCGCCTCCCGAGGTCTCTGACGTTGTTAAAAAAATGACCGTTGATGAATCGTCACAGTATTTCATAGATCATTTTGGGCTTGACTGTACGAAAGAATATGTTATCAGGCGAATCGAAGATATGGTCCGTCAGCGCTATGAGGAGCAGATACCTTTGAAGCCGTATGTTACTGAGGTGCTTGATTTTCTCGACAGTAAAAACATACCGTACGGAGTTGCCACAGCTACATATAAGGGACTTGCTGAGGCTGCGCTGAAACGCTGCGGAGTTTACGGCAGAATGAGATTTCTGCTCACTGACAGGGAATACCCCACAGGAAAGAATTTCCCCGATATTTTTCTCGGAGGAGCAGAGCTTCTCGGCACTGCTGCTGCTGAAACTCTTGTGGCGGAGGATTCTCTCCATTGTATCGAAACTGCAAAGGCGGCAGGCTTTCCCGTGTGCGGAGTCTATGACAGCGTTGCAGAAGCCGATATTCCGCGTATAATTGAGCTTTCGGACTATTACGTCAGGTCTCTTGACGAGATAATAAATATATTTTAGGGCGAACGATGTTCGCCCGTGCTGTTTTCAAAAGAAGGAGCGATAGAATGAAAAAAGTCATGGTGGGAATGAGCGGCGGAGTTGACAGCTCTGTGGCAGCAATGCTGCTGCGTGACAAGGGCTTTGAGGTAATGGGAGTTACACTGAAGCTTTTCTCCGATGAGGATATATCTGAGGCAAAAAAAGAGGGCAAGACCTGCTGTGCGCTTTCCGACGTTGAGGACGCAAGAAGCGTTGCCTATCGTCTTGGCTTTGAGCACCTCGTATTCAATTTCAAGGACAATTTCCGTGAATATGTTATGAAGCAGTTTGCAGACAGCTACCTTTGTGGCAGGACGCCGAATCCCTGCATAGAGTGCAATCGTCACGTGAAGTTTGACAAAATGCTTCTTAGAGCTCAGGAGCTGGGCTATGACTACATCGCGACGGGACATTATGCTGTGAATGAATATGACGGGGAGAGAGGACGCTATCTGCTGAAGCGCCCCAAAGACCGCAGCAAGGATCAGACATATGTACTTTATGCACTGACTCAGGAGCAGCTGTCACATACTCTTTTCCCACTGGGAACACTGGAAAAATCACAGGTCCGTGAGCTTGCTGAGCAGGCAGGCCTTGTGAATTCAAACAAGCCTGACAGTCAGGATATATGCTTTGTTCCCGACGGCGACTACGCAGCGTTTATACGCAGATTTACGGGCTGCGATACTCCCTGCGGAAGCTTTGTTGATATGGACGGAAAAGTCCTCGGTGAGCACAAGGGTATCATAAACTATACCATAGGTCAGCGAAAGGGACTTGGGATAGCTCTCGGACACCCTGCTTATGTGGTTAAAAAAGACATCGCCGCAAATACCGTTACCCTCGGACTGGAGTCAGATCTCTACACAAAGAGCCTTATTGCTGATGATTTCAACCTTATTTCCATTGAAAAGCTGGAAGCACCCATGCGAGTTACTGCGAAAACGCGCTACAGCCAGAAGGAACAGCCTGCCACCGTTTCATATCTTGGAAACGGCGAGTACAAAGTCGAGTTTGACGAGTCGCAAAGAGCCGTGACCAGCGGACAGGCAGTAGTTCTTTACGACGGAGATATTGTAGTGGGCGGAGGAACTATAAAATGAAAACGGCACTTCTTGTTGTGGACGCACAGGAGCTTATAACCAATGAAAAGCTCTACGCCTATGATAAATATATCGGAAACGTCCGTAAACTAATTGAAGCATCGCGGAAAAACGGTGTAGAAGTCATCTATATCTGTCACGATGACGGTGAGGGACAGCCCCTCTCCAAAGGAAATAAGGGCTTTGATGTATGCAGTGAGTTCGCTCCCGAGACCGGAGAGCGTATTTTCGATAAATTTGTGAACAGTCCGTTTCGTGACACGGGGCTTACGGAATATCTTCGCTCAAAGGGCGTCAAAAGGCTCATAGTCACAGGCTTGCAGACGGATTACTGCATAGACGCCGCTGTGAAATGCGGTTTTGAGCGCGGCTTCGAGATGATAGTGCCTGAGTACTGCAATTCAACTTTTGATAACGATCATATGACCGCGGAGCAGTCCTACCGCTATTACAACGAGTTTATCTGGAAAAACAGGTATGCAAAATGTGTTGGAATGAAAGAAACGCTTGAAATGATACGGGATGACAATTATGAGCCGGTAAAAAGTAAAGCTAAAAAGACGCTTTTCATCAGAAGAGCGACAAAAGATGACGTTTCAAGAATTGCGGAGATACTTGTTTTTGCAAAACGAATGAAATATCGTTCTATTTTTAATGACGATGTGTATTCATTTTGCGAAATGCAAGTATTATCTGTTGCTGAAAAGTACAATGAAAACGGCTTTCTTAACAATATGTTCCTGTATGATGACGGAATAATAAAAGGGCTTATCCGCATTGAGAGAGAAGAGATCGCTGAATTATATGTCGATCATTTCTTTCAGGGGCAGGGAGTCGGCTCAGAATTGATAGAATATGCCAAAGAGAATTATCCGGTCAGTTTTCTTTGGACAATTGAAAAGAACACTGACGCTATACGCTTTTATGAAGCACATGATTTTCACCTTACAGACATTAAGAAGCGTGAAGAAGGAACTACAGAATATATTGTAAAAATGAAAAGATAATTTTTTACCGAATAAAAGGAACATTATGGAATATAAATACGAAAAGCTAACCGATAAAATATACGTCTGCGCCAGCAGCGATCACCGCTTCGGCACGGACGCCTTTCTGCTTGCTGATTTTTCGCAGTACCGCGCAAAGGACAAGGTATGCGACCTCGGTACTGGCTGCGGTATAATACCGCTTATCATGCAGAAAAAAATGCCTCCTCAGGTAACATATGCGGTAGATATACAGGAGGGCGCCGTTGAACAGCTCCGTCTCGGAATAGAAAAAAGCGAAACTACAGGTATTGTCCCGATATGTGCTGACCTGAAAGAGCTGTGGGAGGACGCTCCGCTGGGACAGCTTGACCTTGTAACCTGCAACCCGCCCTACAAGGTAAACAATGCAGGCTTTCAGAGTGTTATCACAGCCCAGAAAATAGCCCGTCACGAGATATTATGCACCATTGATGACGTTTGTGCTGCGGCACAGAAGCTGCTGAAGTTCGGCGGCAGGCTCTGCGTCTGCAATCGTCCGGAACGGCTGAGTGATGTGGTATTTGCCATGAAAAATCACGATATTGAGCCTAAAAGACTTCGTTTCGTATCCAAAAACGCTGATGAAGCTCCGTGGCTTTTCCTTATTGAGGGGAAAAAGGGCTCAAAGCCATTCATGAAGGTCGAGCCTCAGCTCTACATACGCAGCGAAAACGGCTTTACAGACGAGCTTCAGAGGATATATGACACAGGAAAGGAGCAGCTATGAGCGGTACATTTTACGTTATAGGCACACCCATAGGCAATCTGGAGGATATTACCCTCAGACAGCTTGACACCCTCGGCGCTGTGGACTTCATCTGTGCTGAGGATACGCGCGTAACCCTGAAGCTGCTGAATCGTTTTGAGATAAAAAAGCAGCTTGTCAGCTTCCACGAGCACAGCTCAAAGGCAGATGCCCAGAAGATAATCGACAGGCTCATTGCAGGGGAGAGCTGCGGAATAGTCACAGATGCAGGTATGCCATGTATATCCGATCCCGGTGAGGTTCTGGTGAAGATGTGCGCCGAGAGCGGCATTGACATAAAAGTCGTTCCGGGGCCAAGTGCTGTTGTTTCGGCAGTTGCAGTATCGGGGCTCAGTACACGGCGATTTACCTTTGAGGGCTTTCTTCCCGTTCCTAAAAAGGAGCGCGCTGAGCGCCTTGAAAAGCTTCGAGGTGAGACTGCGGTCATGGTGTTCTATGAAGCTCCCCACAAGCTGAAAACTACACTTGCCGATCTTGCAGAGACTTTTGGCGGAGAGCGCAGGATAGCTCTTTGCCGTGAGCTTACCAAGATACATGAGGAGGTACTGAGACTTTCTCTATCCGAGGCAGTAGAGTATTACAATAACAACGAGCCCCGAGGCGAGTTTGTCCTTGTTCTTGAGGGGGCACAGGAGAGCTCAGGAGAGGAAATAACCATAGAGCAGGCTATGGCTCAGGTGAAGAAACTCATAGAAATGGGCGAGAAGCCCACCGATGCCTGCAAGGCTGTGGCAAAGGAAACAGGCTTCAGAAAAAGCGAGCTTTACGCGAAACTTCAGTGATATTTTTTACTGCTGATATTGCGTAAAAGTTATAAAAAATTGAAAAATGCAATAAAATACTTGAACTTTTGCTGAATTTGTGATATAATTATAGACGTTATTTATATAATAACGGTTATATTTGCGATTATGTTCTAAAAAAAGCGCCATATAAATACAATATTATTAAATTCAGCCGCTTATTTAATGCGGCGAAAGAAGGTTATGTATGATCTGCGATCTGCACTGTCACACTACACTTTCCGACGGCTCGCTTGGCATTGAAGATGTAATTGCACAGGCGAAGCGTATGGATATCGACTGGCTCTCTATCACTGACCACGATACAATGGCTTCTTTTTCAAGAGCTGATGTTCTTGGTGAACGCGCAGGAGTGAAAATGCTCCACGGTGTAGAGCTTTCAGCATGGGATAAGGCAAGAAACAGCAAGGTACACATACTTTGCTATGCGCCTTCAAAGCCAAACAGACTTGAAGGACTATGTTTGAAATCCTGCGAGATAAGAAAGGAATGCTCCAGAGAAATGATCGAAAAGGTCATGGCTAAGTTCCCTATAACGCAGGAGAGCATACTTAAACGTACCACAGCTTCAAAGAGCATATTCAAGCAGCATATCATGCGTGCTCTCATAGATTACGGCTATGCGCTTGAATTCTACGGCGATCTGGACAGAGAACTGTTCAACCCGAAGAACGGTTCATGCTATGTTGAGCGTGAGTACCCTGACGTAAATTTTGTGATTGACCTGATACATACCGCAAGGGGAGTAGCTGTAATGGCTCACCCTGCACAGTACGATAATATCGAGCTTCTTGAGGAGCTTGCCAAGAACGGCAAGATAGACGGCGTAGAGATAGGACATTTCTCCGCTGACGAAAGCTGCCGCAGCGAGCTGAGAGCTATTGCTGAGAAATATGAGCTGATCCAGACAGGAGGCTCAGACTTCCACGGCCTTTATAATAAGGTACCGACTCACCTCGGAAGCGAAACTACAACAAAGGAAAATCTTGACAGGATATTGAAGCTTGCTGCTTTAAGGAGCAAGGAAGCATAAATGGACGCAAAGGTTATACCGGCAGTCATATGCTTCGGAGCTTTTCTGCTGTTTGCTGCGCCTGTGCTAACAGGCATATTCAATTTGGGCAATGGCGCAGGTATGGCAGTGTCGGCTCTGCTGACAGCGGTATTTCTGTTTTGGGGCAGATTCACGGCTTTCCTCGGGAAGCTGTGGTCGGGAGCTCCCGGCAGGATAGCTGTTCTGACAATTTGTGTGATAACGGCAGCTTCTGTGGTGCTTGCTGTCGTTATCAGTGTTTTTATGCTCCGTGCGGCTGATGATCCGCCAAAGGATGAAAATACTACTGTTGTAGTTCTGGGCTGTAAGGTCAAGGACGGCAGACCGAGCCTTATGCTCGGACGCAGGCTTGAAGCCGCATATGTGTATCTTTCTGAGCACGACAGCGTTTGTGCTGTTGTTTCGGGCGGACAGGGAAAGGACGAAGCCCTGAGTGAGGCTCAGTGCATGAAGGACTGGCTTGTGGAACGGGGCATAGCTGCCGAAAGGATATTCATGGAGGACAAGTCTGTGAATACCGAGGAAAATCTTCGCTTTTCCAAAAAGATAATAGCCGATAACGGCTTGCCCGAAACAGTAACTCTTATCACCGACGGTTTCCACCAGCTTCGTGCTGAGATGATAGCTGAAAAGCAGGGGATAAGTGCTTACAATATCTCAGGGTATACCTCATGGTATATTATCCCTACCTACTGGGTGAGGGAATGGTTCGGAATAGTACACTACAAGCTTTTCGGATAGGAGCGATTAGCCGTGCAATGGGTGATAAAGCGCAGTACTGATGGTTTGTATGCAGTTTCACGGCGGCTGTTTATACACAGCAATGTATTTGCGCGCCGCTTCAAAACAAAGAAGCAGGCGGAGGCATATATAACGACAGCTGGCTTTGACAAGGGGATTCATACGGCTGTAGAGCTTCGTGTTCAGACTGATGATATGATAGATATGACAGACAGCGATATATTTTTTAAAAAGGAATGATAAATGTGAAAATTGGTTTTTCAACTCTTGCTTGTCCTGAATGGTCATGGACTGACATTTACTCAATGGCAAAGGATTTTAAATTTGACGGTATCGAGATAAGAGGTCTTGGCAACGAGATATTCTCCGTCAAGGCTCAGCCCTTTACAGAGGCACAGCTGCCTAATACCATTGCAAAGCTTCAGTCGCTGGGACTTGAGATACCATGTCTTTCATCAGGTGCTTGTCTGAAGTTCAAGGATAAGTATCAGGAGGCTGAGGATGAGATAAAGGCATATGCTAAGCTTGCAGGCAAGCTCGGCGCTTCTTATATAAGAATACTTGCAGATCTTAATCCTGATCCTGTTGACGAGGTGGACGATGACTATATCGTTGAGACTCTCAGGAAGCTCGTTCCTATCGCTGAGGAATACAATGTAACTCTCCTTGTTGAGACAAACGGCGTGTATTCC
>NZ_JAIKXF010000071.1 GCF_024684275.1 Ruminococcus sp.
TAACTGCGATAAGGACGTAGATATGTCTGACGTTGTTCTTATCATGCAGAACCTCGCTAACCCGAACAAGTACGGTCTCAACGGCTCTGATGACAAGCACATCACAGCTAAGGGTCTTGCTAATGCTGACGTTGCAGAGCACGGTGACGGTGTAACAGCCGGCGACGCTCTCCGCATTCAGGAGTTCCTCCTCAAGAAGGTTTCAACTCTTGATCCTACTAAGTAATCAGTATATTGATTCATTAAAGCTGCACGGCGTAAGCTGTGCAGCTTTTTTATGTCCGCAGGTGCCGGAATTGGCAATATTTTCAGAAAAATGCTTGCATTTTAACGGGAATAATGTTATAATATTAGAATAGCATATCTATGCGAAAAAATATATAAAAAGAAAGCAGGCGATATGGTGCTTAGAAGTATGACAGGCTACGGAAGAGCGCAGCAGATACTTAACGGACGGGATATTCTCGTGGAGATTCGCTCCGTGAACCATAGATATTTTGAGTATTCGTCAAGAGTTCCAAGAACTTACAGTTATATAGATGAAAAGCTGAAGGCTTTGCTGAAAACCGGTATCTCACGCGGTAAGGTCGAGATAGCGGTAACTATCAACAATATCGAGGGCAAGGATACTGAGATAGCTATAAATAAGGGCGCAGCCCAGGGCTATGTTGACGCTCTCAGAGGCATTGCCGACGAGCTGGGAGTCGAGGACGACATCACACTTTCAAAGCTTATGAAGCTCCCCGATATTTTCAATATACAGAAAACTCCAGACGACGAGGAACAGGTCTGGGAGGACGTTTCCGCAGTAGCCTCTGAGGCCATACAGCGCTTTGTTGAAATGCGTCAGGTGGAGGGCGAACGCCTTAAAGCTGACGTTACAGAAAAGGCTGAGGGTATCCTCAACATGGTAGCAAGGGTTGAGGAGCTTTCACCCAAAACCGTTGAAAACTACAGGAACCGCCTTTATAAGAAGCTCAGCGAGGTACTTGAGGGCAAGGATATAGATGACCAGAGAGTTCTTACGGAAGCCGCTGTTTTCGCCGAGAAGATAGCTGTCGATGAGGAGACTGTCCGCCTGAGAAGCCATATCGCTCAGCTGGAAACTATGCTTGCAGGCGACGAGGCTGTGGGCAGAAAGCTTGACTTCATCGTGCAGGAAATGAACCGCGAGGTAAACACTATCGGCTCAAAGGCTCAGGACCTCAATATCACAAAGGTGGTCGTTGATATGAAGGCTGAGATAGAGAAGATACGCGAGCAGATACAGAATATCGAGTAATACTATGAAGCTGATAAATATAGGTTACGGAAATATGGTGTCGGCAGACAGGATAGTTACTATTGTAAGCCCTGAATCTGCCCCCATAAAGCGTCTCGTTCAGGAGGCGCGCGACGACGGCAGAGCCGTTGACGCAACTTACGGACGCAAAACAAGAGCCGTTATGATAATGGACAGCGGACATATTATCCTGTCCTCGCTTATTACGGATACTCTTGCGGCAAGAATTAACGGCTTAGGAGGTTCGGACGAAGATGAATAAAGGCAGACTTATAGTTTTTTCTGCGCCGTCGGGCTGCGGAAAGGGCACTATGCTGGAGGAGATACTCAAGGATAAGAGCTTTGCAATATCTGTTTCGGCAACTACAAGAGCTCCCCGTGAAGGCGAAAAGGACGGCGTGAATTATCACTTCCTTACCCGTGAGGACTTCGAGCAGAGAATTGCAGACGGCAAGTTCATAGAACACGCCGAGTACTGCCAGAACCTCTACGGCACACTTTCCAGTGAGGTGGACGGCAGACTTGAGCAGGGACTTAATGTTATCCTCGAAATAGAGCCTCAGGGCGCTATGAAGATACGCGAAAAGCGTCCCGATGCGATTTTTATATTCGTTGTTCCGCCGTCAGTGAATGAGCTCCGCCGCCGACTGAAAAAGCGCGGCACCGAGACCGATGAGGTCATCGAGGAGAGAGTTTCAAAGGCAGCATGGGAAATATCTCAGGCTGAAAAGTACGATTACGTTATTGTCAATGACGCCCTTGAGGACGCTGTAAGCGACTTTTTTGCAGTTATCCGCGGAGAACAGCTTAAAGTGGACTACTCGGGAGATATTATAAATGAGGTGTTGAAAAATGCTTAGACCAGCAGTAAACCAGATAATCACAAAGAATGAGAGCTGTTATTCTCTCGTTATCGCAGTTGCAAAGCGCGCAAGACAGATCTCTGAGGAGCTCTACGAAAAGGGCGAGACTCTTGAGGAAAAGCCTGTTAAGACAGCTGTTGAGGAGCTTGCAAGCGGCAAGTGCAAGATAGTGAACACAGCTCCGACTATCAGCGAATAATGCCCCTTACAGCGGAG
>NZ_JAIKXF010000089.1 GCF_024684275.1 Ruminococcus sp.
GAAATCATAGCCATTTTCACGGACATTCTCGATAGTTCTGAGGGAATTAGTCTCACAGAAGAACAATTCCATATCCTCGGGAGCATTCAGCGAGGCGATATACTCCGAAAAAGCCTTTGAGATGTAGCCCGTTCTCGGCACTGATATGCGCAGACGGCTGTTTTTCGGCTTGTTGGGAGAGTGTATAGCCTCCATATTATCTATCTGGATAAGTATCTGTTTGGCATAATCGAGGAATTTCAGTCCCTGATCCGTGGGGATAACGCCCTTTGATGTACGTCTGAAAATAGTTATGCCGAGAGTGCTTTCCAGCTCCTTGATAGCCTTGCTCAGATTAGGCTGAGCCATGTAGAGGTTTTCCGCTGCCTGTGTGATAGAGCGAGTCTTCTCAATTTCAACAGCGTATTTGAAGTGCAGTGTATTCATGGTCCAGTCTTCCTTTCGTCTTAATCAATTCGGTGTATCTCGATTCTCCTTGTCTTTGGCTTTTCTTCGGGAGCAGGCTTCTTTTCGGCAGGCTTGGGCTTTTCTGCAATTTCAGTCTCCGAAACAGGCTCGATAGTTTTTATGGGAGCACAGGGATTTCCTACAGCCACGCAGTTTGAGGGAATATCCTTAGTAACTACGCTGCCTGCGCCTATGACAACATTATCGCCGATGGTGACTCCGCCGATAACAGTAACTCCGCCGCCTATCCAGACATTGCTGCCCACCTTTATGGGCTTTGCGTATTCAAGTCCCTGATTTCTCAGGTTAGCTTCAATAGGGTGTTCTGCGGCGTAGAATCCGCAGTTAGGACCGATAAAGACATTATTGCCGAACTCTATATCAGCACAGTCAAGTATAACAAGGTTATGATTTGCGTAGAAATTGTCTCCGACAACGATGTTATAGCCGTAATCACAGAAGAAATTAGGCTCGATAACAGTGTTTTCGCCTCTGAGAGCCACAAGACGGTCAAGTATCCTTTCGCGCTTCTGGAAGTCGTTGCATTCAACGGCATTGTACTCAGCGCAGAGCTTCTTAGCCTTTATTCTTTCGTTGAAAAGCTCTCTGTCATTTGAGTTGTAAAGCTCTCCTGCCTGCTGTTTTTCTTTTTCGGTCATTTTAAACCCTCCATTCATCAATTCATAATTCATAATGCATAATTATCAAAGTAAAAACTGACATTAATTCTGAACAAATAATTATCTCTTGCTTCCCTTTGAACCGAAGCTTCCTCCCATTGAGAGGATATTTGTATCGAATGTATAGCTTATCTTCTCACCCTGTCTGTAGCGCTTGAGGGCAAGCTGGATAAGTCTCTCAAGAAGCTCTGTATACTTGACGCCCTTAGGCTCCCAGAGGTAGAATGCAAGTGAGCCAGGGATAGTATTTATTTCGTTTATGTAGACCTTGTCTGTAGCCATATCTATCATGAAGTCGATACGTGTAACGCCGTTGAGACCAAGATAGCGGAATGCGTCAACAGCTGTTTTTCTGATGAATTCGTCCTGCTCGGGAGTAATATCAGCAGGTATCTTTCTTTTCAGTGTAGCCATGCCCTTGCTGCCGCCCTTGCCGCCGCCGACGTACTTCTGGTCATAGCTGAGTATATCGTCGCCGCTTGCCTGTACAGGCTCCTCGCAGACAGAAGCCTCTGCGGACTCGCTGTCGCCTGCTACTGCGCAGTTTATCTCCTTGAGCTGAACAACGCAGGGCTCGATGAGGATACGGTCAGCAAATTCGAATGCCTCCTCGATAGACTTGATAAGGCTGTCTCTGTCCTTGCCCTTTGAGATACCGACACTGGAGCCGAGGTTGATAGGCTTTACGATAACGGGATAGCCGAACTTCTTCTCGACCTCATCCACCATTCTGTCCATTTCGTTTATCTCGTATGAGGAGAAACGGCAGCAGTCAAGCACAGGGAAGCCTGCGTCCTTGAGGAGTATCTTCATAACGAATTTGTCCATTCCGATAGCAGAAGCTAAAACATCACAGCCTACATAGGGCAGGTCGAGAGTCTGTAAATAGCCCTGCAAAGCGCCGTCCTCAACGTTTGTGCCGTGAACGATAGGGAATGCAACGTCGATGTCAGAGATGACATTTGAGCCGAATTTCTTCATTTTCTGTCGGATAAGCTGTACCTTGCCCTCGCTTCTTACGAAAACACACTCTGTACACTCCTTGAGAAGTGCAGGTATATCCTTGAAGCTGTTGATGTCCATGAGCTTTTCGCCTGTCCAGAATTCGCTCTTTTTAGTCATATAAACGGGAATAATGTTGTATTTTTCCTTATTTATGCTTGCCATAGCCTGAACCGCAGAGATAACGGATACCTCATGTTCAACGCTTCTTCCGCCGAAAAGAACTGCAAGATTGATCTTCATTGTTATTTCTCCTTTTATTTAATGCATAATTAATAGTTGTCGGGCAGGTCGTTTTCAAGAAGAACTATCTTCTTCTTGTCTGTCTGATAGGCTCTTACATGGTCGAGAGCCTCGTTAAGGCTGTCTGCCACGAAAACATTGTCCATATCGTAGCCTGCGTCCTTGATACCGTTGTATATGGGAACTGTCTGTGTTTTGCCGACAAGGACTATATGGTCACAGGCTTTTGCAGCCTCCTGACCGAACTCGAAGTTCAGCTCCTCCTGCTTTGCGCCAAGCTCGACCATACCGGGAGTTACCAGTATGCGGCAGGCGTCGAAAAGACCGAGAACGCCCAGTGCTGCGCGGCAGCCGCTTGGATTTGAGTTGTATGCGTCGTCGATAAAGGTCATGTTTCCGCCCTTGTCGAGAAGCTGTAATCTGTGGGGAACTGCGGCGATACGCTTAACGGGAAGTGTGAGCTTGTCGAGTGAAATGCCCGTGCCGTGTGCGTAAGCGATAGCTCCGAGAACGTTCTGTACGTTGTGTTCGCCGAGGAGCTTCATTGAGAAGCGCTTTGTCTCGCCGTCGGGAGCAGTTACCGTGAACTCCGTGCCTCTGTCGGATACGGAAATGTCAGTAGCGCGGTAGTGGTTGCCCTCCTGAAGTCCGTAAAGCACCGCATTGGGGTACTCGGGAGCTTTCCTGCGGATAAGCTCGTTGTCGCCGTTGAGGTATATCTTACCGCCCTTAGCCTTTACATGGTCGGCAAGCTCGAACTTGGTATTTACCACGTTCTTGATAGAGCCGAATGTCTCAAGGTGCTGAGGCCCTACGGAAGTGATGATACCGTCGTGGGGATCTGCAATTCCGCAGAGCTCCTTGATCTCGTGAACTCGTCTTGCGCCCATTTCGCAGATGAAGTATTCGTGTGTGGGCTTTAAGTCGCGGCGGATAGTTATTGTAACTCCCATAGGCGTATTAAAGCTCTCGGGAGTTTTCAGCGTGTTGTACTGAGAATTGAGAAGCTCGTCAAGGTAGAACTTCATGCTGGTCTTGCCGTAGCTTCCCGTGATACCCACCTTATGAAGCGTGGGGCACTCGGAAAGTATGCGCTTGGCGTCGTTGATATACCAGTTCTGGACAGCCTTTTCAACGGGCTTGTTGATAAGGTTGGAAAGCGGAACAAGTATTGGCGTGAGGTACAGCGCCGAGCCGACGAATATATACGGCAGATTGCCCATGTGGTGATTGTGAGTCAGCTTGAACAGCAGACTTGGCGTTCCTCCTGCGAGACCGTCATGGAAGATATCAGCCGAAAAATAGCCGCATATGAACAAGAGCGCGATGAGTATGAAGAATGTGATGAGCATACGCTTTACTCTTGCAGTATACACAAGGGGCTTCTTGAATTTCTTGCCTGGCTTGTTTGCCAGACCGATGATAAGGTTCATTATCATGAGTAAAATGATGATAACCAACGATATTTTTTCGTTCAGCGGGCTCATTACGCTGTCATAGCTTCCGTCCCTGTGGTAAGGCGAGAAAATGAGCAGAGCAAACTGCGCTACAAACAGCACCGCAGGCAGTATATAGCGCCTTGCGTTCTTTTTCATCCAGCGTGAATGCTCGGGAGTCTTGTAGCCGTTGAGCTGGAGCATATGGAACTCTCTCAGCCCGAGGAATACTGTTGCAGTCAGGGAAATGACTGCATATATTATCCATAAAACCAAATTCATATATATCTCCTAATTCAATCTTCTATCTTCATAAAGCTGCACATCACGCGGTTAAATGTGAACTGCTGCTCTAAGAATGAATAATGTCCTGCATTTTCCAGCTTTACAAGACCTGCGTCGGGAATGAGCTTTTCCATTTTCTCACCGTCGGAGAGAGGTGTTGCGGTATCGTTCACGCCCCATACAAGGAGTGTGGGAGCCTTGATATTTGGCAGATAGGGCTCTAAGTCCTCGTTTACCACCTTTACCATGACCTGACGCATCATAGGTGAAGCTGCGGCGTAGTCTGCACTGCCCATTTTCTTGCGGAAGTTCTCAAGCGCGTCGGGGAAGAGCTTCTTAACTATGCCCCATGAGAGGACAGTTCTTCCCAGCTTGTAATAGCGTGTACGCCAGCTCTTTTTGTTGGATTTTGGCGGCATAATGCCAGCGCTGTCCACAAGAATTACCTTTGTGACCTTAAAAGGCAGGTCGCTGCGGCTGTGCATTTTTATGATAACGCGTCCGCCGAAGCTGTGACCGAGGAGCATTACTTCCTTTGTATCGTAGTCCCTGAGAAAGTCGATGACGAACTGCACATAGGAGCTTACGTCCCATACTTCCTTTGGCTCGTCGCTTTTACCGAAGCCGGGCATATCCATAGCCACGACCTTGTACTTCTTCGAGAGAAGCTCTATCATATTGGCAAAAAGGGTGATATTGCTGCCCCAGCCGTGAAGCAGTACGATAAGGTCGCCCTCGCCCTTTTCCTCGTAGTTTATCTTCAAACCGTTTACTGTTTTTATCAATTTTATTATCTCCAACCTGTTATTAATTGAGAATGGAGAATGTAGAATTGAGAATGAATGTATTCGCTTTACTCACATAATAGCAGAACAACTTTCAACTCTCAACTCTCAACTCTCAACTTTATATCATATACGGCATACAGCCGCAAATATACATATATAATTCATTATATCACTTACGGTATTTATTGTCAACAAAAAAATCGGGCGGCAGTTGCCGTCCGAATGAGGTCATTATTCTTTAACAATTTTCTGATAAAGCTCCCAGAGGTCGATAGTTTCTGTTTTATCACGGTAATGGATAGTTAGGGTACTGCCCTCTTTGACATCATTAGTGCCCCATGAATATTGATTAGGATATTTGCCGCGGTCATCAAAAGGCAGCTTTACAACGGGATATATCCAGATATGATAATGTGCTAATATATCGTTTACGCCCTCGTCATTGACGAAATTGTCGTACTTTGAATCGGTGCGCTCGTTTGTGCAGCTGCAAGCGCCCTCAAATTCAAAATCTATCCATTTTTCATTTTTTACTTTTACGCCGTCGGGAATGGGGTAGAAGTCATCGCCGAACTCTGAGCGGTATTCATAAATATAGCTACCGTCCTCATCACGTTCTTCACTCTCTACGCAGTATGATTTCACTTCTTTCGCAGTCACTGTATAATGCAGCTTATCCGAGCTTATGGGGATAACTCCCCAGAAAACGAACATGAATACTCCGAACAGCACAGCGGCTGTGCCGAGAATTGCGGCTATGATTTTCAGTGCGGTGCGCTTTTTTACCTTTTTCAGCGGTTTTACGTCCGTATCGGACAGTTTTATATTATCTTCCTTGTTGTTCATGCTCTCATAGACAGCATTGCATTCCTCGCACTCGTGGAGGTGCTTTTCTATTTCTTCGTTGCTGTCCTGAGATGTAAGTTTGTCGCAGTACAGCGGCAAAAGGTCTCTGATTATATTGCATTTCATAAGATCGCTCCTTTCAATGTAGGGGACGGCGAGGGCGTCCACCGCTACATCAGCTTCTGTTTGGCACGGTAATAGGTCACTCTTGCCCAGTTTTCGCTTTTGCCGAATATCTCGCCTATCTCGCGAAAGCTCAGCTCCTGCGACGCGCGGAGAAGTATCAGCTCCTTTTCTGTTTCCGGCAGGGAGTGTATCCTTTTCAGCAGACGTATCCGCGAATCCTCGCTTTCCGCTCTTTCGTCGGGACGGAGAGCATTGTCCTCGGTAAGCTCGCTTAGCTCCTCGCCCTTGTGTCGGGTGCGTTTGCGGAGCTCCTCCAGCCAGCAGTTTCGGGCGATACTGCACAGCCACGTATACACCGAGCACTCGCCCTTGTATTTCTTTAGTGAGCGGAGAGCGCGGTAAAAGGTCTCCTGCGTGAGCTCCTCGGCAGTATCGGCACTTCCGCACAGAGTCATCAGATACAGGAATACCTTTCTGCCGTTTTCTCTGTAGTATTTTTCCATATCCGACGACATCTCACCGCCTCCTCTCCCTGAACGTTCACTTATTAGTTGCACGAAAATGCTTTTCGTTACAGAAAAAGTCTAAATTTTTCAAATTGACATTGCAAATCTTTCGTGCTATACTGAAAAAGTATCGAATATACGCTATTATAGCATTTTTCGGAGATATTAGCAACAAATTATCTATTTTCAATTATCAATTCCGGACAGCAGAC
This sequence comes from Ruminococcus sp., assembly GCF_024684275.1. The sequence continues at coordinate 6,572 of NZ_JAIKXF010000089.1, forward strand.
TTCTCCTCACTTGCTATTTATACAAATGTATGGTATAATAAAATATTAGCGGCGGAATGCAGACGCTCCGCTGAATGATTACTTCTACTGAGGTGTAAAATGTCAAATAAATATTCTCTCGGCATAGATGTGGGCTCTACCACGGTAAAAACAGTAATTACAGACGCAGACGGCGAGATAATCTACTCAAAATATCAGCGCCACCTTTCTAAGGTCAAGGAGACCGTTACAGACCAGCTGAAAATAATACGGGCAGACCACCCTAATGAGGAATTTTCCGTTTGTATCACAGGCTCGGCAGGGCTTGGTCTTGCTAATTCCGCAAATATCCCCTTTGTACAGGAGGTCCACGCGGCTTTTCTCGCTGTAAAACAGAAACAGCCCGATGCTGACGCAGTTATCGAGCTTGGCGGCGAGGACGCTAAGATTATATTCCTCACAGGCGGCGTTGAACAGCGTATGAACGGCACCTGCGCAGGCGGTACGGGAGCCTTCATCGACCAGATGGCTACTCTCCTCGGAATAACTGCCGACGAGCTTGACGAGCTGTCGCTCCACGCTCAGAAGATATACCCCATAGCCTCACGCTGCGGAGTTTTCGCTAAATCCGATATACAGCCCCTGCTCAATCAGGGCGCAAGACGTGAGGACGTTGCCGCAAGTATCTTTCAGGCGGTAGTTGACCAGACTGTTTCGGGACTCGCTCAGGGACGTACTATCGAGGGAAAGGTGCTCTTCCTCGGCGGTCCGCTGTTCTTCCTCAAGGGACTGAAAAAGGCGTTCACAAAGACTCTCGGGCTTGACGAAAAACACGCTGTATTTCCGCCTGAGGCACCTGTTTTCGTGGCATACGGCTGTGCTATCTACGCGGCAACTGCCGAGGATTCCTTCAAAATAGAGGACATAATCGAAAAGATACAGAATGCAAAGGCTTCCGACGACATTGTTACAGGAGAGCCCCTGTTCCGCTCACACTCAGAGTATGACAAGTTCATTGAGCGCCACAAGAAGTTTGACCTCGGATATGCCGATATACGTACGTATAAGGGCAACGCTTACCTCGGTATCGACGCTGGCTCCACCACCACAAAGCTTGTGCTCATAACCGAGGACGGACGTATGCTCTACAATCACTATTCCTCAAATCAGGGACAGCCCCTTGACAAGATAGCAGATCAGGTAAAGCGTATCTATTCCGCTATGAATCCCGATATAACCATAAAGGGCTCTGCGGTAACAGGCTACGGCGAGGACCTCATCAAGGCAGGTCTCTCCATTGACCACGGCATAGTTGAGACTGTTGCCCATTTCAAGGCGGCAGCTTACTTCTGTCCCGACGTTGACTTCATCATCGACATCGGCGGTCAGGACATCAAGTGCTTCAAGATAAAAAACAAGAGCATCGACAGCATAATGCTTAACGAGGCTTGTTCCTCGGGCTGCGGCTCTTTCATACAGACATTTGCTATGGCTTTAGGCTATGATATTGCGGAGTTCTCACAGCTGGGACTCTTTGCAGAGCACCCTGTTGACTTAGGCTCACGCTGTACTGTATTCATGAACAGCTCCGTAAAGCAGGCTCAGAAAGACGGCGCAACCGTGGAGGACATCTCCGCAGGTCTTTCATCGTCTATCATAAAGAACGCTATATACAAGGTAATACGCGCCAATTCTCCCGACGACCTCGGCAAGAACATCGTCGTACAGGGAGGGACCTTCCTCAACGACGCAGTTCTCCGCTCATTTGAGAAGGAGCTTGGCAGAAACGTTATACGTCCTGCTATTTCGGGACTTATGGGAGCTTTCGGCTGTGCCCTCTACGCTAAGGAGAGAGCCGACGGCGAGCCCTCAAAGCTCATTTCAGCCGAGGAGCTTGAAAACTTCACCTATGAATCGCGCTCCGCTAACTGCGGCGGCTGTACCGCTCACTGTCAGCTAAATATCATCAATTTCGGCAAGGGCAGACGCTTTATATCGGGAAATCGCTGCGAAAAGGGCGGCGGTATCGCCAACAGGAACACCGTTCCAAACCTCTACGAGTTCAAATACGACAGTATCCTCAATACAGTGAAAACTCACCAGCCCAAGCGTTACCGCGGCACAGTGGGACTTCCCCTTGCACTGAGCTTCTACGAACAGCTGCCCTTCTGGCATATGCTGTTTACAAGTCTGGGCTTCAGAACGATAATTTCCGATGAAAGCTCCCGTGATATGTACTATCTCGGTCAGCACACTATCCCCTCGGATACGGTATGCTACCCTGCAAAGCTCACTCACGGACACATAGAGAATCTTCTCGACAAGGGCGCAGACTTCATATTCTACCCCTGCATGAGCTACAATCTCGATGAGGGCGGCAGCGATAACCACTTCAACTGTCCTGTTGTTGCCTATTATCCCGAGCTCTTGCTTGCAAATAATCCGCGCCTGAACAATGATAACTTTATTCACCCATATCTTGACCTCAACATCAGAAAGAATGTCATAAAGGTGCTGGGACAGGCGCTGAAAAAGTACAACGTCAAGGGCAGGATACCCGAGGCTGTAGACAGGGCTTATGAGGCTCTTGAGACCTACCATAACACAGTTACACGCAAGGCTTTCGAGATAATCGAGCAGGCAAGAGCCGAAAAGCGCAAGATAATCGTTATTGCAGGACGCCCCTATCACATCGACAAGGAGATAAACCACGGCATACATAAGCTGGTATCAAGTCTTGGCATGGCTGTAATAACCGAGGACAGTATCGCAGGTCTTGCAAAAACACCTAAGCTTGGCGTCCTCAATCAGTGGACTTACCATTCGAGACTTTACCGCGCAGCTAAGTACGTGACCACTCAGCCCGATATGCAGCTCATACAGCTGGTATCCTTTGGCTGCGGTATCGACGCCGTAACAGGCGACGAGGTGAGACATATCTTAGAGAGCCGCGGAAAGCTCTACACTCAGCTCAAAATAGACGAGATAAACAATCTCGGCGCGGCAAGGATAAGACTGAGAAGCCTTGTTGCCGCTATGGAGCAGGCAGAACAGAAGCCTGCAAAAAAGCCTGTGGCACAGCCGGTTTGAACGCGCTGATTTGAAGTAATTTTACGGAGGTTCTTATGCCCGAATATGCAAAGTTTACCGAGGATATGATAAAGACACATACTATCCTCGTTCCCGATATGCTGCCCATACACTTCAAAATGCTCATATCCATATTTGAAGCTAAGGGCTATAAGCTGGAGCTGCTGCGCAACGACTCCCGTGCAGTGGTTGACGAGGGACTGAAAAACGTCCACAATGACGCCTGCTACCCTGCTCTGCTGGTAATAGGACAGTTCATGGACGCCCTGAAAAGCGGAAAGTACGATCCCGACAGGACCGCCCTGCTCATAACGCAGACAGGCGGCGGCTGCCGAGCTTCAAACTACATACACCTGCTGAGAAAGGCTGTTGCCAAGAATTATCCCCAGATACCTGTGGTATCCCTTAATTTCAGCGGACTTGAAAAGGACAGTGCCTTCAGGATAACTGCGCCTATGTTCCTGCAAATGCTGTATGCAGTCCTCTACGGTGACCTGCTCATGACCTGCTACAACAAGTGCAGAGCCTATGAGATAAATAAGGGCGAATCAAAGAAAATGCTGGATAAATGGCACAGAAGGCTGTGCAATATCTTCCTGAAGGGCAGCAAGATGTTTCTCAAGACCAAGAAGGTCTACAGAGATATACTCAACGACTTTGCGTCTATCCCTCTAAGCAGCGAAAAGAAGATAAGAGTAGGCATAGTTGGCGAGATATATGTAAAATACTCACCACTTGCCAATAATCACCTTGAGGACTTCCTCATATCTGAGGGCTGTGAGCCCGTTGTGCCGTCTCTGCTTGAATTCGTAATGTACTGCGCAGCAGGTACATTCAACGACGCCAAGATATACGACCACCCCACAAAGCGCTCCATATTCAATAAGATAGGCTACGACCTTATCTACGCAAAGCAGAAGGAGCTCATAAAGGTAATGAAGGAGCAGGGCAGCTTTGAGCCTCTCCATGACTTCGAGCATCTGAGAAGGCTTGCTGACAAGTATATCAATCAGGGCGTAGTAATGGGCGAGGGCTGGCTTATCCCTGCGGAAATGGCGGCTCTTGCAAAGTCAGGCGTCGAGAATATCATCTGCACTCAGCCCTTTGGCTGTCTGCCGAACCATATCGTCGCAAAGGGTATGTCACGCGCTATCAAGCAGGACAATCCCAATGCAAATATCGTCGCTATAGACTACGATCCCGGTGCTACAAGAGTAAATCAGGAAAACCGAATAAAGCTCATGCTTGCCAACGCAAGGCTCTGAGCTCTCCCACAAGGAGATTAACATGATAAAAACAAGAACAGGACAAGTCATAGAAACAAATGCAAAACAGAACAAGCTTCTGAAAAAGCTGTACGGCAGCGTTTTGGGCAGAGTATTTCTCAAAACGCTGACAGCCCCTGCAATATCAAGGGCTGCCGGTGCTTTTATGGACTCACGCCCCTCAAAGATACTCATAAAGCCCTTTATCAGGCGCAGCGGCATTGATACCTCTGAGTACATGATGAACGGCTTTCGCTCGTATAACGACTTCTTCACCCGTGTGATAAAGCCGGACAAGCGTCCCGTAGACCGTGTGCCGAGCCACCTTATAAGCCCCTGCGACTCAAAGCTGACTGTCCATAAAATAGGCAGAAACAGCATATTCCGCATAAAGGGCTCACGATACAGAGTCAGTGACCTCTTGCAGAACGAGTTTCTCGCTAAGCGCTTCGGCGGCGGATACTGCCTTATTTTCCGCCTTGAGGTCAACGACTACCACCGCTACTGCTACATAGACAGCGGTACGAAATCCGAGAATACATTCATCGCAGGAGAGCTTCATACCGTGAATCCCATAGCCCTTGAAAGATATAATATATATAAGCGCAACTGCCGCGAATATACCGTGCTCCACACCGATAATTTCGGTGATGTGGTACAGGTCGAGGTGGGAGCTATGCTGGTGGGCAGGATAGTCAACCATCACGGCGAGACCGCCTTCCGCAGAGGCGATGAAAAGGGTAAATTCGAGTTCGGCGGTTCTACTATAGTCATGCTTTTCGGCAGGGACAGCATTGCTGTTGACGAGGATATACTCCGAAATTCCGCAGAGGGTATCGAAACTGTAGTGAAATGCGGCGAAAAAATAGGAATAAAAGCATAAGCGAAAGCTTTACAGGAGATAAACATGAAAAAAGCTATCATTTTATTAATTTGCGCTTCAATGCTTGGCGCAGTGGGCTGCATGGAGAAGAAAATGCCCGAATCTAAGCCTAAGATCATATATTACGACGAAAACGGCAATCCCCTGCCGGCTCCCCCTGCAAAGGAGGACGCAACTGTGATCCCTGTTCAGACAGAGCCTACAACTCCGCCGCCTACAGCTCCCGAGGGTACCTTTGACGTTGATATAGTCCGTCAGAATATCTACATTAAGGGACAGCTGGTGCAGATACCCGTAAAGCTTGGGAAATTCCCTGCCGGCTGGACATATACTCTTTACGACAGGCAGAAATACAGCCTCGAAGAGGGCAGAGGCATGGCTAAGATGTACTACTGCGGCGAGGAAATGTGTACGGTACTGCTGGAGGAATGCTATGACGGCAAAGAGGACGAAAGCACCGTATACAGCATATCCACCAGTGAATCTGACAGCAATATCTATGGCATAACCCCCGGTGTTTCCACTATTGATGACGTAAAAGCCCATGTGGGTGAGCCCGATGAGATAGACACAATGGATAAGCCCTTCAAGAATATGTTTACATACGGTATCTCTGAGGGTATGGACGAAAACGGAGTTCTCCGCGCAAATATGCTCGATGTTTCATTCGACGAAAACGGCGTTGCGGAGCTGGTCAGCGTTTATTATTCAATTAAGTGAGAAAGGGCTGTCTTTTGCGTTAGGAGAATAACATGAATAATGAAACAGGTCACAAAAAAATAAAGCAATTAATAGTAATATTTCTAATATTATTTGCTTTGACAATTGCTTTAGGATTAGGTATTTTAAACTCTGTATATAAAAAGCAATATCGTTCATATGTTGATTCGTTAAATGCAAGTGCTGTAAAGCACTATAAAGTATTTCAGATATCCAATAACTTTAACGATATTGTTGCGATTCGAGATAAAGATGTTTTCATTATTTATGGTGATTGTTCAAAAGACGGATCATATGTTATATATAAAAACCAAATAATAAAAAATAATACTCTATTATTTGGCAAAGAATATAAAAAACCATCACTATATTGGGCGATAAAATTTGTTAATGGCGAAATCAAAGAAGTATGGTCATCAACATTTCCTTTAGAACAAGAAAACCTTTGTGAGTATTCACTTCATGAACAATTAAAAACATATCGCTTTCTGAAAAAATTCAAGGATATTAAAGTAATCGGTTACTACAATAGATATAGTTAATGTAAAAAGGAGATGTCTTCACTTGCAGGGCGTCTCCTTTAAAACAGCCCAAAGGCTAAGGTGCGGACACACAATGTGCGCCCCTACAGGCAACGGGCGAATTTTTTCGCAGAAAAATTTCACCCAAGCCCTTGACAAAAGGGAAAAGATATAGTATAATGTGTAAAGTGATTTTGCATTACACCCAGTGAGGTACGCGAAAAATGGCTAAGGAATTAAAATTCGTAATGCTCCTCGACTGCTACGGAGACCTGCTCACCGAGCACCAGCGCAGTATCATGGAGCTGTATTACTGCGAGGACCTTTCCCTTGCGGAGATAGGTCAGCCCCTGGATATCACCAGACAGGCTGTGCGCAGTATCATAAAGCGTACCGAGGAGATACTCCTCAATTACGAGGAAAAGCTGGGATTTGCCGAAAGACTCGGCAAAATGCGGGACTGCTTCCGCAATATCGAAGCCGCCGCAGAGCATATCACCGACGAAAATACAAGAAATATCATACTCTCCGAGACCGCTAAGGGCGGAGAGCTCCTGTAAAATATACGAAGGAGGCTCGTCATGGCATTTGAAGGACTTTCCGAAAAACTGAATAACGTCTTTAAAAAGCTCAAATCCAGAGGTAAGCTGACAGAGTCCGATGTTAAAGAGGCTATGCGCGAGGTGCGCCTTGCACTCCTCGAAGCCGATGTAAGCTACAAGGTTGTCAAGGACTTCGTAAAAAAGGTAACTGAAAGAGCTGTTGGTGAGGAAGTGCTGGCAAGCCTTACTCCCGCTCAGCAGGTAATAAAGATAGTAAACGATGAGCTGGTAGAGCTCATGGGCAATAGAAATGCAAGGATAAATATGGCGTCTAAGCCTCCCACGGTCATCATGATGTGCGGACTTCAGGGCTCGGGTAAGACCACCCATGCCGCTAAGCTGGCTAAGCTCCTTAAAAAAGAGGGGCATCGTCCTCTGCTGGCAGCCTGCGACATCTACAGACCTGCGGCTATCAATCAGTTGCAGGTAGTCGGTGCAAAGGCTGACGTAAAGGTATTTGAAATGGGACAGATAAACCCCGTGGAAATTGCGAAGAAGGCTCTTGCCTACGCTAAGGACTACGGCCACGATATTCTCATTATTGATACCGCAGGACGTCTTCATATCGACGAGGCTCTCATGGAGGAGCTTGTCAACATCAAGGCTGAAACTCAGCCTGACGAGATAATGCTTGTCGTAGACGCTATGACAGGTCAGGACGCTGTAAACGTTGCTAAGGCATTTGATGACGCTGTGGGTATCACAGGCGTACTTATGTCAAAGCTCGATTCAGATACAAGAGGCGGTGCGGCGCTGTCCGTACTTTCAGTTACAGGTAAGCCTATCAAGTTCGTTGGTATGGGCGAAAAGCTTGACGATTTCGAGCAGTTCCACCCCGAGCGAATGGCTTCCCGTATCCTCGGCATGGGCGATGTGCTCACACTCATCGAAAAAGCCGAGAACGTCATGTCCCAGAAGGACGCTGAAAAGCTCACCAAGAAGTTCAAGGAGAACAAGTTCGATATGGACGACCTCCTTGACCAGATGAAGCAGATAAAGCGTATGGGCTCAATGAAATCCATACTCGGTATGCTCCCCGGCATCGGCGACAAGATAAAGGACGCCGATATAGACGACAGCCAGCTCACAAGGATAGAGGCTATAATAACCTCTATGACAAAGGCTGAACGTGCTAAGCCCTCTATCATAAATCCGTCGCGCAAAAAGCGTATCGCTAACGGCTCGGGTACAAAGGTAGAGGAGGTCAACAGACTTCTGAAGCAGTTTGACCAGATGCAGAAGATGATGAAGCAGTTCACAGGCAAGAGCGGCAAGATGTCGCTGCGTAAGGCAAGAAAGAACTTAGCAGGCATGAACTTCGACAAGCTCACAGGCAAGGGCGGCGGAAATCTGCCGTTCTGACAAAGCTTTCAATGCGGTCTCCCGCCGCTTGAATATATATTCTTTTTTCGGAGGTGAATTCAAATGGCAGTAAAGATCAGACTGAGAAGAATGGGCGCTAAGAAGGCTCCTTTCTATCGTGTAGTAGTTGCTGATTCAAGATACCCAAGAGACGGTCGTTTCGTTGAAGAGATCGGTTACTATGATCCTACTAAGGAGCCATCTGTTGTTAAGATCGACGCAGATAAGGCTAAGGACTGGATCGCAAAGGGTGCACAGCCTACTGATACAGTAAAGGCTCTCCTCAAGAAAGAGGGAGTTCTTTGATTCAAAAGCTTAATGGCTGAGGAGAGACTATGAGTCTCTGCCTCTGTCCCCAAGCTTTACGGAGGTTATTACAATGAAAGATTTACTTTATGCTATCGCAGCAGGCCTCGTAGAAGACAAGTCCGCTATCAATATTACCGAGGACGCACCCGACGAAGAGGGCGTTATCGTTTTTCACCTTAACGTTGCTCCTGATGATATGGGCAGAGTTATCGGTAAGCAGGGCAGGATCGCAAAGGCCCTCCGTACTATCATGCGCGCAGGTGCAGCTAAGAAGGACCAGAAGGTCTCTGTTACGATCGAATAAGTATCATAAGCTCCCCAAAAAGGGAGCTTTTTTGTTTGTTTAGACCATTGACCATATTCAAAAATTGCTCATATTTATCTTTTTTTGCTTACTTTACGCATAATACTTGACACAATAGGTTATGGAGTATATAATAATAACGGTATTGGTCCAGACAAGACACATATCAAAAGCTTTAATGCTTATATACCCTCTCTTTAAAAGCTCATGCTTCATGCGTGAGCTTTTTTTCTTTGCCGCGTTATAGGCATTTTGACGGCAAAACGATAATATTTTGCAGTATGATCCGCTTTTTTTGCAAAATAAGTGCTTTATTTGCAGTGCTGATGTAGAAAATGCATATAATTTATTGACATTTATTTATAATAATGATACAATTATAATGTATAGATATATATAATCTGTTATCTCGTTAAAATAACAGACAAAAGGGCGATATTAAAATTTATTGAGCAGTCCCCTCAGGCTGCTCTAAAGGAGTTGGAAAGGAATGAAACTTAAATCCACCGGAAAATTTCTCTCCGTTTTCCTATCAGCGTGTATGGCGCTCCCTATAGTAACAGGCGGAGCTCCTGTACATAAGCTAACAGCGGAGAATACTGCGGCAGCAGCCGAGTACCCACACGATGACGACCTTGTTCTGCGGTACAATACTCAGGCAGGCAATGTCAATACCGATAACGCCTATAATAACGACGAGTCATTCTACAAGGCTCTCCCTCTGGGAAACGGCAGGATAGGCGCAATGGTATACGGAAACTGCCCCAATGAGATCATCGACATCAATGAATGTACCGTCTGGAGCTCTGGTCCCGGCAGCAACAATAAGGAGGGCGGCGGAAATCACATCAAGGAGATACAGGACCTTATCAAAAACGGCAAATACAACGATGCAAACAGTCTCGTCGGCAAATATCTCATAGGCGGCGGCGAAGCAAAGTACCAGAAGGTGGGAGCTCTCAGGCTCAATCTCGGTCACGAGAATGTGTCAAATTACTCCCGTACCCTCGATATGAACGACGCCGTGGCACGTACTGAGTATACAGCAAACGGAAAAAAATACACCCGTGAGAGCTTCGTCAGCTATCCCGATCAGGTCATGGTAACGCGGATAACCTGTGATACCCCTGATTCCGTATCCCTTACGGCAGGCTATGACGGACTTCTCAACGGCACTGTGTCCACCGACGGAAATGACACCCTCATCGCCAACGGTCACGGCGACAGGGACCTCTGGATAGACGGAGCAGTATACTATTCCTCGCGCAGCAAGGTCATTCCCGACGGCGGCAGTATCAGCGCAGGAAACGGCAGGGTAAACGTTTCAAATGCAAATTCTGTGGTCATACTCACTTCAGTCCGCACTAATTTCGTGGACTACAAGACCTGCAACGGCGACGAAAAGGGCGGCGCTGCGGCTGACATCAGGAACGCCGAAAAGCTTTCATTTGATACTCTCTATGAACACCATATCGCCGATTATCAGGAGCTTTTCAAGCGCGTTGATGTGGAGCTGGGCGGCGATACCTCCGCTATACTCAGCAAGACCACTCCGCAGAGAATAGCCGAATTTGGCTCATCTAACGATCCGAAAATGGTTGAGACCTTGTTCCAGTACGGCAGATACCTCATGATAAGCGCTTCCCGTGACGCTCAGCCCATGAACTTACAGGGCATCTGGAACAAGTACTCCTCACCTGCGTGGGGCAGTAAAATGACCTCGAATATCAACTATGAGATGAATTACTGGCCTGCCTTTACCACAAATCTGGGCGAATGCTTCAAGCCCTTTGTGGAGAAGTCCAAAGGACTTGCCGAGGCTGGAAATGTCACCGCAAGAGTTAATTACGGCATACAGAACGGCTGGGTTCTCCACCATAATACCGACCTGTGGAACAGGACAGGCGCTATCGACGGTGCGTGGGGGCAGTGGCCCACAGGCGGCGCATGGGTATCAAATATGCTCTATGACGCATACCGCTTCAATCAGGACGAGGAGTACCTCGCCGACATATATCCCGTTATCAAGGGCAGTGCGGAGTTCCTCAATTCCCTTATGACCACAGCAAAGATAAACGGTCAGGAGTACGCAGTGATAAGCCCAAGTACCTCTCCCGAGATAAATCTCCCTGCTTACCCGAATTCATGCATAGACCAGAGCGTCACTATGGACAACGGCATAGCAAGAGAGTTGTTCAAGGGTGTTGCTGAGGCTTCCGAGATATTGGGCACAGATGAGGCGCTTCGCAGTCAGCTCAACAGCAAGCTCACCAATATCCGTCCCGAAACTATCGGAAAATGGGGACAGATACAGGAATGGGCTCAGGATTGGGACAACAAAAACGAAAAACACCGCCATATCTCACATATGTATGCCCTTTATCCGGGATATGAGATAACTCCCTCTGATAATCCCACCACTGCAAAGGCGGCGGCGACTTCACTGAATGCAAGAGGTGACGACGGTACGGGCTGGTCAGAGGCATGGAAGCTGAACTGCTGGGCAAGACTTGAGGACGGCGAACACGCATACAACCTTGTCAAGCTCCTCATATCTCCTGTCAATAAGAGCGGAAGACTCTATGATAATCTCTGGGATGCACATCCGCCCTTCCAGATAGACGGAAATTTCGGCTTTACCTCGGGTATCGCTGAAATGCTCCTCCAGAGCCATAACGACGTTATAACCCTCCTCCCTGCACTTCCGAAGCAGTGGTCAACAGGTCATGCAAACGGTCTCTGCGCACGGGGAAACTTTGAAGTTACCGAGATGTACTGGAAGAACGGCAGACTTGAAAGGACTGCAATCCTGTCAAAATCTGGCGGCATCTGTACAGTCAGGTACGGCGGCACTGTCATAAGCTTTGATACGGAGAAGGGCAAGGAATACAGGCTCAGCGGCGAATTGCAGCTTGAAAACGGCGGCGATATACTCCAGAATCTTGCTATAGGCAAGGAAGTTACCGCTTCGGGCGCACAGACAGGCGAGGGCGCGGCTCTTGCAGTTGACGGCGACGCGGCTACAAAATGGTGTCACATTGACGGACTCAGCGGCGAGTGGATACAGATAGACCTGGGTGCAAATTACGATATACGGCGCTGGAACGCTGAATTTGCAGGCGTACAGGAGGATATAAAGTACGATCCCCGCGATTTTGTGATACAGGCAAGCTCCGACGGCGAGAGCTGGACGGACATAGCAAGGGTATACGGCAATACCAAGAGCTCATGCGGACGGAATACAGAGGGTATCTCTGCAAGATACATAAGGCTCGAAATGCTTACATCTACTCAGAATACCGAGGGCGGCGCAAGAGTTTACGAGCTTGGGATATGGGGTAAGGACGATAAGCCTCCCGTACCTAAGACAGCCTTCAAGAGCTACGGCGCAAATGCGTATAATTTCAAGTACGGCGATATACGCAAGGACGACAGCGGAAAGACTGCTATCGGCTATATCACCGACGGCTCTTACATCGTTTTCCGCGGACTGGATTTTGAAAGCGGAGCGGAGGGCTTCCGCGCAAGCACGGCAAGTGCGACAGAGGGCGGAACTATCGAGATTCGTATTGACGGAGCAGACGGCGAGCTCATAGGCGAGTGTCCTGTATCGGGCACTGACAGCTGGAGCGAATACGTCGAGAGCGGCTGTAAGACCGTACAGTGTACAGGTCAGCATGATGTTTATCTTGTGTTCAGAGGCGGAGACGGATACCTTTTCAATGTTGATAATTTCGGCTTCTACGGGATCAAGGGCGACATCAACGGTGACCGCGCAGTTGACAGCTTTGATATGATACGTTACAGGAAGGCGCTTATCAATGAGCTGACACTCAGCGGATTATCGTACTCAAATGCGGATATGAACGAGGATAACAAGAATAATGTAGCAGATATACTTCTGTTACAGAAGCAGATACTGGGAATCAGATAAGAAAAAGCCCTTGCATTATGCAAGGGCTTTGCTTTTGGTATATCAGTTATCTCTCATTGATTCAAGTATCTTTTTGCGGAATTCGACCATGTCGAATATATCGATATTTCCGTCGCCGTTGAGGTCAGCGGAAGCAATCTGCCTTTCGTCAAGAGTAGTCATTCCGTTGATGAATCTTGACATCATTACAAGGTCAGCTACATTGAACTCTCCGTCAACGTTAAGGTCGCCGCTCTGTTCTATTTTCTCGAACTTGATACCGTACATCTTAGCGTAAGCCTCTGCGGTAGAGCCCTTAAAGCCGTGGATAACAGTATCGCATATTTCTTCGTCGGAATCTGCTTCAAGCTCCTCCATAAGTGGTGTTCTGTAAAAATAAGACTTGAGTGGCTCCTTCCTTTCCTGATGCGACTTTACTGAGTCATCGCCGACATCAATATGCTGTGCAGGGATAGTCCGGTAACCTGCGCATATCTCACATTCGGGATCGTATATGAAGATGTTCTTCATGTATTTAGCGTTCTTGAAAGCGTCAAAGTCGATAACGTGTGAATCAACATAAGCAGTTACTACTCTGTTTGCGGTGCTTAACATTTCCCAGCTCATTTTTGTAACGCTCTTGGGAACAAGTATATAACCGGCAGCGTCTAATTTGGCAATGCCAACGGTACCTTCCTTGATATTTGCAGGCTTTGATTTTTCCGGCTCAACTTCAGTGACGCCGACGCACCAGCTTCCGAGATAATCAAGTCCGTCTTCTGACTTGACAGCAGGAACGTCAAGGAATGCATTATAACCGATATGATTTACACTTTCAGGGATAGAAATATCTTTGATACCTGTGCAGCCTGCGAAAGCATAGTCGCCGATAACATCAAGCTTTTCCGAGAGTTTGACGCTCTTGAGCTTGGATGAGTTTGCGAAAGAATTTTTTCCGATAGTTTCAACGCTGTCGGGGAGCTCAATGCTCTCAACATTTTCGAGACCGTATAATGCAAAGCTGTCTATGATCTTTACGCCGTCGGGAACAACTATCTTCTTGCCTGCGTATCTTGACGGCACCTTGATAAGCTTTGTCATGTCCTTGCTGTAGATGATACCGTCAACTGATGTGAGGTAGGGGTTGTCCTTGTCCACATCGTAGAATGCCACCTTATCATCGGGGGAGTCTTCCAAATGAATATATTGTTCTATAGTAGCAGGGATACTTATCTTATCAGCATTTGCGCCGATGACGAATAATGTTCTTACGGGAGCGATACCTACTTCGGGAGATTCTGCTTCGGAAGATATGGTTATTTCTTTTATGGTATCGCTGCTTGAGGGGCGTACAGATGCGGTAGCTAAGTATTTCGAGTATATGTCGTAGGTTGCTCCGTCCTTATTGATTTTTGTTAAAGGCTCGTTTTCTTCGATTTTGAGCTTTAAAGGCATAAATACTCGTCTGTACTTTATAGCGTAGTCCTCAGCTGTAGAGCCCTTTGCACCGTGGATAACAGTATCATACTTGGGAGAAGCACCAGCCTTTATAGGTGCCTTTTTAACAGCGTTTTCATTAGAAGCGAGGCTTATAGTGTCAAGGTCTATCAGCTCTGTGTTGATCGCCCTCTGTATCGAACTTGAAGCTCCGCTTGAAGAGGATACAGTTACTGTTTTGTGGGAAAGAGTATACTCTGTTGGCTTTTCTTCATTACTGCTCGGAACATAGGATTCATCGCGATAAACATGATATGCAGGCAGAGTTGTCGGAGAATCTGTTATCTTGCAGTTAGGATCGTATATTTCGATGCCCTTGATACCGTTTGTAGCAAGACAGCCTGCAGGGATATTGTTGTTATAGAATGCTATAAAATCAATATCCATATATTGTCCCAGACCTATGATAAGTCGATCAGTGATATGCTTTACTGAGCTTGGGACAACAATATATTTCAGCTGGTATCTCTCAGAGAAAATTCCGCTGGCTGTACCTACAGTGCCTTCTCTGATATCGCCGGCAGTTATTTCCTTATCCGTGCCTACAGCCCAGCCGTCAACATATTTTATGCTGTTCTCGGTCTTGATGCAGGCAGTATCCTTGAATACGTCCTCATACATCTCCTCCAAGCTGTCGGGCAGGTCAACGCTTTCCAGCGATGAACAGCCTGCAAAAGCAAAGTATCCAATAGCTTTGAGCTTCTGTGAGAAATTGACCTCTGTAAGACCGCTGCATCCCCAGAAAGCAGACGGGTATATCTTTTCGAGATTTTCGCCCATAGTTACCTTTTTGAGGTCGCGGCAGCAGGCAAGAGCTCCGCGGTCTATGCTGACAGTCTCATCAGGGATAGTCAGCTCTGTCTTGCCGCCTGCGTTAGGGCAGGCAACCAGCTCTGTCATATCCTTTGTATAGATGACGCCGTCAACAGCTGTGAAGTACTTACTGTCCTCAGGAACAGTTATTTCCTCAATGCCTTCTTCTGCGATGAATATCCAGTCGAAAACAGCGATATTCTTTGAAAGATTTATCTTTTTAAGATTCTTGCAGTCTCTGAAAGGTCCGTCTGTCAACCCCACAACAGGCTTATCCTTATAGGTCTCGGGAACAGTGAATTCCTCGATGTCCTCCTTATTGACTCTTGTTATTAAGACAAACTTGTCATAGACGAGATACTCAAAGTCGTCTTCTTTAACGATCTTATGACCTTCGTCAAGGTCATATTCGCTTGTTACCGCACTCTGTGTAGGTGTCAGAACAGATTCTGCAAAGACAGGTGCAGCTGTGCAGACAGAGCCGCAGAGAATTGAAAGTGCAGCGAGAGTCGAAATGATTTTTTTCATATTAATAACCTCCTATATCATTATGACATATGACAGATTTATCGCATCATATATTATATCATATCTTGCCTGCAATGTCAATATTATAGAATTGTTTTGGCATCAGCTGAAACTTCTGAGTATGCTCTTGGATTTGACAGTATAAGGTGAAACTTTCACTGAGAATATTGACTTTTTGCTAATTTGTGATATAATTAAACTGATTAGTAATTCGTGTATGGGATACAGGATATAGAGATGGACAAATTAATAAATTCGATCATGGAAAAGCTTCTCAGCGGCGGTTACGTCAGAGAAGACGAGGCAGATATAGTCCGATTCGGACTTGAGCTGAACATCATGAAGATGGTCATATCTGCTGCTATGCTCGTTGCTGCCGTTTTATTCGGCAGTGCTCCCGAGGCACTCGTTTTCATGGCAGTATATCCGCCTCTGCGCTCATGCTGCGGCGGTTATCATGCTAAAACGCGGATCGCCTGCTTTATACTGTCTATGGCTGTGATGAGCTCTGTCATTGCGGCTTCTCGTCTTATGCCTGCAAGAGCCTCGCTGCCGGCTGCTTTGGCTATGAGCTTTTCAGGCTTGCTGCTCATTATCCTGTTAGCACCTGTGGAATCCCGAAACAAGCCCTTTGACAGCGTGGAACGCAGGGTATTCCGCAGACGTTCACTTATAGCAGCCGCAATTTCAGCGGCGATAATAGCTGTTTTTGCTGTTTTACAGGCACGACGGCTTATGACAGGTGCTGCTATAGCAATATTCTTTACAGGGATAATGCTTGCAGCAGGTATATTCTCAAACAGGAAAGGAGCATTGAAATGATATCCATTGCTATATGCGACGACGATAAGGACGTTATCGAACAGATAAAGGGGCGTATCTCGAAATACAGCACCGTCCATTCTGTAGAGTTTGAGGTCCACACCTTCCGCTGCGGCGAAAAGCTTCTTGAAACGGAGATGAACTACGACCTTATCTTTCTTGACATCGAAATGAGCGGCATCGACGGGCTGAAGACTGCTCAGGCAATACGTCAGATAGACCGCCGTTCAAGGATAGTATATGTCACAAATCACTCAGAGTTTGCACTTCGGAGCTATTCGGTGCACCCTTTTGACTTTGTGGTAAAACCCTTTGAGGACGTAAGGATAGACAATGTGCTCGACGAGCTTATGCGCTATCTTGCCGAAAACTCTGAAAAGGACGTGGTGATACAGCTAAAGGGCGAGGACGGACCTCTGCTGCTGTCGCTGAAAAACATCTACGTCTTTGAATATACAGGAAACCGCCGTATAACAGTATACACAAAAACGGAAAAATATCGCATAAGAGGCAGCCTTTCCGACGTTTTTGCACTGATAAACTCAGAGAGCTTTGTTTCTCCGCATAAAAGCTTTATAATAAATATGGAACACATAGATAAGCTCAATAACTTTACACTATACACTACAAACGGTCTGGAAATACCCGTAGCTCAGAAAAAACTGAAGGATTTCCAGAATGAATTCAGCCGTTTTATCAAACACTACATCAGACAGGAGTAAGCTATGTTTTTTGCAGCTAATTATATTTCCGGAGCGGCGTTGTACATTTTTGCGTTCGTAACATTCGGAAAGATTTATGAATCAAGAAAATGTCATGCGGTATTAAAAATAATATATGTAGTTTTGGCAGCATTGCTCCATGCATTCGTAAATTCCTTTGAAATGCCTGTTTTTAATGTTTCATATGCATATTTTTCACTGCTTATACTGACTATCCTGTTTTATAAGCCGAAATATCTTAATTTCCTTATATATAATGCCATATTTTTTGTCATAATGGCTATAATAGAGATGCTTTCGGGAATGCTGCTTTCATGCCTGATAGGCGTAGAGTCACCGGAGATAAAGGATACGATAGAGCTGTATATTGCAGGCAATTTGCTGAGCTGGGTATTTATGATAGCCGCTGCAAAGTGCTTTATATTGTATATTTCCGAAAACGGCTTCAGCTCCATAAGATTGCAGGAGATAATAATGTTCTTCATACTCATAGTCGGAGAGATAATCATTTTCCAGTACATATACAATACTATCATGGAGGGCGAAGCAGGCTATGGCATCGTTATTATCCTGCTGATATTCTTTGCACTTGACCTTTATCTTACCTATCTTCTGCGAACTCTTTCAAAGACATATAAAACTGAGAAAGAGCTGGAGCTTGTATCTCAGCAGTCTGTATTACAGCTGAAAGCCTATAACGAGCTGAACGAGAAGTATAACGCTTCAAGGCGTGTTATCCACGATGTAAAGAAGCACATTGCCTCTCTTGAGGGACTCATAAATGCAAACAAGGCAGAAGAAGCAGGACATTATAAGGACCTGCTCAATGCTGAGCTCGACAAGCTCATGCCCCGTTTTGAGTGCGAGGATCCTATTCTTACGGTAGTTATCAACAACAAGCTGGATACCGCAGAATCCATGAATGTCGATTTCCGCGTAGATGCAGAATATACTAATATAAGCTTTATTTCAAATCTTGATGTTACGGCGATATTCTCAAATCTGCTGGACAATGCCTTTGAAGCCTGCAGCGAACTCCCTGAGGACAAGCGCCGCGTATGGCTGTCTATAACACGCCGGAACTACTTTGTGTTCATCTACCTCGAAAACAGCTTCGACAAGGTATCCACCACCGCAAAGAACGAATTCAGGAGCACCAAGAAGGGCCACCACGGAATAGGTATGTCAAATATACGAAATGCCTGTGCAAAGTACAACGGCAGCTTCAATGCCCATGTTGAGGATAATCTTTTCATCACAGAGCTGCTTATCCCTATTCCCGACGATAATGAAAAGCAGCCTGAAACAGCTGCAAAAAAGACAGCAGTATGAGGCTTTCGGGACTTAAAATATAATATACCGTTAAACCTCAACAAAAAAATTATTACTGTAAGAAAATTACCGTTAAATATGAACTATGAGGATAAAAATGCAAATAAGCGGCGTTTAGTGCAAAGGTATTGACTTTTCGGGCTTGCGAAATATAATAATATTATAGGCGTCGCCCCAAAGGTGCCTGCACTATCATTATTCAGGAGGAATTCATCATGAAGAAAACTCGGAATACTGTCAGATCAATAATAATGAAGACAATCGTTTCAAAATCTGTAAAGGCAGCAGAGCAGAATGCAAATTCCGCCTGCATATGGATGTTTAATCAACCAGAGCCCCCCAAGGATCTCAAGAAACTCAGAAAATTTTAACCATCACTTTACATAAAACATCGATCCCCTTTAAAAATTTTCCATCTAATCCTAAATACTTCATTAAATTTTCCTGATAATAATATTGCATCTTTACCGTTCAGAAAACGCCATTTGATCCTACTACCTGATCCATATCCAACATTCCAGCACACAAAGAATCATCACAGAAAACTACGCATTATTTATCTATTTATTGACAGGCAATGAGAGCGTAGTCACTTTTCGGGCGGCTAACCTAAAAACGCAGGCGAAGGTCATAATATAAATAAAGTGACTGTTTCTATGCTTGTCGGATCCTTTATAAGACTATACCATTCATATCCCTGAACGGAAAAATGTATGCTTTCGCCCCCCGACAGCATGACATTTTTCCGTCCACCCCCCTTTTTTAACGGTGATTTATCATTGGTATGCCGTTACTTATTCGGAACAAACAATGAGCACATAAAGCTTTCAGATCTCTCTTAAAAAAACCATCTCTATAAAACACTTGAAAGAAAAAACAAAATTCAGAATTTCCTTTTCAATTGCTTGTTTCGCAGTAAATCATACAGTGATTTTTCATACATCGGGAGTTCCGCTTCAGCTTCCGGCAGAAAAGTTCGTTCATATTGGACGGGCTTTTTTGTTTTTCGCGGCAATTTACAGTTTAGTCACAGATATATCTTGACTTTTTTGAAAGTAAATGATAAAATATTATCTGTTTAGTATTGTAGTGAAGGGATACGCCTTTTCATCAGTACAACGGATATTGGAGGAAAATAATGAAACACTATCTTGAAACCACAGAAAGTGTCCTTAAAGAAGTCGAGAGCTCGGCTTCGGGACTAACAGCTGAGGAAGCTGCAAAACGCCTTGAAAAGGTAGGCCAGAACAAGCTTGACGAAGCTCCTAAGCCTACTCTGCTTGCAAGGTTCATTGAACAGTTCAAAAACCCTATGATACTTGTGCTCATTGCAGCGGCGGTCATTTCCGCAGTTACAGGTATCATCTCTGAGGGCAAGCTTGACGCGGACGTATTCATTATCCTGTTCGTTGTCATCGCAAACGCTGTTCTCGGTGTATATCAGGAAAACAAGGCAGAATCCGCTATCGAAGCATTGCAGGCTATGAGCGCCGCACAGAGCAAGGTTTACCGCTCCGGAGAGCTGGTAGTTATACCGAGCTCAGACCTTGTGCCCGGTGATGTCATAGCTCTTGAAGCAGGCGACAATGTTCCTGCGGACTGCCGTATACTCGAAGCTGCTGCCTTAAAGGCTGAGGAATCAGCCCTCACAGGCGAGAGCGTGCCCTCTGAAAAGGAGAGCGATGTGCTCAGCGGCGATGAGGTACCTCTCGGAGACAGAAAGAATATGCTCTACATGGGCAGCAGTATTGCCTACGGACGTGCAGAGGCTGTAGTAGTCGCTACGGGTATGCAGACCGAAATGGGTAAGATAGCAGGCGCTATCGCCAATGCCGATGACGATGAGACTCCGCTCCAGAGAAGCCTCGACCAGCTCAGCAAGATACTTTCTATCGCGGTTCTCATTATCTGCGTTATCATACTCGGTCTGAACATCGTTCAGATGCTCGTCAGAAACGGTACTATTACACTTCCCGGCTTCCTCAGCTCATTTATGATAGCTGTCAGCCTTGCTGTTGCGGCTATCCCTGAGGGACTTGCAGCCGTAGTAACAGTCGTTCTCTCTATCGGCGTTACAAATATGTCAAAGCGCGGAGCTATCATACGCAGACTTACTGCTGTTGAGGCTCTCGGCTGTGCTGAGGTAATATGCTCGGATAAGACAGGTACTCTCACACAGAACAAGATGACTGTTGTTCACGAAAATACAGATGATAAGGAGCTCCTTGCAAGAGCTATGGCTCTCTGCTGTGACGCGCAGCTCAATTCTGACGATACCGTTACAGGTGAGCCTACAGAGGCAGCTCTTGTAGCCTATGCACACAAGTGCGGACTTAAAAAGTACGAAATGGAGGCTGCAACTCCAAGAGTTGCGGAAGCCCCTTTCGATTCGCTCAGAAAGATGATGTCCACGGTACACAAGACCGATAAGGGCTATATACAGTACACAAAGGGCGCTCCCGATGAGGTGCTGAAAAACTGTACACATATGTTCAAAGAAGGCGGCGTCCGCATAATGACCGAGTCTGACAGACTTGAAATACTCCGCCGCAATAAGGAAATGGCAGATCAGGCGCTGAGAGTTCTCCTTGCGGCTTACCGCGAGTACGACGAGCTTCCAAGCGATATTTCACCCGAGGGACTTGAACACGACCTCATCTACATCGGTATGACAGGCATGATAGATCCTGTCCGTCCCGAGGTAAAGGACGCTATCGGTCTCTGCCGCACAGCAGGCATACGTCCCGTTATGATAACAGGCGACCACAGAGATACAGCTGTTGCTATCGCTAAGGAGCTTGGTATCCTCGGCGAGGGACAGCAGGCTCTCACAGGTGCAGAGCTTTCAAAGATACCTGATGACGAGTTCAACGCTCATGTTCAGGATTACAGTGTATATGCCCGTGTTCAGCCTGAGCACAAGGTCCGTATCGTAAACGCATGGCGTAAAAAGGGCATGACAACCGCTATGACAGGTGACGGCGTAAACGACGCTCCGTCTATCAAGAGCGCTGATATAGGCGTTGGTATGGGTATCACAGGTACAGACGTTACAAAGAACGTTGCCGATATGGTACTCACAGATGATAACTTCGCAACTATCGTAGGCGCTGTTGAGGAAGGCAGACGTATCTATGACAATATCCGCAAGGCTATACAGTTCCTGCTCTCAAGCAACCTCAGTGAGGTGCTCTGCATACTTGCAGCAACACTGTTCATCGGCGGCGGCAAGAGCATATTCAGCCCTGTACACCTGCTCTGGATAAACCTTATATCAGACTGTTTCCCTGCAATAGCTCTTGGTATGGAGCCTGCTGAGCAGGGTATCATGTCACGTAAGCCAAGAAGCAGCAAATCACACATCTTCTCCGACGGTCTCGGCATAAATCTGCTGTGGCAGGGCGCAGTTATCGCAGCGCTTACCTTTGTTTCGTATCTTATCGGCTCAAAGACCTCTCCTGCGGCAGGCACAACAATGGCATTCATTACCCTCTGTGTATGTGAAATGCTCCACTCATGGAATATGAGAAGCCTCAGAGGCTCTATATTCACAATGAAGAAGCACAACAAGGTGCTTATCGGAGCTATCCTGCTCTCAGCAATACTCACCGTACCCGTACTCTTTATCCCTGCACTGAGAAATATGTTCTCACTGGTTTCTCTTTCGGGTATGAATTATCTCTGGGCATTCATTGCAGGCGCCTGCATAGTGCCTGTCGTTGAGATAGTAAAGTGCTTCCAGAGAGCAGCTGTTAAAAAGTAAATATATTTCTGCCACCGGGTAGAAAATGCAAAAAGCATTTGTTCACACATCATTAGGTCTTAGAAGATGTGTGTGCAAATGCTTTGTTTTTTGGAGGCGACCGCATGATAAAAAGCATCAAAAGTTATTTTTCTGTAGGCGAGGTCATTCTTTGGAGCGTTTCATCGCTGCTTGTTATTATATCCTTTCTCCTGTTCGACAGAGAAAACTACCTTATACTATCTGCATCACTGACAGGCGTGACCTACCTCATATTAAACTCAAAGGGCAATCCGGCTGGTCAGGCGCTGGTTATTATTTTCAGCCTGATGTATGGGATAATATCATACAATTTTTCGTACTTCGGAGAGATGATTACCTATCTTGGCATGACAACTCCTATGGCAGTATTAGCCTTGATATCGTGGCTGAAAAATCCATACAACGGAAACAGAGCGCAGGTAAAGATCGGAGGTATAGGAAAAAACGAAGCCGTTTGCATGATGATCATGGCTGCAATAGTTACTGTGCTGTTCTATTTTGTACTGAAAGCCTTTAATACAGCAAATATCGTCCCGAGCACTCTTTCAGTCACAACAAGCTTTATTGCCGTCTATCTTACATTCAGGAGAGATCCGTTTTACGCAATAGCTTATGCCGCCAACGATATTATTCTTATCATTTTATGGACAATGGCGAGTGTTTCAGATAGCCGCTATATATCGGTAGTTGTCTGCTTTGCAGTGTTTTTTGTCAATGATATATACAGCTTTTTTCGCTGGCAGGAGCTTAAAAAGCATCAGAACGGATAGTAAATGATCACACATTGACATTTTTTAGGATATAAGTATAATAATTATGGAGGTGTTACCATGAGACTAAGACCATACATACCGAGTCACGATTTCGACGCAATAAAAAACTGGGTAACTGACGAAAGGACACACGCTCTTTGGAGCGCAAAACACGCGCCCTATCCGCTGGAAAAGACCGCTTTTGAACGTTTCCTCACGGATATGTACGAAAAACACGGGGACTGTCCCTTTGCAGCCGTCACGGACGACGGTACAGTTGTGGGCTTTTTGTGCATTTCCATAGGTTATGACATCAATGAAGCAATGCTGGCATTTGTCATAGTTGATCCTGAACAGCGCGGAAACGGCTATGGGAAGGAAATGATACAGCTTGCCTCAAAATACTGCTTTGAGATACTGAAAGCAGACGCCGTACAGCTCAATGTGTTCACAGTAAACGAGGGGGCGCGCAGATGCTATGAGAGCGCAGGCTTTACCGAAAGAATAACAACTCCGAGCGCATTTGCCTACAAGGACGAAAAATGGGGCAGATGCAATATGGTGCTGAATAAATAATGAGCAGTATGGGCGGAATTATCCGCCCTGTTTTCTTTGATGTTCAATAATATTCACAAACTTCAACAGCCGGATTTTGCAATTTTCCTAAAATTGTACTGCTTGTAAAAGAGAATTTTTATATTGCAATTTGTCGTGATATATGTTATTATATAAGGTAAGAAGTTGTGCCATGATGTTTCATGGCAAATATATCAACGTACATTTTACAGTGTACGAGTCAGGAGAATAATATGCCAAAAAGACAGGATATTAACAAGATCATGATAATCGGTTCAGGTCCTATCATCATCGGACAGGCTTGCGAATTCGACTACTCAGGTACTCAGGCCTGCAAGGCTCTGCGCAAGCTGGGCTATGAGATAGTTCTCGTAAACTCTAACCCTGCTACTATCATGACAGATCCCGATGTTGCTGATATTACTTACATCGAGCCTCTTAATCTCGAAAGACTTACTCAGATAATCGAAAAGGAACGTCCTGACGCTCTCCTCCCTAACCTCGGCGGTCAGTCTGGTCTTAACCTTTGTTCAGAGCTTGATCAGGCAGGCGTACTCAAAAAGTACGGCGTACAGGTCATTGGCGTTCAGGTTGACGCTATCGAGCGCGGTGAGGACCGTATCGAATTCAAGAACGCTATGAAGGCTCTCGGTATCGGTATGCCAAAGAGCGAGGTAGCTTACTCAGTTGACGAGGCTGTAAAGATAGCTGAAAAGCTGAAATATCCTGTAGTTCTCCGTCCTGCCTACACTATGGGCGGCGCAGGCGGCGGAATGGTTTATAATGTAGATGAATTAAAGGTTGTCTGTGCAAGAGGCTTACAGGCTTCTCTCGTTGGACAGGTACTTGTCGAGGAATGTATCTTCGGCTGGGAAGAGCTTGAGCTCGAGGTAGTTCGTGACGCTGAGAACAACAAGATCACTGTATGCTTCATTGAGAACATCGATCCTATCGGCGTTCACACAGGCGATTCGTTCTGTTCAGCACCTATGCTCACTATCCCCGAGGACGTTCAGAAGACTCTTCAGGAGATGTCATACAAGATAATCGAATCTATCGAGGTCATTGGCGGCTGTAACTGTCAGTTCGCACGTGATCCCGAGACAGGCCGTATCGTTGTTATCGAGATCAATCCAAGAACTTCACGTTCTTCTGCTCTCGCTTCAAAGGCAACAGGATTCCCGATAGCTCTCGTATCAGCTATGCTTGCCTGCGGTCTTACACTTAAAGACATCGAGTGCGGAAAGTACGGCACTCTTGACAAGTACGTTCCTGACGGCGATTACATCGTTATCAAGTTCGCTCGCTGGGCTTTCGAGAAGTTCAAGGGCGCTGAGGACAAGCTGGGTACTCAGATGAGAGCTGTGGGCGAGGTAATGAGCATAGGCAAGACCTACAAGGAGGCTTTCCAGAAGGCTATCCGTTCACTGGAAACAGGAAGATACGGTCTCGGCTTTGCTAAGAACTTCAACAGCATGACTAAGGAAGAGCTCCTTGCACAGCTCCGCTACCCAACAAGCGAGAGACAGTTCGTTATGTATGAGGCTCTCCGCAAGGGCGCTACAATAGATGAGCTCCACGACCTCACAAAGATAAAGAAGTACTTCATCGAGCAGATGAAGGAGCTCGTTGACGAGGAGGAGGCACTCCTTAAAAATAAGGGTGCTGTTCCTGCAAATGACGTACTCAGGCAGGCTAAGCTTGACGGCTTCTCAGACCGTTATCTCAGCTCTCTCCTTGATGTTACCGAGGAGGAGATAAGAAATGCCCGTATGGCTATCGGTGTCAAGGAAGCATGGGAGGGCGTTCACGTAAGCGGTACAAAGGACGCTGCTTATTACTATTCAACATATCACCTTGACGAGGACAAGAGCCCTGTAAGCACAGAAAAGCCGAAGATTATGATACTCGGCGGCGGTCCTAACAGAATCGGTCAGGGTATCGAGTTCGACTACTGCTGCGTTCACGCTGCACTTGCTCTTAAAAAGCTGGGCTTTGAGTCGATTATCGTAAACTGCAACCCTGAGACAGTTTCTACTGACTATGATACATCTGATAAGCTCTATTTCGAGCCTCTTACACTTGAAGATGTTCTCGCTATACATGAAAAGGAGAAGCCTGTGGGCGTTATAGCTCAGTTCGGCGGACAGACTCCTCTTAACCTTGCAAATGACCTCAAAAAGTACGGCGTAAATATCCTCGGTACAACTCCTGAGACTATCGACCTTGCTGAGGACAGAGACCACTTCCGCGCTATGATGGACAAGCTTGGCATTCCTATGCCTGAGGCTGGCATGGCTGTAAATGCTGATGAGGCTATCGCTATCGCAAACAAGATAGGCTATCCTGTAATGGTTCGTCCTTCGTACGTTCTCGGCGGACGCGGCATGGAGATAGTTCACGACGACGAGATGATGAGAGTATACATGAATGCGGCTGTCGGCGTAACTCCTGACAGACCTATCCTCATCGACCGCTTCCTCAACCACGCTACAGAGTGCGAGGCTGACGCTATTTCCGACGGTACACACTGCTTTGTTCCATGCGTTATGGAGCATATCGAGCTTGCAGGCATTCATTCGGGCGACTCTGCTTGTATCCTGCCTTCAAAGAACCTGACAGAGAAGCAGGTGGCTACTATCAAGGAGTACACAAAGAAGATAGCTGTAGAGATGAACGTATGCGGTCTTATGAATATGCAGTACGCTATCGAGGGCGATACAGTATACGTTCTCGAGGCTAATCCCCGTGCATCAAGAACAGTTCCGCTGGTATCAAAGGTATGCGACATCAACATGGTTAGAATTGCTACCGATATAATTACATCAAAGCTCACAGGCAGACCTTCGCCTGTTCCCGAGCTCAAGGATAAGAAGATCGGTCACTACGGCGTCAAGGAGGCTGTATTCCCGTTCAATATGTTCCAGGAGGTAGATCCTCTCCTCGGACCTGAGATGCGTTCAACAGGTGAGGTCCTCGGTATCTCTCCTTCCTTCGGTGAAGCTTACTACAAGGCTCAGGAAGCTACAAAGAACAAGCTTCCTCTTGAGGGTACAGTTCTTCTCAGCGTATGCGAGAGAGACAAGCCCGAGCTTATAGACATCGCTAAGTCCTTCAACGAGCTCGGCTTCCACATCATCGCTACAGGCAGAAGCTACGAGATGATCAAGGAAGCAGGTATCCCATGCGACAAGATATTCAAGATATATGAGGGACGTCCGAATATCGCTGACGAGATCGCAAACGGCGAGATACAGATGATAATCAATACTCCTGCCGGCAAGACCAGCGTTCACGATGACAGCTATATCCGTAAGGCTGCTATCAAGCACAGAGTTCCGTATATGACAACTATGGCTGCTGCAAGAGCAAGCGCTGAGGGTATCAAGGCTATAAAGAACAATACTCACCTCGGTGTTAAGTCACTTCAGGCACATCACGCTGATATAAAGTAAAAGGAGCTTGTAATGGATAATAATTATAATAATGATCCAAACAACTACGGCGGACAGAATAACGGTAATTATCCCGACAGCAATAACCAGTACGGCGGCTACGATAACGGCGGACAGTACAACGGCGGTTATTCTAATAATGGGCAGTATAACGGCGGCTATCCCAATAACGGGCAGTACAATGCTCCGAATTATAACGGAGCTCCTGACTTCTACAGTCAGATGAACAATCCGTATCAGCAGCAGTATGAGCAGCCAGACGGCAAGGCAATAGCCTCGCTGGTACTCGGACTTTGCAACCTGCTGGGCTGGTGTCTGCCTATAATAGGTATCCCCTGCGGTATCGTAGGACTTGTTATGGGTATAAAGGGACTTAAAAGCTCCAAAAAGGGCATGGCTATCGCAGGTATAGTGCTTTCAAGCATTACTCTTGCAATTTCATTGCTGAATTCTGTTTTGGGAGTTATCGGCGCTTTGAGGCGCTACAGCTGATAAACTGATATTTTTTAAGCACCTGTGTAAAAGCAGGTGCTTTTTATTTTTGGCGGATAATTGGCAGGACAACTTTAGTTCAAAGAAGTGAAATATGTCATTCAACAAGTGACAAATGTCACTCAGAAAGTGACAAATGACACCTTTTCAAGCTCTTATGAACGTGATACAATAAGACCATACCACACAGGGGAACAAAGTTCAGCGCGCAGAGCTTGTTTTATAAAAAATACAAAATAATAAATTATTTTATTTTAGGGAGGTTGTCACAAATGAGAAACTTTTCACAAAAAGCACTATGTTTACTGTCAAGTGCCGTTTTGCTTTGCGGCGCAAGTGCTATCCCTGCAAGTGCAGCAGAGACAGCAGAACCAACAACAGCAGCTATTTCCCGTACATTAAAAGAAAATGCTCTGATCAAAGAGATCGAATCGGCAAATGAACTGACATCAGCTGATAAACTTGAGTTTGCAAATGAACTTGAGTTTGAAAAGGCACTTACTTCAAATGGCAGGCGTCCTATCGTTACTACTACAACAGCCCCTGCACAGGAAATTGAAATTAAAAGGACTTTGCCTGGTGAATTAAAACCACGACTAACTACAAGGAGAACTTTTTTATTAAAGACTACTACAACTACTTCCACCACGACCACTACTACCACAACTGCAGCTGAGCCTGCGTGCAATATTTCATATAAACTCAATGCTTCAAGCGTTATATTAAGCAGCCGTACACCGAGCTATACACTCACAGCAAGTAAAAAAGCAGACTGTGTGATACCTGCAAATGCTGCTGTTAAATATCAGTGGTTCAAGGACTCTGTAAGCATCACCGGTGCAACTTCATATCAGTATTCGGTTAATGCGGCAGGCAATTATTGGTGCAAGGTGTCCGTTACATATTCATTCGGTTCAAAAAGCGTTACTAAGAGCGCAGATACATATACGTGCAAGGTAAGTGAAAAATTAGAAATAAAAACTCAGCCTAAGGACGCACATATCTATAGTAATGGTGCAAGCTGTACGCTTTCTGTAACAGCAACAGGCGGAAAGGCTCCTTATAAGTATAAGTGGACAAGATATGGCAATGATATTTCAAAGAATACAGCGTCTATATCCGTTACCGAGAATGGACAGTACAGATGTGAGGTAACTGACTCTCTGGGTAATAGGGTCACATCAAATATAGCAAATGTATATTATGAGTATCTGAGATTCGGCGGTCAGATTTTAAGCGGCTGGGTATATTCATACAGCAGACCTCTTGAGCTTTATGCAACACCTGTAGGCGGTACAGCGCCATATAGATACCAGTGGGTCCATGACGGTTATATTATGCCAAATACTACAGCTACAATAAATGTTACAGAACGGGGTTCATATTATCTGACGGTTTTTGATGCTAAGAATAATAAGATCACCTCAAAAGAAATAAAGGTATATCAGAGCATTCTCAGACTCACAACACAGCCTAAATCGGTAAGCTCAGATGATTATAACAACTCCACAACGCTCTCTGTTTCGGCTGCCGGCGGTACAGGAACAACTTCATATGAATGGCAGAAGTACAGTAACGGTCAGTGGGTAAGCGTAGGATATAGACCTACATTAACCGTTTACAGAAGCGATACACATGAAGAATATACAAGAGAGAACGACAAAATATTACATGATGGTCATGGTTATTACAATCCTATACATTATTACACTAAATATCGCTGTGTAGTAAAGTCATACTACAGCAACGGAAATGTTGCAGCACAGGTTACCAGCAATATAGTAACTGTACGCGACGAGCAGAAGAGCGACTACCTGAATTTCCAGTGGGCATTCTGGTAATACCTGAATAAACAAAAATATTTGTAATAATTCTTAATAAGGGTTCAATGAGATAAACTAAGCCCCCGTGCAAAAACGGGGGCTTAGTGCTGTATTGGTGCAATAAACGTGAAAAGGACGTCCATTGGACGTCCTGCACAAATTACTTCTTTGCGTTCTGTGCCTTGAGAAGGTCTCTGATCTCTGTGAGGAGAACTTCTTCCTTCGGAGGCTCAGCAGGCTTTTCCTCTTCCTTCTTCTTGCCGATGCTCATTGCCTTGTTTACAGCCTTGAGTAAGCAGAAGAGGATGATAGCGATAATGAGGAAATTAAGTACAGCGGAAAGGAATGCGCCATAGTTGAAATCAACGCCTGCAATAGTAAACTTACCGCCTACCAGCTGCATAACGCCGTTTTCGTCCTTCTCTGCGCCGCCTGTGATAGCTGCGATAAGGGGAGTAATAAAGTTATCTGTAAGAGCGCTTACGATACTTCCGAATGCAGCACCGATGATAACACCGATAGCCATATCCATTACGTTTCCCTTGAGTGCGAATTCTTTGAATTCCTTCAAAAACTTCTTCATTTTTTACAACATCTCCTTGATAGAATATAGAATAAAATTTATTTAATTTCCGGCAAGCCGGGAATTTCCGCTAAGTTGGTCTTTTTTGCCTTCATTTCCTCGGGAAGCTCTATAGCGTCTATTTCATCGTTATAGGTCTTAGCTTTCTTAGGCATAGCCTCTACTGCGCGGTCTGCCTGAGCCATAAGAGACTCTGAGCGTGAGACCGTGTTCATTTCAAGGTCTGAGGCATTAGCCTTTTTAGTTCCGCCCATGAGGTTCCATGCCTTGCCTTCCTCTTTTGCGCGGAGTTGATTTGCGTCAACATTTTTAGTTCCGCCCATATAGTTAAGGTGGAGGGATTCCTGCTTGGCTTTGAGCTCATTGGGGTTTGCAGAGCCTGCCGAGCGCATGAAATACTTGTTGTACTTGTCTGACTCGTTCTTTTTGAGGTCTCTTGCGTCAACAAGCGGTGTATCGCTCATATACGCCTGATTCTTCTTCTCAAAGCGCTTCATGCCCTCTATCTCGTCACCGCGCTTTCCGAAGAAATCGTCTGCGGAGTCCATAGAGGCGTGTTCTGTAGCCTTGCCGCCGTCGAAAAACTCCCAGAAATCGTCAGGTACCTCGACTTTTTCCTTGTCCTCAACAGGAGGAGCGACGGGTTCGGGCTCGGGCTGTTCCATATGAGGCTGAGCGTACATCATAGGCTGACCGTAAACGGGCATACCGTTCTGGTCATAGCCGATTATCTGGGGTTGAGCGTACATTACAGGCTGACCGTAAACGGGATTGCCGTTCTGATCGTAGCCTATGAGCTGAGGCTGACTGTACATTACGGGCTGACCGTAAAGAGGATTACCGCTCTGGTCGTAGCCTATGAGCTGAGGCTGACTGTACATCATGGGCTGACCGTACATAGGCATACCGTTCATCTGAGCGCCGCCCTGTGGGGGTATACCCTGCATAGAGCCTTGTGGAGCAGGTATTCCTGCCATAGCTCCGCCCTGTGGGGGAAGCCCCTGCATAGCGCCTTGTGGAGCAGGTATTCCTGCCATAGCGCCGCCCTGTGGGGGAAGCCCCTGCATAGCGCCCTGTGGAGCAGGTATCCCTGCCATAGTTCCGCCCTGTGGGGGAAGCCCCTGCATCATGCCCTGTGGCGGTATTCCTGCCATTCCGCTCTGTGAGCGGAAACCTGCATTCTGCATTTGTGCCTGTCTTACAGCCTTTGTCTGTTCGGGGAGTGTGACTCTTCCTGTGTCAAGGTGTGGTATAAATGGCTCGTCGATGCTGCTGAAATCAAATACCTCATCGGAATCGTTCAGCTCGGCTGCGGTATATAAGTCGGAGGACGAATCTCTCGAAGGTTTATCGCTGATAGTGAAGGTCCCGCTTCCGAGAGTAAAGCCGCCGTTCGCAGAATCTTCTTCAGAATGATAGCCGCCCATATCGACCTGTTCAATATTAATATCCTGCGGATTTTCAAGGTTGACGCCGCATTTCACGCAGAACCTGAAACCCGCTTCGTTTGCTGTTCCGCACTGTGGACATTTCATAAACATCACTCCTTATAGCGAAAATACAGAAAAACACAGAGTCGTCATAGCTTGGAGCGGTGGTTCATAAAGCCGCTCATATACGGCTCTGTCTATACTTTCACAAATATATTATAGCATTAATTTAATTCATTTTCAAGGGCTTTATAAAAGATTGTGCAATACGGTGATGAATGGACCTGTTTTTTGTGTACAATAACGTTATATGCTGATTTTATGAGACATCTGATGGTTTATGTACGATAATGCAAAACGAGTCTTGTAGAAAGAATACAGTTTTAGTGGATATATATCTGAATATATACCGCAATTTTACAAATATACCCCCGAAAGACTATATTTTTGCCGCGAAATATGATATAATACTATTAAACGTCCCGATATTCGTAACAAAAAAGAGAGATAGAAAGAACAAAAGCTGTGGGAGCTTGATGGACTCCCGAAAATGAGCTGCAAACGGCAGCGGAATGGAGAAGACGTATGTCTAAAAATAAAAAGATAAGCAAGGAAAAAAGCATACGACGTGCCAAGACCATGACAGAGATAGTCATCAGCCTTGTTCTCGTCGGAGCAGGCGGATTCTTTGTGAGAAATGCAATGAAGGATGCAAAGGAGGTACAGACCTCTCCTTATTTTGACGATAAGGATATAGCGGTCACAGATACCGAGAGCACTACTGCTCCCGATCCGAACCAGATAATTTTTGAATCAAAATCCGTTGATACCAAGGACAAGTTCCGCGGAGACCTTATCCTTGTAAATGAGGATCACGAATATTACAGCGGTGACGAGGATCTCGTCAGCATTATAGAGATGAACGAGGAAAACGAGTATACCTGCTTTTCGGCAGTAGACTCCACATATACCATACTTCGTCAGGTGTATGAGCCAATGGCGCGTATGATACAGGATTTCTCGGATCAGTACAACAACGACAAGCTCATAATCTACGGCTCATACCGTACAAGAGATTTCCAGCAGCAGCTCTATGACGAAGATGTTGCCCAGTCTGAGGACGGAAAGTCCACAAAGGTGGCAAAGCCGGGATTCAGCGAGCATGAATCGGGACTTGCCTTTGACTTTACAGAGGCAGATAACTATGATTACGATGGAACGGGCGATTATGCGTGGCTGAACGCAAACTGCTACAGATACGGATTTGTTGTCCGCTACCAAAAGGCTAAGGAAAAAATAACCAAGATAGAGGACGAGCCGTGGCATTTCCGCTATGTAGGCGTTCCCCATGCCTATTATATGGACTCTAATGACCTCTGCCTTGAGGAGTACATCGACCTTGTCCGCAATCACCCATATGACGGCGAGCACCTTGAATTCAAGGACGACAAGGACGTGGAATATGAGGTGTATTTCGTTAAGTCCGACGACGGTGCAGACAAGACCACAGTTCCTGTGCCAAACGGTTTAAGGTATGAAATATCGGGAAATAACGTTGACGGCTTTATCGTTACGGTATACAAGAATCAGAAACCGCTGGTCGAGGTAGCTCCCACTAAGTCCTTTGAGGACGTGACCGTGGCAAGCACAGAGAGTGCATCAGACGGCGAAGAGGGCTCTGACGAAACAGAAGAATAA
>NZ_JAIKXF010000100.1 GCF_024684275.1 Ruminococcus sp.
TTTGTCAATGTTTTTTCAGGCAGATCTCTGATCTGTCTTTTCGTCATGCCGTTTTGCTGTAAGTATTAGCAGGAGTTTGTTCGCTTACATACAAACATACTCCTGCTTCTTTATCGTTTTCAGTTAGCTTAATGACATTACGCAAAATCGGGGACTTTCTGCTTTATTCTTCATCGCTGCTGCCGAACAGATCTGTGAAGCAGCTTAACGGCGAGAGCAAACTACCAACAAGCAAACTAAAAGAACATTGAGCAAACGTGAATATGGGACAGTGTAAAACTGCCCCTTACTCTTTTGAAAAAAAGCTCTTGAGAGAACATTTTTCCGAGAGCATTTTATTTAAGTGTTGAATATTTATGGCTTGAGGAGAGACTGATCAGAGCCTTCTGCAAAAATATGATCCCCTCAGAGCAGCACAGCACAAGATGCAGAGCCACGAGGGGATCTTTATCATATAGGAGGTAATTCTATATGTCAGCTGAGCTTGAGAAGCTTTTTCTGTACGCCAAGCGCATCGCTGACTGTTATGCCGTTTCCGGTTTCGGTAACATCGCCGTTGAAGCTTCCAAGTACGGAAAGTTCATATTTATCCGGGTTCGCAAGAGACTGCATTATCTTTACTGTATCAGCCATATCAACACCACCGTCACAGTTTGCATCGCCGCTGCGCTCTACATTCATCTCGCCGAGAAGAGAGGTATACGACTGCAGTTTCTGTTTCTCGTTGAAGAAATCCTCGGAAGTGACCTCGGGATACATCTTTCCTTTGAGCATACAGTAGCATTCTACTATCATTATATCGTAAATGTCACCGCTCTCGCCGTTAAGGCTGTAATCGCAGCTTGTCTCGATATTCCTGATCATATCATCCGTAAGCTTTCTGTCGTAGGATAAACCGGGCGGATCGATAGCCGGACCGTTATACAGGTATGAGGAATAGAGGTTGATATATATGTAATCATATTCATCAAAAACTCCGTCCATATTCACATCGGGCTCAGAACGCTTTCCCTCTTCAACGTCTTTGACATATGGAGAAAAACTCTGAACGTCGGAAGATTATATCAAGGATATGCAGTAAATACCTAAAGAAAAGGTAACATAATGTGCAAAAAAGATTTATTTATATAAATGTATAGACAAAGGAATAAATATATGGTAAAATAAATTTGCTTGCACAGGGAATTCCGCATCATTCGCCGATTTTTCGGACGTTCCTTGTGCTTTAGAGCGTTACAGACAAAAGGGATATTAAAAAACAGGAGGAAAAAAATGACAAGGGATCAAATCCAGACTATTGGTCTTGAGAAGATCAAAAAAATGAGCGTACTTATGATTACAGGCTACGCTGCTATCGTTATTGCGGCGATCATAGGCATTACTGCCTTTATTGTCACAAAATACGATGAGCTGACAAAGGAAAAGGTCAGCTCAATGACTTCAACGCTCAATGTTCAGCTCAAACTGAATCTTGAAGCATATCTCAGCAGAATGGAAACTATCGGAACTCTGGCTTATTCGGTGGATAACGCCTACAGCTACGATGCTTCCGCCCCGGAAAACGATGAATACGAATCCATAAATACAGAAAAGCAGATCGCATCAGATCTCAGCAGCCTGTGTCTTATGGAGAATTTCGTTGACTATGGGATCGTTTATGCAAACAACAAAACCATCGGAAAGGTCTCAAACGGTACTATAAAGCTTTTCGGCGACAAGCTTTACTCTGAGCTTTCCACCATGATCACCCGACGCCGTACTCACGACGGCTGGTTCACGGGCTACGACGGCGACTATGAGCGTATCTACTATGTAAAACAGATGAATGACAATATCATCTTTCTCATCTCGTTCTACACCGCTGAGCTTGATTCCGTCTTTGAGAACCCCGAGAATCTCAAAGATATGGAAATACGACTGACAGACAGCAATTACAGAATGATATACTCATCTGTAAAGGGCGACAGCAGCGGCTCGGTTATCCCCGACAAGCTCCTTGATGACATCAGGGACAAGGACATGGTAGTCATAAACGGACGTGAGAACCTTTCTACCTTAAACACCATAAACGACGACTGGTATATAGTATGCTCAATACCTACAAAGGTCATTCTTAAAGAAGCAATAGATATAAGAAAATATATCTATCTCTTTGCAGGTCTGATAGCTCTGATTGCAGTCTGTGCAGGTGCGCTTTTCGTAAGACGCATGGCTGATCCTATCGGTACAGTTACCTCAGGTCTGTCAGATGAGATAAGCGAGGACGGATTCGAGAATGTACTGGGCAGAAGATTTTTCCGCGACAAGGCTGATAACCTTATGAAGAAAAATCCAAATCAAAGCTATGGAGTCGTGCTCGTTGTAATTAATAATTTCGATGACATCATCGAAAAATTCTATCCGACATTCCCCGAAAAGCAGAAGGGCAAGATGATAACCATATTGAAAGAGGTATTCAGCGATGCCGAATGCATCGGAAGGATCGGAGAGAACTCATTTTCTGTACTGCTAAAAAACAACGAAAAGGACGAAGTTACCTTCCGTGCTGTTTCCGAGAGCAGAGCAAAAGATGTCTGCGATAAGTTCAGAGAGTCGGAATACACAAGCACTATGGGGCTGCTTGAGCTTACTGCGGATTCCGCCGCCGCCTTTGGCAAGGGTGATTTCCGCGAGACATATTATAAAGCATATGCTGCACTTTGTGCTTCCATCAAAAACGATCACAATGTATCAAGTGTGATGTGAGAACGGAGGGCAATGTTTATGAAGATATTCAGAAGAACAGCAGCGCTTATGCTTTGTGCTGCAATGATATTTTCCGCAGGCTGCTCTGAAAAGACTACTATGTCAAGCCAGAAAGCACAGGTGGAAATAGAGTTTTCATGGTGGGGAAATGACGCAAGAAACAGATATACCCTTAAAGCTGTGGAACTGTTCGAGGAGCTGCACCCCGAAATAAGAGTCAAGTGCAGCTATTCCGAATGGTCAGGCTATGAAAACAGAAATAAGATATGGATGGCATCGGATACAGAAGCCGATGTTATGCAGATAAACTACGGCTGGCTCACGGATTATTCAGCCGACGGCATGGGATATTATGATCTGAATGCTCTTTCAAAGTATATCGATCTCTCGAATTTCACTGAAGAACAGCTGAGCTACGGCACGAGAAACGGCGTTCTCAATGCCCTTCCCATAGCCATGAATTCCGAGATGGTCTACATAAATAAGACCATATACGACAGATACGGTGCCGATGTTCCCAAAACATGGGACGACCTGTTCAGAGCGGCTGATGCAATGAGATCTGCAAATATCTATCCGCTCAGCGCTTCAAGCAAGTCAATGTGGCTGTATCTCATTTCATATGCAGAACAGGCACAGGGCAAAAGTATCCTTGATCAGAGCGGCAGTCTTAACTTTACTGAAAAAGATTTTGCAGTAATGATGGATTTCTACAAAAAGCTTGTGGACAGTAAGGTAATGCCCCTTGTTGAGCATTATGAGCGTATAAAGCTGGATAACGAAAATTACGCAGGTTCTGTTGCATGGGTAAGCGACGCTGAAAGCTATTTCGGCGAATCTGTCAGCAAAGAAAGAGAGATAGTAGTTGCAGACCAGACCACGATCAGCGGAAACAATACAGGCGAGGGCTGGTATGCAAAGCCTGCCACCATGTACGCTGTCAGCAAGAACACTGACCGTCCTGCCGAAGCAGGAATGCTCCTTGATTTTCTGCTCAACAGCAGAGAAATGGCTGAGCTTCAGGGCATTGAAAAGGGTATCCCGCTAAGTGCCTCTGCAAGAGAGGTACTCAATGAGCAGGGAATGCTTCAGGGCATACAGTTTGAGGCTTCGGAGAAAATGGCAGAGCATACCCTTCCGCAGCTGTTACCTGTTCTGGAAAACGGCAGGCTGATCGACGATTTCTTTGCAGCTGCAACGGATTATATCTATGAAAAGTCAGATCTTGACAGTACCGCTTCTTCATTCATTGAAAAGGCGAAGAAGGAGTACTTCTGACATTGATCGCTGTTTTAAAAGCACTTCCGAGTTATCGGAAGTGCTTTTTTCTATGTAAACAGCGTGTCCTCAATTGATGTTTTTGTATCACTGTACCAAATATTTCTGATCTCATTTGTAAGATATACCGAAATTTGCGTTATCATGCAGCAATACTGTCATTTCCCGACACATACTCAGTAACAACCAATATCAATGAAATCAATACGTTCAGAGGTAAGTAACCAAATTTTAATATAATTGTTATGTTATATTCGTTGACTTAGTATCAAATAAATGGTATTATATATAAAAACCAACAAAAAAGGAGGAATCTTCCATGAAAAAAGCACTATTAGCAGCCGCTCTCGCAAGTACTCTTATGCTTACAGCCTGCGGCAGCGCCTATAAAAATACCATGTCAGCAGCCGACAAAGCTCCGCGCAACGCAGAGGCTGGCGAGTTCAAAAAAAATAATGACTCGATAGAGCTTGAAACCAACGCTCCCTCTGAGGTCGAAAACCCAGAGCTTACCAATATTGATTACAAACAGTCCGACGTCAAGGTAATAGACACTCAAATGCTGGTATACTCATGCGATATGAGCATTGATGTCCTCGACTTCGATAAGGCAGTCGATCAGGTACACGATTACATCAAAAGCTACAGCGGCTTTATCGAAAATGAAAACTACTCCGACGGCGGCAACACCAGCCAGTGGCTTTACTCCGACGAGCAGAAGTGGAAGAACTTCAATGCTGTTATAAGAGTTCCCAGTGCAAAATACGATGAATTCTGTGAATCAGTTGAGTCGGTAGGCGATATGCGAAGAAAAAATGCCTCTGTAGATAACCTGACCACGGAGTACTCAGACCTGAAAACTACTCTCACCATTTATGAAGCAAAAGAGGATCGCTACCTCGAAATGCTCAAGGAAATAAAGGACCAGAAGCAGGCTGTATCCGTTGAGGAGGAGCTCACCAACATACAGGTGGAGATAGCAAGGATAAAAACTCGTATGAACAGCATAGAAAACGACGTTGCTTACTCATATGTAAACCTCACTCTTAACGAAGTCCGTAAATACTCCGAAAAGCCTGTAGTGAAAAAGACCGATACCTTCGGTCAGAGACTGAGCAACACCCTCTCAAATACATGGAGCACATTCCTCAACTTCCTTGAGGGAGCACTCTTCGTTATTATCAGGGTACTGCCCTATCTGCTGCTCTTTGGTATACTCGCATTTATTATCGTAAAGATAGTGAAGATCATCATAAAGGCAAACGAAAAGTCAAAGAAAAAGCGCTACGAGGAAATGGTAAAAAGCGGTAAAATAAACAACAAGCCCGTATTCCCCAACGGAAATCCTATGCCAATGCAGGTCAATCCGCCTTATCCTGTTCCGCCTGCCCCCATGCCGAATAACCAGCCGATACAGGGCGGCGCTCAGGCTCCCGATCAGCCTGTAAAGCCTAATACCACACCACCAGCCAATACCCCTGACAATGACGACAGCAAGAAATAAAAATAAGTCCCCACAGCGCTTTGTGGGGACTTTCTTATAGAATGACAGCAAAAACTATTCATGATACAAAAAGGCGACCGTTTCCGAATATTCGGAAACGGTCACAAGGCTTTACACTTATAACACCATGCGGCATATCGCTATACAGCCTGCATGGTCTTTTTTATATTGACCTCTCTTCTTTACAATCACATAATACCATACATTTCAACATAAATGTTGTATATTTTGTTAACATTGCACTATTTAGATTAATCTTTGTATACATGAACAATAAGCAACACTTTTATTTGTGAAAGCTGACTAAGCAAAGCCCCGACCTCATGTCGGGGCTTTATCATGGATAACACAATTTTATGTAACGTTTTTATATGATATTTCGGCAGAATTTCAGCCTTTCAGCATATTATAAAGCTCAACGTAATGCTTGCTTTCAAAAAATTGAACATTGTCCACACGCCAGTCATTGTATTCGGGATCAAATATAAGCTTTACCTCTTCGCAATAGCCGTCATCAATATCTTTTACCTCGATATCCCATGCAGGTATATACGCAGTATACGATGTTTCGGTCTTATCTGCGATTATAACAGGATAATCGTCAGAAAAAACGATCGGAAGCTTTCCCCAGCCTGCTGACGGACATAACTGATACAGCTTCCCCCTGTATTCTATCCAGTGCTTCAAATGATCCTTATCAATAGGATCCATATATTCCAGATCGTCAACACCTGTTGCCATTGTATCATCAAATATCTTTTCATACAGGCTTTCAGAGAGAACGCTTCTGCCATAGCGCCTTATATCCTCAAGATTTCCGAATCTGCTGTCTGTAACATGGGCATAATAAGCTATATCTTTTATATTAGGCCAAAGGTCTCCATCAACACTATAATCAGTACACATTATGTTAAGTTCGGGATCGGCTGAAAATTTGATACCGTCTTTATTGTCAGTTTCAATAGTGTATCCCATCGGGAATAATCTCACTGAATCATATTTCTTGTACAATTCCAGAGCGATATTGCCAAGCTCATTATCCACATAGATATTCTCTGCCTCAGGTGCAACAAAGGGCACTGTAGTATATAACGAAGTCTCGGCAGCTGTCTCTGCTGCTATTGTCGTCTGAGTAGTCTTCGTCGTGTTTGTGTTTGCAGCGGTATTCTTCGTCGTGTTTGTTTTTCCGACGGCAGTCACTGTGGCTGTACCTGTAGCAGTAGTTTCCGTCGTATCAACAGTGGTAGTGGTAGCTGTGACCGCAGGCTGGTCAACACCGATTTCGCCGCTCCTGCCTCCGTGTCTGTTCAGCAGAATAACGCTTCCCAGCACTATCCCTGCCACAAGAACCACCGAAGCCGCTGTTGCTAAGGGTGTCAGCCATGCAGGCCGCCTGCTTCGCTCAACTCCGCTGACCTCGTTTTCGGTCATAGTTATATCATTATCTTTCTCTGCTCTGTTTTTATCTTTCTTTTTCATTTTGTATTTCCTTTCTGTCACCGCAAGAAGCCTGTCAAGCTCTTCATCTGTCATCTCGGGACACATATCGGTCAGAATATCCATAGTATCGTCCTCTGCATTGACCAGCTTATCAAAAATATCTTTCTCTTTCACAACTGCTCCTCCCTTCACTCAGTAATACCTATCTCGGCAAGCTTAACGCGAAGCTTTTCCATAGCCCTCGTGCACCTCGACCTCACAGACGAAGCCGTCATTGATACGTTTGCGGCTATTTCATCTGATCTACGGTTATAATAGTATTTTTGTATAAGGATAGTTGCGTCGGGCTCGCCAAGCTCACGTATCTTGCAAAGAAGCAGTCGGCGGAGTTCCGAACCTTCAGCATGAGCCTCAACACTTATATCCGAGGCAAGCCTCTCCATATCCTCATCATCTGTGCTCGCAATATGCTTCTGTGCAGCAGTAAGGCTTCGGAATCTGCCGATAGCCGAACGCTTTGCAACAGTACCTATGAGAGCCTTTATATCGCCCTCAAGAAGCCTGTCATCGTCCAGCTTTATAAATATATCGGCAAAAACGTCGCTGAAGCATTCCTCTATATCCTCACGGGTGCCGCATACTCTGAGCTTATTGAAAATGATAGAATAGACATATCTGCCGTATTCCTGCATGAGCGCCCTGTGACAGTCTGTCACCGATCTTTGATAAAGCGCTTTAAGCTCGCTGCTTGTCATGTTCGTTCCCCCTTTGGTTTATATGATAAGATCGACCTTTCATAAACAACATTCGCATCAGAATGCAAAAGTGCTGCAAGATCTGATATAATTTTTTCATTTACCTTATAATATCATAAAAGTCTTGGAATAGCAAGCTGAGCGGCATTTCTCCCCTGTTCTGCAATACTTTTACACAAAAAAGTAAAAACGGCTGATAATTCAGCCGTTTCTACCATGAACACACTTTCTTATATTTCCTTTTCAATCGTGACCTTTTTTAATGCAGCCGATATGAATATTCATCAGCTGTTTGCCATTTGAACGATATATTCGTCCATTGTGAGCGGTACTGACTTTATTCTGCCGAGAATGTACTTTCTGAGTACGATCACATCAGCAGATGTTACAGAACCGTCTTTAAGAATATCGGCACTTTCAAGCTGAAGATCATTTAGCCTTACCTTACCTGCCAGATACTTATTTATAGTAATGAGGTCAAATGAATTGATCTCTTCATCACCATTGATGTCGCCTGTATCTACAGGAACAGTCTTATATCTCTCAGGGATATACTCGCCTGCGAGGACGCCGCTCTGAGCAGAATCATAGGCTACAAAAAGCTGACACCAGTAATACTTATACTGAGTATTCTCATCAAATCCGCCGCCAACACCGATATGTGTATAATTTGGGTTCATTATGGCAGCCCAGTGCCCGGGAGAGTTTCTCCACTGATCAAAGGTCTGTTCCGCAGTCGGGAAGCCGCCTGCTAGGTTCTCACCCACAACAGAATATGGTATAAGGCTGTCATCTATGATAGTTGCAAAGATATTATCATCATCATCAGGCTTGCCGTCCCATCTCGGGCGCCAGTGGCTGAACTTGGTCATAGATTCTCTTGCCCGCTCACGCGCCTTATCATTAAGGTACGGAACAGCTACCATAGGCTCAAGCCCTTCCTCTGCTCTTGCTTCATTAACAAGAACTATGAGTCTGTCGGAAACTTCCTTTATCTCTTCATCTGAAAGCTGTTTTGCGGCATGAGTTCTGCCCGGGAAACTGAGCAAGGAACAACATACCATAACTGCTGTCATCAGCACCGCTGTCAGTTCGCACCAAAATTTCTTAACATTACTCATACCTGCACCCCCTTTAAATAAGATTTCTTCTGTAATTATATTTTAGCACAAGTAAATATAATTTTAAAGGGGGTTTAGTTCAAATTGGCAGATTTCACAATGAGATTCTACGTTTTGTACAATAAAAATTATACCATTCGTAGATTCAGTCTTTGCTTATCCGAAATATAATTAAGACTTTTGACTATATAGTGTTAATCTTTGTAAATGTTCGCAATTACTTTGCAATTATATCAGCGATCTGTCCGTAATACTTATCGGTTGCCAGGATATTTATCTTGAGATATTCCTCGATGAGGTCGCAGACATCATCTTTTTTTATGATAGCATTTGTGAGAACGTCAACGTGTCCCTCGGGCTCAAGGAACATCTTGCAGGCAAAGTTTGCAGGATCAGCGTTGAAGTCATTTACTAACTTGTAAAGGTCGGGACCGCCCTGCGTGAATGTTGCGATACCTGTGAGAGCAAGGCTGAGAGCTCCGTTTTCCTCATTGTAATGGATAATAACGTAAGGGGTAACGCCCTCATAGTTCGGGAGCTGTGTACGGAATCTTATCATATTTCCGTCGTTCTGATTAAGATCGTAAGATATTCCGCGCTTGTCAAGTATTTCGCGGAAAGCAGCAATTGCCTTGTTTGTGATTTCAATATTTTTTTCCATGATTATTTCCTCCAATCAGGCATTTTTGTTTAAAATGCTATAATTCATTATACCACATAAGTTAATAAATAGCAACAATCGCGGCAAAAAAAGTGGTGCAAATATTTATCTCAGCTCGAAAACGGCGGCTAAGCTCCGCACTTACAGCATATGTCAATAATGGCTTGAAACGGAAAAAGCGCCCGAAGGGGAGCCCGCTCCGGCGAAACGCAGGTTACATTTACGAGACTGTAATTTCAGGCTCGGTAACCATATTTTTCCGCTAAGAGAAGGCGACTGAATCGGACGCTTTGACCTTTAGGGTGGTTTATATGAAAAATGAAGATGTCTTGAACACTATTTTTCTGCTTTTTCTTCTTCCATGTTTGTATTATAGAACATGGATATGTGCATTTTGTGATAGAAAGCTGAATTAAAGAAAAAAACCTCACGGATAAATCGTGAGGTTTTGATGTTTTATTTTTCCATACCCGATACCGTAAAGCTTACTTCGACATTTTTCCACTGTGCAAAGTCATCTCTGCTGACTATCTGTGCAGAGAAGCCGCCGTCGTTTATATCGCTCGGCGAGTTAGTATCACCG
The DNA here is from genome assembly GCF_024684275.1 of Ruminococcus sp. The sequence goes on from NZ_JAIKXF010000100.1 coordinate 10,088, forward strand.
TTATTGAACAGAGCTCCCTCAGCGCATTTTGCGTCAGAAGGAAGACTGTCGTCGCTTACCCACTCGTTGAAGATATTGGCGCGCACCGAACCGCTTTCCGTGTTGGTGTAGCACTTTTTCGTGAGAGCAACGTCCTTTCCGTCGACCTTTATGCCCTTGACCGTGATGACTGCATCAGGCATGGTCTTTTCTGCGTCGTCGATTATGACAGCCGCAAAGCCCAATCCCTTTACGGTAAATTCGCCGTTTATATCGCCTGTGGTATCGTATCTGAAGCCGTTGGTATCGGCGGTAACGCTTACGGTATAGTCGCCGTTGCCCTTGATATGGGCGATACCTGCGTCATATGAAAGCTGATTGTTCTTGTTCTCGTCCTTGTCGCCGAGGTACTGCACGTTGAAGCCCTCGTCTGCGATAGCAAGGTAAGCGTCACCCGATACAGCGTCCACTGCGTCCTTTGCGTCAACGCCCTCAACAGACTCCGAGACCGCCTCTGATGCCGCCTCGGGAGCGTTTTTAGTGATGCTTTTTTTGTCCTTTGAGCTGCACGCAGCTGCTGTACCGAGCATTGCGAAAGCTGCCGCAGCCGCCGTTATTTTCCTGATATTCATGTTTTTCCCCTTCGTATACCATTACGACAGCTCAAACATTCCTGTGTAGAGCTGATAGTATTTACCGTTCTGAGCAATGAGCTCATTGTGATTGCCGCGCTCGATTATCCTGCCGTGCTCAAGCACCATGATAGCATGAGAATTGCGTACTGTGGACAGTCTGTGAGCGATAACGAATACCGTTCTGCCCTCCATAAGAGAGTCCATACCCTTTTCGATAAGAGCCTCTGTACGGGTATCGATAGAGCTTGTTGCCTCGTCAAGAATGAGCACGGGCGGATCTGCGACTGCCGCTCTTGCAATAGCAAGGAGCTGTCTCTGTCCCTGCGAGAGATTTGCACCGTCGGCGGTGAGCATGGTGTCATAGCCGTTTTCAAGGTGCTTTATGAAGCTGTCTGCGTTAGCCAGCTTAGCTGCTACATAGACCTCCTCGTCTGTGGCATCCAGCTTACCGTAGCGGATATTCTCCATAACAGTGCCTGTAAACAGGTGGGTATCCTGCAATACTATGGACTGTGAACGGCGCAGGTCGTCCTTCTTTATCTTGTTGATGTTGATGCCGTCGTAGCGTATCTTGCCCTCGGGAACATCGTAGAATCGGTTGATAAGGTTGATGATAGTGGTCTTTCCCGCACCGGTAGAGCCTACAAAGGCTATCTTCTGTCCCGGCTTTGCATAGAGGGAAATGCCGTTGAGAACGGTCTTGTTCGGCTCATAGCCGAATACAACGTCGTCAAACTCCACATTGCCGCGGACTTCCTTATAGGTAACAGTGCCGTCAGCCTTGTGAGGGTGTCTCCAAGCCCAGTGACCTGTGCGCTTGTCGGTCTCCTTGATAGTACCGTCGGGAGATATTTCAGCATTTACAAGAGTTACATAGCCCTCGTCAGCCTCGGGCTCCTCGTCGATGACCTTGAAGATACGCTCTGCACCTGCAAGAGCAGTGAGAACTGAGTTGAACTGCTGAGAAACAGTTGTTATGGGGTGAGAGAATGAACGTGTGAATTGCAGATAGGATACCACAGTACCTATCGTCATGCCGCCTATGCCCTTTACTGCCATTATACCGCCTGCGATAGCTGTAGCGGCATAGTGGATATAGGACAGATTGTTCATTATTGGCATAAGGATATTTGCAAAGGTGTTGGCATGAGTAGCCGCCTTGCAGAGCTCCTCGTTGAGAGCTGCAAATTCCTCGTTTGCCTTTTCCTCGTGACAAAAGACCTTAACGACCTTCTGTCCGTCTATCATTTCCTCGATGTAGCCGTTTACGCCGCCAAGAGCTCTCTGCTGAGCGATGAAGCCCTTGCCGCTCCTTGAGCCCACAAAGCCTATGACTCTGATTATGATGAACAGCATGACTACTACAAGGATAGTAAGTCTCCAGCTGTAGATGAGCATGGCGGTAAATACGCCGATTATGGTTATAGCAGAGCTTATGAACTGTGAGATACTGTTGCTGAGCATTTCGCGGATAGCGTCGGTATCATTGGTATAAAGGCTCATGAGCTCGCCGTGAGTGTGCTTGTCAAAGAAGCGTATAGGGAGCATTTCCATTTTGCAGAAAAGGTCATTTCTTATACGCATGAGGGTAGTGGTGGATATTTTCATCATAAGGCGCATATACAGGAACGATGACAGCGCACCGCAGGCGTATATGATGACCATTGTCACAAGTATGCCGATGAACTTTCCGTACTTCCAGTCCCCTGTTTTAAGGGCGTCCTCGATGTTGTCGATTATGGGCTTGAGCAGGTAATTTCCTGCGATGCCTGCTCCTGAGCTGATAAGTATAGCTATGACCACAAATACGAACTGTACCCTGAAACCGTGCATATAGCTGAAAATACGTTTAAGCGTACCGAAGGTATTTTCGGGCTTTGCCATTGGTCTTTGATTCCTCGGAGGCATTATTCATCAGCTCCTTTCTGCTGTGATTCATATACCTCGCGGTATATCTCACTTTTCTGCATGAGCTCGTCATGGGTGCCCACATCTGTTATCCTGCCGCCGTCCATTACGATAATGCGGTCTGCGTCCATAACAGAGGAAATACGCTGAGCGATGATAATTGTGGTTGTATCGGCAAGATTCTCGCGGAAAGCCTTGCGGATACTGCTGTCTGTAGCTGTATCAACGGCGCTGGTCGAGTCGTCGAGAATGATTATCTTAGGCTTTTTCAGAAGTGCTCTTGCGATACAGAGTCTCTGCTTCTGACCGCCCGAAACATTTACGCCGCCCTGACCTAAGTCAGTGTCATAGCCGTCAGGGAAGCTCATGATAAAATCATGAGCACAGGCTGATCTACAAGCCTTGATTATCTCCTCGTCAGTCGCGTTTTCATCGCCCCAGCGAAGATTATCCCTGATAGTGCCTGAAAAGAGCACATTCTTCTGAAGTACCATAGCTACCTGGTCTCGGAGAGTTTTCAGCGGATAGCTCTTTACGTCACGTCCGCCTACCAGCACTCTGCCTGCTGTTGCATCGTAAAGACGAGGTATAAGCTGCACCAGCGAGGTCTTTGACGAGCCTGTACCGCCGATGATACCGATAGTTTCGCCTGATTCTATACTGAGATTTATGCTGTCGAGGGCAAGATTCTTCATATCATTATAGTAGCTGAAGCTTACGTCCTCGAATATGATAGAGCCGTCATTTGCGGATACCTCGGAATCCTCATTATCCTTTATGGCAGGCTCTTCAATGAGCACCTCATGGATACGCTGTATGGAAGCTCTCGAAACCACGAACATGATAAAGAGCATCGAAAGCATCATGAGTGACATGAGTATCTGTATAACATAGGTGATGAAGCTTGAAAGCTGACCTGTGGCAATATCGCCGTCTACAGCCATATTTCCTCCGAAATAGAGGATAGCCGCAATACTGATGTACATTACAAGCTGCATGATCGGCATACCCATGATGACCAGCTTTTCAGCAGCAAACTGAGCCTTGCGGACTGCCTCGGTATTTTCCTCGAAGTGCTTCTTCTCGTATTCCTCACGGGCAAAAGCCTTTACTACGCGGATACCCACGAGTTTTTCCTGTACCTTGCCGTTCATTGCATCATACTGCCTGAGCATTTTCTCAAAACGCGGGTGCGCCTTTGAGATGATAAAAAGTATTGATGCGCCAAGAATAGGTATTGCAAACAGGAACACTATCGAAAGCCTTGCGTTCTGCTTTACCGCCATAATAGTGGCACATACCAGCATTATGGGTGAGCGGAAAGCCATTCGTATGAACATCATGAATGCATTCTGTATATTCGTAACGTCTGTTGTAAGTCTTGTTGTCAGTGAAGCCGTTGAGAACTTATCCACATTTGCAAAGGAAAAGTCCTGCACCTTGCGGAAAAGTGCGCTTCTGAGATTCTTCGCAAAGCCCATAGCCGCAACTGCACTGAATCGTGCCGCAAGAGCTCCGAAGCAAAGGGAAAACACGGACATAAGCACCATAAGTCCGCCCATTTTTGCAACATAGCCGATATCTCCCTTTTTAATACCGTTGTCGATTATCAGAGCCATTACCGCAGGTATAAGGACCTCCATAGCGACCTCTCCGATAATAGTCACAGGACATAGTATAGCCTGTTTCTTGTACTTTCCGACGTGCGACAAAACTGTTTTGTACATCGGCATTACCCCTTTCTTTCATTTAAAAATAGCCTAATCCTAATTATATCATTTCTGCCCTGCCGTGTCAAATAAGAAGGCAGCGAAAATCGCGCTGTTTACGCCGATTTTTTTGGTCGTTTTTCACTCTGTAAAAGCCGGGCTGCGACTTGACATTCCTCCCATACTATAGTAAAATTAGTCTTGGAGGTGTTCAAATGCTAAATTACAGACCTAAGATGTTCGATGAAGCCTCAAAATCACACGCTTCCAAGAATATCTTCATAATTATCCTTATTTTTATAGCAGTTTTCATAGTTATAGCCATTCTTGAATCAATAATCCCGGGTGTGGTGAGTATAAAGCCCGTACTTGAGGAATTGGCAGATTCAGACCTTGAAGATACTTCTGTACTTTTTGATACAAAAGCGGTAACAGATCTTGCCGCAAGGGTTGCTTCAAAACCGGAGGTAATGATACCTACGATGTTCTCGACGATATTCGGCACTATCTGCTCGCTGATATACTGCCGCTGCATCGAGGTCAGAAAAGTAAGCTCTATGGGAGTAAAAAAGGCTGGTTTTTTCCGTAATTATCTCCCCGGTATCCTTATCGGTCTGGTACTTATGACAGCCGCTGTGCTTCTTGGCGCACTATTTGGTATCCACACCGTTAAGCTCTCGGACGACTTCAATATCGGACTTATAGTTCTTTACTTCTTCGGCTTTATCGTACAGGGAATGAGTGAGGAATTCATTTTCCGCGGCTATTTCATGACGACTATAGGCGGAAGCGGCAAGCACACTCTGGTCGCTGTAGGCATAAGCTCAGTGGCATTCTCGCTTGCACACTTTGGCAACCCGGGCTTCGGACCTCTCGCCTTCTTCAATATTGCCCTTTTCGGTGCATTTGCAGCTCTTTATATGATATTATTCGACAATATCTGGGGAGTATGCGCGATACACTCTATCTGGAACTTCATGCAGGGCAATTTCTACGGGATCAGCGTCAGCGGAACAGGCGATACCACATCGGTTTTCCGCACTGTAGCAAAGAGCTCGTCAACCGTCCTTACAGGCGGAAAGTTTGGCATCGAGGGCAGTATCCTCACCACCATAGTGCTGCTCATCGCTACGGCAGCCGTAGTTTATGGCATATCCAAAAAATCAGCAGCACAGACAGCGGAAGCTCAGACAGAAACAGTAAATGCATAAAAAACAGGCGTGATAGATTCACGCCTGTTTTTTCATTCCTTTGTTGTAAGAATAAGAAGCACAAGATATATCAGCTGTACCGAAAATGCGATTATCATTCCCGCCGAAGTCTTTGCAACGGCAATGCCGCGCCTTGACTGCGCAGGTGTAGAAACAGGAAGCTTACATTCCTTTCTGAACAGCAGCAGCATTACAAAGCCGACTATCCCGAACGCTATTATCATCAGCGATACCATTCCCATCATAACGTCATTTCCCTCAAATGCAGAGATTATCGTCACCATTGTATTTATAAAGATATGCACTACCACAGACGGTATTATGGAATTGTGCTTCATGTCGATATGTCCCATGAATACGCCGATAAGAAATGCCAGCATGAACTGTGGGAGATTTCCGTGGGCAAGTCCGAAGAATACCGCCGAAGCTACTATACCGAAGCGCTGATTGGATTTTGAGAATATCTTCATCAGTGCGCCGCGGAAGAAAAATTCCTCGGTGACAGGTGCGATAATGCAGGTGTAAATAGTCATTATCGCAAAGCCCAGCCCTGTTTTACCATAGTCGTTGTCCGTTACCTCAGTCGTGAAGCCGTACTGAGACACGATGTCCTCTATTCCTGAGGAGATATACGCCGCAGACACCCAGATAAACAGTCCTGCGAGGCAATGCATCACCGCATCATAGAAGTGATAATCCCGAGTCTTTATCAGAGACGAGGGCTTTATTTTTGCCCATTTCAGCCCGATAAAGCCGAAGCCTACGTTTGCGGCAAGAAATGTGAGCATATTTATCGCCACGAATATGGCGCCCTTAGTCATATAATGTGAGATAGCACCCGAGGATACTCCTGAATTCATGACGCCGAGCAGCGCGGTAACTGCCACAATCAGCACAGCTGCCAGCGCATTTGAGCCGAGGAACTGGAAAAGCGCCGTAAATCCGCCGATATTGTAGAATCTCCTGATAGCGTTTTTTTCCACCTTAGCAGGCTCAAAGGGCACTGAAAACTCGGGCATCGTTATCCACGGAAGTATTTCCGAGTAGTCGTCCCTGTACCAGTGGAATTCCGTAGGATTATCAAATGGATCATAGCTGTCCGTTTTTGTGGACTCTCTGTACTCTCTTTCCTTAGCTTCAAGCTGCTTGGTGAGGTTATATATCTCATGGTTAAGTGCGGCATATTCCGCACTGTAGCCCTGTGTTTCATTCATTTCCGTAAGCTATCCCTGCCTTTCGTTATATATCTGATTTACATTTTACCATAAAACAGCACGAAAGTAAAGAGAAAAGCTCAATATTTCATCAGAGGCACAAAATATCCAGTCCCTGTGCACTTTCAGCGGTAAAGGGCTTGTCCGTGCCTGTAACGGTGAGCTTTATCTGATTTCCGCTTCGTACAGCCTTTATTTCCGCTTCAAGCGCGCCTTTGCGGTCGTATACAGCGGTCTCAGCCGAAGCACCGTCCTCAATGCCGTATATCACTATCCTCATTCCGTCTGCATAGTCGTAGTCCGCAGTATCCTTGAACTTACCGTAGACTATGACAGAATTCGGCTTTGCATAGAGAGGAAGCCCGAAATAATCGTACTTCTTCGTGTACCAGCTTCCGCCGCTGAGAGTCTCGCCTGTCTGTATATCCGTCCATGTACCCCCAGTGGGCAGGTAGAAGCTGCACTCGCCGTCTTCACTGAAAACAGGAGCCACAAGCAGCGAATCTCCCAGCATATACTGAGTATCCACGGTAAGGGCACTGCGGTCATATCCGAAATCCACAGCCATTGCTCTCATCACAGGAACTCCCGTGAGATGAGCTTTTACGGCATTTGCCCAGATATATGGCATAAGCCTGCCCTTCAGCTCTGTGAAATGCCTTGCCACATCGCAGCTCTCATCGTCAAAGTGCCACGGCACTCTGTAGGAGCTGTTTCCGTGGTATCGGGAATGTGTGGACATAAGCCCGAAGGCTGTCCAGCGCTTGTAGAGGTCGGGAGTTCCCGTTGCCTCAAAGCCGCTTATATCGTGGGAAAAGAAGCCAAAGCCCGACATACAAAGTGAAAGTCCGCCTCGGAGAGTCTCGCTCATGGACTCATATGAGGAGAAGCAGTCTCCGCCCCAGTGTACTGGGAACTGCTGACAGCCTGCTGTAGCTGCACGGGCAAAGAGACAAGCGCTTCCGTTGGCGGCTTCAAGCGCCTCAAAAACCGTCTTATTGTAGATATAAGCATAATAATTGTGCATTTTATATGGATCAGAGCCGTCAAAGTACTCCACATCTGTGGGGATTCGCTCGCCGAAATCTGTCTTTATGGCGTCCACGCCCATTTTTGCAAGGTGCTTTATCTTATCTGCGAACCAGCTTCGCGCCTTGGGGTTGGTGAAGTCGATTATGCTCATTCCCGGCTGCCACATATCGCACCGGAATACCGAGCCGCCCCTGTTTTTCAGGAAATATCCCTTGTCAAGGCACTCGCGGAACGCAGGAGAGCGCTGTCCGATATACGGGTTTATCCACACGCATATCCTTACGCCTTTTGCTTTAAGGCGGCGTATCATAGCCTTTGGATCGGCGAATTTCCTGTCGTCCCATTCAAAGCCGCACCACTGGAACTCCTTCATCCAGAAGCAGTCGAAGTGGAAAACATCAAGGGGGATATTCCTGCGCTTCATCTCGTCAATAAAGAAGCTGACAGTCTTTTCGTCGTACTCCGTGGTGAACGAGGTAGACAGCCACAGCCCGAAGGACCAGGGCGGCGGCAGGGCAGATCTGCCTGTGAGAGCGGTATACCGCTCGATAACGCCGGCTATGGACTCTCCTCCGAAAAGAAAGTATTCAAGGCGCTCGCCCTGTACCGAAAACGCTGTTTTCGACACGGTCTCGCTGCCCACCTCAAAGCTTACACGCTCGGGGTGATCGACAAAAACGCCGTAATTACGGGAAGATACAAAAAACGGTACGGACTTGTAGCTCTGTTCGGTGCAGGTGCCGCCGTCGTTGTTCCATACCTCAACGGTCTGTCCGTTTTTCACGAACGAGGTAAACTTCTCGCCAAAGCCGTAGATGTACTCCCCTACGGCAAGGTTCAGCATCTCACGGATATGGGTATTGCCGCCGTTGTCCCACCTCTCGAAAAAGCGCTGTTCAGCCTCGGCGGACTCACGGGCTTTTCTGTGCCACTGTTCCTCTTCGATCATTGAGGTGGTGCGCCAGCCCGACTTTGTGAGGAGCCTGTCCCCGTACCAGTATGAGATGTCCCACTCCTTTTTGTTCCTGCCGATACGCACCGATGTTCTGCCCGATATGAGCTCCCAGCCGCTGCGGCGCTTCTTTATCACAGGCTTGAAGCCCTTGTCCTCATTGAGGTCAAAGGCAGGAGCGCTTATTTTTTCGCCGCTGAAATGCTCTATTGTGACCTTTATGCTGTTTTCAAGGGTGGAAGTGAACCTCACCGTGAAAACAGGTCCGCCCAGCGTCATGCCCCTGTTTGCGATAAACTGTGAAGAAGCATAGACTGTAATAGAATTTTCGTCGGCTTCTGTATCATATATCTGCACAGCCCAGCTGACATTATAGCCTGTCTTACTTAGCCAGTATCCGTCGGAGATCTTCATTCTCTCAGCTCCTTTGTCGATGTTAAACTTATAATAACATTTTTTTCGTTCAATTTCAATGGAGCACCGTTTTTATATTCAAAAAATCCACCTGTCCGTTTTTTTACAAATGGTAATCTTAAAAATGATTTTTCCGGCACGGATATGACAGTTTATGCTTTGAATCGTCATTTCTGACTGCAAGCGTAATTTTGCCGAAATATAAAGAAACCCTCTGTTTTACGCAAAAGTTGTTATTTCATAGTATGCAGAAAATATAACATATCGCGCATAATATAACAAATTTTCACAAGTTGTTGTTTTATGCTAAAAATAGTAACTTGTTTACCGCAATTTTAAGAAAGTGCGCAATTTTTGGGCATTTTCTGCGTTTTGTACACCTAATCTTTATTTTTTAGGTTGCAATCTTTAATATATTAGGGTACAATGAGTGTAACAGCATAAAATGATATAAAATATATCATTACGTTGAACGAAAAATATACATTATTATAATGAGGAGGAGAATGTAAATGAAAGTTAAAAAACTGATTGCAAGCCTGACGGCTGCAAGCTGCCTTTCAGGGGTTTTGTCCACCATGCCCGACGTAATAATGCACACTTATGCTGCAGAGATCGTTGCAAATGATTTCGAGTGCAGTTACGAAGGCTGGTACAATGAAGCTGACTACACCGAGCTTATTGCTCAGCCCGGAGGCGGCGTTGATTCTTCACGAGGCATGAAGATCACAGGCCGTCTTGACAAGGAGGACGGTGTAGCTTCTTCAAAGGGACTTTACCTTTTCGGCGGCGACAAGTATACCTACAGCGTTAAGGTGTACAGCGAGACCGCTCAGAAGTTCCACTTCACACTTCTTACTATCGACGCTGAAACAGGCGAGGAAAGAACTGTTGAACTGGATTCCAAGAAGGCAAAGGCAGGCGAGTGGACAGAGCTCAATGGTACTGACACAGCTTCTAAGGCGAGCTATGAGTACAAGCTCAGGATCTACTCAGATTCTACAGACGATTTCTATTTCGATGATTTCCTTATCACAGGCGACAAGGCAGCTAATGAGGCACACGCTGCTCCTTCCGGCAAGGGACTCAAGGACGAATTCGCAAAGTACTTCCGCGTAGGTAATATCCTCAACGGCGGTACTGTAACAAACAGCGGTATCACAGGTATTATCCTGAAGGATCACAACGCTATCGAGTGCGAGAACGAGACAAAGCCTGACGCTACTATCGTTCAGAACGGCTCAACAGATACAAACGTTAAGGTTTCTCTCAGCCGCTGCGCTGCTATCTGTGACTTTGCTTCAAAGAACAACATCGCATTCAGAGGTCATACTCTCGTATGGCACAGCCAGACTCCTGAGTGGTTCTTCAAGCAGGGCTTCAACAATAACAACGGCTATGTAAATTCTTCCACTATGGATCAGCGTATGGAAAGCTACATCAAGAATATGTTTGCAGCTTACAAGTCGCAGTATCCTCAGCTCAACCTCTTTGCATACGACGTTTGTAACGAGGTAATCAACGACGGTACTGCTAACCAGGGCGGTCTCAGACCTACAAACGGCACAAACGGTCAGAACGGCTCATCTGCTTGGGTAAGAGTTTACGGAAACAACAGCTTCGTTGAAAAGGCTTTCACCTATGCAAGAAAGTACGCTCCCGAGGGCTGTCAGCTCTTCTACAACGACTATAACGAGTTCGCTAACGACAAGCAGAACTGTATCATCAATACTATCCTCAAACCTCTCAAGGCAAAGGGACTCATTGACGGTATGGGTATGCAGTCTCACCTCAACTGCGCTGCAAGCAACGCATGGGGCGATACAAACTCTTACCTCGCTGCTATGGATAAGTACCTCAACCTCGGTCTCGATGTTCAGGTAACAGAGCTCGACCTCTCAACTGAGGGCGGCAAGTACTCAATGACAGACCAGGCTAACAAGTACAAGGCTATCTTCAAACACGCTATGGACTGGAATAAAAACCATCCAAACGGACCTTTCGTATCACTCGTTCAGGTCTGGGGACCAAACGACAACAACTCATGGGTCGGTACAGATAAGTCAAGCGGCAGAAGCAACGCTCCTCTCCTGTACAACGGAAGCAACCAGCCTAAGGAAGCTTACAGCGCTATAACAAGCCTCGTTTCCGACAGCGACTGGGGAACAGGTATCCCGTACACAGGTCCAAGAGCTAACGGCGGCGGTACTTATGTTCCACCCGATCCGCCTAAGGCTGACGAGAACGGCTACTGGTTCCACAACACATTCGAGAGCTCAACAGAGAGCTGGACAGGCAGAGGCTCAGCTTCAGTCGATACCAGCGGCTCAGCTAAGTACGCAGGCAGCAAGTCTCTCTACTGCTCAGGCCGTGAGGCTTCATGGAACGGCGCTTCTTACGCTCTTGATTCACAAGCATTCGAGCCCGGCAAGTCATACAGCTTCTCTGTAAATGCTATGACTCAGGACGGCGACGATACAACAGAATTCAAGTTCACTCTCCAGTACTCAGACGGTACTGAAACACAGTATTCAGAGATCGCTAAGGCTTCTGCTCCTAAGGGCGAGTGGGTTCAGCTTGCAAATACAAGCTACACTATCCCTGCAGGCGCTACAGATATGCAGATCTATGTTGAAACAACAGACGAAAATAACTTCGTAAGCTTCTACATCGACGAGGCTATCGGTGCTGTTGACGGCACAGTTATCGACGGTGCAGGTCAGCCTAAGGTTCGTACAGTCATCCTCGGCGACATCAACTTCGATGAGCGCATCGACTCATTCGACCTCGTTGCTGCAAGAAAGGGACTCATTGCAGGCGGCTATAACGACTCAATGACTCAGAAGGCAGCAGACGTAAACCAGAACAAGGAATTCAATGTTGCAGACCTCCTTCTCCTTCAGGAATACGTTCTCGGCAAGAGAGACGAATTCCCTGTTGAGAAGCCAGCAACTCCTGTAGTTGACCTTCAGTCTCTCGGTCAGAAGTTCGGCAGCGTTTCACTGGCTGATTCCTATAAGAAAGACGGCGAGAATAACCCACTGTACACCCAGCGTTTCGGCGCAGACCCGGGCTGGCTCGTATATGACGGCAGACTCTACGTTTACACAACAGCTGATGAATTCGCATACAAGAATAACCAGATGATCGAAAATGATTATTCTTCAGGCTATATCAACTGCTTATCAACAGCAGACCTCGTAAACTGGACAGACCACGGTCAGATCCCTGTTGCAAAAACAAGAGTAAGCGGTACACCTATTGCAAAATGGGCTAATAACGCATGGGCTCCTGATGCTGCATGGAAGAAGATCAACGGTCAGGACAAGTTCTTCCTTTACTTCGCAAACAACGGTTCAGGTATCGGCGTTATCACAGCTGATGACCCGACATTCACAAAGAATGTTAAGGATCCTCTCGGACATGAGCTCATTTCCAGAAGCACTCCTAACAGCAACGTAACATGGCTCTTCGATCCCGGCGTTTACTATGATCCTGATACAGACACAGGTATCATCGCATACGGCGGCGGTGTTCCAAGCGGACAGGCTGCTCAGACAAAGCAGGGACGTATCGCTAAGCTGGGCTCTGACATGATCTCAATTTCCGGTACACCTATCGATCCTGGTACACCTTACCTCTTTGAGGACTCAAGCATGATCAAGATCGGCAACACTTGGTATTATTCATTCTGCCACAACTGGAATGTTCCGGGTGGTACAAGTGTAAACGGCAATTCCTTCAGCAATGCCGATATCGGTTACATGACATCAACAAATCCGCTCAGCGGATACCAGTATCAGGGTGTTGTATTCAAGAACACAGGTACACAGAGACTTGACAACGGCGGTAACAACCACCACTCAATTATCGAATTCAAGGGCGGCTACTATGTACTTTATCACTCACGTCAGCTTGAGATGCGTATGGGCGTCAACGGCGGCAAGGGTCTTAACTACAGATCACCCTGTATCGATAAGGCAACTTTAAGTAACGGAAAGATCACTTGTAACGGTTCACAGAACGGTGTAAGCCAGATCGAGAACCTCGATCCTACAAAGACAGTTCGTGCAGCTACAATGTCCAACCAGTCAAAGAGCATCAGCGTAAGCGGTGTTGGCAACTCAACTGTAAACTTCAAGAAGGGCGAGTGGGCTAAGGTAAGCAAGGTCGACTTCTCTAACGTAACAGGAACTCTTACAGCTAAGGCTTCCTCACAGAGCGGCGCTATGATCAAGCTCATGACAGGTTCAAGAACAAACGGTACAGTAATCGGTTATATCGAAGTTCCGGCAGGCGGAATGACAGATATCACAACCGGTCTCGACAATATCCCAAGCGGTGCAGAGGACCTCTACTTCATCGCTAACGGCGATCTCAGCTTCGATAGCTGGTCAATGTCATAATTCTTTTCGTTGTTGATCTGTGCGGTGCATCTGCACAAAACGCACCGCACAGGTTGATATAATTCCAAAACTTTATTGTAAGGGACAAATCAGAACAGGAAAGCCGTGCTTAGGCAGCACGGCTTTCTTGTTGCTATACGCAAAAAGGAGTACCTCGCGGTACTCCTTTTTTATACATTGAATATATCATCATAGCTCACACCGAGCAGCTTTTTCAGTAGAATTATTTCATCGGGATAGAGGTGCCGCTGTCCCACTTCTATCTTTGCAAGAGCGCTTCGGGTTATGTCACAGCCGTTGACCTGTAAGCGCGCAGAGAGCTGTTCCTGCGTAATATCGGCTTTCTCACGAAGCCGCCTTATATTCGCTCCTACTGCCTTTTCCACCGCTTTATTCATAGTGCACAAATCCTCCAGTTAAATTTCTGCACTAAAATAAGTGCAAAACTGTTGATTTTATTATATCCATATGTTATAATAAAATTGCACCTAAATAGGTGCAAAATATGTAAAACCACCATTAAGGAGGATATGAATATGGCAAACAGAAT
>NZ_JAIKXF010000049.1 GCF_024684275.1 Ruminococcus sp.
TACTATATGTTCAACAAGCCGCAGGGCTGCGTGACTGCGCGGTCAGACGCTGTACATAAGACAGTCATGGACTGCTTTCCCCCTGAGCTTGCAGAAAAGCTTCACCCAGTAGGCAGACTCGACAAGGACACCTGCGGACTGCTGATACTCACCGACGACGGCGATCTTGACTTTAAAATAATGCAGCCTGACCGCCATATCAGCAAGACCTATTTTTTCTACGCTGTCGGTACTATGACCGATGAGAAGATTTCACTTCTCGAAAACGGCATACCAATGGCAGGTTTTACAACTAAAGAAGCTTTATTCTCTTTCGGCAGGAAGTACCGTATCAGCGAGCTTGAAGGCTTCATGCCCGCACATCGCCGTGAACGCTATATGAAAAATCCGAATGGTGCGGCATTTTCTGCTTTTATTACCATATGTGAGGGCAAAAAGCATCAGGTAAAGCGTATGCTTGAAGCTGTTGGCTGCCGGATATTCTACCTTCGCCGTGACAAAATAGGAGCACTGCCGCTTGACAACTCTCTCAGGCAGGGCGAATACCGTCAGCTGACCGAAGATGAAGTCATTTTGCTGAAACAACACCTTTGATATGTGATTCTTTGCAGTAATAGTCACCTTCACCACTGATAAATTTCCTGTAGTCTATTCTTTTCGGTATACTCGGAGAGTCTGACGAAAACGACATACACCATACGAACAGCGGAACGTGTCCCATGCTGCCGTCACTGTGAACTCCGATAACATAGCCTGTTTTCCACTTTTCTTTCGGCAGATCGCCGAAACGGAACTCAGTTTCCTCATAAAACTGTCTGCAAAGCTCCTCAGAGTCGAAATACAGCCATACCTTTTCCTCTTCTGATAAAATTTCCCTGATAGTACGCATAGATATGCACTCCTTTGAAAATATTCCACAAGAGTACAAAAGCGATCCCATCGTCACGACAGGATCGCTGTTTTACATTACACTATCCCATCGTTCAAGCTTTAGCACCTTACATATATGCAGGTTGCTGTACGGTCTCAGGGCTTGTCCCTCACGTACTCTTTATGGTACTTTTATAATAGCATCTTTTTCAGCCAATGTCAATAGCCTTATCAAAAAAATATTTGCTCAGCTGCAAATCTCCGGAGTTGACAGCCATGAGAGAATATGATAAGATTATACTGTTGATCTAAGTTAAAGGAGAATTTCCAGTGATATTATTAACTGCTCAGAATATATCAAAAACCTACATGGAACGAAAGGTCCTTGATGATGTATCATTCTTTCTGAACGAGGGCGACAAGGTCGGTATCATCGGCATAAACGGCACGGGCAAGTCCACCCTGCTGAAAATACTTGCAGGTGCAGAGGAAGCCGACGGCGGCGACATAATCAGAACAAACGGCATAAGAATATCCTATCTTCCGCAGATACCCGAATTCGGCGACAGCGGCAGCGTTCTTGAACAAGTACTGCTGCACCTTCCAAACGACCTGCGTCAGGCTAAGGAATACGAGGCAAAATCAATACTCGAAAAGCTTGGCATCTCAGACCAGCAGCGTGATATAAGCACCCTTTCGGGCGGCGAAAAACGCCGTGCAGGCATTGCTGCCGCACTGATACAGCCCAGCGATGTTCTCCTCCTTGACGAGCCTACCAACCATATCGATAACGAAACAGCGCAGCTTCTTGAGGAACTGCTTATGAAATACCGCGGTGCTATTGTCATGGTCACTCACGATCGTTACTTCCTCAATAAGATATGCAGCAAAATAGTTGAGATAGACCGCGGAAAGCTCTATGTATGCGAGGGCAGCTACAGCGACTACCTTATGCAAAAGGCTCAGCGCGAGGCTGACGCAGAGGCTGCCGAGCGCAAGAACCGCAGCCTATACCGCAGAGAGCTCGAATGGATAAGCTGCGGTGCAAGGGCAAGAGGCACCAAATCAAAGGACAGGATAGAGCGCTTTGAGGCGCTGAAAAACCGCGAAGTCCCTGTGGCAGCGGAAAAGGTGCAGCTCCAGTCAGTATCGTCAAGACTTGGCAGAAAGACCATCGAAATTGAAAATATCAGCAAGAATATCAACGGAAAGCCCCTTATCACCGACTTTTCCTATATAGTTTCCCGTGACGCAAGAATAGGGATCGTCGGACGAAACGGCGAGGGCAAGAGTACCTTTCTGAAAATGCTCCACGGGGACATCGCTCCCGACTCGGGAAGCATCATACTCGGAGATACCGTCAATATCGGATACTTCTCTCAGGAATGTGAATCTATGGATCCCTCAATGCGAGTTATCGAGTACATAAGGGAAACCGCTGACATCGTCCGCACTCCCGACGGAACAGTTACCGCATCGCAGATGCTGGAGAGATTCCTGTTCACCCCGGAACTCCAGTGGAACCGTATCGAAAAGCTCTCAGGCGGTGAGCGAAAGCGGCTTTATCTCTTGAAAATACTTATGACTGCGCCAAATATCCTGCTTTTAGACGAGCCTACCAACGACCTTGACATAGCAACCCTTACTATATTGGAGGACTATCTGGAAAGCTTCAGCGGAGCTGTTATTGCGGTGTCACACGACAGATACTTCCTTGATAAAACGGCAAATGAGATATTTGAATTCAAAAACGGTATCTGCACCAGATTCAACGGAAATTACTCGGATTACGCAGAAAAAGTCAAGGAAATGTATACTGATGAAGCTCCAAAGCCCAAAAAGGAAAACGCAAAAAAGGAGCGTGTTTTCGTCGGTAAAAAGAAGCTCCGATTCTCATTCAAGGAACAGCGTGAATTCGAGACTATAGATGACGATATAGCTTCTCTTGAATCGCAGATAGCTGCTGCCGAAAAGGATATTGCTGCCAATTCCTCTGACTATGTAAAGCTTCAGGAGCTCTCGGACCAAAAGAGCGCACTCGAAACCGAGCTTGCCGAAAAAATGGAGCGCTGGGTGTACCTCAATGATCTTGCAGAACGTATAGAACGCGGTGAAACGGAATAAAAACAGAAACAGGCATAAAGCTAAGCTTTATGCCTGTTTCTGTTTTTATTCTGACTTGCTCTTGTCGGTACAGGAAATTTCCTTGAACTCGGCAAATCCATTGGTATTATAGGTCACGACCGAGCATTCAAGAGAATACGGCTTGTACTCCTCCTTGCCGAAGTATTTCAGTATCTCTGAGAAATCTATCTCACTGTCAAAGTTGCAGACCTCATCGGTCTTAACGGCGTTCTCCTTCGGATAAAGCCATATAAACCTGTCAGTCTCTATCTCTTCGGGGAGGTCCTCATTTTTATCAATGTAATACTCCTTGCCGCCTATTTCGACCAGCTTCATTTCATCAGGACCGGAGAGCCACCTTAATCTTTCATCTTCGTCTGCTCCGTCCTCGATAATGAATCTTACCGAATCGCTGCCGTTTCTGAACTCTGCATCAATAGTTGTTTTTACGCTTCCTTTTGTTACGTATTCTGAGCATGAATCTGCTTTGACAGTTCCCGAATACTTCAGGCTGAGCTCATCAAGATTCTCCACATTCTGAAAGCTTGACAGCTCGTAATAGTTTTTATCGTTCCACTGAGTACTGAATGTTCCGTCACTGCATACTGCCGACTTTATCTCTCCTGCTGTATCATCTCTGCTGACCGCATTGAATTCTGCTCCGCCTATGATCTCAGAGAAGTCATCTGCAAAATATACTCGCTCCTTCTCGGGCTCAGGAATCTGTTTTGTCTTTCCCAGAACAAACTTCGTAAGTGCAACAAGATCGCTGATATTCAGCTTGCAGTCGCCGTTCACGTCCTGATAGAAGTTCACATTGTAATCCTCGGTATTGAGGAGCAATCTTCTTACTGCGACAACATCGTATATATCGACTTTATTGTCTCTGTTTATGTCACCGATAACAGCGTGTTCCTTCTTTGCAAGTTTATCCTTGATATCACAGGCGTCGCCTATATAAAGATCATCAACGAAGAAGTCAACAGGCTCTGAGGGGATTATGCGAATCACCTCGTTTGCAAACAGATTATTGCTTAGCAAGAACCGCAGATCATCTATATCTGTCCATATTCCCGAGGGTATCGTTCTGGAATATAAATCTTTTCTAAAGCTTCCATTTTCGCCATTGTTTGCTATCTGAAAAGTAAACCTGACGTTTTTGCCGCCGTTATGATAGAGCTTCATGCCTGCAAGGAGCTCCTTACTGCTGAAATCATAAGGATCAATATTATACTCAAAGGCGCGTTCAGCATTTTTTTCGCCGGATACCAGCAAAGAGCGCTGGCCGCCGAAGTAATGATCCGTATCATATGAAGCCTCGGTCTTTGTAAACGGCGCTCTGACCTTCTCGTTTTCGGTCTCAAAGTCTATGTACTCTTTTCTGCCTTCCTCATCTGTGGGGAGCGGCTCATGCCTTGTATGTGCAAACTGTGGTCCGAAATTGTTCGTTTCTGTTATATTTTTATTTATCTCAATCGAGTTTACTTTAGCACTGCCGGAGCTTCTATAGCACTGTACACTGAAGCCTGCATCGTACATCAATCCAAGCTTTAAACCTGCGTCCTGCCATGCCTTCAAGTGATCTGCCAAGTTGATAGTATTCTTTATATTGCAGACGCCGTCAATCTTTTCCGCAAGATTTTCACGCGCAACGCTATAATAAATATATGTAGTAGGATTATTACCAAAACAGCTCATCTGATATCTGATGCCCTTATAGATATCATAGGTCATGCCGTTGGATTCGTATGAACCGAGGAAATCATCTGTATTAGGACGCCAGCTGCCCCAGCTGTCTACAATGTAATATTCATAAGTAGAATTGTCATCTTCCATCCAGCCATAAATGCCCGAAAAGGCATTTTGATCATTATAGTCAATATCCTCGTCATACGTAACTGTATATTCCTTTAACTGAGAAGCATAGACGGATCTTCTTTCAAATAATTCGCCTTTCAGCGCAAATGCATCCTCAATGCGGTCCCAGCTAAAGGTAAAGCCATTGTTTTCAGTGTTTTCGTAATCGAAATCTCCCGCATAGTTCTGATTCCATAATTCATAGTAATATCCGTCTACAGTATTACTCTCCATAAAATCAGCCGCATACACCTGAGCTGACGGTATCACTGACGGAAGACTTACTGCACTAAGCATACAAAGTCCTGCTGTCAGAGCTGATAATGTTTTTGTGATCCATTTGCGCATAATGATTCCTCCTCACTGAAACCTCATATTGGCAGAATAACTGCCTAAAATAAAACCAAACATATAAAAAGCGGATATTACATATCCTGTGTAAATAATATCATCTATTTCAACACAAGTCAATTCATTTATTGCTGTATTTCAGGCTTCGCCAAGCTTTTTCAGAGTATCTGAAAGTATCTCTTTTCTAAGGTCGGTGAGCCACCCTGAAAAAGCCGCCGCATCAAATGCATAGACCTTGTTCAGCTCACGCTCATTTTCAGACCACGTATCCAGCGGAGACTCATTATGCTGAATAAGCGCCTCTAATTTATCAATAGCCTTAAAGAGCTTTGCTTCCGCAGTTTTCTGCTCATTCATCTCCTTGAAAAGTGCTGTGAACCTCTCGGAAACATCAGCAGGAAGTGACCTCACCCACTCATCAAGGAGCTGATCTTCCTTTGTGCGGTCAGAATCTGTTTTCACAAAGGTGGGAATATCACCTGTGAAGCACTCTCCTAAATCATGGATCACGCACATTTCCATGACCTTGTCTGTATCCGTGTCGGGAAACTCATTTCTCAGCAGAACAGCCATAACAGCCATTCGCCAGCTGTGCTCCGCAACGCTCTCTGTTCGTCTCTTTGACGTTGTGCAGTGCCGCGGCGTATCCTTCAAGCGCTCAGCCACATGAAGTATTTCAAGGTATTCTTTTGGGTTCATATAAGCTCTCCTTTTCGATTTTTATCATGAATGTATTCATTAATATCTGCTCAACAACTAAAAATGAGCTTGACACAAGGGAATTTGACGCGCAAGGGAATGGGGCTAAATTTCCCATATTATAGAGAATTTGCGCTCCCCGAAGGTCGTTCTGGGCAATAACCGCCTAACGGCAGTTATTGAAGAAACATTTATTAATAATAACATATAAATCTAAAAATAGCAATGATCGCGGCAAAAAAGTGGTGCAGATAATTATTTAAACACGAAAAAACATAAACTTCACGTATACATAAGCCATAAAAAGCTGCCATCGCAATTTACAAATAGTACAAAAAAGCAAAAGTTGACAAAAATGTATAACATGATAGCAAGAAAATACTTGTTAATGCCTATTATAATGTTATAATAAAAGCATAAAGATATATTTTGGGGGACTACTAAATTTACGTTCTTAATTGCTGCAACAAAAATTTTTGCAGACAAAAACAAAGGAGTGATTTTAGTGAAAAAGTCCGAAATCAAAAGGATCATCAGCGGCGCTGTTTCAGCTGTGATGATCGCAGCCAGCGTCCCGACAGTCGTATCTGCTGCCGACCAGCAGACAAGAGGCAATATAGGCGGCTATGACTACGAGATGTGGAATCAGAACGGACAGGGACAGGTCTCAATGAATCCGGGCGCAGGTTCTTTCTCCTGCTCATGGAGCAACATTGAAAACTTCCTTGCACGTATGGGTAAAAACTACGACAGTCAGAAGAAGAATTACAAGGCTTTCGGCGACATCACACTTTCATATGATGTTGAGTACACACCAAGAGGCAACTCGTATATGTGCGTTTACGGCTGGACGAGGAATCCGCTCATGGAGTACTACATTGTTGAAGGCTGGGGTGACTGGCGTCCACCGGGAAATGACGGTGAGAGAAAGGGTACCGTAACTCTCGACGGTCACACCTATGACATTGCAAAGACAATGCGATACAATCAGCCCTCTCTCGACGGAACCGCCACTTTCCCACAGTACTGGAGCATTCGTCAGCAGAGCGGCTCAGCTAACAACCAGACCAACTACATGAAGGGCACAATAAGCGTATCAAAGCACTTTGATGCGTGGTCACAGGCAGGTCTCGATATGAGCGGTACTCTTTATGAGGTTTCCCTTAATATTGAGGGCTATCGTTCAAACGGTTCCGCTAATGTAAAGAGCATTTCATTCGATTCATCACCAAATCCACAGTCAAACACCAACACCAATACAGGCGGAAACGTCGGTCAGCAGCAAGGCGGCTTCGATATGGGAGGCGGTCAACAGCAGGGCGGCTTTGATATGGGCAACTTCGATTGGAGCCAGTTCGGCGGCGGTCAGCAGCAAGGCGGCTTCGACATGGGAGGCGGCCAGCAGCAGGGCGGCTTTGATATGGGCAACTTCGATTGGAGCCAGTTCGGCGGCGGTCAGCAGCAGGGCGGCAACAATACTAATACTCAGCAGCCCAACACTAATACTAATACAAATACCAACACTACTACACAGAGTACAGGTACTATAAAAATCATGCCTATAGGTGACTCCATAACATTTGGTATGGGCGATACAGGCGGATACAGAAAGTTCCTCTACAACAGCCTTAAAAAGAAGGGCTACAGCGTAGATATGGTAGGTCCTGAGGGCACTAACAGCACCACCACAAACGGTCTGACCTACGATGACAACCACGCAGGCTACAGCGGATTCCAGATAAAGCAGCGTGCAAGCTGGGGCAACGACAGCAGCTTATACGAAAAGCTTAAGGAAAAGAATGCGGTCAAGCAGGCTCAGCCTGATATAGTTCTCCTTATCATCGGCACAAACGATATGAACGCTAACCGCTCCACAAGCGACTGTGAAAAGGATCTCCGCGATCTTCTGGATTATATCCTCGCTGATATGCCATCAGGCGGTATGCTCTTCCTCGGCACTATCCCTGAGCTCAGCGGCGGTATGTTCGGCGGCGGTGACAAGTCCCCTCAGATAGCAAGCTACAACGCAGCTATCAAGAAGGTAGCCGAAGAATACAAGAGCAGCGGCAAGCACGTTACCTTTGCAGACGTTCACGGCTGCCTCAACGGTACAGCTGACCTCGGCGACGGAATCCACCCTAACGCTGAGGGCTATGAAAAGATAGGCAATCTCTTCTCAGGTCTTATCGACGAGTACGAAAAGGCTTCTGCACCGGCAGTAACCACAACCACCACCACAACTACTAAAGCAACAACTACAACTACCAAAGCAACAACTACTACAACAGCTACAACAACTATTACAGCTCCTGCACTCAAGGCAACAAAGGCAGGCGACGCAAACTGCGACGGCGAAGTAGATATGTCCGATGTGGTTCTTGTAATGCAGGCTCTTGCTAACCCGAATAAATATGCCATAGGCGGCTCTGACGCAAAGGCTATCACCCCACAGGGCGAGGTCAACGCAGACGTCGACAAGGCTTCCGAGGGACTTACACCAAGCGACGCATTAACTATCCAGAAGTTCCTTCTCGGCATGATAAAAAGCTTATAAGACATAATTTACCATTTACCGAAACAGAGCCATGACAATATGTCATGGCTCTGTTTCTTTGTTTATTCCGTATGCTCAAGTAATTCGGCAAGCGCCCTCTCAAAGTCAATATCCTGCTGAGCAATTCTCTTATGCTGTCCTTTTGTGCGTCCGCCGCTGCGGCGTATTTTTGCCGAGACTGCGCGGAATTCAAGCAGTCCCGGGATATTCTCCTCGGTATACTGCCTGCCGTTCTGATCAAGGACAACAGCTCTCCTGCTGAGGCACATCGCAGCCAGACCGTAGTCCTGAGTTATTGCGATGTCTCCTGTACTTACAAGGTTCACAAGGCGGAAATCCGCACTGTCTGCGCCCTTGTCAACGATTATGGTATCGGCTCCGTCACGCTGTATGGAATGAGCCGTATCGCAGATAATCGTACACTTCACACCATACTTTTTCGCCGTGCGGACTGCTATATCCACTACCGGACAGCCGTCAGCGTCAATAAATATCCTCATATCTGTCTCTCCCATTCAACAAACATAAAAGCAGCCCCGGGGCTGCCTTTATTAATGCATATCACGAACAAGCTTTTATTTTTTCCTGTTCCTTTTTAGCGAGATTCCTCTTACGGATCTCCTTTGATTCAACGATGGATTTAGGTCCGTCCTCAAGGAACTCATGACCACTTTCAGTTACTATCATTCTGATATCGGGCTGCATTTTTACAGGTATGCCAAGCTCAGCACACTTGTCAACTATGTCCTTGATCCACTCATACTTGAGCGGAGGATAGCCTGTACCTACCAGACCGCCGATTATTACCCATGAATGCTCCTTGCCGAAGTTCTTTACCAGCTCGTCAAGATGAACAGGCTCTATGTATTCAAGCACAGGCTGATATACAACGCAGGCTGTTACCTGATGATCCTTAGTCTTTTCGATAAGCTGAGGAATACGGCTTGTATACTCATTCTTGTCCACTGTACAGGAAATAACGACATTGCGTATATCTTCGTCCTTTGAGATATTTTTGAGGTCAATACCGCCGGGGCACTTTGTTACAAGCTGGAATGTATCAACGCACTTATTTTTTCTGCGCTTTATATTGTTAGCAGCGATTATCTGCTCAATGACATTTTGCTGCCACTCAGGCTTCCAGCAGCCGAAATCTGACATATAAGTGAGGAACCAGTCAATGGGGCTCTCGTTCTCTACGTTGAAAAGCTCGGGAACATCGTTGCCGTCCTCGTCCTTTGTCATCTTATAAAATCCGCGGAATACAGGCTTTTTGTAATTATCAGTGATCTCAAAATGCTTCACGACATTTTTGGTATAGCAGTACTTGCAGTCAACAGGACAGCCAACAACAGGAGAATAAACCTTGGTATTCAGGTTTGTATCATAGTTTATATCCCTAAGGATACGCTTGAGAGCCAGCTGATGACCGTCATAATAAGCGTGGACCTTGCGTATCTGATCAAGGAACTCCTTGTTCATATTTTTGTATTCTTCAAGCTCCTCCCTAACGGGGTGCATAGCTATCTTCAGCTTCATAAAGTCAAAGCCTCTGAAATTGCATATAAGCGTATTCAAAAGCCTGTTTACGACCTCGGGCTTTTCAAGCATTGTGATAATGCCCGCTGACAGTGCGTCGGTGTAGTAGTCTTCGATTTTCAGCATAAAACATCTTCCCTCTCATTTTCCTTTTTTATTTAGCGTTTGAAAACGGCTTTTGGAAATATCTCATTGATTTTAATGCTGAATCGTAAAGTGCGACTGTTGAAAGAATCATTATTAAGCCCCCCGTTCGATGTGGTCCCTTTTCAGTTCCCTTTTGTACTTATAGTACGTATTATTAGAAAGCCCGATCTGTTTGATACACTCCTTATCGGAAAGCTTGCCCTCAAAATCCTTGCTTAGCTTGATTATAAGAGGCTTAACAGCCTTGCTTTTCTTTGTTTCATGAACAGCGCCCTTAATAGTACCGATCTGCTTGCCGCTGCTGCGTGCAGCTTCGATCCCCTCACTGGTACGCCTGCTCAGTTCCTTTATTTTCTTTTCCGACTGAGCATAAGCTTTGTATATATCCTGTTCGATCTTATTCATTATGAAATGATCAACAGCAGACATCACTCCCTTTAAAAGGGTATTTGCAGCCTGCTCCTCAGGAGATAATGAAAGGGAGATGATCCCGTTCAGTGCCTCTCTGTAGGACTCAGTATCCAGATGACGTTCCCCGATAAACACAAGCTTTATTTTTTTACATACAAGCTTTTTGTACATATCAAACGCCTCAGCTGCATTGCTTCCAATTTTACTTATGCTGTCAAATACGACAACATCGTTTTTGTCAAGCCTGCGGAAAAGGTTTTCCCATTCATTACGTTTCACAGCTGTTCCCGAACACGTTTCTTTAATGATCTCGGCTTTTGGAAAAGCCTCTTTAATATTTTTAATCTGTCGATCCATCGACTGTTTTTTGGTGCTTATACAACAATAGCCATATACCATACTCTCACCCTTTCATGGAATTAATGAGATATAAAGATATATCACGATCCTGTTTTCTATATTTATTTAGATGTTTAATATGATCCATTCAAAACAAAAACGTTTTGTTGGTTGATGGATATGCAGGCAAAAAAAGGCCGCCTGCTTGTTATATCAAATATAACGTATGAAATTTGATATATTTATTATACCATACCATTTCCGAAAAGTCAATAATTTTGATAGAAAAATAAAAAACGTCATATTTAATATAAAAAATCCCCCAGTGATTTATTTATCATGCAACATCAATA
The DNA here is from genome assembly GCF_024684275.1 of Ruminococcus sp. The sequence continues at coordinate 11,245 of NZ_JAIKXF010000049.1, forward strand.
AACGCCAATGGCTGTCATAATACAGAGCTCTAAACGTATTTATTGCAATTTTCAGGCTTATATGATACAATATTATAAATGGGAAGGCTTGTTTTGGGTATGGTACTCTATATTATTGACTGAAAGCTCCTCTGCAAAAGCAAAGGAGCTTATTATATATTTTATGTGACACTACGGCACTCTCTCTTGAATGTTATTATTGAAAGCACGTTTTCCATGGAGCACTTTCAGAAAGGAGGAGATCTATGACAGGCAAAGAATACTCCGTACTATACAAAAAATCACGTGATAAAGCATACGACGCACTATTTGAAGAATACTGCAATTACGTTTACGCTATCGTTTACAACAGACTGAGAGGCATCGCTTCACGCGAGGACATTGAGGAATGCGTCAGCGACGTTTTCGCAGATGTTTTCTTCGGATATTCACCCGAGCTGGCAGTCAAAGAGGATATGAGAGGCTATATCGGCACAGTTGCAAAGCGGCGCGCCATAAACGCTTTTCACAATCTTACCTCAAGGCAGAAGCATTTCTCGGGAAGCTCTGCCGAGGAGCTTGTTACTATAAGCTCCGATAAGAATATTGAAGCCGATTCAGACAGCGCCGAGACGCGCAGCATACTTCTGAGCAAGATAAACGAGCTTGGCGAGCCTGATTCTACGATCATACTCCAGAAATACTATTATGAACGCTCCTCGGCAGAAATAGCGGAAATGCTGTCAATGAAAGCTTCGGCTGTACGAATGCGAGCCGCAAGAGCTCTGGAAAAGCTGAGAAAAAAACTGGCAAACACGGGGATCACACTGTAAAAAGGAGCTGAGTAATATGAAAGAAATGCGTGGTTTTGATATGCTGGATAATGCAGACGACAGGACAGTTGACCGCCTTTCGGAGGTACCTGTTCTCACAAAGGAAGAAAAAGAGAGGATGCTGGCTATGAGTAAGAAAAAGCTGGATAAAATGAACAGAGAAAGCAATATAAACATAAGCAATGACGAATTTGAAGTAAGCGGTGTTGAACGCTACAAGCGCCCGAAATGGCAGATTTTCACTTCTGCGGCGGCTTGTCTGCTCCTTGTGGGAGGGATTGTCGGCACGACATATGCCATGAACCGGAAAGGCGGCGCTCCCTCACAGCAGTTTGCCGAAGTCGATGAGACAGAGCCCGAGACCGAGCATGACCTGCTCACCACCGAAACAGTTACCGAGGTCAGCGACGAGGAGCTCAGTAATATCGCAAAGCAGCTTCTCGAAAATGCAGAAACACTGGACACTCTTGCAGGCGGTATACCTGTGGGATTTGAGTTCAAGAGTTCCGATCCAAAAGCTGTATTGATAGACGATATAAAGGGAGTCAGCTATAAGCAGATCGAAGGGATAGATTCACTTGACGAGATACGCACTTTACTGAATGATACCTTTGCAGAGCCCATTATACTGGAGTTTGAATACAAACTGTTCGATGGTGAAACTCCTGCCTTTATCGAAAGAGACGGAAATATACTTTTCACCGATAAGGTAACAGGTCACCGCTTCTATTTTGAGGGAGAGCCGGAGATAACAAGAAACGACGACGGCAGCGGTTTTTCTATGACAGTCAATACCAAGAGCAATTCAGGCAGCGGTCAGATAAACTTCAAGGCAGTCAATATCGACGGAAAATACAAGATAAACAATTATTCATCGTCCTTCGGCTATGCGGCTACAGAGGATAATCTTAATGAAAATGCTGATCCTATGGCTATTGCATATCAGGCAAAGATAGCTCTTAATGATGTGTTTAAGGCTTGCAATCGCATTGACATAGAAGTTGACAAAAACGACTGTATGGTCGATGATGAAAGCGCTCAGGAGTTCACTGATGAGTGGAAAACATACTTCGTTGATTATTACAGAGTTACAGATCCACGATTCACTTCAATAGACGATGTAGTTGACTATGTCTCAGAACGTGTATGCGGAGACTTCAGAGAGGCTCTAATCAATGACATAAAGGGCGGATTCATGCAGAAAGCAGATAAGCTCTACTGTCTGCAAAACGGCCCTATCGACGACATTAAACCCTTTGACTTCACCTCAAAGACTAAGATAGCCGACAAAACAGACTCGTCAATGACTGTTGAGACCTCCTTTATTTTAAACGGCGAAGAAACTCCACTGTATATAGAACTTTATCTCATAGACGGAAAATGGAAGATAGCAGATTACAAATTCTGACATTATAACGCAAAAAGCTCCCGAAAGTATCAGCTTTCGGGAGCTTTTCGTCTTATTCAGCTATAATCAACAAAATATATTGACTATTGAGAAACAATATGATATAATACATATAATGAGAAGTGTTCGTAAAAGAATATACAGAAAGAAGGTGGAGAATAATGTATGTGCAGGGCAGATGCTACAAATGCGGCGGATTTATGGCTGTAGACGGTACAGAGGACGCTTCTGTGTGCCCGTTCTGCAACAAGCCCTTCATCGTCGAAAAGGCTATCAAAAACTTCAATGAAACTGCACCGCAGGACATCGGCGTAGAAAAGGCATCTTATGATTATGACAGCGACTTCGTTGTAGAGAGAAGTGTGCTTATCCGCTACAACGGCTATACAAAAAAGGACGTAAGGATACCCGACGGTATCACAGTTGTCGGAGAATCCGCATTTCAGGGCATGAACAACATCGAATCCGTCTATATCCCCGAGGGTACTGAGCTTATCAGTGAGGGTGCGTTTTCAGGCTGTAAAAACCTGCAGGCTATCCACATTCCCGATAGTATCATAACTATTGACAGAGAAGCGTTCAACGGCTGTATCGGCTTAAAAAACATAACATTCCCCGATAGTATCAAAAATATCGAGGCAGGCTCTTTTATAGGCTGTACAAGCCTCGAAGCAGTTACTCTCCCTAAGGAGCTGGAGATACTTCCATGGAGGATATTCGAGGGCTGTACAAGCCTTAAATACGTATTTATCCAGAAAAAGGTCAAGACTATAGAGGATTATGCCTTTGCAGAGTGTACAAGTCTTGAAGAAGTAAAGTTTGAGAGCCTTCACTCTGATGACGACTCTGATGAGGGAATTTTCAGGATAGGTATGAATGCTTTCAAAAACTGTAAGGAGCTTGTCAGCATCAACATACCCGAAACAGTCAAATTCATCGGAAATCAGGCTTTCAGAGGCTGTTCAAGTCTGAAAAAGCTGATTATCCCAAAGAGTATCAAGGCTATTTATCCCCTGGCTTTTGCCGACTGTACGGCTCTTGAGCACGTCACATTTGAGGGAGAAACAGAGCTTTACAAGGGCAGCAATCCCTATAAGTACGAAAAAAATGCCGCTACCTTCTATAACTGCCCGAAGCTCATTAACATCAGCTACAGTAAGCTGCAGCCGAATTACTGGGCATTTCCTGCGTATACCAAGTCTAAGGAGCCCGAAAATATCGAAAACGGCAGATGCAGATACTGCGGCGGAGAGTTCAAAGGTCTCTTTGAAAAGGTCTGCTCTGTATGCAAGAATCCAAAGGATTATTGAATAGCGCTGAAAAAAGTCCAACACCATACGGTATTGGACTTTTTTATTTTCATTTGTTCTCTGCATCAGGTTTCATTCTGCCGTGGAATATCTCCTTACGGATATACAGCTGTTCATCTGCCTGCGCAATAAGCTGTGTAGCTGTGATAGCTCCTGAGCGGCAGGTCGCACAGCCTGTACATACCGATATAGTAGGGATAAGGTCAGCGCATTTCTCACGAAGGGTATTCACCTCGTTCTGTATAGACTCCTGTACCTCAGCTTCCTCGCTGATTATAAGCACAAATTCATCGCCGCCGTATCTTGCGCAGAAGCCGTGGAGCTTATCTGATACATTATGGAGAGCGTCCGCAACCAGCTGGAGAGTCCTGTCTCCTACTATATGCCCGAATTTATCATTGACCTGCTTGAAGTCATTGACATCTATCATATGTATGCTGAACGGCTTTTCATCTGAGGCGTTGTGTATCATATCCTGCAGGAATATCTCCATGCGTCTGCGGTTGTTGAGCCCTGTGAGGGCATCTGAGTATATCTCGCTGTTCTGTATCTCAAGGAACGCAAAGTGTATCGGCAGGAAGATCCCCAGCGGTACAATAGGAGAAATTGGCAGGAGTCCCTCCAATACCGCAGTTGCCGAGGGTATTATTATAAACAACAGCGGCAGACGGTATTCTTTTTTCAGTTTTACCTGCTTATTGGAAAAGCTTTGCGCAAATGAGTATATTCCGCTTCCGAAAAGCTGTATAAAAATAAATATAAGATGTATATTATATCCTTTTGCAAACTGGAAGATCTCATTTTCGTCGATATAAAAGTAAAATCCCGTAAAAACAGAAGATATTGTCAATATGCAGTCCACTCCTGCTATAACGTAATGCATTCCCATAAGAAGCTTCATATTCTTCGATTTATTCTGATCGATACGATAGATGACAAATATACACCAGCCTAATGTAAGCAGGGCTACCGCAACAAGTCCGACAGCATTTGTAAGCTTATTCAGAAATGAATTAAAGGGCACAAGTCCGCCCTGTCCCAACGCCCAGAAAATATCGCTCATGAGATAGATAATGAAAAACAGTGCCATTCCCCTGAAATGGCGCATTTGCAGGTCTGTACCAACGTTTTTGTTAGCCTTTATGATGATCCCGACAGAAAAGAATATGCAAAAGATCTCGGTTATCACATATGAAATATAGATCGCAGAACCATTCATACGTACACCCCCTATACAGTTCAGAAATCACGTAAATATATTCTCTCATAAAATATGATAACATATAAATATATCAAAGATAATGTTTATTTTGTAAACAGTTGCATTGAGGTATGATATTTGTAACAATTTACAACAAAATACACTTTCGCTTGGTAAAAGTGATGAACCCAAAATGTATAAATCATCGGTAGTAAATCTGCCGCTGACCGATCAAAACAATGTCACGCCCGAATTTAAGGCACAGCCTGTTTTCCTTGACATTAACAGCGATTAAGTGTATAATAGACCTTGTTTGGCAAAAAATGTCTTTATTCGGGAGGAATAGGTATAATCAAGAAAATACTGCTAATTTTACTGAGGCTTCTGTCGCTTCCCTATGTATATGGTGTTCTGCTCATAACACTGATCTGGAGAAAACCTACCTACACACATAACTTCAAGCCGCCGTTCTGGGAGATAGCCCAGCTTATCAAGGGAAACGGCCGCCTGCTTTTCGATATTATCGGAAATATACTGCTTCTCTTTCCATTGGGTTTCTTTCTTCCCATATGGTTCAGAAAGGCTGACAGACCGAAAAAAGTTATCCTGATATGCTTTTGCGTATCAATTGCAATAGAGATAACACAGCTTATCACCACACGGGGCTATTTTGAAACAGACGACCTGCTGCATAATACCATCGGAGCTTCTATGGGAGCACTTATCGGCTGTTCTCTCGCAAAATGGCTCAACTCAGAAAACAAAAACCGCAGTAAAAAATAAACACAGCTTCCTCATGCGAAAATGCGCAGGGGAAGCTGTGTTTTTTTAGCCGTAAATACTCATATATTCAAGATCATAAGTAATGCTTTCGATCTCTGACTTAACATTTTCAGAGCCTTCAAGATCTTTTAGAATAGCATTTATTTCATCTTCGAGGCTGTCATAATAAGGCTCAAGGAAGAAATTCGCAAGATTTTCGTACTCCTCAAATCCGTTTTTCTTTATGAATTCCTGAACTTCATCATCATTTTCAAAGCACGGTACTTTTACATTTTCGTCCTTATCAAAAATATCCTCGGGAAGAGAGGAAAGAGCCGAATAAATAGTCCTTTCGGGCAAAAATTTGCGAAGCTCCGCCAGAAAAGTCCTTACCTTGATATGATCGTTCATAAATATCACCTCAATATAAAATTTGATACTTTCTATTAACCGCATTATAAAAATATATAATGTGATATAAAATAGAATAAAGTGTAAAAACTGTATTAAAAATTACAATCAGGAGAATTTTTCGTATAAAACCGTGTTCGAATTTTATATTGATATTATACCACTGCATTTCTAAAAAATCAACAAATTCTATATCAATTAAATAAAAAATCAGCTTTTTCACAAGAATCGCCTCCACTAATTGTAGAAATTGAATAATGGGGCGAAGCCAAAATTATTACAATGCGTAATATCGATCTTTGTCATTATTTTTTGTATTATTCCCCATGTTCACGCTGCTCATCAAATTGATAACATAACCTCACAAAAAATCATATAAAAATAATATATGTCATTCAAAGAATAATAATTAAAAAAAGTTACATTGAGCCTGCCAATAGTTAAAATTACATGGCGGATAATAATCAATTCATAACCGTTTTACTGCTGCAACAATTATTGGCGGTAATTCTATGGCAAGAAGCAATATTTGGTCATATGAAAACAAGGCGATTCGATAATTTGAATACTGTCAGCTATACCTTTAGTGTTATTTTTATGTAATATTACAAATAGACGATTTTAGACTTGACATACCCATATAAATATGATATAATAACTCGAAAAATACGTATCGTAACTAATCGTTTAGATTATACTAAAAGTTATCGCTTTTTCGCTTTGGGATCAGATTAAACAAGTGACCGTATTCTTATTTTTTTGGAGGGAAAATTATGAAAGTTTCATTTTCACCACCCGATATTTCTGTACTCGAAATACATGAGGTATGTGAAGCATTGAAATCAGGATGGATAACCACAGGGCCAATGACAAAACGATTTGAAAAGAACATCGCCGATATGATCGGCGTTAATAAGGCTTGCTGCCTTAATTCACAGACCGCCTGTGCTGAAATGGCATTGAGGCTTCTCGGAGTCGGAGAGGGCGACGAGGTCATCACGACCGCTTATACATACACTGCTACTGCTGCTGTTGTTTGTCACGTAGGGGCTAAGCTCGTACTCGTAGACACTATGCCTAACAGCTTTGAGATCAATTACGATCAGGTAGAAAAGGCTATCACAGAAAAGACTAAGGTCATTATTCCTGTTGACCTCGGCGGCGTACCTTGCAACTATGCAAGACTTTTCCAGATCGTAGACAGCAAAAAGTCTCTGTTCAGACCTAAGAACAAGATCCAGGAGGCTATCGGACGTGTTGTTATCAGCGCTGATACTGCTCACGCCTTCGGCGCTAAATGGCGCAATATGAACGTGGGTAATATCGCTGACTTTTCAAGCTTCAGCTTCCACGCTGTAAAGAACCTCACCACCGCAGAGGGCGGTGCTCTTACATGGCGTCCTATCGAGGGCATCTCAGATGAGGAGATATACCATCAGCTCCAGCTCTTCAGCCTTCACGGTCAGAGCAAGGACGCTCTGGCTAAAACTCAGCTGGGCGCTTGGGAGTATGACGTTATCGGAACATGGTACAAGTGCAATATGACTGATGTAGCTGCTGCTATCGGACTTAAACAGCTTGAGAGATACCCTCGTATGCTTGAGCTCAGACATCAGATAATCAATTACTACGATGAGGCTCTCCACGATATCGGTATCGAGACTCTCCCCCACTACACAAATGAGTACTCATCTTCGGGACATCTCTATATCACAAGGATCCCCGGCATCTCATCAGAGGAAAGAAACGAGATAATCACACGCATGGCTGAGCAGGGCATTGCGACCAATGTTCACTATAAGCCCCTTCCTATGCACACAGCATATAAGAACCTCGGCTTCGATATTGCTGACTATCCTAACGCTTACGAGCACTTCAAGAACGAGATCACACTTCCGCTTCACACCTGTCTTACCGGTGAAATGGAAAACTATGTAGTAAGCAATTACGTAAAGATAGTAAAGGATTACCTTTGATACTGCGCCGCTGGGAAGATCTCCCTTCATTCATGAAAACGGAAGAGGTAAGACCGTATTGGGAGATACTATGGAAAAAACGCGGACATCTGGCAGTAAAGCGCACATTTGATATAATAACCGCTCTTTTGCTGCTGCTGATCACAGCGATCCCGATGATCATTCTCGCTGTTATGATAAAGCTGGATTCAAAGGGACCTGTCCTTTATCGTCAGGAAAGAGTAACAACATACGGAAAGCGATTCCGCATACATAAATTCCGTACTATGGTACAGGATGCCGACAGAGTGGGCTCTGCTGTCACTGTTAGCAATGACAGCAGGATCACCCGTGTAGGTTCTATGCTCCGCGGACTTCGTCTTGACGAGCTTCCCCAGCTCATCGATGTGCTTCAGGGTACTATGAGCTTCGTAGGAACACGTCCGGAGGCATCAAAATATGTAAAAATGTACCGTCCTGAGTTTTATGCTACTCTGCTTATGCCGGCTGGCATAACAAGCGAGGCTTCTATCAGATATAAGGACGAATACAAGCTTTTAAGCGCTTCTGAGGACGTTGACAAAACTTATATAGAACAGGTGCTTCCGGGCAAAATGGTTTGGAATCTTAATTCCATTGAACGTTTTTCATTTTTCCGCGAGCTGCTGACTATGGTCAGAACTGTTCTTGCTGTTTTAGGAAAAGAATATGATTGAGGAGTTGTCAGATGATCACCGTCAGAAAAATGACTGCGTCAGAAGAAAAGAATATCAGGAATCTGTCGCGGCTCCATACTCATGCATTTCCTGATTTCTTCCTCACACAGCTCGGTGTGGGATTTCTTGACGCTCTGTATAATGGATATCTGAATGACGAAAGGTCCGGCATAATAGTTGCCGAGGACAACGGCAGACTTGCTGGCTTTATCGCCTATTCATATGATTATCCGAATTTCTACAAGGGACTGATAAAGCATCATCTGGTTAAATTTGCTTTCTGCTCTCTGGGAGCAGCCATCAGACACCCTTCATTTGTAAAAAGGCTGCTGGGCGCTTTTAAAAAGAGCGATTCCGTAGTCAAAGACGAAAAATACGTTGAGCTGGCTTCTATATGCGTTGAACCTCAAATGGGCAAGAGGGGCATAGGCTCAAAGCTCATAGATCACCTCAAGGGCATGGTGGATTTCAATAAATACGCCTATATCAACCTTGAAACAGACGCCGTAAACAACGACGCTGTAAACAGATTCTATGTAAAGAACGGCTTCAAGCTGGCAGGAAGTTATTTTTCTCCCGAGGGCAGAAAAATGAACGAATACAGATTCGGAGGCTGATATGTCAGTGAAAATGCTTTATATCCTTAATCTTGCGGAAAAGGTGAATAATTTCTCGTATTCCGCAATGATAGCTGCGCAAAGGCTGGGTATCGAGTTCTCTATCGCAGGAAACTGGGGATATCCAAATAACGCAGCAAGAGAAGCCGATGAAAAAAAATATGGTATAAAGATCTATCAGGTCGATTTTATTCGCACTCCCTACGATCCTCGTAACTATAAGGCTTATCGTCAGATAAAAGCCATTATGGAGAGTGAAAAATTCGACCTGATACACTGTAATACACCTATCGGCGGCATAATCGGAAGATTAGCCGCAAAAAAATGCGGTATCGGAAATGTTATTTATCAGGCTCACGGATTCCACTTCTATAAGGGTGCCCCCTTCGTTAACCGTGCTCTGTACTATCCCATAGAAAAGTACTTTGCAAAGTATACCGACACCCTCGTTACTATAAATAAAGAGGACTTCGGAGCAGCCAAGACCTTCAAACTGAGGAACTGCGGCGAGGTCCGCTATGTTCACGGCGTGGGTATCGACCTTTCCGTTTATGACGGCATAGCAGGCTGCAGAGCGCAAAAACGCAGTGAGCTCGGGCTCGGAAACGATGATATAGCTGTTATATCAGTGGGCGAGCTCAATAAAAACAAGAACAATATCGTCATCGCTCAGGCTATGGCAGAGATAAACAACAAAAAACTGCATTATTTCCTGTGCGGAACAGGTCAGGAGGAGTCAGCTATAAGAGGCTTCGCCTCAGAGCACGGTCTGTCGGAGAATATCCATTTTCTCGGCTATAGGAACGACGTCAAGGAGCTTCTGTCAGCCTGTGACATCTTCGTAATGCCTTCATTCAGAGAAGGGCTTTCACGCTCACTTATGGAAGCTATGGCTTGCGGTCTGCCCTGCGTTGTCTCGAAAATACGCGGCAATACCGACCTTGTACCAAAGGGCGGCGGTCATCTGTGCTCACCGTCCTCCTCAGCAGAATTCGCCGAGGGTTTAAGGGAATGCCTTACATCGGACAGAAAGGCTATGGGAGCCCTGAATATGCAGTCCGTAAAAAATTATGACCTCAGCATTGTAATTGCTGAGTGGGAAAAGATCTATAAAGATGTTTTATAAGGAATTATTGTTATGACCAGAACAGATAACAAGGTATCATTCAGCTTATCTTCGGTATGCTTTCTGATATATTTTCTGTTAAAGCCGTTTTATCTTTTTGACAGCGGCACATTGCAGCTGGGCGATTTCTTCCTGCTGTTTTCCTTTGCCTTTCTGGTTTATGAAAGGAAAAAAGGACTCAGAAACGAGGATCAGATATTCGAGCTGTTCCTCATCTGTGTTTTTATCATTAATTTTATCTATTTTTTCATATATCACGGCAGCGAGTTTTTAAAATCATGTCTGTATTATGTATTCAATTTCATCGTCATACTGTGCTTCAGACACTTTATGTATGACAAGAAATGGCTGACGGCTCTGGCCACAGTCTGCAAGATCAACCTTCTGGTGCAGCTTGCGATATTCCTGCTCCACAAGGGCGGCTACTGGGAGGGCACATACAGATACATGGGAACCTATACCGATCCTAATCAGATGGGATTTGCGGTCGTTTCCACACTGGCGATACTCTTTCTGCTAAAGGATAAATGGAAATACCTTTACGTCCTTGTGGCTGCACTGCTTATCGTACAGACCTCGTCAGGCGGTATGCTCATCACCCTCTGCCTGCTCGTCGGTCTCGACGCTTTGATAGCACTGAAAAAAGCTATGGATAACGGCGGTATCTCTTATACATTATTATTTATTATAATACTTGGTATCGGAGCAGTTATCATTCTCATTATGGCAGATGTCATTCATATTGACTGGGATCATTTTCGTATTTCAGATAAGCTCCACAGCAACGATTCTGTGCTCCAGAGCTTTATCAACGACAGAGCCCTGAATGTAGCTCAGGAGCACCCCGAGTACTTTCTGTTCGGATACGGTGAGGGCTTCTCATTCCCGAGATACGGACACAGCGAGGAGCTGCATTCCACATGGATATCCCTTTGCTATTATTACGGAGTTCTCCCCTTCTTTATACTCCTTGCGTGGATATACTCCAATGTAAAGCATATCAAGCTTGAGGTGCTGCCTGTATACATTGCCATATTCCTTGAAGCTTTCACCCTTGCAAACCACCGACAGGCTTCATTCTGGATGATAATCCTGCTTGCAAACGTATGCTGTCAGGACAGCATCACATATATCAATGAATCAGAAATTGAGGAGAGAAAAAGTGAGTAATTGTTTAGTAACAGTAATATGCCTCGCCTACAATCATGAGAAATATATCAGATCTACCTTTGAAGGCTTTGTTAAACAAAAAACTTCATTTAAATTCAAGGTCCTCGTACATGATGACGCTTCAACAGACAGTACTCCCGATATAATAAAGGAGTATATGGAAAAATATCCCGATATGTTTGAGGCAATACTACAGGACGAGAACAAATATCAGCAGGGCATAGACATTGAGGATAAGTATCTTTTGCCTAAAATCGATACAAAATATGTTGCTGCCTGCGAATGTGACGACTACTGGACTGATCCGTATAAGCTGCAAATGCAGGTTGAATACATGGAAAAGCACCCCGAATGCTCTCTTTGTGTACACAACACAGAGAAAATATTTGAAAACGGCAAATCTACAGGAAAAACCTTTAATCCCTCCCGTAAAGAGCAGGATTACACCTTCAGAGATATAGCTCTTTCAGAGCCGTCAGCATATTTCCATTTCAGCTCGCTCATGTGGAGAAATGATACCTTCAGGGAGAAAAATCCCGCCTTTGAAATGAATGGTATCGGCGATTATCCTATGGCGCTGTATTTTGCTTCTATAGGCTATATCCACTATATACCCAAAACAATGTCATGCTACAGACTGAATTCAATCGGTTCATGGTCATCTATGATGGATTCAGACAACAGCAAAAAGGTCACCCAGCATAAAAACATCATCAAGGGTTTCAAGTCTATTGATGAATATACAAAGCATAAGTATTCACCTGTTATCAAAAAGGCTATAAACCGCGAGGAAGCCAAGATAATGGTGCTTGAGAACAAATATGCGTCCCTGATCAGCTCACCGCGCTGTTTCGCTGCATTCTGCAGAACTATAACTCATAAGACGATCAGAAAGCTGAACGATAAGATACAGGCGGTGCGCGGCAAATGAAAAGAGATACAGTAGTTACTAACCTCATCTGGAGACTTGGTGAACGCTTCGGCGCAAAAATGGTACAATTCATTGTACAAATGATCCTTGCTAAAATGCTTGTGCCTGAGATATGGGGAACTATCGGTCTTATCCTCATATTCATCGAGATTTTACAGGTATTTATCGAAAGCGGTCTGGGAAATGCTCTCATTCAGAAAAAAGACGCTGACGACCTTGATTTTTCCACCGTATTCTACTTCAACTGCGTGGTATGCGGAGGAGCATATCTGCTGATGTTCTTTGCCGCTCCTCTCATAGCATGGTTTTATAAATCCCCTGAGCTGACGCCTGCTATAAGAGTAATGAGTCTGGTACTTGTTGTTTCGGGACTGAAAAATGTTCAGCAGGCTTATGTCAGCAAAAATATGCTGTTCAAGCGTTTCTTCTTTGCAACGCTTATCGGTACCATAACTGCGGCTGTTGTCGGAATCGTAATGGCATATTTAGGCTTCGGATTATGGGCTATCATAGCTCAGAATCTCGTAAATGTCACCATTGATACCTGTATTCTCTGGATAACGGTAAAATGGCGCCCCAAAAAAATGTTTTCGTTTCAGCGTCTGAAGCAGCTCTACTCCTTCGGCTGGAAGCTCTTCGCTTCATCTCTCATGGAGGTCATCTACCTTAAACTGAGAGGTCTTATAATAGGAAGAAAATACTCCAAGGAGGACCTTGCATATTATACCTACGGCGAGTACTTCCCTCAGTTTATAACAAGTATTCTCAATTCCTCAATAGACAGCGTACTTCTGCCGTCTATGGCAAGCGTTCAGGATTCGCGTGAAAATGTAAAAAATATGACAAGACGCGCTATCAAGATAGGTACCTATATACTCATGCCTTTCATGGTGGGTATCATGGTTTGTGCAGGACCTGTAGTAAGGATAGTTCTGACAGAGGATTGGCTGCCTGTAATACCTTACCTCAGGATACTGTGTATCTCCTATGCTTTCATGCCAATACATACCGCAAATCTCAACGCTATAAAGGCTATCGGCAGAAGCGATACATACCTCAAGCTTGAAATTATCAAGAAATTCGTGGATTTCGCTTCGATACTTGCAACAATGTTCATATCTGTAAAGGCTATGGTCTATGGTGTGCTTGCAGCGTCTGTCATCAGCCAGGTCATAAATGCATGGCCAAACAAGAAGCTGCTGAATTACAGCTATCTTGAACAGGTAGCGGATATGATACCACAAATAATTGCATCAGCTATAATGGGCGCTGTTATATGCCTCATAAACCTGGTGGATATCCACTATATACTCATGCTCATTATTCAGGTGCCATTAGGCGTTATAGTATACATCATCTGTTCAAAACTAATGCATATCGACAGCTTTGATTACCTGCTTGATGTTATAAAAAGTCTTTTAAACCGAAAGAAGGAAAAAAATATATGAAAAAACTTATGATACTGGGCGGATCGGCTTTCATACTCCCCGTAATCGAAAAAGCTCACGAGCTGGGCTGCTACGTAATTACCTGCGATTATCTACCCGACAATATCGCTCATAAGTATTCCGATGAATACTGCAATGTAAGCGTTATCGACAAGGATGCCGTTCTTGAGGCAGCTAAAAAGCATAATGTAGACGGTATTATCTCATTTGCCTGCGATCCGGGCGTTGCTTCGGCAGCCTATGCAGCAGAAAAAATGGGACTTCCTTTCCAGGGACCTTATGAGTCCGTAAAGATACTTCAGGATAAGGGACTTTTCCGTAAATTTCTTACCGACAACGGCTTCAACTGTCCCCACTCAAAGAGCTACAGCGACAAGAATGCGCCTTTCAATGATATCGACTTCTTTGACTGGCCTGTTATCGTAAAGCCTGTTGACTCAGCAGGCAGCAAGGGCGTTACAAGAGTTGACGATCCTGCAAAGCTCTCAGAGGCTATCGAAATTGCTCTGGACTGCGGTCATAACGGACAGTTCATCATCGAGGACTTCATTACATTCAAGGGCTTCCACAGCGACGGAGACTTCTTCACAGTGGACGGAAAAATAGTATTCGGTCCATTTGCAGATCAGCTCTTCGACAAGCAGGCTGTTAATCCATACACACCTGCTATGCTGATATGGCCTGCTACAATGTCAGCCGATGACGACAAGGCGCTCCATGATGACCTCCAGAGACTTATGGACCTGCTCAATATGAAAACAGGTATCTATAACATCGAAGCCTGCGTAGGCTCAAACGGCAAGCCCTACATCATGGAGGTATCCCCCCGCGGAGGCGGCTGCCGCATCGCTGAGATACAGAATATGGCATACGGCGAAAATGCAGACCTTATCGAAAACGAGGTAAGAAAAGCTGTAGGACTTCCTCTTACAAAGATAGAACAGGGCAAATGCGATGGTCACTGGGTACAGTTCGATATCCATTCGGATACAGACCGCGACCGTATCCTCAATTCTATCACCATTGATCCCGAGGTCGAGAAAAACAACGTTAAATACACTATGATAACTGCAAAGGCAGGCGACGTTGTAAAGCCGTTTACAGGCGCTAATATGACCCTTGGCGATCTGTTCATGAGATTTGACACCCGTGAGGAGCTTGACAAAGCAATGTCAGATCCGTCTAAGTGGCTCAGGATCGAGTATCAGGACTGAGCAGGAAAAATATATGAGAGAGATAGGCGGATACATCGAGTTTGAGACCTTTCATTCGGATATGCTGTATGATGACGGCATAAAGCTTAACTGCGGCAGAAACGGCTTTGCATATCTTATCGAGAGCAGAAATATCAAAAAAGTTCGCTTCCCGAAAATGATGTGCGATTCAAATGATAAGGTCCTCAGCAGCTATGATCTTAATGTGAGATATTACTCCATAGGCAGTGACCTAAAAATGGAGGATATAACCTTAGATGAGGATGAATGGCTGTACGTGGTTAATTACTACGGTCAGCTTACAGATGAATATATCCTTTCACTGAAGAAAAAATACGACAGGATAATTATTGACAATGCACAGGCATATTTCCACAGACCTATAAAGGGCATAGATACTATCTATACCTGCCGGAAATTTTTCGGAGTTGCCGACGGAGCAATACTTTTTACCGACGCAAAACTTGACAGACAGTTCCCTGCTGATGAATCCTTCGGAAGAATGAATTTCCTTCTGGGACGATTTGAGAGAACAGCTTCAGAGTTTTACGGCGAATATGCCGCAAACAATGATATGTTCTTCGATGAGCCTATCAAGAAAATGTCGCGTCTTACCGAGAATATCCTTCACGGCATAGACTATGATCTCATTGAAAAGAAAAGAACAGAAAACTTCCGAACCTACCATGAAGCGCTCTCGGCTGTAAATAAGCTCAGGCTCAATATCCCGGCTGGCGCTTTCATGTATCCGCTGTATATTGATAACGGCAAAAAAATAAGAAACAAACTCAAGGATATTAAGATCTATATACCGACATTATGGCCTAATGTGCTTGACAACTGCACTGAATGCGATGCGGAATATGATATGGCAGAAAACATACTCCCTCTGCCTTGCGATCAGAGGTATTCATACAACGAAATCCAATATGTAATCGAGGCGATAAATAATGTATAAACTCCGCGAATTGGAAAGCAGGGACCTTACAGTTATAAACTCATGGAGAAATGATCCTGAGCTGATAGGACATCTCGGCGCACCCTACAGATATATAAATCTCAGAGTTGACGAGGAATGGTTCGAGAATTATATGAGATCACGGGCAAGGAACGTGAGATGCTCTATCGTTGACGAAAATGACGATGTTCTGTACGGTCTTGTCAGTCTTACTAATTTAGACCAGTTCAATCAGTGTGCAGAGCTTCATCTGATGATCGGCAATATCGAACACCGCGGCAAGGGTATCGGCACATTTGCTGTAAAGGAAATGCTTCACCACGCATTTATGAATCTTAATCTGCACAGGATCGAGCTTTCTTGTCTGGCTGAAAATACAGTTTCAGCTAAGCTTTATGAAAACTGCGGCTTCAAACATGAAGGCTTTCAGCGAAAGGCTGTATTCAAAAACGGAAAATATATCGATATGCATAGATATGCTATCCTTAGAGAGGAATATATGGAGATAAAAGGAAATGAATGATAATATTTTAGTTACCAGGTCCTCTATGCCTGATTTTGAGGAATACTGCAACGAGATCAAGGGTATGTGGGACAGCCACTGGCTTACAAATATGGGCGAAAAGCATATGCAGCTCCAGAAAGAGCTCGAGGAAAGATTTGACGTTCCTCACGTTACACTTTATACTAACGGACACCTTGCCCTGGAAAATATAATCGCTGCTATGAACCTTCCAAAGGGCGGCGAGGTAATAACTACACCCTTTACATTCGCTTCGACAACCCACGCTATCGTAAGGAACGGGCTTACTCCCGTATTCTGCGATATAAACGATACTGACTATACGATAAATACAGAGCTTATCGAAAGGCTTATCACAGACAATACCTGCGCTATAGTGCCTGTTCACGTATACGGTAATCTATGTGACGTTGAAATGATACAGAAGATAGCTGATAAATATGACCTCAAGGTAATTTACGATGCTGCTCATGCTTTCGGTGTGACCTATAAGGGCGAAAGTGCTGCCCGCTTCGGAAACGCTTCTATGTTCAGCTTCCATGCCACAAAGGTGTTCAATACTATCGAGGGCGGCGCGCTCTGCTTCAAGGACGACAGTCTCGTTCAGAAGCTCAACGATATGAAGAACTTCGGCATACACGGTCCTGAGGACGTTGCCTACATTGGCGGAAATGCTAAAATGAACGAATTTCAGGCTGCTATGGGCATATGCAACCTCAGACATATCGACGACGAGATCGAAAAGAGACGCAAGGTCACCGAGCTTTACAGAAGCCGCCTCGAAAACGTCAACGGTATCAGGCTTTGCAAGCCGCAGAAGGACGTTAAGCCAAATTACGGATATTTCCCTGTTGTATTCGATGAAAAGCTCTTCGGTGCAACAAGAAATGAAGTATTCAAGGCTCTTGCTGAAAACGGCATAAATGCAAGAAAGTATTTCTACCCTATTTCCAATACCTTTGAGTGCTTCCACGGAAAGTACGACGTAAACGAGACTCCTGTTGCGCTCCACGTCAGCAAGCGTGTGCTCACACTTCCGCTGTATGCCGACCTCAGCGAGGAGATCGTCGAAAAGATATGTGATATAATCCTGAGCTTGAGAAAAAGCTGAGAAATATCATTTTTAAGGCTGCAAAAATCCACTTATTAGAAAGGCTGAAACCATGAGGAATGATGAAAAAAACGTAATTGATTTCAGGGAGATTTTTTCTCTGATCTTCAGAAGATTATGGCTTATAATCCTTTTCGCCGTATGCGGCGGTATAATTGCTTTCTGCGTATCCAAGTATTTCATCACACCAAAGTACGAATCACACCTTAACCTTTATGTTCAGAGCAATTCAAGTATTATCAAGAACGGAAACAACTCAACAAGCGAAAAAGGAAACGATGTAAACAACCTGAAACAGCTCACAAATACATATATCGAGGTACTCAATGACGACCTCGTTATGCAGGATATGAGCGATGAGCTTATAAAAAGATTCGGTGAGGACAAGATAAGAACTGTTTTCACTATCGACAGCGAAAACAGTATCCCGGCAAATGAGCTCCGTGACACTATCTTTATCGAAAGCGTTCCGGATACTCTTGTTCTCAAACTGAAGGTAATAACCAAGGATCCTGAGATCTCGGTTGCTATATGCAACTATTTTGCACTGTATTCCGACCAGTATCTCCATAAGGCTATCGGAAACGAGAGCGTTGCAAAGTATATGTCATGGGCAAAGTACAACGGTGTTCCGGTATCGCCAAACAAGATAAAGAATTCTGCTCTCGGTATGGTAGCAGGAATACTCCTTTCTCTGCTCCTTATATTCATAATGGACTTCTTTGACGATTCCGTAAGAAACGTAAATACTCTCAGCAACAGATATAACACAGCCGTTATCGGTGAAGTCGGACACTTTAAGACCAAGTTGAAAAGCGGCGATAAAAAGAACCGCTTCGTCAGTCTTTTCAATAAATACGTTCCGTTTACCGTAGTTGAAAATTACAAGGCTATCCGTACAAGTATAATCTACTCTCTCACATCTTATGACAAAAAGGTCATCTCGGTTTCATCAGCAGAGCCATTCGAGGGAAAATCCATTACCGCTGCCAATATCGCTATTACTCTTGCACAGGGCGGCAACAAGGTCCTCCTTATAGACGCTGACCTGAGAAATCCTGTCCAGCACGAGATATTCCGCATCAGCGAGAAGAAAGGTCTTGCAAATGCCCTCACAAATATTTCTGACCTTGACAGATGCATAAAAAAGACATTTATGGACAAGCTTGATATTCTCTCCGCAGGCGACGCTGTAGCTAATCCTTCAGAGCTGGTAGCATCTGAGAATATGGATAAGCTTCTCGAAAAGCTTGAGGAAAAGTACACCTACATCATCATAGATACACCTGCTGTAAACTTCTTCACCGACGCGGTTGAGATCGCTAAGAAGGTATCGGGCATGGTAATGGTAGTACGATACAAAGAGACATCATCTGCCGATATTGACTCTGCAATGAGCAGGATCGAATTCTTCGAGGCAAATATGCTTGGCTTCATTATAAATGATATAAAGACCAGAAGAAAGTATAACAAGTTCGTTACTCCGAACAGAAGCATTTCAGCTGTTCCGAGGCTGACAGACGCTCAGATACAGAGCAGAAACAGAAATACAGGCGGCAATAAGTCTAAGAGATAAAAAAAACAGCGATACACTGTCATTCAAGTGTATCGCTTATTTTTTATTGCTGCTTCATATAGTTTTCCATTGTTTCGATCTTTGCTTTTGGAGTAGAAACATAAGCATAGTATGAAAGAATATGCGAAGCGTCCACAGCATTTATTACGCTGTTGCGGTCCACATCAGCCGCAGTCTTCTGCTTATCGCTGAACTCACCGTTTTTATTGATAGATGTCATTGCATAATATATCAGTACCGTTGAAGCGTCAACTGCATTTACTGCCTTGTCGTTATCGACATCACCAAGTGAATAATCCTCGGTTATCTCAGGCTTTTCAGGTCTTGCAGGAGTATCGGGATTTTCGGGGATAGTAAACTCAGCCGAGGTCTTGTTTACCTCCAGCATTCTGTTTATCATCTCAGTATATTCAGTACGTGTAGCCTTTCCCTTAGGATCAAGCCGGCGTTCCTCCTTTGGAGCGCCCTCCTCGCCCTTTCCTTCCATGATATGCCATGTACAAGCCCAGCATATAGCCTCCCAATGGTCAAAATCCACCTCAAAATAGTCCATGAAATCGTCGCTTCTGCCGAAGTCGATAGCTCGCTCATAGTTCTTATACTCTGAGTATCTCATGAGCATAAGTGCTATATCCTCTCTTGTCACCCATTTGCCAACGCCGAAGGTATCTGAAAGGACATTGGGATAACCGAGGAACATGGAATTTTTCTCGCCCCAGAGAAGGGCATTTTCGTACCATGCGCCGTGCTCTACGTCCTTGAATCTTGATTTAAGACCGCTTACACTTGGCTTTCCTGCCATTTCATACAGAGTCTGCACCGCTGCCTCACGTGTAATGAGCTGACTGGTATCGGTTATATCGTCATCGTCGGAAACATCTTCAATAAAAGCTGCCTTTGGAGTTTTATCAAGCTTTACCTTGTTATCAAAGGCGATAAAGAAGATATTATCTCCGCCTGTTGAGGTATCTCCGCCGTAATCTATCTTCCAAGCGTGGAATTTTCCGTAATTCCAGATGTCCTCGTCCTCTCCCTCATTGTGAGTCTTTATAAGGTAAGGATTATAGCCTATATCCAACTCGGTAAACTCATTTATGAACGCCTGCAGAAAGCGAAGATTAGGATTGTGACTGAGGTCAAGCCCTGTCAGTTCATTCTGCATACAGTCAAGATAAGCAAGCTTAGGATTGTGTGATACATCAAGGGTTTTCAGCTTATTATATGAGCATATGAGCTTATTGAGCTCGGGATTGCGGCTTACATCTACGCTTGTGGCATTATTGTTTGAGCAGTTATAGTATTGCAGTCCCGGGCACTTGCTTACGTCGATGCTTCCCAGTTCCGGGTTATCCCAGACGTCAAGCCTCTTCATCAGTGGGCAGCAGGTAACGTCCAGTGTCTTGAATTTATTTCTGAATGCGTCAAGGTGCTGCATTCGCGGATTATGGCTGAGGTCAAGCTCAGTAAGCTCACAGTCTCCGCACATTAGGTGCTCAAGTACAGGATTATGGCTCACGTCTATCTTTTTCAGCGGATTGGAATTGCACTCGATATATGACATCTCGGGATTCTGCGAAACATTCAGCGAGGTCAGCTTGCAGTCATAGCAGTATACCCACTGCAGCGTCGGCGTTGACGAAAAATCCAGAGAGGTAAAGAGATTTCCAGAACACCATATACCTGTTATCTGCTGATTCTTACTGAGGTCCATAGTGGATATCTGGTTATCCATGCAGTAAAGTCCGCGAAGCTCCGTGATATACTCGATACCCTGCAAGGACTTGATATTTCTTCCGTTGCACCAGATATTTCGTGCAACTAAAAGCTCATCTGCATCTAAGGTGCCGTTTTTGTCCTTATCAAAGGCTTCAGATATATACGCTCTGAAATTCGCGTCAGGAAAAGTCGTTGAATTGACCTTAACGGGCTTGAGATTAGAGGTATAGTCCGCCGCATACACAGCTGAGGGCTCAGACGATACTGAAAATGTTGGAGAAAATGGAACAAAAGCTGTTACAGCCGCTATAACAGCCGCCGTAAGTTTATTAAGTTTCATTGTGATCACCTGCCGTTTATATTTTTTTCAGCCATATGGCTTTTACTCATTATATCATTGTATAATAGTAATTTCAAGACATATTTTGTGCTTTTTTCAAAAAAACGCTCCGACTGTACCTCGCAAATACAGTCGGAGCTTGTTCTATTGCCTTTATTATTTGTCAAATACTCTTTCAGCGTCATATCTCATCTGCTTTAAGAGCTCACGTCTCATAACTACAAGGTCGAAGATGTTTATCTCTCCGTCCTTACACATATCAGCCTGATACCAGTCATATATCTTTGCATCTGGCATATGCAGGATATACCTCTGAAGTGTGATGATATCCGCAACATTGAACTCGAAGTCACCGTTTGCGTCACCCGGGATATAGGCTACCTCGCCCATAAGCGGCGGGATCTCCTCCTCAGATGTGGTTGTTGTGGTTACAACAGTAGTAGTGGTCGCGGCAGTCATCGTTCCCATGAACGGCGGTATTTCCTCAGCAGTTGTTGTAGAAGGTCCCATCATTCCTCCTGCAACAGGCGGAATGGTAGTTGTTGTGACAGCAGGCGGAGCAACATCACCCATAAGCGGCGGAATCTCCTCATCATATACAGTAGTTGTCGTCGCAGTTATAGGATCACCGACATTTATGGTAGTTATTTCCCTCGGAGCTGTTGTAACAGGTGCAATATCCACACCTGCTGTCGAGACCATATCTTCATCGGTCGGATATGTAATATCTGCTATTTCGGTATCAGAACTTGTTCTCTGACCTGACAGACGCATGCTCTCCTCCGAGGATACCGAAACCGCATTGACAGAAGCACTGACTGTCACAGCTGCTAAAAGTGTCGATATTTCTTTAGTAAACTTCCTCATAATTACTTACCTCCGTTTTCCTTATTGATCATTTCCAGTGCGGTCAGGATATGTACCTGTTCCTCCATGCAGGCGGCTTCGGAAATATCTCTTACCGTACCTGTTGTAGCCATTTTCCGGCAGGCACATGAGTTGCGGCAGTATTCTGCTATCTCACAGCCTCTGCACCTCTCAGACACCATTGAATAGTCGGGGTGCTCTTTTCTTGCTTTTTCAGCCTGTATACCAACAAAAACATCACCGCAGCGATATTCGGGTATATTCTGGAACTGAACACATGGATAAAAGCTTCCGTCCCAGTTTATAAATATCTTTTTTTTGCATATTTCGCAGAGATTTCGCTTTTTTTCCCTGATATTTTTCTTTTTTACAGCAAGCTCATATACGAAAAGGTCAGGGATTTCGGAGATCCTGCGCCATTGCTCCCTCATCATATCGCCGAAGCTGTCTGTATCCTCTGGAACAAGGAATGCGTCCATAGCCGCAGAGACCTTTTTAACGCCCATATTTTTAAGATAGAGTATATTGTCGTATAATTCAGGAAGAGTCTGCTCTGTATAGACCAGCTGAACAAGTGTCTCGGGCTGATATTTCAGCAGCAATTCAAGATTTGCATCAAGAACCGCCGTATCAGCGCCTCTGTCGGTACATTTTTTGCCGTCATGAGACATATTGATGATTATCTTTCTCTCTGCGCACCATTTGATAAAATCCTCGTCAAGGAGAGTACCGTTGGTGGTAATGACAAACTCTTTAGCTGTAAGGCTCTCGCAGTAGAATTTTACAGTGTCCTTATAGAGAAGCGGTTCGCCTCCGAAAAGATAGACCGTCCCTGCATCGCCCTGACTTTTAATATAATCAGCTATCTTGTCACGCGTTTCATCATTTATACAGCCATATTCCGTGTTAAGGCGGCGTTCATAGCAATAGCTGCATTTCAGATTGCATTTATTTGTTATGCTGATTGTATAATCCAGAATTACCACCTCTCTTCCGAATATTGACCTATTCATGTTATCAGTATAATACATATCCATGAAAAATGCAATATATTTCACAAAAATTAAGTAATAAAACCAAAGCAAAAGATTTACAGTTCCTACTTATTAGACGCTTGAAATTGAAGGATTTCTCACACTATTCCCGAAAAAAATGCAAGAAATTCCCTGCACATATTTAGCAGTTTTGCACAAATCAGAACTTGCTGCTAAATATTGACTTTATCTTTGACATTTGATATAATATATGCATAAAATGCAATCAATAAATGTCATTTTTGATGACATCAAACAGGAGATATATCATGAAACATTTATCATTGGAAAAGCTTGCAGAAATTGTCATCGCCAAAAGAAAAGCCGCTGGTTTGTCACAGACCGCCCTGTCCGAAAAGACAGGCATTAACCGAACCATGTTCACAAGGCTTGAGGCAGCTGATTACAGTCCCTCAGTAGACCAGCTTCTTGCCTTGTCTGATGTTCTCGGCTTTGACTACACTGACCTTTTTGTTGAGGACACAGCAAATGTCAAAACTGTTCCAAGAAAAAAGGTGGCTGTTGCAGGAACAGGCTATGTCGGGCTTTCACTTGCTGTTCTGCTCTCTCAGCACCACGACGTTACGGCTGTGGATATAATCCCTGAGAAGGTGGAAAAGCTCAACAGCTGGAAAAGTCCCATACAGGATGACTATATAGAAAAATACCTTGCAGAGCATGAGGAGCGGAAGCTCTCCCTCATAGCTTCAACAGACGGCGAAGCCGCATATAAGGACGCTGATTTTATCATTGTAGCTGCTCCTACCAACTATGATCCCAAAACTAATTTTTTTGACTGCTCGGCTGTTGAAGCTGTCCTCGAGCTTATCAGAAAAGTAACGGCTGACAGTACCAAAAAGCCAACTATCGTCATAAAATCCACTATTCCCGTGGGCTATACCGTACAGGTGCGCAAAAAGCTGGGCATGTATAATATTATTTTCAGCCCAGAATTTCTCCGTGAATCAAAAGCGCTCTATGACAACCTGTACCCAAGCCGTATAATAGTCGGCTTTGATGAGGCAAACAGGGAATCCGCCGAGACCTTTGCGGCTATGCTTCAGCAGGGCGCTGTAAAGACTGATATACCTGTGCTTTTCATGGCTACTACAGAGGCAGAGGCAACAAAGCTTTTCGTAAACACCTACCTTGCCCTTCGCGTATCGTATTTCAACGAGCTCGACACATACGCAGAGGTCAAGGAGCTGAATACCGCACATATCATAAAGGGAGTCTGCCTTGATCCCCGTGTGGGAGATTACTATAACAACCCTTCCTTCGGCTACGGCGGATACTGCCTGCCAAAGGACACAAAACAGCTCCTCGCCAATTATCAGAATGTGCCGCAGAACATGATGACGGCTATCGTCGAGAGCAACAGGACACGAAAGGACTTCATAGCTGACAGAGTTCTCGAAATGGCAGGCGGCTACAGCTATATGTCAAATAATCAGTTCGACAGCAGCATGGAAAAGGACGTAGTCGTGGGAATTTACCGCCTGACTATGAAATCCAACAGCGACAACTTCCGTCAGTCCTCTATTCAGGGCGTTATGAAGCGCATTAAGGCTAAGGGAGCAACTGTAGTCATCTATGAGCCCACCCTCGAAAACGGAAGTACCTTCTTTGGCTCGCTGGTCGTCAACGACCTGAAAAAATTCAAGAAGATGTGCGGCTGTATAGTGGCAAACAGATATAACAGCGTTCTTGATGATGTTGCAGACAAGGTCTACACCCGTGACCTTTTCAAAAGAGACTAAAATACAGCATAATTAATAAATACAGGATCTATTATTAAAGCAGATCGCACAAAGTTTGGCTTTTTACAAATAAATCACAAAATAAACGCGTAGTTTTCCTTTCTCATATCGTCTAATAAGTGAAAAGCTCGGAAAAGGGCTTTCGGGAAGGAGTAGTTCAATGAATAACGGTGCAAGTAGCTACCGCCGTTTTCGTGACTATGGTGATGTACAGGGTTTAGATGAGATAATAATAGAATACAGCGACGGTCTGATACTTTACCTGACAAGTATCGTCGGGAATATACAGACCGCAGAAGAGCTGACAGAAGATACTTTCGTCCTGCTCGGTACAAAAAAGCCGAAATTCAAGGAGAAAAGCTCTTTCAAGACGTGGCTCTATGCTATCGGCAGAAATATTGCGATAGATCATCTTCGCAAAACTGCCGCTAAGGTATGCGTTTCTATTGAAGAGACACCTGAAATGATGGATGATGAAACTGCTGTTGAAGAAGCATACATCAAAAAAGAACAGCAGATAGCCATACATAAGGCAATGCGCAAGCTTCATCCGAAATATCAGCAGGTGCTCTGGCTCATTTATTTTGAAGGATTCAGCAATAAGGAAGCAGCAAAAATCATGAAAAAAAGTCTCCGAAGTCTTGAATCCATTCTATACCGTGCTCGAAAATCACTCAGATCACAGCTTGAAACGGAGGGCTTTGAATATGTTGAAGCATGAAGAGATGATCGAGAATGTACACCGCCGCATAGCTCAATATGAGGAGGAACAGAAAATGAAACATTCTAAAAATATTAAATTCTTTTCAGCTAAGCCGGATATAAAAACAGAAGAAAACAGAACAAATGAAGATGGATATATAGACGTTGTAAGCGGTACTGACATTGTCAGACCTGCAAACAAAGTACTGCGTATAGTAAGCACTGCAGCGGCAGCTGCCCTTCTTGTGACGGGTATCGGTGCAACAGGCTTTCTGATGCAGAGAAATAAGTCAAATAATAAGAATAAGTCTGAGAATGAAGTCTATTTGACCGAAGCAACAGATCCGAATCTGGTAAAACCGATAGGTGATAATTCTGTCGCACCATTTGCCGATTTCAATCAGCTGCTATTCTCATTATACATTCTTAACCAGGATATTGAAGAGTACTCAGATGTCACATATAATAAGCTTGCCACTTTCCTTAACGGCTTCAACTGGGGCGAGGGCGCTGAAATTGCTGAAAGTGATATTCCTGATTTTGATGAATATGAAGGCAATGGATACGGCATCTTCTGGAAAAACGGAGATTTATACTTTAATGTCTACATTACGGAAGACGGAAAAGCATATTATATTAAGTCAAAGTGTAATCCTATCGGAGGAGCATTTGAGTATCCTGTCACTGACAGCGCAGTCTTTAATATTGATTATGATAGCTTTGACAAAGGCGTAAAGGATATACTGAAGCAGAATAAGCCTGAAACAGGCAATTCTCTCAGTCAGATGGAGATAAAAAGACTTTCTGAGGGCAAATTCCAGGAAGCTGAGCTGTATTATGAAATGGGTACTGGAAGTGAGCAGATAATCCCGGAAAAGGCTGAAACAAAGAACGCTCTCAGTAAATTCCTCGAAAAGGATTTCCTGACCATGCTTAAAAAGTCCGGTTCAGACAGCGATTCAGCAAATGAATTAATGTATATGGTGGTTCGCTGCTTTAAGACCAGCGATACAACTGTATGCAGAGAGAGCTTCTTCATTTACACCAGCGGATTTGTCAACCTCTGTTCCTATGATCTGACCGATAAAGACGAGATCCCTACAGGTACTTGGAATTACTATATCGATACCGCAGAGTTTGAGACTGTTCTCAATGACATTTTAAGCGGCAAATATGATACTAAATATTCCTCTGAGGTCAAGACAACCACAACCGCTGTAACTACATCTGTAACAACATCTGCAACTACAGCTGAAACTACAGCTGAAACTACTGAAGCTGCTGAACAGGCTCTGCCTCCCGCGGAAGAACCCGAGGAAAAAGAGCCGACTGATGAAGATATTGTCAGAGCGTTTTACCTGGAGATGCATAACGGTAATGACGGTTCCTTCAATGGCACTTACGAGGGATATGATGAAAATGGAAATTGGATCGACTACAAGAATGAAATAAACTATATGCTTCATAAAGCTGAGATGATTCCATTTGACAGGGTACTCGGTACGATCGCAGATGAAGAGGATGCTATTGCAAAAGGCAGAGAGGCACTGCTCAAGCTCATGGGTCAGGAGTATATCGATAACCGTGACAGAGAATATATAGAACGCCCTGACGGCACAAGGATAATAAGAGACAATCCTTGTTATATTGCAAACTATTATGAGGATTATGACATATGGTTTTTCCATCCTACATTATTCCAAGGCTCATCAGAAGACGGTAAATTGCGTGTAGGTACACCCGGTACTGTTCCGTACTTTTATATCCGCGGCTGCGACGGCAAGATATTAGCTTACTGGTGTTAAAACTGCTTTAACATCGGCAGAACAGCTTATATCACGGAAGCTTCTGCACTGACAAATAAACAAATAAACACGGACAAAGAAAGATATATAAAGGGACGGCAATAGTCTGCTCACCTTAACGGAAAAACAGGGTTACCGAGCCTGAAATTTCAGTCTCGTAAATATAACCTGCGTTCCGCCGGAGGGGGCTCACCTTGCCGTCCCTTTTGCGGCTCTCATTTGTAGGAGCTGCACAATGAACCTATAATAATTTTAGTAAAAATGCAGATTGAAGGCTTTGCTCCTATATGTTAAAATAAGGGTATATTCAGAGATGCCCTTTAGTTTAATGCCAAAGGAGGACTATACTATGGGACTGTTTTCAAAGCTTCTCGGTGAAAATTCCGAGCTTGGAGGACTTATCAAGGACGTTGCCAACGCGATCAAGCAGGAGTCTGTAAATCTGCATGAGAACGAAGAAACCAAGACCGAGACCACCTATGGGAATGACAATGTGGAGATCATAGAAACTGACCGTGAAATAGGTCCTTCCGGCTTTTCATGGGGACCTTTCATGCCTCATGAGGAGAATCAGTACAACTTCAGCGGCACCTACAAGGAATACTTTGACCATGTGTTCAGAAGCGATTTTCCTGAGTATCACATAGAATCAGTTGATGTAAACAACGGCAGAGCTACTGTGTTTACCTTCTGGAGCGGCGATAAAAAGGTACTGGTGACAGAGCTTCTCTCAAGAAAGAGCTCAGTATACAAGCTCCGCGCCGACTGCAAGGCCGAGGGCATAGCATATCTTCGCTTTTACTACGATTATGACGGCTGGTGGAACACCAGAGAGTACGTAAAATATCGTACACGCAAAGCCCTCGGGCTATAAAATGAAAAAAACAGAAAGAGAACGCTTTGCGCCTGCGGCGGATCAGGCACGGTTCAGCACAGAGCTTCGCAGGCAGCCGAATCGTGTACGGTCTTGTACTTCCAAGAATTTTCTTGGATTTAACGATTTCTCTTTCTGTTTTTCTATATTTCAAGGAGATAATCATGTCATTATTGGATAAGCTTTCTCAGCGTGAATGCTGGGAGAGCTTTTATAAATACAAATCCTCTCTTACAGGAGGAACTCAAATTGTAAAGGAGCTCCGCCGTTTCATCGACAGCGAAAAATATATCCCCGTATGCCAAAGGATAATGAACGGAGAAGCCTTCCCACTGCCTAGTAAATCCGTCATAAGCAAGCAGGACACTCAAAAAAAGCGCGTGGTCTATACCTATCCTGAAACCGAAAACATGGTCCTGAAGCTGCTGACCTATCTGCTCCTGAGAAAATACGACGGTATTTTCAGTACCGGGCTTTACTCGTTCCGCCCCAACATAACGGCAAAGGACGCTGTCCGACAGCTGACCAGAGCTCCGCATATCAATGAAATGTATTCCTATAAAGCGGATATAAGCAACTACTTCAATTCAGTACCTGTTGAAAGGCTGCTGCCCATGCTGAACAATGTACTTTCAGATGATGAGGAGCTGTATGCTTTCCTCAGCAGTCTGCTCTCAGAGCCTCGGGTTATAGAAGAAAACAATATCATCATCGAAGAAAAGGGCATAATGGCAGGCACTCCCCTTTCAGCCTTTTACGCCGACCTTTACCTTATGGAGCTTGACCGCTGCTTCACCGAAAAGAATATCCCCTACGGACGGTACTCAGACGATGTGATACTCTTTGCGGATTCGGCGGAAAAATGCAGAGGATACGCAGAGCTTCTCCGCAGCTTCATTGCTGACCGCGGACTGGACATAAACCCGAATAAGGAAAGCTTCTGCGCCCCCGGTGAGGGCTGGATATTTCTCGGTTTTTCGTATAAAAACGGAATAATTGATATTGCTCCTGCTTCGGTGGAGAAGATGAAGAACAAAATGCGCCGCAAGACAAGAGCCTTACAGCGCTGGAGGCAGCGAAATGAGCTCAGCGGTGAAAAGGCTGCCCTTGCATTTATACGCATATTCAACAGCAAGCTCTTTGAATGTTCCGAAAACAGCGATCTTACATGGAATAAATGGTTTTTTTCGGTTATTAATACTGATATAAGCCTCAGATGTATCGACAACTATGCTCAGGACTGCGTTCGGTTTCTTGTCAGCGGAAAACGCACCAAATCGCGTTTCAATGTAAGATATGAGGAGATCCGCAGCTTAGGTCTCAGAAGTCTGGTACATGAGTTTTACCTAAAAAAGAACAATAACACCCTGCGCTGAAAAAGCACAGGGTGTTATCTTACTATTCAGGCTTTATACCGGTTTCATTCAAAAAGCAACCCATTTTTATTCGGCGCTGTTTGTTTCCGTATAAACAGTCCAGTCCAGCTCCCTTAACTCATGGGACATATATTCATCGCAGAAATACTGGAACTTTTTCATACTGTAAGAATCCTGATACTCTTCTGTCAATCTGCCGTTCTTATAGTATCTGTACAATGTGTATTCGTCCAGCGGAGTAATGCTGTTATCAGCTCCCATTGAAAGAATAAATGACTGACTTCCGCCCTGATGACCCATCATACCTATTGTGTGATTTTCTGCAAACACATCAATATTATCGAGTATCACCTCATGTTCTTTTTCTCTGCCGTCCATATCATGTCCGTTGAAACGGGCTATAACATAATCCTTTCCGTCATACACATACATATATTTCTTTGCGAGGATATAACTGCTGCTGATAAACAGCTCGGGCACAGAATCCTCGTTTACGTCATAAAACGCATATTTAACAACAAAATCAAAGACTGGGTCAGGCTGACTGCCATTAGAATTCACAAATTCATTATGTTCGCTTACGACTGCTTTTACTGCTTTCACAGCTGCTGCATCAAGCTCCTCCTGAGTAATATCTTTGCGGTCTGTACGTGGATTTGCGTGAGCAGCAGCCTCGCTGCCTTCAAGCTCGTGGACATTTGAAGCTGTCGTAATTGCGGAAGAAGCATTATCAGCCTTTACTGTTGAATTGGCTGTTCCATTTGCTGATGATGTCTCAGAAGCATTTACCGTGGTTTTTACTGATGACTTGGCAGTATTTGCTGACGTTGTGCTGACTGTAGTATTTGTTGTCACATTTTTATCGGTTGTATGAGAAGTGTCTGTTGTAACTGTTGTTGCTTCGATTATTGGATCAGATACCTTGGGGCTCGGTGTTCTGCTGTTATGTTTGAGCATGAATATGCTTCCTGCGGCTAATGCCACAGCTGCCGCCGTACAAAGCGCAGCATATATGAAATGGGTTATCCTGTTCTGCTTATAATTATCGACACCTGATACGGAATCAGCATATTCATCTGCCGAATGAGTATCATTGCTCTCGCTGCCAAGAAGCTTTTTCTCCTCTGCATATTTCTTCATTGTTATTTTAATCATTCTGTCTCTGGCTTTTTTATCTATATCCATTTTCTCCGTTCCTATTTCTTCAACTGTGTTTATATCCGAATTTTCAAGGATATCGAAGCCTATTTTTTTATTCTCGCTCATATATTTCCCTCCTTCATATCATATCCCTCTCTGGTAAGGAGCTCTTTAAGCTTTTTGAGAGCTCTGCTGCATCTCATTCTCACCGAAGTCGGGCTCATCGAATGTTTGGCTGCTATTTCGTTAGAATTCATGTTGTAGTAGTATTTCTGTATTATAATATCAGAATCTGGCTCACCAAGACTTTTTATGAGCCGCAGAAGCGTATTGCGCATTTCGCTGCGCTCAGTAATATGCTCAACCTGCTCTGTATCCGCTATCTCTGACGTTTCCTCCTCGATATATACCGTATCGCCGCGGCGGACGAGCCTGCGGTACATCTGAATGGCGGTACGGCTTGCTATAATACCGATAAAGCCTTTCATATCGCCGTCAAAGCAGCCATTTCTGTCATAGCTTATAAATACAGCAGAAAAAACATCTCCCACACATTCCTCTATATCCTCGCGGCTTCCGCAGCTCCGCAGCTTATTGTAAACTATAGCGTAAACATAGCTGAGATATTCGTCAAACAATGCCGTTTGTGCTGAACCAGGATCTTTATCATATAATTTTTTGTATTCAGTATCTGTCATAGGACCACCCCTTTTTTATTTTTCAAAAGCCTGCGCGCCGTTAAGTGCTTTCATACAATACACTTGCTTCACTTCACATAAGTGTAACACAAATTCTGAAAATTTTTTCTTTAGAAAAATATAATGCGCAAATCCTCTATTATATAAAGAATTTGCGCTTATTAAACTAAATTCACATCAGGGCAGCTTTACTTTGGCATTTTACCGATAAGCTTTATGATCTCGGCTTCCTCCGCGTCGGGATACAGCTCTTTAACTCTGTTTATTATGCGCTGCCACGAATCCTGCGGAGCTTCGCTGTATGCTGAGGTGATCCTATCATATCCCCATACAGCCTCAGGCGGCAGCAGGACCGACACCGCCATACCGTATTCTGCGCCTTTTTTATTCCTGCGCCTGTGAAAGCCGGCGGTAACAAGATACGTTTTCATCATCAATTCTGTTGTTATTCCGGGAAAGTTTTTTTCTCCGCCCTTTCCGAAGCCTGCAAGCTGTTTCAGCTCAGTTGACAGTATCTGCTTGTCAGTCCAGATAATATCACCTTCATCGTCCTTATCGGTAAGGACGTCCATTATAAGCTTTTCGCGGAGACTTATCTTACTGTCCTCCCATGCCGAATCGAAGTCATAGCCGTCACGTCTGCAATTAGCAAAGTAGGGCAGCCATTTCAGGCTGATAAAGCCTGCTTTCTTATCGAAAAACTTGCCGTATGCTGCTTCATGACCTGCGGCTATTATCTCACGCCACTCCCAGGGGTCCTGCTCTCTGTCCCCTGTCCACCAGAAATCTGCCGAAACGTGCTCTTCTGCTGAAAAGCCCCTGACTCCATTGCCAAACAAGGGCAGAAATCCTACCTCGTCTATCCAGTCCACAAGCTCTTTCGGACTGCGTATCCTGTAGGGGGCGTTCCACTCAAGCCCCCGCATTATCCATTCACCGTTTTCTATTGACATGACCTGCTCCTTAGTTTTTCTTTATTAATGTCTGCTTTAATATTCCGTTACACCTTTCCCTGCAAAGCTATAAATCTATAATAGTCACATTGCAGAGCCTGATACCCTTGATATGATGATATTATATTCCTTTCGGCTCTTTTTTAACAGGGCATAATCATGGGGGCCTCCTTTTTTCTCGTAATACGAGAAAGGGTGATGCTCTTTTTTTATTTTTGCCGCAAATCGCCTTGCAGGAATGTTCATTATGTCGTGAGTTCCCGAAAACATGGTTATATGGGGAAGTCCGTCTATATTGCCCTTTGTGGCGTCGGCTCTGTAGTTGTTCACATCAAGGTCCCCGAGCCACAGCTCACTTATCTTTTCTACAGGGAAATGCCCTATTATTCAGTCCTGCTGTCTTATGAAGTCAGCTCTTTTCTGCTCTTTTTCAGACATTTTTCCTATTATAAAGCCGGGAGAAATGAGGATTATCTCATTTGCCACAGGCAGTCCAATTTCTATAGCCAACATAGATAACGACAATGAGAGAGTTCCGCCTGCCGAGTCGCCTATAATAGTCAGGTCCTCGGGACGGCTGTTTTTTATGAATTCCCTGTAGACCTCCATAAGCATAATGTGGCACTCTCTTGCGCTGCTTTCGGGTACCATCGGATATTGAGGGAATATGATCTCGCAGCCTGTATCTCTTGCAAGACGCTGACAAAGTCTCCAGTGCAGAGGCATTGCTTCAAGGAAGAATCCGCCTCCGTGGATAAACAGTACCTTTTTGCCGCTCCTATTGTGCTTGTCCCGGGCAATGTAATATATCCCGTCCTTTACCCTGCACCTTTTAATATCCATTTCTTTTTTTACTCGTTTCGGCGGCGCAGAGTCCTGCGGCAGTTTTTTCTTCAGCTCTGCAAGTCCCTCACTGAATTCGGGATTATCAAGCTTGCTGAGCCTTGTAAAATCCCTCATGGAAAATTGTATAAGCTTCCTTATAATAATATTCATTGTAGTTTTCTCCGATAATTCTTCTTGATCTGATACTTCGTCTGAACTTCAGGATTTAATTGTCACATCAATAGTATAACATATAAGCTTTGGAATAGCAAGCTGCGCGGCATAAGACTTACTGTTATGCAGTACTTTTACGTGAAAAAGGCTGCTGTGGCTCGCCGCTTATAACATATTTATCATAAAACAGAAAGCTCCGCATTACGCGGAGCTTTGCTGGTCATTGTTTAGTTTATTACTGTTTCGCTCAATCTCCGAGCTTTGAAGCAGCGCCTACAAACAGCGGGACATTGTTCGCGTCCACTATCATGTATACGAAAGGCTTATCAAGTCTGATACTGACAGTCTTCGTTTTAGTAATCATACCGCCTCCCATTGCCGAAGCCATAGTGAATGCAGCTGCCTTTGTACCCTCCTTGCTGACCTCTATTCTTGTCTTGTGGATAACATCACCAAGATATATAGGTTCAGCGCCCGTAACACCGGAATCGTAAAGTCTTGAAAAATCAGCTTTATCCATGTTAAAAGCGTCATTGATTCCCAGTTCCTTGAGAGTTTCGGGAAGACTGGTCGAATAGTCGTATTCAAACTCTGGTATCATTACGTGAAGATCAAGGGGAATCTCTGCGGACTCATAAGGCTTTGTGAGAGCGTCAGAAAGCTTCTCGGCATCAAGGTCATTTACATACTGAACTATATCCTTATCCCTCGGCATGATACCTACAAAGAAATATTCGCTGTTCAGATAAGGCTTCTTGAAAGCATCTGCGTCTTCAAGCTCATAATAATAGTATTCCTGACTTCTCATTTCCTTGATACTGTGGAGATTTCCGTCAATATCAGTGAATTTTCCGTCGGTAGTCTTTTCGTACTTCTTCTCCCACTCCATATCGAAGTACAGGGTATTGATAAGAGCCATTCGGGTAAACTCGTTAAAATCAGATTTGCGTACAGCAGTTGGTATCATTCCGTTGGTGTTCTTGTTTACCCAGCTGTTGATATCATTTACTGTTTCGTTATCGAAGTTTGTCTTGTAAACCTCGGCATTGTAATACTTCTTATCTGTTTCGAGGAAGCTGTCAAGGGGCTTGAAATAATCAGCGTCCTTGCACCATAAGGAATTGGAAACAATAAGACGTTTTCCATCAGTGTCCGGCGTTTTGCTGAGGAAATATGACATATATTCGTTGATGTCATCTATTGAGAGCTTTGATCCGCCCAGTACATCTTCCATTTCCTTGAGAGTATTATTGTCAGCACCGTTAGCCATCATGGAAAGAGCTGAAGAAACAGAAAATGGTGAGATAAGGATATTTTTTTCCTTTTTCTCAGGATCATAGCACTGCTTCAGCAGATCAACGCCGAACTTCATCTGAGCTTCTGCAAATTCCTCATCAGTTTTTTTGCCTTCAGAGCGCTGAACGTCGATACTTTCATCCAGTCGGATACTGCCTATTTCCTTGACGCTGTTGAACTCAGCGGCTTTTCCGAGGATAAAATCAGTTACCTGCTGAAAATCCTCCTCATCTATCTTTTTATCCTTGTTGATGTCAGCATTTAGGAACTCGTCCTTTGTAAGCTCTCTGCCGAGACAGCCGTTGATGTATTTGCCGTATTCAAGCCTGTCAAAGGAATCAACTACCTCGTCACTGTTTATATCTCCGTAGTAATAGAAGTTATGGCGTTTAATGGATATAAGCTTATCAGCGCGGAAAGAGTAATACTTTGTACTGTATCCGCCCCAGCTATCCCATGTATTCCATGAGTTATAATTTCCGCTATCACTTATATAGCCCGGATCACGATCCTCAAAGGGATCAAAGCCAAGATCGGGATTTAAAGGAGTTCCTGTCCCCGGCTCTCCGCTGAACATCTTATTAAGCTCCTCCTGTGTAAGTTCATCAAAAGATCT
This sequence comes from Ruminococcus sp., assembly GCF_024684275.1. Next base: position 46,670 of record NZ_JAIKXF010000049.1, read on the forward strand.
GCTCTTTTCACTATTCAGGAAGTCGTAGAACACCTTTGATTCAAAAGTAATATCATAATGTACTCCGCTTTGGAGTTTTTTCAGCTGTCTGAGGGTGTTTTCGTCAGTATCGAATATATTGAGTTCGTCACCCACTCCGTCAAAATGACTTTTATCACTGTCCTGAATGGTGATACAGGGGGTGCCGTTGTATACATCGGAATGGTCAAAAATATAGTCGGAAAGAGTATACACATACATTTTATCGTCGGTATCATAGCCGATCGTACCGTATGCGCTGACAGTTTCGGCAGAAGCAGTCATTGAATTGAAAACACTGCTGTCGGGAAAAATACCTACTGCAAGAAGCATTCCGAGAGAACCTGCAATAAGTTTTGAAACTGTTCTGTTATATTTCATTACAAAAGCTCCTTTCGCCGCAAATAATGTGTCCGCAGCAAACGCCCTAAGGCAGTTACTGTCCTGTAGGGCAAAACGGCAGACATTAAACAATATTTATGATTAAAGTATATCATCACAGTAATAAAAAGTCAATAAATCATGAACAATTCTGTTCAACAATAACAAAAATCCGCAATTTATTGCTTTTTTCACGGATATTCGCAACTTTTGAACACCGCTTCAGCTATCTTTCCGATAAGAGTATCATGCTTTGTCATTCATGATCTTTTGGAAAAAGCCCCAAAAACGGCTCACCGAAGTGAGCCGTGCTGAAAGCATAGTATTTATTCATTCAGTGCTGCTGATCAACAGCCTTCGCATAAGGCACAGATCAAAAACATCTATCCTGTTATCCTGACAGAGATCACCATTCTGCCAGTCGGCAAGCTCGCCGCTTCCCAGAATGAATTTCTGCATAGCCAAAAGGTCAGCCACAGAGAGCTGACTGTCGCCGTTGACGTCACCCTTTACTTCGGCTTTTCCGCCTATCTCTCCCTGAGTCAGAGCGCACCTGTATATCCTGATATTATCGACGCTCCCCTTGAAATAGCTGTCGTCGGAATAATATGACTTTCCGATATAACAGCTCGTTCCCGAACCCATATCAGCCACCTGACCGTGAGTTTCTGTTGTATGCAGAGCTTCCCTGCTGTCAATGTATAATCTTGTATCCGCACCGTTCACAACAAGGGTATAATTATGCCACTGTGTACCGTCAAGGTCACATTTCAGTTCGGTCTCATCGCGCCATGAGTCGGTAGTGGCAGCAAAGCGGAAGAGCTCCTTTGCAACTCTGTAAAATATGTACTTTTCATCATTTTTTCCTGCTGCAAAGGTAAAGAAATTGCCCTCTGATTCAGACTTTATATCCATGCTCACAGTATAGTCACGAAGTCCGTCCAGCATACCCGTCGGAAATTCTCCGTATGAACCATCGCTGCCGTCAAGATAAAGCACATTGCCTTTCTGAGCATCCTGTTTTACGGAAGCTCCGCCGTTAAGGCTGAGATTTCCTGTTCCGTCCTCAAAGTCAATATCTATATACGGCTTTGGTTTTTCCGCGGAGCTAATGGGCGTACCGAATACCTTGAACTCATAGACCGTGGGAGTATACCAGTTATTATTGGGATTATTATGAAGTGTCGCGTTCTGAACATTAAGTCTGACATAACGTGCCTTTCCGCTGAGCATATCACTGTTGAAGCCGTAGGTATTGGTGACAACATCGCTGCTCTTGTCGGTATGGTCAAGAAGCTTTGTCCAGTTCACGCCGTCAAGACTTCCCTCTACAGTATAGGTGTAGTAGCCCTCTGAGCCCTTGCAGATATACCATGAGGTCTGAACATTTGCAAGCTCACATACCCTTTCGAGGTCTACCTGCAAATAGAACGGCCATTTTTTGTAGTCTCCTATTGCAGCAAATGAGCTCTGATATGAGCCGTCAAAGGCTTTTTCAGGAGCATTTCCGCTCTTAGCCGCCAGCGATGACGAAGCAGGTCTGTCCTGTGAGAGAAGCTGTCCCTGCTGAACAGGGAAAAGGTCACCTGTTGATGTATTGTATTTGAAGTATGGGCAATAGTCATAGAATGCAAAGCCATTGTCGAAATACAGCGGACAAAGAGTAGTTCCGCTGGTAGATGAAGCCCTCAGCCAGCGATATGCGTGCATTAAGTAATTTTTATCCTGCATATTCACTATCCAGCCCGACTGCGACGAAAAGGTGGAGGTATTGCCTATATCCCTGAGCTCGCTCCATTTGCCGCCGAGGTCCTTTGTTACGCTGTAGGCTCCGCTGCTCGGATACCAGCCTGCCGCCTGTGAGGTGAAAAGGAAATAATACCCGTCTTTCTTGATGAGATTAGGAAATTCACGGTACTGGTCCTCAAAAAGAGTGGTCACTACCTCGGTAACATCACTGTAATCATCGTTCATTCTGAAGATATACATGGTAGCATTGGCGCCCTGTCCCTCTTTATTTGCAGCAGCGATAAGGTAGCCCGTTCCGTCGTCATCAAAGAATATAGCCATATCACGGACCTGTATCCCAAGTGGATTGTACACATGATGTACAGTGAACTGTCCGCCTGGAGTTCCAGTGATAACAAGTGCCTTACCGTCACTGTAGCCGCTGGGCTTTTCCCAGTGAGCCCACACGACTACCTTGTTCTTTTCGGGGATATAGTCGATGTGAACTGATTCTATCTTGCAGCTTGCAAGTGCGGAGTTCTGCGAGCTGTCAGCCACATTCTTCGCATTGCCGAAATACCTTCCGTCACTTGATGATGTCTCTTCAAGATAGATATCGTCCTTACCGTTATGCTTTTTCAGCGAATAGCTGTAATAGGTGTTTCCGACTTTGTAGCCATTGGTGTCATAGACAAGATTGCTTCCCTTCTGATTATCATAGGTGCTCAGTCCTGACGGCAGAGCGCATGGAGTAAGGGATTTCACAGAGGAATACAGCTCTCTGCCCTTTGAAGTGACTTTAAGCTGATAATAGTAAGTCGTTCCCTCAGCCATATCATCATCTTCATAGGAATTGCCGCTGCCCTCATATATCTTGACAAAGTTGTTATCAGGCTCAGTCGAACGGTACAGCGCAAAACTGTCGGCAGAAAGAGTAGTAGCCCATTGCAGCTCTGCATGGTCTGCGTTTTTTTCGTCAGCAATGCAGAAAAGATTTCCGACAAGTCCTATTTCATCCGATACCGTCACCGATGCAGCTTTTGTGCAGTCTGTTACGTTCCCTTTAAAGCTGCCGATAGTCAGTATCAGTGCAGCACTGCACACAGCTGCGGCAGAACGCTTAATAAAGCTTTTTATAATGTCTGGTTTTTTCATAATTTCACTCCTTTATAAATTTTGTTTTTTAGTATCCATAGCAAATCCCATTTTGCCTTCGTCTGAACTTCAAGATTTAATTGTCACATCAATAGTATACCACAGCATTGCCCTAAAATCAATAAATATATATATCGTATTACAAATCTATATGTGCTTTACACACATGAAGCTTATTCATTCTATATGATCAATGCTGATGTTCTCCGCATCTGAACCCGACGTGACTCACGACGCTGCTGCACAAAAGCCACTGCTTTAAACCAGTAAATTTTTTCATAAAAACCTATGAAGTAAGTAGGAATAATTTTGTTCGTTTCTACAATTGACTGGCATACGCTATTATGATATAATCATATTATTCAAATAGGTTATATATATTTTACTAAAAATGACCTGTTATCCCTAATCATCAAGGAGAGATCATTATGAAAAAAAAGATCACCTCTTTATTAACAGCAGCGGTCTGTCTTTTTTTATTATCGCAATAAACTCGTTTCTCAAGCCATGTTCGGGCATGATGAGAATGAAATGCCGTACTACAACTGACATTGCAACGGTAGTATTCTCACTTTCATTGGCGATAAGCCTGCTGACCTGCTTATTTAAAAAAGCAAAAGCAATAAAGGCTTGCGGCATCATATCAGCTTTACTCGGCATCGTACTTATTCTTGTCCCGTTCGTCGGAAGCTGCCCCTCGGCATCAATGATGTGCAACAGACACACAATGTCTGCTATCCGTATTGGCGGAGCAATTATATTCCTTATCGCTGCCGTATCACTTATCGCTGTTTTCCTCAAAAAAGAAGTGAACAACAATGAAAACAGGTAAGTATGTTTTACAGGTAATATCAAGGAGCCGATTCAGAAGCACCATTATTTTCCTGCTGTTTTTTGTTACGACCGCCTGTCTCTTCGGAACAGGTCTTTTTACTGAAAACCTGAAAAACGGTTCACAAAAGATATACGGCAGGACCTATGCCGATATGATAGCTGTTCCCGATTCGTACCTTGATACCACAAAGGATATGCTTTTCAAGGGAAAAGCCTGCTCGATCATTTTCAAAGATGATGTTATGACAAAAATAAAGGATATAAACGGAGTCGAAGCTGCATCACCTCAGCTTTATCTTGAAACGCTGGCGCTGAGCTGCTGTTCAGATGAGGGTGTGCAGATCGTCGCCTTTGATCCCGAAAATGATTTTGCAGTATCTCAGTGGACAGATGTTTCACACGATATTTCCGCCGATGAAGCTCTGGCAGGTTCGGGGGGGGAATCTTGTAAAGGGCGATAAAATAACGATATTTGACCGTGAATTCACCATAGCAGATGTGCTTGAGGAAACAGGCATGGGATACGATAACAGCATATTTATAACGCGCGAAGCTGCTGATGAGATCACAGGCTCAGATCAGTACAAGTTCATGTTCGGACAAAAAACAGGTCTCGTTTCTATGGTGCTCATAAAAACTGTTCACGGCGCTGATATAACCGATGTATACAATAACATCAGCAGTGTCCTTGAGGGAAGCGAGACTAAGGTCTACCCTATCGAGCAGCTTTCCTCTGATCTGAGGAGCCATATAAGACTTATGACGAATATGGTAGGGATCGTTTCTGCCTGTGCAGTCATCATCGCTGCTGTTGCGTTATTCGCAATGGTAACGCTGACCTTTCATCAGCGGCGGAGGATAGCCGGAAGTATGCTCTCGGCAGGCTGTCCACGAGGAAAGGTCCTGAAATACTTCTCAGCAGAGTATCTTGCTCTGTTTGCCGCAGGAGCTGCTGCCGGCATGGCGCTTATATGTATTTTTCTTATACCTCTTCACAGTGAAGTAAAAAACGCCCTTGAAATGCCGTATAAGCTCATTTCATTGAATGATGCGGTCAGACTTGTGATAAGGACTCTTGCCATAGACCTTGCAATGCTTGCGCTGGCTGTTTCCTTCACTTTTTTCGGTATTCTGAAAACAGAACCTGCTATGCTCATGGAGGAACAGGTATGATAGATGGAAGAAATATTACAAAGCTTTTCGGTGAAACTGGTCTGAAAAGCATGGATATAAAAGTCAAAAAGGGTGAAATGGCAGGACTTTCGGGATCTTCTGGCTGCGGCAAGTCAACGCTGCTGAATATACTGACGGGTATGCTTCGCCCCGACAGCGGAACTATACTTATCGGCGGAGTTGATATATCAAAGCTCTCTGAAAAAAAGCGGACAGCTCTCAGAGGAAACGTCATTGGCTATATGATGCAGAAAAATGCACTTCTGCCCGAATTGACAGTTATGCAGAACATCATATTCCCTGCATACATAGCAAAAAAGCACCCCACCGAAAAAGACGCGGAGGAAATAGCAGAAAAGCTTTCACTTACAAAGCAGCTCGGCTCTTATCCGTCGCAGCTTTCGGGCGGCGAGTACAGACGGGGAATGCTGGCAAGGATACTTCTGCTGGATACCCCCGTTATAGTGGCTGATGAACCCACTTCAAACCTTGACAGAGAAAGCGCTGTCATAGTCAGAGATATTCTGACGGAAGCCAATAAAAATGGCGTTACGGTATTAGCTGCATCACATGATCAGCTGCTGCTTGACAGCGCTGACAGAGTGATCGCCGTCGGATAAGTCAAGGCTTCCGCCTAAAAAGTATAAACTATTGATGTGACAATTAGATCCTGAAGTTCAGCCGAAGGAGATTTAGTTGGTACATCTATAATATAAAGGAGAATGTATCATGTCAAAGGAAAAAGTATGTATGAGCTGCGCAGACTGCGGAGTAATGAACTGTCTTAACAGAAACGGAAAATATCCCGAATTCTGCCCCACAGCAGAGCTGACAGAAGATGAGATCAACGAGGTCGTTGCACTCTATACAAACAGCAGAGTAAACAAAAAGGTCGCAGTTGTCTCAGCTGAGATCGAGGGCGAATTCTATGGAAAATATACCAGAGTAGAGGAGATAATCGAATTTGCAAGACGCATAGGCGCAAAAAAGATCGGTATCGCTACCTGCGTAGGTCTTATTGAGGAGAGCAGGATATTTGCACGTATCCTCAGACTCAACGGATTTGAGGTATACGGCATCAGCTGTAAGGTGGGCTCGGTAAACAAGACCGACATCGGCGTAAAAGAAGAATATACCTGCATAACAGGTCCTGTTATGTGCAATCCCATAATGCAGGCAAAGCTCCTTGCAAAGGCAAAGGTAGACCTTAATGTCGTAGTAGGTCTTTGTGTAGGTCATGACAGTCTTTTCTACAAGTACGCTAAGGGACTTACTACCACACTTATAACAAAGGACAGAATGCTCGCTCATAATCCTGCCGGCGCACTTTATCAGGCAAGGGCATATTATAAGAAGCTTCTCCACGCTCCTGTAGGCGCAGAGATCGACAGATCAAAGCTTTCCCCCGGAGCAGATACAGACGATAAGGAGTAACAGACAATGAAGATACTAAATGCGCTGCTTCCTCTGCTTTCAGCGGCGGCAGCAGTGATAGTTGCATTAGCGGTGCCCGATTCACCGCTGCATCAGAGATCAGCTCACCCATATTTTGCTTATATGCTGATAATAGTAACTGTAGTATACTACGCAGGCGCTTTTATTTCGGCTATGATAAGAAAAAAGCAGAAAACCAAAGCAGAGCATCCCGTGTTTTACCGTGCATTATTTCTTGCAGGCGTGATACTCTTCTTCAATATCCTTAATATATTTACAGTCAAGACAGCTATACTGCCTGTACTGTACTTTCCTGCCCTTGACCGCGTATTCGGCACTCTTGTTGAAGACAGAGTTCTCATATGGAAATGTATAGTATTTTCAATGAAGCTGCTGTTCAAGGGAGTATTCGGCGGACTTATCATAGGCTTCTTTATGGGAATAGCAGTTGGTTTCAGCAAGGCTGCGGCATACTGGATAAATCCACTTATCAGGATACTGGGACCTATCCCATCTACAGCGTGGATACCGATACTCCTCGTTGTATTCACAAAGGCAAGCAGTGCAAGTGCATTCATTATAGGCATATCGGTATGGTTCCCTACTGTTGTGCTTACCTCCAGCGGTATATCCAACGTAAAGAATTCATATTTTGAGGTATCCTCTACACTGGGAGCCAACACCCTTCACAAGATATTCAGGATAGGTGTGCCTGCTGCAATGCCAAGCATTTTCCTCGGATTATTCAATGGTATATGCGGTTCATTCGTTGCGCTGATGACAGCAGAGATGATCGGTGCAAAATACGGCATAGGCTGGTATGTAAACTGGCAGAAGGAAATGATGGCATATTCAAACGTGTATGCAGGTCTGATAGTTATCGCAGCACTGTTTTATCTCATCATCACTATCCTGTTCAAGGTACGTGACAAAGTTCTCGGCTGGCAGAAAGGTGTGATAAAATGGTAGACGGAATAATATTTGAAGGGGTCAGGAAGTCCTTCACCACCATCGACGGCGAGACCGTAAATGCTCTCAACGGCGTTGATCTTGAAATTGAAAAGGGAGATTTCGTATGTCTGATAGGTCCGTCGGGCTGCGGAAAATCCACCATGCTGCGTCTGCTTGCAGGGCTTGATGTCCCAACCGAGGGAAGCATATATATAGACGGCAGCAAAGTAACACGCCCTGACCATGACAGAGGACTGGTATTCCAGGATCCCAATCTTTTCCCGTGGCTGAATATCTATGATAATATTTCCTTTGGACTAAAGGTGAGAAAGCTGTTTAAGGAAAGAAAAAACGACGTTGACGAATTTATAGAGCTTGTGGGACTTAAAGGCTTTGAAAAATCGTTCCCCCATCAGCTTTCCGGCGGAATGTGCCAGAGAGCTTCCCTTGCAAGAGCTTTGATCGGTCACCCGAAGGCATTGCTTCTCGACGAACCTCTCGGTGCTCTTGATGCGTTCACAAGAATGAATATGCAGGATGAGCTGCTGAGGATAAAAAGCGAAAAGAAAATGACGATGATAATGGTCACACACGATGTTGATGAGGCAGTATACCTTGCAGATAAGATAGTTGTAATGACACCAAGACCTGCCAAGATCGAAGATGTCATCGACGTAAGACTTTCACAGCCCCGTGACAGAAACAATCCTGAGTTTATAAGACTCAGAAGCAAAATTTTAAAGATACTTGATTTTGCAGGAAAAGAACGCGATGTTGAGTACAATATATAATAGAATGGAGTTATTTATTATGAAGAAAAAATTCTTTGCAGGTCTGTTAGCTGCTGTAATGCTCACAGCAGGAACATCAGGCTGCGGAAGCCAATCAGCTGAAAAAAGCGGAAACGGTGAGTATGTACTTAAAATAGGTGAGGCTCAGGGCGCTCTCTGTCATGCACCTCTCCAGATCGCTATGGAAAAGGGCTTCCTTGATAATGAAGGAATAAAGTGGGAAAGAGTTGATTTCGGAAAGGCTGATATACAGGCAGCTCTCGGCGCAGGCACTATCGACTGCGGATTCGGTCTTGTAGGAAAATTCATTCAGCCTATTGACAATGGTCTGAATATGGTAATTACCGCAGGAATGCATACAGGCTGTACAAAGCTCCTTGTAAAAAAGGATTCCGGTATCAAGTCAGTGAGCGACCTCAAGGGAAAAAAGATAGGTGTATCCTCTCTCGCAGGCTCGGAAGCCGTAACAGCAAAGCGTCTGCTCTTCTCAAACGGATTTGACATCAGCGCAGACAGCTCTGATATAGAGTTCCTTGTATACTCAACAGCAGACCAGCCTATAGCTCTCCAGAATGGCGCTGTAGACGCTATCTGCACTATGGATCCTGTTGCTACACAGGCAGAAAAAGAATATGACCTTCTTCCGCTTATGGATACAGCTAAAACAGAGCCATATGCTTCCGAATACTGCTGTGTAACATTCGTATCTACAGAGCTTGCAGAAAAGCACCCTGACGTTGCTGCTAAATTTACTGATGCCTGCCTCAAAGCCTCTGCATGGGTTGCAGCTAATCCTGAGGAAGCCGCTAAGATACAGGTCGAGAAGGAATACGTCAGCGGCAATGCAGACGATAATGCCGAGATACTCAAAACATATGAGTTCAGACCAAGCGTTCAGGGCGGATACGATGCACTTGTAAACGTTGCTAATGAGCTTAAAGCAATCGGTCTGATAAATGAGAATACAGATACAGACGATCTTGTAAAGCGTTCCTTCAAGAAGTTCGACGGTGTTCCTGATTCATATGAAGCTGACGGCGATAACTTTAACGCTGTTCAGGGCTAAGATACCATAATTATTTCGGATAGAACAATAGCTAAAGCCTCCCTCGGGAGGCTTTATTGATGTGTCAATTAAATCCCGAAGTTCAGACCTATATGCATTGCACTTAAAAAATTCTATTTACCTCTTGACAAACTCATTTATATTTGATACAATATAGTTGCAACAAACATTTGCGTGGAGGTGCGTTCACTTGGAGTATGACTATAAAGAGGCGATGAAGCTTGACAACCAGCTATGTTTTCCTATCTATGCGGCTGCACGCTCTGTGACCTCAGCTTATACACCGTATCTTAAATCGATCGGTCTCACCTATACCCAGTATATCCTCTTTCTTGTGCTGTGGGAGAAAGACGGTCTGACCGTCGGGGAGATCTGCAAGAGGCTTATGCTTGACAGCGGAACATTATCTCCTGTCTTAAAAAAGCTGCGTCAGCAGGGATATATCGAAAAGAGCCAGAGCACTGCCGATGAACGATCATTTATCATCACGCTGACCGAAAAAGGCAGAGCGCTTCAGGAAAAAGCTAAGTATATTCCGCTTCAGGTCGGCAAATGCGTTAATATTGCGCCTGAAAAAGCAAAACTGCTCTATGACCTGCTTTATGAACTGCTGGAGCTTACTTCCGGTCAATCATAATAAGACCGCGAATATGGTCTGTCTCACGTAAAAAATAAAATTAGAGGTGCTAACTATGGATATGATGAATATCATCAGGACAAGAAAAAGCGTCCGCACTTTTGACGGCAAAGCTGTGACAGAAACCGATATAAAGAAGCTTAGGGAATATATCAGTACCATCACAAACCCGTATGGTATCCCCGTGGAATTTGTTCTGCTTGATGCCGATGAACACGGACTTTCCAGTCCTGTAATTCAGGGAGAACATCTCTATATTGCCGGAAAGGTGCCGCTGACAGATCACTGTGCAGAAGCATTCGGATATTCCTTTGAGAAACTTGTGCTGTATGCATGGTCAATTGGGATCGGTACAACATGGATCGGCGGTACAATGAAGCATGAGCTGTTTGAACAGGAAGCAGGGGTAAATGACAGAGAGATAATGCCCTGTGTGAGTCCTCTCGGTTATCCTGCAAAGAAACGCTCCATTAAAGAGATCGGTATGAGAGCTGCCATAAGAGCAGATAAGCGCATAAAAAACGAGGAGCTGTTCTATGAAAATGATTTCAGCACTCCCCTGCACAGCGATGATGTTACAGTACAGAATGCTCTTGAAGCGGTCAGGTTTGCTCCCTCAGCAGTCAATAAGCAGCCGTGGCGTATAGTAAAGTGCGGAAATTCATATCATTTCTATGAGAAAAAGACTCTTGCAGACAGCGGTGCAGCCTGGGACGTTCAGAAAGTCGATCTTGGGATAGCGATATATCATTTTATGAGCGTTGCAGGCGGTACTTTAAGCGTTGCGAAGCCTGACACCGCTGTTGGTAAGGATACAGAATATATCGCAACAGTCACGCTGTAAAAGCATCATATAAACATAAGGAGGTTATGTATGAAAACTCTCAATATTGTAAACGGACCGCAGAATGTATCTGCGATCATTCAGGGCTGCATGAGAATGCCGGCTCTCTCGAAGGAGGACGCAGCGAAGGTCATTCGCACTGCCTATGACTGCGGTATCAACTTTTTTGACCACGCTACCTGCTACGGAAACGGTGAGGCAGAGGAGCGCTTTGCACAGGCCTTTCCGCTGACCGGTATCAGGCGTGAGGACATTTATATCCAGAGCAAATGCGGACTGTGCTTTGACAGAAATGAATTTGACTGGACGAAGGAGAATATCCTTTCCAGTGTTGATGACAGCCTGCGCCGTCTGAATATGGAATATCTGGATGCTCTGCTTCTGCACAGACCTGATCTGCTTTTTGATCCCGAGGAAGTCGCAGAGGCTTTCGATACCCTTGAAAAGTCAGGAAAAGTGCGCCATTTCGGTGTCAGCAACCTGATGCCCATGCAGATCGAGCTTCTGAAAAAATATGTGAAGCAGCCCCTTGTGTTCAATCAGGTCCAGCTGTCGCTGGAGCAGTCTCAGCTTATAGATCAGGCACTCTACATGAACAACAAGACAACCGATCTTTCTGTGAACCGTGACGGCTCCGCACTGGATTACTGCCGTCTGCACGATATTACGATTCAGGCATGGTCGCCCCTGCAATTCGGAATGTTCGGCGGTACATTCATTGATAATCCCGATTTTCCTGAAATGAACAAGGCACTTGCTGAGATCGCAGAGCGTGAAGGTGTATCAAAGGCAGCTGTCGCCATTGCATGGATACTGCGTCATCCTGCAAAGATGCAGGCGATCATCGGTACTATGGATCCTGAGCATATCAAGGACACCTGTGATGCTGTAAAGGTCAAACTGTCGCATCATGACTGGTATGTACTGTATCTGGCGTCAGGAAAATTTCTCCCCTGATCGGAGGATGTTATGAGCAATTTATCTCCGCTCCAAAAAGGGCTTTCCTACATACTGAAATCAATTGTCATTGCGTCAGCGGTGATCGGTACATTTTTAAGCTGGCACGCCGGGCGGAATTCCTTCATGGGCGGCAGGACAGTGTTTATGTTCTTTACGATACAGTCCAATATTGCTCTTGCGGTGATCTGTCTGGCTGGACTTGTGAAAATGCTGAAAAACAAGCCATTCAGCGACCTCTGGTATATCATAAAATTTGTCGGAACAGTCTCGATCACCCTGACAGGTGCGGTGTTCTGCTTTGTACTTGCCCCGACTATGCAGCAGGGAGCGTGGAACATTCAGAATGTCCTGACGCACGTTGTCGTGCCGTTTGTCGGGATACTTGACTTTTTCGTGACGGGCATCAGCAGCAATATCAAAAAGCGCAATGATCTCTGGGTGATCGTTCCGCCGATATTGTATGCAATATACGCAGGCATCGGCTATGTATGCAACTGGCAGTTCGCAGAAGGATATAATTATCCGTATTTCTTTCTGAACTGGGGCAGTCCGGCAGGGGCGTTCGGTTTTACGAATGAGCTGCCGTATATGGGCAGTGCATGGTGGATACTTGCGCTGTTCTGTGCGCTGCTGATCGTGGGAATGCTGTATCTGCTGATACTGGACGGACTGAAAAAGGTGTTTCACACGAAAAATAAATAAACAATTCAAACAGGAGGAATATATAATGGAATTCAAAGAAGTTATCAAAAACCGTTATTCGTGCAAGAAGTACAGCGACAAACAGGTCGAACCGGAAAAGCTGACATTCATTCTGGAAGCAGGCAGACTTGCTCCCACTGCAAAAAATTTGCAGGAACAGCATATCTATGTGATACAGTCTGCTGAAAAGCTCGCTGTCATCGACAAGCTCACGCCCTGCCGCTACGGTGCGCCGACCGTTCTGGTGGTTGCCTTTGACAAGAACAACGTGTTCACCTATCCGGGGGAGAAGCGTGACTCCGGTGCAGAGGATGCGACGATAGTTGCTACACATCTGATTCTCGCTGCCGCAGATGAGGGCGTAGATAGCTGCTGGCTCAATTATTTTGATCCCGACAAGGCTGCTGAACTGCTCGGTCTGTCTGAGAATGAGGAAGTGCTGATGATATTGGATCTCGGCTATGCCGCAGAGGGTGCAGGTCCGCTTCCGAACCACACCAGCAGAAAGCCACTGTCCGAAACAGTCACATATCTGTAAAAAGTCAGGAGGATCACATTATGAAATCTATCGTCATCTATTTCAGTGCTGAAACAGGAAAAACCAGAAAGCTCGCAGAGGAGCTTGCAAAGAAGCTGGGCACAGATATTTTCGAGATCAAGCCTGAGCAGCCGTACACCGCCGCCGACATGAAGTGGACAAATCCACTCGCCAGATGCAATAAGGAAAAGCTCGGCAAGAAGGACGTTCCCGTTTGCGGCAAGATCGAGAACTGGAGCGAATATGACACCGTTTATCTCGGTTTCCCGATCTGGTATTATGCCGCACCAAATGTGGTCAACACATTTTGCAAGGGCTATGACTGGAACGGAAAAACGCTGCATATCTTCGCCACATCAGGAAGCAGCGGCATTGGAAAAACTGCCGAAAAGCTGACACCGTATGTCAAAGGGGCATCTATTGCAGATGCAAAAAGGGTAACATCTGTATCTGAGATCGTATAAGTAAAACGGCTGTAAAACGATTTGCAGAAATGCACTGCTATCTGAATCCGTGGATGCGGCAGGCATTTTGTGACGTTAGTTATATCCTAATTCTTCCGGTCTGTGCTGACAGTTTGGTTGTTGCGTTTTCTTTTGGTCTATCAGGATTCACACTTATATTTCTGTGTATCATAATGTATTAGCAATATGTTTTACATTAAAAAATCACATTCACTCATTACAAAAAAGCTCCCCATGTTATTACACAGGGAGCTTTTTTCATTTCTATCCATAATTATTTAATATTCGTTTTATGCAAGGCTTGTATAATACTTTTTATATGCCTTTGGCACTTCTACAATGACGTATTCATCATGGTCATATACCTTAACAGGGTTAGTCAGCCATGCACTGAATTTATCAGCTGCTGAATATATCATCTCTTTGCCAACTTCTTTTTTATTCTTTCTGTTGCACTTGTTGAATGAAATGTCATCGATCTTATTGACCAATTCGTTTTTTGACTTATTGATCCTAATTTCAACTGTTGATGCCTGACTTGAAAGATATAATGACATAGGAAAGACATATATGCAAATAGCAGCAAATAAAGCGGTTATCATCTGCCATTTGAAATAAGTCTTATCTATTGCTAATAAAACAAAGCCAATAGCAAAAATAACAGCACCTATGATCAGAAATACGGATAAATATCTTTTAAAAGTATTCATAAATTTCACCTCAATTAATTAAACAGGGATAATTCTGTTGTTTGCAGCATAGTTAATAATTTTATCTCGGATATATTATTGCTTTAATTATTCTTTTTGTGTTTAAAATACTGGATTACGCAGTTCATGCATAATAATGCAATAAGGAAAATCACACAGCTAACAGTGGTTTGACTGATCAATGCCAGGATAAATGATATTAAGCAGAAAATGCATCCTATGATAGATACTGCTAAATATATTTTTGTATTTACAAACTTGTCAGGTGTTTTTGTCCCGTAATTACTTTCGAACATTTTTCTAAGCTTATTCATTGTATTTATCTCTATTTCACATTCATGATGTTTGTATTAATTAATTGGTTTATATGTTATTCAGAAATTGTGTTTTGGATAGCGGCTGTTCATATATCGGCACAGTACATAATCAATAAGAAGTGAAACTGTCCAGATGAGAAGAAGCAGATCGCTTCTTGGATGTTCAATTGATTTAACTCTGAAAATATCATATAATTCAGCAGCACTGAATAAGACACAAAGTATCTTGCTGAATCCTGTGAGTTTCTGTAATGTGTTAAAAGTAAGCTTTTTCATAAGATCATTTCCTTTCAGTATTTTCATTCGGAAGCCTTTTTCCGTTTCCATGATCTTATTATACATCATAAAAAAGTCTTTGTCCTGTGTTTAAGCTTACAGAACATTACATCTTTGAAATGTTACATTTATCATTATACAACACCGCCGCCGATATGTCAATATACGGATATACTAAAAGCGCGAAGCCAACACTGCCATTTTCGTGCTGGAATTAATATCTGAACCACTTTTTTCCGCCATCGCTGCTATTTCCTGAATTATATGCCTGAATCGTCATGGGAGGTCGAACACTACCTTTGCAGGCACACAGAGCGCGGCGATCGTGTATTCATAGTCTGAACCGTATGATGCCTCCATTCGTGAGGCGCTAAGGTGGACCGTTGCGTACAGCACCTTAAAATCATACATAGGTGCAATTGTCCCTGATCCCGACATAAGCACAAGCTTCGGCCTGCTTATATCTCCGCATCTGAATATGTGAAGTTTATGTCCGTTTACTTCAACATATTCAAGGTCATTTCTAAGACTATTTTTCATTTTAACCTCATATATGGTATTATTATTCTGACCGCTGTCATAATTGATATGGCAGCGGTTATCTGTTTTATCAGACTCTATTTATATAAGCAGACTGAAACCGAACCTCCTCTGCTCAGTGCACGAAACGGCTGACCGCTCCGGACACAAGGTTTTCAGATCAGGCAGGACTTATTTGCATTTATCGGCTGTGTCTTTCAACAGTCAGAAAGTGAACGCTGACATATAACAGATAACATTTGATAATAACCTAAAATAATAGAGTGTTTACAATAAACCTCACTCCGCTGTTATCTGAAAACTGCCTGATCTCGGAAAACATTTATATTTCTACATCAAATTCCACTGTTGTATTTGCCAGATCAAGTGCCATCTGAGCTTCAGCAAGAAGTGCTGAGGTCTCATCAAGGTCTTTTTTTGCAGCAGTGACATCATAGTTGCTGTGGATATATTCAATGAAGTTGGAAGAATGGGAGAAACTGCTGTTTACCCTTTCCTTAGGCAGACGAGCTGCCATTCTTTCAAGTTTCTTCTTTCTTGCTGTCAGCTGAGGTATATATACAAGCATCTGATCAATAGTCATATCAAATCCCGAGATTACATAGGACAGATTGAATTGGTTGATACTGTGCTTCAGACTGATAACTTGTTTTTCAATATTCTGAAGCTCTGCCTGCATTTCGCTATATGAGTATTCAGGGCGAGCCAGTTCAATATCTTCCTGAATAGCAGCTGTGAACACTGCGGACTTCTGCTCTTTATCAAGCAGAGCACTATGTAATTCATTAAGTCTTTTCAGTTCTTTTGCAGCCTGTGCTGATGTCATTTTTTTCATTTTTGTATTCCTCCTATAAACTGATTCTTTTATCAGATATTTTCATACACCTAAAATATAAAAGCCATTATACTCCTTTGCTTCATTGAGCCAGGCAATAAGCACTTCATAGCCTTCCGGCTTAGATTGCAGCGCACGTTCTATGATCTCATTGACCATGTCCTGTTTATAATATGTGATGCCCCAAGGATCAAGGTATCCTTCTGTCATGTTGGGATGAACACCATTACCAAATATCGGACCATATACTGAATACAAAGGTTTATCTCCATGTACATAAAGTGAATCGTATTCCCAGTTGCTGCTCTGTTTCATGATATTCTCTAATGATTGATCTTGAGATGATTTACATAACTGCAACTCAAAAAAACATGAACCGCCATATTGTCTTCTTTCTTCCTGCGACTGAAATTTTAAAAACATGGTTCTTCCTTTCTGCTTAGAAGCTAAAAATCATATCAGGTATTTTTATATTTGAGATCAAATTCACGTGCAGTTTCCTTGAGAGAGATGCCGATACGACTGTCGCAGAAGAATTGATTGTAATGATCAAGAAGTACTTCACCTATTCCCATCAATATCTCCTCAGTGTTGATCAATAATAATCAACATATATTTTGGCTCTCAATCCAGATATGTAACTTTGTCCGAATTATAAAACTCTGTGCCTTCTGCAAGAACAAGCCCATTCCCGTAATCAACAAAATTATTCCTGACCGAGAAATCGCTGAACCATCCGTCCACTGCATAAATCCTTCTTGACGTTTCCTCTGCACCGTAGGGCTGATCCATATAGAGAGTATTATTCTCAAAAACATGATGATAGCCCCAGCCTTCAACTTGTTCATGCACCTCAAATGCTGCAACTATCTTGACATTTCCATTCCTGTAACCAACATTATCATGGATATAACAGTCATTTCCCTTGAGGTCGAGGAAGCTGCCTGCATAGTTTGCACCGGTCATTCCGTCGCCGTAAAATGTGCATCCGCCTATCTCAGTACCGTTGGTATACTCTTTAACGTCAACGTGCTCTGCTGCGACATTTTTAAACGTACAATCCATTACCTTGTTATAGTCACATCTGAAGTCAAACTCTGTTTTTTCCTTGGAGCTTCCGATATAAACTCCTTCTCCGTAACCCGGTGAAACAAGACCTGTGTCGTGTATATAGCACGACTTTATCGTGCAGCATGAGCTTCCGTCGCGGATAGCGACTGCCTCAGCACCAATGTCATATATCTCGCAGTTCTGTATCAGAGTATTGTTGGAATTATCAAGGACTATTCCCTTCTGAGCGTTGGAAAGGATAAGGCTGTCTATGCGCCAGTAGTCGCCAGTGATATGTAAAACATAGTTGTGCTCAGGCGATGAACATTTAAGCACAGGCGGATCATTTTTATCAAGGGCTTCAAGAGTTATTGGCAGATCAGAGGTCCCCTCCGCTTCCGAATAGACCTTCTGCCTTTGTAGATCGTATTCTCCCGGAGAGACCTTTATTATATCGCCAGCCTTTGCATTTTTCACAGCAGTACGCAGTTCCGAAGCAGTTGATACAATGGTCACTTTACCTGCAAGCTGAGCTTCGATAAGAGCCCTTCGCATAAGGCACAAGTCGAACACATCAAGCCTGTTATCCTCACATAGATCTGCTGCTTTCCAGTTTTCCAGATTAGTATCCGGCACAGCAAGCAGCCATTTCTGAAACAGTATAAGATCAGCGATACTTAGTTCACCGTCACCATTCACATCGCCTGCGACTGTCTCCGCAGCAATGGCTTTGAACTGTCTATCAGCGGCGTATTGACCTGACAAAGCGGCTAATGAACCACAAAGGAATGCCGCCAAAACTTTAAATACCTGCTTTTTCATAATGCACCCCTTTTCATTTTGCAGCAAAGCTCTTATTTATCTCTCATTACAAAACCGGTCATCTTATTCACATATTTTGAAAGACATTTTTCTCAGATCCGGACATACCCCAGAAGAATACGAAAGAAATCAATACTGCCGCAAATACACTTTTGAAAATACACATAAATGAAATCAATGTACACCAATGTAATAGTTTTCAAGAACCATTAGGCTTCTGAACAATATTTAAGTTTCACTATGTTTCCGAAGCAATACCAGTTCTGAAACTATGCCGGGAATTTGCGATATTGGGCTTCCTCTAAATAATCCATGTTCTTGTTGATTAGCTATAGTAAGATCAATGACATCTAAGTTCGCCCTCAGAAATATAAAGCAGCAGTGTTCTCACCGAGTATCATTTCTATTTCATGTTCACTCAGCGGCAGATCCATGATTCTTCTGATGTCGCTTACAGGATTTCCGAAAGGATAATCCGAGCCGAAGGAAAAACGTTCACAGCCTATTTTACGAAAAAATCCAGCTGCTTTGTCATCATTCTCCCACAGATCATTATGTATACGATGTATGCAGTGCTCACCGCTGAATGCAATAGATGTATCAAACAGTGCATTGGGGCAGCTGCTCGCGATCTCTTCGATCGTTTCAGGTTCTGATGCTGCAAGATGTGTCAAAACAAACGGTATATCAGGATACGCATTCACAACAGGAATGATATGCGACATATCAGTATACTCATTCATATGTACTCTCGAAGTTTCTCCGCAGTGAAAAGTTATCGGAATATGATTTTTATTGCAGTAACTGTATATCTTTTCAAGTCCGTCAGAATCAGGCTCAAACTCCTGTATCCCGTTATGCATTTTTATTCCTTTTGCGCCTTTTTCAAAGTATTCGGCAACTTCTTCAACCGACATATCAGGATGGATGCTTACTAAAGGGATCAGATTTTTATGTTCCCTGCAAATCCGCAATGTCCAGTCGTTTGTTTTGGAAAGGCTTTTCAGCGGAGCAAAATTGGCAACAACTGAATAGCTTATCAAGCCCTCACTCATTTTGTGCTGCAAATCAGATACTGTTCCCTTTCCAAGTCCTGATAACGGTTCCATTCTATGATAATCGGTAAATCTGTCAATTACTTTTTTTGCAATTTCATCTGCGTACAGATGTGTATGTCCATCAATTATCTTCAAAAAATATCCTTCTTTCTTGTTATAGATCATGTCACTATTCAGAAAAGATCCAGCATACTGTCGAGATAGATCTCTTCACGGACAGTCAGCTGGTATTCCGGCTTTGTGAGATAATAAAGCAGAAATTCCAGATTGACAGCACTTCCGAGGCCTCTGCCTTCTATTTTGAAATTAGAAAAACCGAGGGGCAGATAGGTGCATATTATGTCATCTGTACTGATAAATGCTGTATTTTTCATTGCCTTTGAAAAACGGTATCCTTCTTTGGCATCAGGTGCGGTACAGATGTGATCGGGACAGTTTTCTCCCAGATTTTTACGGCTGACATTTTCATAGCACGCTTTTCTGTCTTTACAGTAAAACGAGCAGCATTCATTGCACAGAAATTCGACTTTATCTTTCTGGAACTGCGAGAGTGTATCAAGTTTATCGTACAGCTTATTCAGTCGGAAATCAGGAATAACATATTTAAAATCACTCCGGTCGGTTTCCTTTAAAAACTGATCAAAATCAATCTGGACCTTTGTAGTTGATGAAACAAAATAAAGGCTGTGATAATTATTTTTAATATGTTCAAGCAGAAGATCCGAGTAGATTATCACACCGTTCTGTACACCTTTGCTTCCGGCGAAAAGCTCACACAGGGCATTGCATTTCCTGTCATTGAGATGTTCAGGTTTTATAAGCGAATTGCTGAAAGTGAGCCTTGAAGAAATACCGTATTCATTCATAAGTGCGAGTACATCTTCAGCTTCACATTCGCCGAATCCGACACGTCCCCCGCCCCAGACACAGTCAGCCGGAGCACCGTATACAGACGCTATTTCACACCAGTCGTAGAAATATTCCCGATGCTCACGATACAGCGGCAAAAACACACTGTATAGGTCATAGAACTCAAACAGTCCCGGAAGATGAAAATAAGCTTTATCAGTCATTGTTTTTCTTCACGCACTTATTCATTGTTTCATTAGCTTCTTCATCCCATACCGTTCTCTCAGGACCGAGAGTGCCATACATCGTGTTTTCAAAAGAGTATACACTCTTGCCTGTTTTGATAAGTCTCTCGTTGTCGACATCATCACTGAATGTACCGAGACGGGCGTAAATATCCTGAGTGATCTCATAGTCATACTGCTCACGCCCCTCACGGCTGGTGTACATTATTTCCGCAAAGTATCGTTTCGTATCATTATCATAATAAGCTGTCCAGTTATTGCCTTGTTTTTTGTTTTTCATAACATTTATCCTTTTCTGCCAACATGCTTTTATTGGCTCGGCTGCCCAGCCGTGTTCGTCCATATCAAGCTCTGCTTTCTCGGACTGGTGACGAAGGAGCAAACACAGATATTTCGATAATTCGTTCATTTTCTCCTCCCATTACTTGTTATTTCATTTATTCTATACTTAGTATAACATAATAGCGCCTTAAAATCAATAGAAATCTCGCATTATAAATCACTCCATGTGCATAAACACAGGGAGTTTTGGCTTTTTATAAGAGCAGACTGGAACCGAACCGCCTCTGCTCAGTGTAAGAAGCGGCTGACCGCTACGAACACAAGGTTTTCAGATCAGGCAGGACTTATTTGCATTTATCGGCTGTGTCTCTCAACAGTCAGAAAGTGAACGCTGACATATAACAGATAACATTATCTATTATTTTTCGCATCATATCACGCTCATTTATTTTTAGTTTGTGGTATGTTGCCATTATTCTCAAAACTATACAAGAGCTATTATTCCTGAATTATGCTGTATGATAAAAATATCGCCGCATAAATGCGGCGTTTTTTAAGTATAAATCATTATACAAGATCTGCAAAAAAAGAATTATATATGTACAGTAGGCGCAAGCAGTAAACTAAGATCATTTATTGTTGTCGGATTAAGAGTTGGTTTAACATTTTCTTCATGATCCCATCTCTGCTGGTAACAACCACCTTCTGTATTCACATAAAGGTATGTATCCTCAATCGGTATCCAGCCCATATCTTCTGTCCAACCCGGCTTCCATGTAAGGGAATCAGCTCCGCGAGCAACAACATTGCCATTTTCATCGTACTTGAACCTGTAACCGCTGTCACCTATAATAAATCTGTAGTTATACTTTTCATATTTCTGTGTATTTGCATTGTATTTCTCTACCGGCTCACTAAGTTTTTCTACACCTAAATATGTAACAACATGTCTGTGATTATAAAGCCTGAGAACACCGGGAACACTGACACCATATTCTGTCAGCTTTGCAAGGCTGTCAAGAGTGTTGGCATCAAAAGTTATTTTATAATCATAATGCAGGTAAGAAGTCTGGTTTTTATGATAATCGATCACCTGATCGCAGAAAGCGCTGTATTCCGGTATATGATCGACATATGCATTCCCGGGAATGTCTATCATGCTTTCTCCTTCAGGCAGAAGATCAGAAAGATCTACCTTGCCTGTCATTGCAAACATCTGCATTATTGACATACCTGAACAACTTCCATTCGCATTTTCGAATTTGTTTATTCCCATTAAATACGACTTGTTCTCGTCGAGTATCTTGTCATAAGAACGGCTTTTATCGGCTTTAACATATGTGATGCCATAGTTTGAAGCATATTCATTTGTATCAGCATCTCCATACATTGTAAATACGGCATCATCTATTCCGTAGTTTAGCGAACAATAATTCAAATCCACATTTCCCTCAACTATAACTGCTTTTAAATTGCTGCGGCAGAAAGCATATGATTCGACCTTAATATTATCTCCGCACAATACCAGATATTCTACAGCAGTATTGTTGAATGCGCCTCTTCCGATATATACTCTCTCTCCATTTTCTCTTATAAACGATACCGGTGAACTAAGCTTTGTATCTCCAAGAAATGCAAGGTCACCGATTGATGTGATCGTCTTCGGGAAATTTACAGTTACAAGCTCGGTACAGTTTTCGAAAGCATGCTGATGGATTTTCTTTGTATTAACAAGATTCAGTTTTTTAAGTTTTGAACACCCTGAAAAGGCATACTCATTAATTGTAGCTACATCAAGATCAGCACTGGTTACATTATAAGATCTGCTGAAACAATATTTACCGATAGAATCTGCTTTGATCTTAATATTGGTCAGTAAACTGCACTTCTGGAAACATCTGCTGTCAACAGATGTTGCGTTGATATTTATTTCTCTGAGTCTTGCACATTCATTAAAAGCTTCGTATCCTATCTTCTTGCAATTAATCACTTTTGTGTCTGTAAAGCCAAACCACTCAATATTTGTTTGTGCAAAAGCATATGCTCCAATATTTCCGAACGTCGGATCAATATTATTTTTGCTCGAAGAATTAAAACTTATAGTGCCGAATTTTGTACATCCTGAAAATGCTGAATCTTTAACAGTAAGTTCCTTATCACCAACTTGTACATATGTAAGATTAGTACAGTTTTCGAAAGCACTTTCACCTATCTCAGAAATCGAGCTTCCTCCCGTGAATCTTACCTGAGTTGTATATTGGCGTCCACGCGAAGTGTATGTACTGTATAATGGCCCATTTATTCCATAGAATTCTACGCTGCTGATATTTGTCTGTCCATTGAACGCATTATCAGCTACTGATATAACGTCTTTGTTGTCGATCTGTTTAGGTATCCTTACCGATGTCATTGCCTTTGATGTTTTGCAGCCTGTTATAACTATGCCATTATTCTTAGTCATGTAATAGATCTGTACTCCTTCCTGTTCATCATTGAAGTAAGCCCCTGAACACGCTCCTGAAGTAAATGGCTGTCCTTCTGCTGATGCAACTACAGGTTTGACAATACTGCCTGAAAAAACAGAATTCTGTGTTAATGGACTGCATATAGCTGCTACAGCACATACTGCTGCGATGCTGCGTCTGATCTTGTTATTCATATTAAAAATTCTCCTTATCACGATTTAATATATTCATGCCGCTAAGCAGTGTGCACGCCTGCATAACAGCTGAATCAACTGATGACATATGATCTTCCGGATCATGGGTAATGTCATTAAGCTAACTGAAAACGATAAAGAAGCAGGAGTATGTTTGTATGTAAGCGAACAAACTCCTGCTAATACTTACAGCAAAACGGCATGACGAAAAGACAGATCAGAGATCTGCCTGAAAAAACATTGA
>NZ_JAIKXF010000050.1 GCF_024684275.1 Ruminococcus sp.
TCCTATAGTATATAACCATGTCTTGAATGCGGAATTTCCGTTGAAAACAGGTTTATCTACATAAAGCTTTATGAACACATCGATCGCGGCTTCCTCGGACAGCTCCATATCTCCGATAATACTGTAGATGTAATATATAAGACCATCTTTATAGTCTTTTATGACTTCCTCAATTGCGTCCCTGTCACCTGAGAGAAAACGGCTGTAGCTACCTGAACCGTCACTCATTGTTATTCTCCTTTCGACAGGAAATATTTCCTTTGATAATTAGACGTACGAAACATCATGAATGTCGCACCCATTAAAAAATTTTTATGAAAAGTTATATTTAATGTCTGTTTTTCATCTGCTTTACCTTTCTTTCGGTTGTACATATTATATCATATCAGTTTCAGTGATTCAATGCTATTTGATGAATGACAGATATTATACAGGTCAGGATAACGGGAAGAGCATTGCAGGTTTTCCCGGAGTCATTGTTATAAGCGGAGTGCTTGCTATATATGAGCTCCTTCCCGCATTTCACCTGTTACGTGCTCTCCCGACAATGAAGTTAAAACTGAATATGATTCGGTAAAGCGTGAACTCAGCAAGTAATATCAAATGCCTCCGTATATTGTCTTTCGGCAGCATACGGAGGCATTTTTATTCTATTTATTCTTTTTATGTAATAACGAAACCATTTTTAAGATTCCTTGATGCTGCCGCCCCATTCAACAACTGTGAAGCCTTTTGTAAAATCGAAGCGTGTGCGGCAATTTACTGCGTCCCAGCCATTCTTATGTCAGCGCCGTATTAGACCTTCTGATCAGGCTCGACATAGGTAGTTATGGTTTTCTTGATAAGTTCTTTTCTCATAAGAACAAGGTCAAATATATCGAGCTTGTTGTCAAGATTAAAGTCAGCTTCACCCCAGCTGTAAAGATCATTATCATATGCATTGAGCAGCCATTTCTGCAATGCTACAAGATCAGCGATGCTGAATTCACCGTCTCCGTTTATATTTCCCGATACTTTAATCTTGGTTCTTATCACAAGATCCATTGAGCCATTGTCATACAGTGTTACCTCTGGCTGATCGTCGCACAGGAATTCAAAATAATCTGCGGATCTGTAAAGATTTGCAAGACCGGTCTGATAGACCTGCGGATTGGATCCAACGGCATATATCGGACCTGTCATCATCCATCCACCCGGAACATTCGGTTCTTCAAATCGAATGTCCGTTCCGAATCCGCAGTAATGATGTTCCAGCAGATCATTCGGGATCAGTTCGCCTGTATCTTTGTCATAAACAGTGATCCTTGTTTCTCCCTTTTTAAGGTCGGTCAGATCAGCAGACTTTTCCTCGGGGATAACTCTTTTTGTTTTCTTTTTCAGTCTGAACACAACGTCAGCTGTGTTGTTGTCATATTTCTTTACGGTAATATGATCTTCAGGTACAATAGTTCCGTTGTAATAACCCGCAGATTTTTCTTCTGTCTCCGGCAAGGAGTAACTTTCCGGTATATCAAGCAAGCCGAAGGAGAAATCGTAACCATTAAAGAAGTTTCCTAAATGTACAATTTCAGGGTTATTTCTTAATCCGGAGGGTTGTATATTACAGTTGAGTTCACCTTCCGGAGTATCCTGACGTATATCAGTCCATATTCTTGATATTGCACCATCAGGAAGCGAAAGGAGTTCTCCGGTGTCATAATCAACAAGGGAAACTCTCATATCTCCCGAAAGCAGTACAGTCTGCGCATTATCTATAACGGTACAGTCTGCAACAAGAGGATCTTTCATGTCTTCTTTCGAGAAAGGCGGATCTAATTCCCATACATAATTCGGTACAAACCACCATTTGATTGCGGCCTGACCATCTTTGACAGCCTGATATGCAGCTACTTTATAGGTGTCACCGGTTGAATTGTTATAGAAATATTTAGTTGAACACATCTTAAAGTTGTCGAGATATTCCTGTGATTCTTCACTCCAATTAAGACGGATACTGTTATTGGAATCCATGCAGAAAACAACATAGTTATCCCTGACGGAGACAGCACCGTATTTTTTTACGTATTCCTTAAATTCGGCTTCACAGTCAGGCAGCCAGCTATTAATATCATTCTCTGATCCATCAGTTGTTTCTTCTGAATAAGCATTCAGAGGCGTGAATAAATCCAGACTTTCTGCGGAAAAAGGAATAATAGCTATTGTTGCGGCTATCACAGCAGCCGCCAGTTTCTTTAACATTATAAAGTCACCTGCCCTCCCAGAATTTGCAGCATTTAACTGCTTAATCACATTATACAACGATATTTCACTGAATGCAAGAGAAAATCGTATTTTGTTCTATATATGCTAAGTTCCAAGTATTATTATCTGAACTCATGTCATGACGTACATAGTTATTGATCGTAGGGGCATACTTTGTCCATTCGACTCGGGCAGCCACTTTTTTCGTTTTTGCCTGATTATACTTCAAAATTGCCACTCTGACGATTCTGATAGAGTGACTTTGCGAACAAGCTGCAGCCCCCTCGCGGAGTGCTTTCTTTTTATCCTGCGTATTGCTTTAGGCTGACTGTTGTGATATAATATGTTCAGAAGCACTTCATGAGCTCCGCCGAAAATTTGGCTATTTATAGCCAATGCAACGGAGATTAACGTGATTGTTAACGCCCGTTGACGGATTTCCATGCGCAGTTGGTAGACTTCTTGGAGCAGAAATGGTACGATGGATTCATCAGGAAAAACTATCGCCAAGCGATAGAAGGAGGAATTCATCTATGAAAAAATTCATAAAAAACATAAACCCGTTCAACAACAGAACAGAAATGCCGGCTGCTGTGTTAGTTATCAAAAAGCTTCTTGC
Organism: Ruminococcus sp.; assembly: GCF_024684275.1. The sequence continues at coordinate 2,861 of NZ_JAIKXF010000050.1, forward strand.
ATTCATACTATGCTTTGTGGTCGGCACACTTTTAGGGAATGCCGTTGTCATAGGTGCAATGATCGCCGGCGGAAAAAACTTTACACAGGGCGAGACTTTCAGCGAAAGCACTATGGAACTGCTGGGGCTGTATGCCATGGCAGGAATGATAGCCGCAAGTGTTCTTTACTGGAAGCTTATAGAAAAAAGAAAGCTCTCCGAAATGGGTTTGACTAAGCACATCGGCGGCTGGTTTGCAGGAGCTCTCATAGGCACCGGACTGCTGTTTGTCTGTGTTGCTGCGATAATGCTCACAGGCAGTATCAGTTTTGAAGGCTTATCTCAAGATACAAATGCTCCGATGCTGATGCTTCTGCTGGGCGGATATATCATTCAGAGCGCTGCCGAGGAATTTCTTTGCAGAGGACTTGTATTATGTTCGCTCAGGGACAGAGTACCTATGCCTGTCGCTGTCGCAGCAAGCACGTTTGTATTCACCTTTAATCACTGGGGCAATTTCAGCGGCAGTGAACCGAGGTATATATTCTCAGGTGTGCTATGCTTAGTCGTTATTTCGTGCGTATTCTCGTTCCTGACACTCAAAACCAAAAGCATATGGGCAGCCTGCGGACTTCATTCTTTGTGGAATTTCTGCCTGAGCTGTGTTCTCGGACTTGATCTCAGCGGAGAGAGAGCTTCGGCTGCACTCATTGACATGAAAAGTGTCGGTGAAAATCTGCTCAACGGCGGAAACTACGGCATTGAAACAAGCATTATCACAGCAGCATTATTGGCTGCAGCAGCTGTCCTGCTGTGGCATATGTATAAAAGAAATGACAGAAAGGCAGGCGTTTAACATGGAATTCAATAACAAACTGTACGAACTGCGTAAGCAGAAAGGCTTCTCGCAGGAGGAGCTCGCAAACCGTCTGAATGTATCGCGTCAGACTGTATCAAAATGGGAAGTCGGTGACTCTGCTCCTGATATGGAGAAGCTCATCGCTATCAGTGACCTTTTCGGCATATCCCTTGATGAACTGATTCTGGACAAGGCACCTGAGCCTGCACCTGCACCCATTGAGCAGGCGCCTGCAAAGTCGAAGCTTTACAGTGAGATAAAGACCGATATCAAAGAAAAAGTCCTCACAGACAGCAACAGAAAAAAATTCAAAAAAGGGCTGAAAATCGCAGGAATAATTCTTGGAGCTATACTTGCGGCAGATCTGATATCATTTGTGGTATATGTTGCCTTTAATGGCTTGCCGAAATAAAAGCCGCAGAATAGTTCTTTCGTCCATCGGGCAGCATTTCTTCTGTTAAAGCGTCTTGACTAATATTTTATAGCTTGTTATGATATTATAAAAGGCAGGAGGTTCCTTATGTCAGATACAAGAGAACTACTGCCTGTCCTGCTTTCTGAGAAGAGCAGAAAGATCAAAGGCTGCATATATAATATAAAGAATTCCGCCCATCAGGGGCGGAATTTCTTTTATTTATTTAATTGCTATTATTGAACTTTGCTGCCGCCCCATTCTATGACTGTAAAGCCTTTTCTCTCGAAGGTATCAAGCTCCTGCGGCTCGATGTTCACAGCATTTTCAAGGGGAACATACGCCATAAATACGCGCAGCAAGCTGTCAGGTCTCGGTGTTATGTCAAGCTTGGCAGAATCAGTATAGGCATCACTCTGGAACGATATAAGGTTATACTTGTTATGCTCCATCAGCGGCAGCCAGTATACGATAAACTCGTTCATTTCTTCCTCAGTGAGTCCCATATATGTGAGCTTTTCCTTGAGGAAGCTCTCGGTATCACTGCCTGCAACACAGAAGCCTTTGGTAAAATCGAAGCGTGTGCGGCAATTTACTGCGTCCCAGAACAGGTACTTATGATGTGTGCCGTCAGCCTTGTTCAGAAGTGTGCCGTCGGGAGAAGCTGTTACGTCCCAGCCATTATTGTATCTCGGGTATGTCGTTGAGAGTTCTGCTTCCGTCAGCTCCAGCTCAACATGAACATCGGTCTCTTTCTCGGGATACAGGTATATTACAGGCTTATCCATGTATACCTCATAAACGATCGTCGGAGTTTTACCATCGTCTCCTACTGTTCTGATCCAGCCGTACCGACCATCGTATTCGGTAAATATCCATTTATCGTTATTATCCTGATATCCTAATTCCGAGAGAAGAGTATTTTTATAGATAATAGCTACAGGTTCAAAGCTCTCATCGGGACCAAGATATAATTTCAGACCGTCTGTAACAGTACGCACCGGACCGCCGAAGCTGCGATGATCAGGTTCTACATATTCTGCTGCATTTTTACTGACAAGCTCTTTTTTCATACGAGTAAGGTCGAATATATCGAGCTTACCGTCCTTGCAGAAATCAGCAGCCTTCCAGTCGGCAAGAGAATACTTTGCAGAGCCCAGCAGCCACTTCTGGAAAATGACTACATCAGATACATTGAATTCGCCGTCAGCATTAACATCTCCGGATGCAGGCTTGACAACAGTTTCTGTGGAAGCCTCGTCCTGAAGGAATGATACTACCCATGCAAGTGAAGCATTGCTGCTGAGAGAAGCTTGATTGGTAGACCATGATTCTACGGAATCAGCATAAAATCTCTCGGAAGGATCATCCGGATGTCCATATCCCATTCCCATAGCCCTCACATATTGGTCAACAGCCTTTGCAGTCGGACCGCTTACGATCACTCCGTCAGGTGCCTGAGGCAGAGACTTGTCGATCTCATGCTGCCAGTATTCATGTGACGGATTCTTTGTACAGTAAGAACCATAACCTGAAATGAATGAGTATGACATAGGATTGTTGCCAAGAAGATAATCCATACCTCTTGTCACGCCGTTCAGGTACTTATCATCACCTGTCAGGTCATAGGCATAAGCCATAGCGATCATATTATTCAAAGCGCGTCCGTTGGAATCATATTCAAAGCCGCGGTAATATATTTCAGGACCCCAGCCTGTGTCATAGTAACCGGGAGCGTCATACTTATACGGGATACCGTAACCTTGGCTTTCTTCTTCATTGATGAAATCGTCTGCCGTTTCAAGAAGTGAACTATTCAGCATCTCAGTCTGTTCATCTGTGAGCAGATACTTGTGCATCAGCAGCGACATAGAGCCTGCTGCGGCAATGTTTTCGCTTCTGAACAATGTGAATGTGAATTCTCCGGGCTGGTTTGATCCGCCTGTTATCCTTGGGGAAAACGTGAAAGCACCTTTATAATCGGAAAGATCAGCAAGGTAGTCAGCGGCGTCTTCATCTTCCATTAACTTTGAAGTGATATAAAGCTCACAGGCTGCCCAGTAGGCATCAGCTGAGACCTCACTGTCAGGGTATAAATTCGTTCCCTGCCACAGAATTTGAGGAGCATAGAATGATACTTCGTTAGTATACTCATCAAATTCTGCTTCATACCAGTTTGCCTTGTATGCCTGATATGCCTCCTTAGCACTTTCAAGGAGCTTATCTGCATATTCAGCGTCATAAGCCTTCCAAAGTCTTGCTCCCTGTGCCGCACAGGCTGCGTAATTCAGAGTTGCCGCAAATGTAGGCGGCTTGATGACACGTATATCCTCATAATTGACATAATCAGGCCTGTTGGTAAGACTGCGCAATATATGATCGTTTATGCAGTGATAATACATACCTGAATATTTGCCCCATGTTTTCTCATCGGGCTGAACCTTCATGCGTGACATAAAATCCAGCTCATATCTGCATTCGTCAAGGATATCGGGGTATTTATTGCCAGATTCGGGAATAACAACAGTACCCGAGCCGTCAGCGAATTTTTTGATCCCGTCTTGTGAATAGGTCGCGCGCTCGTACATATTCTGGAGCGTCCACAGCGAAATACCGCCCTCTGTCATATTCTTGCTATGGTCATCTGCTTTATACCAGCCTCCCGATGCATCGAGCTTTGAAGAAGCATAGTAATGAGTTGCTTCATCATCTGCCAGATATTCACGTTTCCATTGAGTCTGAACATAGCCTGTTTCTGTCTTATGTACACCTGCGTGTGCAAGTTTATTTTTTTCACCCGATGTGATATATTCTGACTCGATATCTGCACCTGAACGGTTCTGATAGAAATAATTCAGTGCATTGGTCAGCATATTATGTTCGCTGTCGCTGTAAATATCGTTACCTATCCTGAACAGGAACGATCTCCAGTTCTCGCCTTTGATACGGATATAGTATTCGCCGACCTCATCAAACGCCGTAAAGTCTATCTTGCATACATTATCGCCCGAATCAGCGTCCTTCGTCGGCTCGCCTGTTCTGCCCGTATAAACAACAACATCATCAGAAACTCTTACTATCTCATAGTCATAGACCTTATCAAGCTTGAAATACTTTGCACCGTAGGTGAAATCTCCTTTATTATTGCCAAGTGTAGCTGTTTTTTCAAGGTTCTGGTAGTATCCAAGCTGATTAACAGATATAAAGTTATTCTCAAGTCCGCTGAAACCGCGGGCGGTATAGCCGTAGTTACATACAGGCGGACAGGTTATGTCATCTGTCAGGTCCTCAATGGACATATCATCGAACCAGAGCTCATCACCGCTCTTAGCATTTCCACTATACTTGGTGCCTCTTGCATACTGGAAGGCCCATTGAGCTGATTCAACATCATTCAAAGGCTTGAATATTCCCTCATATGTCTGCCATTCGGTCGTAAGCCTTACAGAACTCGAAGGCCATTGACCGCCCATATCAGGTCCCATGTGCATATCGTTTGTCGAACCGTCAAGCACAAAGTATTCCTCGCTGTCGCTGAGATTGCCGATAAAGGAATAAAGCTCCATACCCTCACGCTTCGCCTTTGACTTAAAGCTTACCTTGTACTCGTGACCTGCCTTGAAGCTGAGATTCCTGTGTCTGAACTGGAGATCCCATCTTTCCTTGTCGGCACCTTCCGGTATTAGGATCTTGATGTGTACATTTCCATCAGAAAGCTCAAAGTCCTGCCTCGCAGGGGATGTTTCCGCAGTATGCCATGGAATCATCTTATGAGAAAATGATGTCTCTCCAAGAAGCTCATAGGCAGAAGCCCTGACAGGCTCCGCGATACTGACACCCGTCGGCACGAGCATTGCCGCTGACAGTATCCCTGCAGCGATCTTCTTATAATTTTTATGCATGATATTCCCTCCCATCATATCTTTTAAAACAGTACAGCAGATACTGTACGATTTCAGCTGTGATTCTTTATTCATCAGGTTTAATTCTCTTTGATTACAGATTATCATAAATTTTATCATATGTCAACAGTTCCGGCAGATCAAAAAAGAAATTTTCATTATTTATGCATTATACATCTATGCAGTAATAAAGCCGATCATCATACACATTCGTCAGCAGATCATCTTATTTAAAAAAATAAGTCCCCACAGCTGCGGAGACTTTCTGTTTTACTCTTCGTTGCTTACTCAAAGTGAGCGGCTAAGCCCTCGGACAGTTGCTTTTGCTTGAATTTGACGTTGTTCTTTGGTATATTAAATAGATTTGAAATTGAAAGTTAAATATATTGCTTATCATATTCCGACCTGCATATAGTATGTATACACGACCTTATGTCCCTTTGATCTCACGCTGTTTCGCGGAATCCTCCATTGCTGTTCCGGACACATCATATTGACCATGCTGCCGCCGATAGAACCAGCCTCACGGGAGGTAAGATCACCGTTATAGCCCTGCTTGAGGTTGATACCGAGCTCGTTTGCAGACTCCATCTTGAATCTTTCGAGAGCCTCTCTGCCCTTTTCTGTCATTGCGCCCTTGTTATTGCTCATTTCTGTTATCTCCTAAAAAAGTTTTTGATGCCGTGGGAGTATTATGGCTCTGCAATGATTTTTTATGACAGGGAAATTTATGTACAAACTGACGAAATTCAGCATAATAATACAGTACAGAAGCATTTTCCCTTGATTTGACCGTCCCGATCGTCGTATAATATTATTACTGTACCAACTTGACCTTGTCAGCAAATGCTCCGATAAAGTAATATTCCTTGCGGAACAATAAATCTGAGTATCACTGCAAATTTTTTCAAAAAAGGTGAGAGTTTTTACATTTTTATACGTCTAATTAATAGATACACTATAATCTTTAAAAGGGGAGCTTATTACTATGCTGATATCTTCAATTATTACGGTCATATGCTTCGGCGCAGCCATTGCTGCCGATGCTGTCCTCGGAAAGAGATTCGCAGGCGATAAAAAGATCGCTGAGACCGCAGGAAAATTCCGAAAAAAGCTTGCTGCGGCAGCCTGTATACTCATATGTGTATACGTTCTGCTCATTGCCATAACCTCTTCAAATATGATAAACGGCGAAAGCGGTCTTTCCGCCGCTGCTGTATCAGCCGTAAGCCTGCTCTCTTTCGGAGCTTTGCTCGCTGAGCGCTATACAGGTGAAAAAACAGGAAGGCTTCTCAAAAGAGGCGCTGTATGGGCTTTGATATTTCTTGCTGCCGAGGTATTCATTTTCAACGGCAAAAGCTTCGGAACTGTCTATGTAAACGAGGCTGTCTCCCCGTATGATATAGAGATCACAGGCTCAGGCCACGCAGAAAATGATGAGGAGGTCATTCTGTCAGGCAATTCAAAGCTGACCTTCACAAACCTGCCCGATAATATAAATGATATTGATATGGAGCTTGACGGCGAAAAGGACATTTCTCCATTTGATGTAAAGCTCAGTATTACAGACGACAACCTCTCCTTACGCGAGTACACTCTTCAGCACAAGCGTGTAAGCGGCTATGATACCAAGCTTTCAATGAGCTTCAAGCCATACGGCAAGCTCCGCAGCATATTCATAAGCTTTGAAGGCGTGGACAAGCAGATCATTATACGCAATATCCGAGTGCTTAGCAAGCCTGCATACGCATTCTCAAATATAAGATTCTTTGCTTTGCTTGCCGCTGCACTGCTTCTTATCGCTGTAAAGGTATACAAATTCTATGAGGTCACCTACGACAGCCGAAAGAACTCACATATCATCGCTGTTGCGGCAATGATAATGCTTGTGGTATTTACGGGATATTTTTTCAGCTTACCCGATCAGAAGCCCCGTGACTATGCCCCTGAAGCCGACTACATTGACGATCCCTATGCAGCTACTCTGAAGGCTTTCATAAAAGGTCAGGTCTATCTTGACACTAATGCCGATTCTGCGCTGGAAACTCTCGACAATACCTACGACGACAGCGAAAGAGCCGACAAGGGAGTCAGCTTCCTCTGGGATTACGCCTACTATAAGGGACATTATTACTGCTATTTCGGCGCTGCCCCCGTTGTGACCTTCTATTATCCCTATTATAAGCTTACAGGCAAATTCCCGACTATGGCTATGGCTAACAATTTCTTCATGGTAATGGGACTTCTCTTTATGTGCCTGTCTATTCTTTCGGCATTAAAGCTTCTCAAAGTCAAGCCGAATCTGCTGCTTCTGCTGCTGCTTATGCCCACAGCGGCTGCTGCAATAGGCATATGGTTCACAGGAAACTGCATAGACAGATACACTCTACCATCAATAACAGGTCTGTGCTTCATCATGCTGTGCTTTGCCGCAGGAATGACTGCCCTGAACACAAAAAGCAAAAAAGCAAAGCCTGTTCTGCTGTTCATAAGCGGTGCAGCACTGGCGCTGTGTGTAGCTTCAAGACCGACTATAGCCCTTTGCGCAGCTATTCTCGTTCCATATTTCTGGCGAGTTCTCTTTGATAAGAATGAAAAGCTGCTGTGGAGATCAGCCCTTGCGGCAAGCTTTTTAGTTCCCCTTGCAATTGGCGCTGTAATTATAATGAAGTACAATGCGGCACGTTTTGATTCGCCATTCCAGTTCGGTGCGATATACCAGATGACTATCAGCAATGCAGGAGCAAACAAGCTCTCGCTGACACGTATCCCCGATACTATAATACACTATTTCGTTCATCCGCCGAGACTGAGAACCTCTTTCCCGTTTATTGAGACAGCTCCCGTATATATGGAGAATTATACTGCATACACCTATATATCCTCAGGCTGCGGAGTTCTCATGTTCCCAGTTTTCATGTTCGGAGCATTCATGCTGCCCTATGCCCTCGGAAAGAAGTCAAAGGAGCAGTCCGACAGGAACAGACGTCAGCTTGTATGGATATGCCTTGCGGTATCATTCATAACCGCATGGCTTGATATGTCACTGGGCGGCATAGTTACCCATTATCTGTTTGACATCACCCCTCTGCTGTTTATTACAGCTATGCTTGGTATATTCCGCGGCTGTGACAAGCCTCACGAAAACAAGGGAAGATATATCCTTGCAGGCATTTCAATGGCAGCAACTATGGTATTCACACTGGCGCTTTGCCTTGATATCGGCGACGGCGGACTTATCAGGCATTGTCATCAGTTCCTTGACAGAGCGGAAGACTTATTGATATTCTGGCAGTAACAAAAATCCCGAAAGCTTACGGCTTTCGGGATTTTTCAATAATCAGCAGGGGCTGATGCCCACATCAGCCTTCCAAATTGATTTAATTTCTGCTCAGCAAAGTTCAGGGCAATAACCGCCTAAAGGCAGTTATTGAGGATATTATCCGACATTACAGGCTCAATACCTGTCAGTGAAGCGGTGGACTCCCTCGTTATCCTTATAGGCGATGACAGTATTCACGTTGACGTTTTCCACGCTTCGGAAAATATTCTTCTCCACCTGCGGATTCACCTTTTTCAGCTCTGCGATGAGATTCTTTATCTCAAGCCGCTTTGACACAGAGCGGCTGTCAGGCTCGCAGGTAGTGCAGGTATCCGTGAACTTGCAGGCGCACTGTATGAAATGCAGGTCATTATAGTCGCGCCAGTGCTTTATCTCAGCCTCGCGGACAAGATACAGCGGTCTTATGAGCTCCATTCCCTCAAAGTTGGTGCTGTGGAGCTTTGGCATCATGGTCTGCACCTGTCCGCCGTAGAGCATACCCATGAGTATAGTCTCGATAACATCATCAAAATGATGTCCTAAGGCTATCTTATTGCAGCCCAGTGCCTTTGCGTGGCTGTAGAGGTAGCCGCGGCGCATTCTTGCGCATATGTAGCAGGGATTTTTCTCGATATTGTATACCGAATCGAATATATCCGATTCAAAGATATGGACGGGTATGGACATTGAACGGGCATTTTCCTCGATAACTCTGCGGTTCTCTGGACTGTATCCGGGATCCATAACAAGGAATACCACCTCAAACGGGAACTTGTCATGACGTTTCAGCTCCTGAAAAAGCTTTGCCATGAGCATTGAGTCCTTGCCTCCCGATATACAGACGGCTATCCTGTCATTTGGCTGAACCAGCTCGTACTCGTTTATCGCCTTTGTGAACTTGCACCATATGGACTTCTTGAACTTCTTGCGCAGGCTAAGCTCCACCGCCTCGGTGACATCGCGCTGCTCCATTTTCCCGCGGAGCCACTCCACGTAGCCTCCTGCCAGCTCACAGGCGTCATAGCCCCTGTCGCAGAGCTGGTCGGCTATATCACCGCTGATGATACCGCCCTTGCAGTATATTACTATCCTCTTGTCACGGGGAAGCTCCGCCGTGAGCACCTGCTCCTGCGGTATATTCACAGCTCCGCTGATATGCCCGTACTCAAAGGCAGAGCTGTCGCGTATATCCACAAGCACTGTCCCCTCTGAGTCTTTTAATTCTGCGGCAGTAATAGTCCTGCTCATATATTTTCTCCTTGCTCGTTATTTTTCTTCTCAATGGGCAGCTCAATGGTAAACACAGTACCCTTGTCAGGCTCGCTGTCAACACGGACAGTACCGTTGTGGTACATCACGCCGTGCTTTACAATGGAAAGTCCAAGACCTGTGCCCTTTATCTTGCGTGAGCGGCTCTTGTCAACACGGTAAAAGCGCTCAAAAATACGTCCTATGTGCTGCTTTGGTATGCCTATACCCGTATCGCTGACGGTGATTATGGCACGTTTAGGCGCGTGTGAAATCTTAACGTCCAGACCTCCGCCGCTGACATTGTACTTTATGCCGTTGTCGCAGAGATTGTACAGCACCTCACTGAGGATAGTCCTGCTTCCCGGAAGCGACACCCTCTCGCCTGTGAGGGACACCTTCACGCCCTTTTCCTCTGCACTGAGATTCAGTCGGTCAAGAACCTCCTCAGCCAGTGAATACAGCTCAACGCTCTCATTCTCACGGGGAGCGGAATCCTCGTCAAGCTTGGACAGGGAAATTATGTCGTTTATAAGATTTATGAGCCTTTCGGCTTCTCCGCGGATATTTCCGCCAAACTTAGCAACGTCCCCGGGCTGTACCATACCGCTGGCAAGCATATCCGCCGTGCCGTAGATAGTGGTAAGGGGAGTTTTCAGCTCATGTGACACATTTGACGTAAACTCGCGGCGCATGGTCTCAAGCTCCTGCCTTTCGGTAACGTCCATGATGAACACCACAAGTCCGCAGACCATGTCGATACTATTGGCAGGGCTGGCTATGACCTCGCGCTGACCGCCCCCTGTCCGGAGTATACACTCCGAGCGTCTGCCGCCCAGTGCGTTCAGCAGACAGCGGCGGAAAATATCGGAATTATTCAGCGCGTATATGCTCTGTCCCATAGTGAAGCTTCCCGTGCCGAGAAGCTTCAGTGCGGCAGTATTGCAGGCAAGCACCATGAGCTTTGGATCGGCGATTATCAGTCCCTCTGTCATGCTCTCTGTCATAAGGCTGAACTGCTCTCGCCTGCTCTGTATCTCGTCCATTTGCCTGCTTACCTTGCTGTTCTGAGTACGAAGCTTTTCCAGCAGAGGCGCAAGCTCCTTATAGTTCTTCTGCGCGTCTGGATGTTCAAGGTCAATGTCGTTTATGGGCTTAACGATATTGCGTGATACAGCGCTTGCGGAAAGCGCTGAAAACAGGGCTGCTGCCGCAAGTATCAGCAGTATGGGGTTCAGCACCTTGAGGAGCTGTGCGGCAAATGAGCTGTGAGCTTCAGAAACTCTGATAACAGAGCCGTCGCTGAGCCTTACTGCGTGGTTTACGGTCTTTTTCATTATGGTCTCTGAGTAGCGTGACGAGCTGCCCTCACCTGTTTGCAGAGCCTCGGATACCTCCTCACGGTCAGAATGGTTTTCAAGTGAATCCGCGTCCTTGTCAGAGTCGAATATGACCGTTCCGCCGCTGTCTATCCATGTAACGCGGATAAAGCCGCCAAAGTCTGTATCATACAGGAAATCGCTCCCGCCCTTTTCCACGGCAGAGGCTATGAGCCGCGCCTCGTTCTCTGCCTGCTCGGCAGCGGCGTCCGCTGTCCTGTTATTCATCAGCGCAGTGATGAGCAGCATTACCGCAATTACCGATATACAGCAGATAGACACGATGCTCAGGAATATTTTCTTAGTCATCGCTCTCGTCACCTGCCTTATAGCCTACGCCGCGGATAGTCTCTATCAGCTCGCCGCAGCTTCCCAGCTTTGAGCGGAGAGTTCGGATATGAACGTCCACAGTACGGCTCTCGCCCGAGAAATCATAGCCCCATATCTCGCGTAGAAGCCTGTCTCGTGAAAATACCTCTCCCTTGTTTTTCACTAAGAGAAGGAGCATATCGTACTCTTTAAGGGTAAGGGTGACCTTTTCTCCGTCTGCAAAGACCTCATGCTTAGAGGGATATATGCAAAGCCCCGAAAGCTCTATCTTTCCCGTATCCGAAGGAATATCAGCCGTTCGGCGCAGAAGCGCCTTTATACGGGACATGAGCTCACGCATACCAAAGGGCTTTGCTATGTAGTCATCGGCTCCGCTGTCAAGCCCCTCCACCTTGTCAGTTTCTGTGTCCTTTGCGGTCAGCATTATCACAGGGAGCTTCTGTGTCTCGGGAGCACTGCGCAGCTTTTTCAGCACCGTCAGACCGTCCTCCTCGGGCAGCATTCTGTCCAGCAGCAGCAGCTCGGGGAGCTCCCTTGCCATAGCCTCGCGGAGAGCGCTCGGCGTCTCGAAGCCCTCTGCCTCCATACCGCTGTTTCTCAGGGCATACAGCACAAAATCACGGATACCCTGCTCGTCTTCAAGCATATATATCATAAAATGCCCCTTTCAATGTTTCAAATCTATCGTAACGGAACGGCACGGGCGCCGTTCCCTGCTGATCGCTAAATAATATTATACGCTATAGCAGTGATAAATTCAACCCCTATGTTAAAAACAGCCGAAAATCTGATACTGTGTGCCATAAAATTTTTGTGTATTTTTTAAAAGAATAGTTGAATTTTTCAGCCGTTTGTGTTATACTGTAATGTGCAGACTTATGCAACTTTTAATATATCCGCCCTGCGTTCATGCGCATTTTCGGACGGAAGATCGGAGTAATTATGGATCTTTTAAATATTCTCACTTCCCTTGCACAGATATCCGACGCGGAACACCCCTCAATCTTCCCATTCGGTTTTTCTATGCATATCGCACTTGCTATCATCTCGGTCGTTTTCTTTGCCTACAGATTCGCAACTCAGAAAAGACCATTCCAGCTTATCTTCGCTATTGCCGTGCCGATCTCTCTGGCACTCTGGATATCCGATAACAAGACTCTTTTCTACACCGTTGGTCTTATCGAGTTCATTCTCATTCTTGCAGCATTTATCTCCACATTCATCTGCAAGCCCAAGAATAATGAAAAGGCTGGCGGCGATGACAAGAAGACAGAGGAGAAATAAGCCGTGAAAATAGCTGTTCTCGACTGGTACACCGTAAATATCAGCGGCGATATCCCAACTTCTCAGCTTGAGGAGCTGGGCGAGGTAAAGATGATCCCCCTTACAAAGCCCGAGGAGACTGCCGCAAATATCGGTGACGCAGATGTAGTTCTCTGCAACAAGGTGCTCATCACCAAAGAGGTCATGGACGCCTGCCCCAATATAAAATATGTAGGTCTTTTCGCTACAGGCTACAATAACGTAGATGTGGACTATGCTGCTAAAAAGGGCATAGTTGTCTGCAATGCAGGTCAGTACTCCACAAACGCTGTGGCACAGCAGACCTTCGCTTACATACTCGACCGCTTCAGCCGCGTAAGAGATTACGATACCGCCGTTAAGAACGGCGAGTGGGAGCGCTCTCCTGCGTTCTCTTACTTCCCCGTTCCCACATCTGAGCTTGCAGGCAAGACTCTCTCTGTAGTGGGCTTCGGCTCTATCGGACGCAAGGTAGCCGAGATAGGCTCTGCCTTCGGAATGAATATAGTGGTGAGCACAAGGACTCAGCCAAATAACTGTCCTTATGAGGTCACAGACCTTTATACAGCCGCTGAAAAGGCTGACGTTCTCACTTTCCACTGTCCTCTCACAGACAAGACCGCAGGTATCGTCAACAAGGAGCTTCTTTCACACATGAAGCCCTCGGCTATGCTGGTAAATACCTCAAGAGGCGGAGTTGTGAACGAGGCAGACCTTGCAGAGGCTCTGAACAGTGAAAAAATAGCTGCCGCTTACCTCGATGTACTGGTAAAGGAGCCAATGTCTCCCGATACGCCATTAAAAGGCGCAAAAAACTGTGTTATCACTCCCCATACCGCATGGGCTCCGCTGGAAACGAGACAGCGCCTTGTGGACATCGTGTGTGACAACATCAGAGCGTGGCAGAATGGCTCACCAAAAAACAAAGTCAACTGAAAGAAGTCAGAACTATGAGAAATATATCCGAAAAACAGCGTATCGTCATAAAACTGGGCACCTCTACCCTCGCCCACAAGACGGGAAAGCTCAATATACGCCGCATGACCAACCTTGTGCGCGTTATTTCCGACCTGCACAACTCAGGACGTGAGATAATCATGGTGTCCTCGGGTGCTGTGGGACTTGGTGCAGGCAAGCTTGGACTTCCCGAAAAGCCAAAGGATACCAAGACCAAGCAGGCTGTTGCCGCTATCGGTCAGTGCGAGCTCATGCACGTTTACGACGATATGTTCGCAAAATACAGCGTCACTGTGGCGCAGATACTTCTCACAAAGGCGATAATCAACAATCCCAGCCACTGCGAAAACTTCAGGACCACCGTTGAATCGCTGGTAGGTATGGACGTTATCCCGATCGTAAACGAAAATGACACAATTGCCATAGATGAGCTGGAGCTTGAAATAGGCGAAAACGACTCCCTCTCCGCCCTCGTTGCGGAGCTTTCCGGAGCCGACCTTCTGCTGATACTGTCGGACATTGACGCTCTCTATGACGGCGACCCCCGTGAAAACCCCGACGCCGAGCCTATCCCCCTCGTTGAGAAAATAACTCCCGAGATAGAAGCTATGGCAGGAGGCGCAGGCACAAGTCTGGGCACAGGCGGTATGTCAACAAAGATAAACGCCGCCAAAATTGCCACAAACGCCGGTATAGACATGATAATCATGAACGGAAGGGACCCCGAAAAGCTCTATGACCTCTTTGAGGACAAGGAGATAGGCACTCTTTTCAAGGCACAGTAAAGGAGATAGGATATGGTAATATCAACAGGCGCAGACCGCGTCTCTAAAATAGATACCTACCTCAACTGTGCGGAGGTGTTCGCCTACAGGAGCACCTGCTTAAAACGAAAATACGGCGCTGTCATAGTCAAAAACGACGCCGTGGTATCCACAGGCTACAACGGCTCTCCGCGAGGTATGGAGAACTGCTGTGACAAGGGCGAGTGCCCGAGGATACCACTTGATATGCATCAGGGTGACGGTTACGCCATGTGCAAGGCTGTCCACGCAGAGGCAAATGCCCTGCTGAATTGCTCCCGTGAGCAGACCGTGGGCGCTGACCTTTATCTTACAGGCGTGAATCCTGCGGACGGCTCGACACATCAGGCAAAGCCATGTCCGCTGTGTGCAAGGCTCATAATACAGGCGGGGATAAAAAATGTTTATCTCCGTCAGAGTGCCAATGCAGACGACTATACCATCATTCCTGCCGAAAAGCTGGAGTGGTTCAAGGAAGGCTCTGCATGAAGATACTTATACAAAGTCCCGATGACAGACTCTCGCTGGAAAACGGCGTAATAAAAGCTGTCGCAAGCGGAAGCTGTCACAGATTTCCGCTGAGTGAGCTGGCAGAAGCCATTATCCTCACCACTGACGTCGGTCCGTTCTATGACGATATGGGACTTGCCCTCAGAATGAAGGACAGCACAGCTGTGTTTATTCTTTCGGAGCACAGAGACTATGATACATTTCTCTTCGACCAGCTTGCAAAAGCCGTTGAGATCGACTACGAAGCCATAATACAGGCTTCGTCCTGTACGGAAAACAAAATTTTCATCATATATAAACAAGAGGTGTAAATATGAGTTATACAGAGGAACTGGGCAAAAGAGCCAAGGCTGCCGAGGCAGCTGCGGCAGGAGCTTCAACTTCACTGAAAAACAGCGCTCTCGCTGCTATATCAAAGGCTCTTCTGGCAAACAAGGAGCTTATTATCGCTGAGAATGCAAAGGACATCGCCAATGCAAAGGCAAACGGCATGACCGAGGCTAAGCAGGACAGACTCAAGCTCGACGAAAAGCGTATCGAAGGCATCGCCAAGGGCGTTGACGAGCTTATCGCTCTTGCCGATCCTATCGGTGAGGTCATCGGCGGCGGAAACCGTCCCAACGGCTTGCAGATAATCAAAACAAGAGTACCTCTCGGAGTTATCGGCATAATCTTTGAGTCACGCCCGAATGTTACTGTTGATGCGGCTGCACTGTGCCTTAAAGCAGGCAACGTGGTCATCTTAAAGGGCGGCAAGGAGGCTATAAACTCAAATATCTGCCTCGGAAACATAATGCGAAAGGCTATCGAGGAGGCAGGGCTCCCTGCTGATATGATACAGGTAGTCGAGAATACCGACCGTGAAACAACTACAGAGCTAATGCGTCTCAACGGCTACGTTGACGTTATTATCCCGAGAGGCGGCGCAAACCTCATACAGGCTGTAGTCAAGAACGCTACTGTTCCTGTTATCGAAACAGGCGCGGGCAACTGCCACGTTTACGTTGATGCCTCCGCAGACCTTGATATGGCTGTGGAGATAACCGACAACGCCAAAACTCAGCGTCCTTCCGTATGCAACGCTATCGAGAGCCTTCTCGTACATAAGGACATCGCTGATAAGTTCCTGCCCATGATAGCAGAGCGCTTCAAGAAGCACGATGTAAAGATATACGGCTGTGACAGAACTATCGCTGTTCTCGGTGATTCCGTTGAAAAGGCTACAGAAACAGAATATGCTACTGAATTCAACGATTTCATTATCGCAGTAAAGGTAGTCGATGACATCGACGAGGCTATCGCTCATATAAGAAAATACAGCACCCGTCATTCCGAGTGCATAGTTACAAGCTCGCTGGAAAACGCACAGAAGTTCCAGAAACAGGTAGATGCTGCGGCAGTTTACGTCAACGCTTCCACACGTTTCACTGACGGCGGCGAATTCGGCTTCGGAGCAGAAATAGGCATTTCTACACAGAAGCTCCACGCAAGAGGTCCTATGGGGCTTACAGAACTTACTACAGTAAAATATCTGATAAACGGTAACGGTCAGATAAGATAAATATAGCATTTTATTTGATTTTTGGAGGTCGAAATGGCTATTAGAAAAGATCTTGACGATATGCTCAACAGCCTTATGGACGGCGGCAGCAGCGGAAGTACTCCCGCAAGAAGCCATAATACTCCGAGAGCCGCGAGAAAAAGCAAATTCGACGATATGTCCGTCGATGACCTGCTCCACGCTCTCGAGGAGGAAAAACATCATATAGAGGAACAGCCCGTTGTCCCCGATGACACGCCGCCTGCTGTATGGGAATTCGCTCCCCCGTCACAGGATACCACTGTGCCTGAGCCTGTTTCAGAAACAGAGCCCGAGGAGGCAGTTCCCCATATCATAGACGAGGTCATGCATACCGAGGCGTCTGCTGAGGTCACAAGGGTATTTGATACAGTTCCCATGAACGAGGAGCTGCCTAAGCCCGTCAAGAAAAAGAAAATAGTTATAACAGGCGAACTGCCCGACTATGAGGCGCTCCGCCGTGAGGAAATGGAACGCGAAAGAAAGGCTATGCTTGCTGCCGAGAACGCTGCCGAGGAGCAGAGAGCCGCTGAAAGGGCGCGCAGAGCTGCCGAGGCTGCTGCTGAGAGACAGCGCCTTATGGAAGAAGCTGAGCAGCGACGTATGGCGCGTGAGGCTGAGGAAGCCGAGCGTCAGCGCAGAATCGCAGAGGCTGCCGAACAGGCTCGTCTCGAAGAGGAAGCCGAAAGACAGCGCCGTATCGCTCAGATAGAGGCTGAAAAGCAGCGCAAGGCTGAGGAAATGGCTATGCAGGCGCGTCTCGCTGAAGAAGCAGAACAGCGCAGACTTGCT
Source organism: Ruminococcus sp. (assembly GCF_024684275.1). The sequence goes on from NZ_JAIKXF010000050.1 coordinate 20,235, forward strand.
GAGGAAGCCGAAAAACAGCGTCAGGCTGAGGAACTGCGCCGACTTGCCGAGGAAGCAGAAAGAAGCGCTCCCGCTTCTCTTGCAGAGGAGATAATCTCAAATTCTGTATCAGATAACGAGGTGGATTCCACTATTGAGGCTCTCGGTGAAGCAGCTGAGACTCCTGCCGAGACAATTGAAGAAGCTGCTCCCGAGGCTGAAAAAACCAGTAAGATAGGCGGCTTCTTCAAGAAGCTGAAAAACAAGGGCAAGGACGAGGAAAAACCAGAAGCTCAAGCTGAAACAGCTCCCGAGGAGGGACTTTTCGAGGGCGATGACAGCGCAGTTTCCGCTACAGACCTCATTGACGCAGCTATTGCTGCCATTAATCACCCCGAGGACACTACTCCCGATAACTACAGCGATCCCGTAGGCAGTATGCTTGACAATATCCGTGAGGACGCTGCCGAGGCTATCGCCGATATAAATACTCCAAAGATCTCTGAGCCCCTTATCCTCACCGATGAGGACATCATAAACGGTCTTACCCCAGACCTTAAAGAACGCTTTGACGCTCTACCTGCCGATAAACAGCGACAGGTCATAGATATGAGACGCTCACAAATGGGTGCTGTAGCTCCAGAGGCTGTATCAGAACCTGCTGCCGAGATAAGCGAAGCTCCTGCTGTGGACGAGTACGAGGAGGCTATCAACGAAGCCACCAGTACAGAGGGCTTATTCGAGGCTGAGGAAGCCGCCGAGGATACCGCAGCAGAGACTGCTGAGGCTCCTGCCGAAAAGGAGAATAAAGAGCCTTCAACATTCAAGAAGATATTTGACGAGGATCCTGCCGAGCTGATCGCTCAGCGCAGTGAACACGTCGAGAGCTCCGAAGCAGAGACATTCGCAGACACTCCAAAGAAAAAACGCCTGTATACCGTGCTTGGCGTGGTACTCACAGCCTTTGCTGTCATCGGTATCATCGCTACTATCGCAAAGGGTATCGGCTTTGCAAAGAGCTTTACCTCAGGTGAGGTAAAGAAGGACAGCTTCACACAGATGATATACCCTGCCGCTATCATGGATATAGAGCCATTCAGCGAGCCTTCTCAGCTCACCTCAGAACAGGTCATAACAGCTACTATATGGTCAATAATCATGGACGACAGCAAGGTATCAAAGTATGAGCTTACTCTTGATACGGTAAGTATCCCCGATGTTGACGTCGAGAAGTACGCAGTAGAGCTATTCGGCGAGAATATCCCTCCCTTTGAACACGCTACAGTTGGTCCTGTAGAGTCCAGATTCTACTACTCCGACGGCGCTTACAACGTTAAAGTAAAAACTATCACTCACACATACGCTCCTGAGATAAAGTCTATCACCAAGAACGGAAACGAGTATACCCTCGCTGTTGACTATATCGCAGAACTACCGCAGTGGATGGATAAGACCGTTGCGAAGCAGGCTGAGTTCAAGCTTATCGAGAAAGAGGACGGTACGTTCCAGTACAGCTCGATGAAGATACTCTCAGTAAACAACGGAAATCTGTAATATCAAAGCCACAGTATGATTTACTGTGGCTTTTTTAATGCATAATGCATAATTGTAAGCAAACGGGGCGATGAAGGAATCGCCCCCTACATGAATTTACCGTCATTTATATTTATTTTGAGTATTTCGGGCGAGCGGAACTCGCCCCTTCTCTTAGTTTTTAACTCTTAGTTCTAACCTCTAATTATTACAAATGAGAAAAATTCTCCCGTGAAATTATTACAAAAAAAATACAAATTCACAGTATCGCAGATTATTCGCCCCCAAACAGTTGACATTTTCTGTTTTTCTTGCTAAAATAGATATGATGCCTATTTTGTGCATTGACTACTTTTAGGAGGAGGAACTGCTTTGGGAGATAGTAAATTTTGCAACAGATGCATGGAAAAATATGACGAGTCTATGCACGTTTGTCCGTCCTGCGGATACGTGGAAACAGATGAACATAACCCCATGTATGTCCCACCAGGTACGATACTCCATAGCAAATACCTCTGCGGTGTTCTTCTGGAATACAACGGCGAGGGTGCGACCTATATCGGCGCTGATACCACTACAGGCAAAAAGGTGCTCATAAGAGAATATATGCCTATAAACCTCTGCACCCGTGTCAAGAATAAGGCTGTGATCAGCGTAAATTACAATAATCTTGCCAAGTACAAGGCTTTCATGGCTGAATATACCGAGCTCAACAAGTCTCTTGCGAGACTACGCAATAACTCGAATATTCCGCCTGTGCTGGATATGTTCGCAGAGAATAACACCACATATACCATTTTTGAATACATCGAGGGCGTTAAGATACTGGATTACCTAAAGGAAAATGCAGGCGAGCTCAGCTGGGATCAGGTCGCTAAGATCTTTCCTCCCCTGTTCACCACTATCGGTATCCTTCACAATGCCGGCATAATCCACCGTGCTATAAGCCCCGATACAGTCTATATCACCGATAAGGGCGAGCTAAAGCTCTTCGGCTTCTGCGTATCAGCTGTCAGAACTGCCAATGCAGGTCTGGAATATGAGCTTTTCAAGGGCTATGCAGCTCCTGAGCAGTATTCCGCAAGCAGCAGCAGCCGTCAGGGTTCATGGACTGACGTTTACGGAGTCTGTGCGCTCCTGTACAGAGCTCTCACAGGCTGTATGCCTGTTGACTCAATGAGCCGCCAGAACCACGACGACCTCCACGAGCCCCATATGCTGGATTCACGTATACCGCGCCATGTTTCAAGAGTTATAATGGAGGGCATGAATCTCAATGGCAGAGACCGTATCCAGACCATCACCGAGCTGGTCACAAAGCTCTTTGAACAGCCTGCTGAGGACGAGGAAAAGCCTCTGGACAATACAAGCACTGTTCTTCTGAACAGCGGTATCGGCAATACAGCAGCCTCTGCACTGCACGAAGCTCCGCAGCAGCCTGTATATCATCAGGAAAATCCCCAGAACGTTATCCACGAGCGCAGCGCTCCTGTATACAAGAAGCCTCGCCGTGATGACAGCTACAGCTATGAAAAGATAAATACCGTTGACAGGATAAAGGTACCGATAATCGTTGCTCTACTGTTCCTGGCGATCATGATGATACTGGGCGTTATCTTCTATAAGCTCATCGTTCCGCCTGAGCAGAAATCCAACATTTCCAGCAGCAGACGCTCGTCGTCAGTTTCGGATAAGGTCGTGGACAACAATAAGGAGCCCACTAAAGAGAAAAACATCGAAATGCCTAATCTTATCAAGCAGTTCTATTCATTATGCAAGGATAAGTGGAAGGACGACTTCGTTCTTGACGCTGATTTTGAGTATAACAACGATTATGACAATGATGTTATCTTTGAACAGAGCGTCGAAGCAGGCGAAAAGATAGCTCAGGGCGACGTTATCAAGATAAAGGTCAGCAAGGGTAAAGAAACTGCTACTATCCCCGATTATCAGGGACTTACTAAGGATCAGTACAAAAACGAACTTGACAAGGCAGGTATCCATGACCATAATTACCAGTTTGTAGAGTCAAAGGACTCCTACGGCAAGGCAAATACTATCGTTGGATTGCAGGTTGACGGCAAGACCGTTACTCCTAACTCTACATTCAATAACAAGAGCGGCAAAAAGCTCACAGTATTCTACGTTTCCGCAAATGCAGTTACTGCTCAGCAGACAACAGCTGCACCTACTACAGAAGCACCTGCAACTACTGTTGTGGTAACTACTCAGGCGCCTGTCCCCACCACTGAGGCACCTACTGCACCGCCTGAGCCTGTGACAAATCCGCCTGAACCGATAACAAATCCTCCCGAGCCCCCTGTTGAGCAGCCTGCTGAACAGCCTGCTGACGGCGGCGGAGAATAATTAAAAATTGAAAGCATAAAAATTTTGCCCCTGAGTGTAAAAAACGCTCAGGGGCATTGTTTATGTTCGGGTGCTAAGGTAAATCATAATTTAACGCCTTTGGCGTCCCGAAAAATTGGTATTGTAGGGGCGAACATTGTTCGCCCGTGTCAAAATTGATGTGTATGTTTGCGGGCGCACATTGTGCGCCCCTACATCATTAAATTTTGATTTATTTAAGGTCTGATTTATTAAAAATAAGAATTCCGCCTAATGTTGAGATTATCGTTATTCCAAACATGAACAGCATCATTCTCAGCCAGTGCTCGGGTATAGCCTCTGTTCCGAGCAGGTCCATCTGATATGACGGAACAGCCTCCTTGACTATCTCCATTATTTTCGGGTGCTTATGCAGAAGCAGAAGCGCAAGTGAGAACATGGAAACGATATAATGCATACTGATAGAGAGCACAAAGCCGCCTACGTTCTTCATTGAATTGCAAAGGAAAACGATCAGCGAGGTCATTGCTATCTCTATGGGCAGCACAAGGAGCATATTCACTATGATAGCCTTGTTGGGGAAATCCCTGAAGCCAAGCATAAGTCCGCCGAATGCAAGAGCGATAAAAATATATACCAGCTCATATATCATCATAACAGTCAGCGAAACTATGAGATTTGCAAGATATATCTTTGTTCTTGAGTGACCGACGATTATCTTGTTTCTAATGGTGTTATTTCGGAAATCCTGTACGATGAGCATACCTGCGGCAATTCCCACAAGAAGCACCATAACGCCTGTATGGCTGAAAAGAAGGTCATCTGCGTAGGACTTAAAGCCTGCCAACATCTCAGCAGCCTCGCCGTCCTCTCTTGAAGCAGCCTCCATAAAGCTGTTTGAAGCCGCATATAGCAGAGTAAACAGCACGGGTATAGCCGCCATAACTGCCATTACGATATAAAATCTCTTACCCTTAAAAAGTCGTCTATAGCCTTCTGCCAGCAAATTAGCCATTACGAACACCTCCTACAAGTCCCATGAAGTAGTTTTCGAGGCTCTCATGGCTCTCGGACATGGAATTAACAAAACATTTTTTCTCGTTGAGCGCAAGAACAAGTGGAGTTACCTGCAAAGGAGTAAATATATCCGCCTCATTTGGCGAATATACCCTATATTCAGCCTTCATACCGTCAAGCACCTCTGCAAGGAGCTTCGTATCGTTTACATTAATATGGAGTGAGCGTCGGCTTACCTTTTCAAGCTCCTCAGCGCTCATTTCCTTGATACAGCGTCCCTGCTCGATAAAGCCGTAATGTGTGGCAAGACGCGAGAGTTCGTCAAGGATATGGCTGGAAATAAGGATAGTGATCCCCTTTTCGCGGTTCAGCCTGAGTATCATCTCACGAACCTCCATGATACCCTGTGGATCGAGTCCGTTGATAGGCTCGTCGAGAACAAGAAACTCGGGATCACCCACCAGTGAAAAAGCGATGCCAAGTCTCTGGCGCATACCGAGAGAGAAGTGCTTAGCCTTTTTCTTGCCTGTGTTGGGAAGTCCCACAAGCTTTAGTATCTCGTCCAGCTTTTCATCTGAGATACCCAGAGCCTTAGTCTGCTGGATAAGGTTATCCTTTGCTGACATCTCGGGGTGAAGTGACGGAGTTTCGACCACCGCGCCTATTTTTCTGCGCTTTTCAAGTATATTTCCGTCGGTATTCTTTGTCCCGAAGAGAGTAAACTCTCCCGAGGACGGATTATTCAGCCCCGTAACTATACGGATAAGGGTAGTTTTTCCTGCGCCGTTCCTTCCCACCATACCGTAGATAGCGCCTTTTGGAACATTAATGGTAAAATCGGTGAGAGCATTGAATCTTCCGTATTTTTTACAAAGCTGCTGAGTCTGAAGAACATATTCCATGTTTATACCCTGCCTTTTGTATAGATATTATGTAAAAAGGCGGCCATGCCACAGGGCACGACCGCCTAAAGTCGTTGATAATTAAAGTATCAAAGATTATTCGTTGATCTTTGTAACAACGCCTGAACCAACTGTTCTACCACCCTCACGGATAGCGAAACGAAGTCCCTCTTCGATAGCGATAGGTGTGATGAGCTCAACGTCCATAGCAACGTTATCGCCAGGCATACACATTTCCTTGTCAGCAGGGAGAGTTACAACACCAGTAACGTCAGTTGTTCTGAAGTAGAACTGAGGTCTGTAGTTGTTGAAGAAAGGAGTATGACGGCCGCCCTCTTCCTTCTTCAGTACGTAAACCTGACCGCTGAACTTTGTGTGTGGGTGAATTGAG
>NZ_JAIKXF010000032.1 GCF_024684275.1 Ruminococcus sp.
ACAAAGTAACAACCACATTTATGGACAAATTGGAGGTAATATGGATAACAGAATCTACGGTTATGCCCGGGTATCTACCCGGGAACAGAATGAAGACAGGCAGCTTGAAGCTCTTATTAAGTTTGGCGTTCCTGAGCAGAACATTATCATCGATAAGGCTTCCGGTAAGGATACAGAGCGTGAAGGCTATCAGTACCTCAAGCGTCAGATACTCCGTAAGGGAGATACACTTGTTATCAAGGAGCTGGACAGGCTTAGTAGAAACAAGGCAGATATCAAGCGAGAACTGGAAGAGTTCAAAGCAGCAGGAGTGCGTGTAAAGATACTCGACATTCCGACTACTCTTACGGACTTTCCACCGGATCAGGCTTGGATCCTTGAAATGATAAACTCGATCCTTATAGAGGTTCTCGGCAGCATTGCAGAAAACGAGCGTAATAAGATACGTTCTCGTCAACGTGAGGGAATAGAGGCTGCAAAGAAGAGAGACGTTAAATTTGGACGTCCTGCTAAGCCTCTGCCTGATAACTGGCGTGAGGTACTGGCAGAAGTCCGTTGCGGAAATAAAAAGCCTGTAGAAGCTATGCGGGAGCTTGGCATATCTCGTTCTTACTTCTACAAGCTATACAGCGACAACTGATAGATGTAGCCTCCTTCGGGATAATGTCATTAAGCTAAGCAGAAAAAACAACTATCTTATTTATAAATGAAAAGGCTGCTTTGTTATATAAATTGAGCAAAGCAGTCTTTCATTATTTTTTAGAAGTTATTTGTTGCTACAAAAATGCTGACGTTAATTACTGCATCAGAATTTTTTGTAATTACCACCAAACCAGCCTGCCATAAAAACAAATTGGGCTGTTAAAAAGACTAAAAACAGGTCTTCCCTCGAAAACAGCTAAAAATGGCGTTCTACGTTAGCTGACTTTAGCTTTTTTGAAATAGAGTAGCTTTTGACAACCTGGAGAGAGTACATTGTGCGCTCTTATTATTATATAACAAAATCTATTGACATCATTTGCCCAAAGTATTATAATGGCAGTATAAACCATTGCTTATGGGGCAATGAGTTTAATGATATGGAGGGATTATATTATGTTTGAACAGGATTATATCATGCGTCAAATAAAGGAAATAACAGCTGTTATAGCCAAAGTCGTATTCAACGCAAAGGTGGATAAATCATTTGAGACGCTTCAGGAAGTTGAAAAACAAAAAGCCTATACGCTCATAGAGCAAATGAATAACGGCCAAATCAAGGAAGCAGTTGAAGAACTTGAAAAACTCACCGAAGAAAACACGATAGAAAACCTTATGATCGGACTTTCATTCTATTCACACCTAAGCGATCTTGACGAGGAACAATTTGAATTAGCGGCATACACATTTGCTCAGGGTAGAAGAGACTTCGAGCGGTTTGCGAATAAATTCGGCTGGAAAGGTGTAACAGATCTTTACTTTGGTAATGACGATGACTAATATTAAAAGTTGAATTCCTTTGTTTTTGCCAATCGGTGAGGTTTATTTGGTTGAAAACTCCATAAGCTCTTTGCCAAGTGTCTGGCTGCCCATTCCGAGAATGAATCTCATTGTTTTTGAGAATGGCAGCTCACTCTTACGAACAAAGTCTCTCTTAGGATCTGCAACAAAAGCCGATTTGTTTTTCTCCATTTTCCGAATAAGTATATTAAGCTTGCTTTTGACGGAATTACAGTATTTTCGCACGATAAAGTCCTCCAATCAGATGTGTATATCTGATTGGCTCCGCCGCACATTTTCGGCTTTTTGTCAATACCTTTTTGCAAAAATTTACATTATATTCATAAAAATAGTCACAGGATCTTTGTTCACCCTGTGACTATTTTGTTTTTCCTTAGCTTAATGACATTAGGATCATGGGGATATTATATAATGCTTTTGCGCAGATAGTCAATAGATTTACTGTAAGATGCATTTTTATGAAGGTAAGTTGTATTTTTTAGAGGGTAAGTTGCATAATGGCACTTCAAATAAGATGCACTTTTTGATATGTAAGTTGCATTGACATCAAATCTGGTTTTGTGTTATCATATATATTGTAATACACGTATTATAAAGGAAATCTCATTTGAAAGAAATGATCATTCATGCATGAAAACAAGGTAAGGATAACATGGTACGGAACAGCTTCTGTACGGATCGCTACAAACAGCTCACAACTGCTTATTGATCCGTTTATTCCGTTCCCTGACAGCAGGGTAAACGTCCCGTCAGACGCCTTTGACGGCTGCAGTCATATCATCATTTCCCACGGTCACTTTGACCACATCGGCAGTATCCCTGAGATAGTACGCAGACATACCGCCGTTTACTGCACAAAAGCTCCATACCGCACTCTCATCAGAAAAGGCGTCGATAAAACTAACCTGCATATGATAAAGGAAAGCACTTGTTTTTCAATAGGAGATATACATATAACTGCTTATAAAGGCAAGCACATCAGTCTGGGTATACCTGAAATACTAAAAGTATTGTTCAGCAAACGTTTCCTTAAGAATAGAAAAGATATTGTAAGAAAACTTATTCGATTTGCGTCATGCCTTGAAAAAAAGGAGACACTTTGCTACCGTATCAAGGCATATGACAAGCAAATACTGATACTGGGCAGTCTTGCACTTGCAGATGGTATTCTATACCCAACAGGTGTTGATCTGGCTTTATTCCCGTATCAGGGCTCGGATAAGCTGTGCGACATGGCAATGACTGTCTATGACCGAATCAGACCAAAAGCTGTACTGCTGACGCATTTTGATGATACGTTTCCTCCATTTAGTTCTGATATTGATACATCGGGATTTGAAAAACGAATGAAAAACACTGTGCCTGTGTACAAGCTGCATCACGGAGGCTCACTTGAAATATAGCACATTATATTCTACATACTTACTACAATACGGAGGTCGGTAATGAAAATAATAATCGAATCACCTAAGCCGGATGAGGAAGATACAGTAATTGTCAGGTGTGCCTCGCCGGATCAGAGGCTCATTTCAATGCTTCTTTCATTTCAGACTGTCAATACAGAACTTACAGGATATATGGATGAAAAAATAGTACGTTTGAATTATCAGGAAATATACTATTTTGAAGCCAACGAAAACCGCGTTTTTGCTTACTATCACTCAGATGTCTACGAAGTCAAGTATAAGCTGTATGAGCTGGAGGAGCTTTTTGCTCCTTTGGATTTTGTACGATGCTCAAAATCTATGATCGTAAATATGGAGAAAATAGAGTACCTATCGCCATTATTCAGCGGTAAGCTGGAAGCGCATCTGAAAAACGGCGAAAAGATAGTTATCTCACGGCAGTATGTACGCAGTCTGAAGTCAAAGCTCGGACCTGAGGAGGTAGAATAATGATAAAGGAATTTTTTGTTTCATTGCTACATTATTTTGTGGACATCACAACAGCTATTTTAATTGCTGCTGCAATATTTCTTACGATTTCCGGACAGCAGATCGACAGTATAATCTTATGGGAAATTCTACTGAGCGGACTTATAACTGCTCTTCCGACTGCTCTTTTGCTATGCTTTGATACCAAAAACGTACGGCTTTCATGGATATTATGGATATTGCATTTTCTGGTGATATTGATCGTTACTGTTCTGCTGCTTAAAGCATTCGGCTGGTGTAAGATAACTCCGCTCTCACTTCTTATGACATTTTTGGCAGTCGTTTTCATATATCTGTTCACAAGCTTTGTTCATTATCTGGTAGACCGAAAGCATGCATCAATTATGAATAAACAGCTCAAAAAACGATATACCAAAAATGACACTGATAAAAGTCCGAATCACACCAGTGAAAGCGCTTAGTTATAAAGGTACCAATAAGAAAAAAGTCTCCGCAATTATACAGCGGAGACTTTGCTTTATATTCATGGTGAAGTCATTGACGACTATTTTGTAACTGAATAAAAATATAAGCAGTCTTCGGACCGCTTTTTATTTCCCAGAATAACATAAAACGTATGCGGCATGACTGCCTAACAGTATTGAAAATAAAAGCAATCTGCACAATTTGTACAGATTGCTTTTGGTAACATAATAGAATATTTTTGTTATTTCGACTGTCTGCTTGACAGAGGCAGGTCATTAATGACGCAGCCCTTTATGTCTGGTATTACTTGATAAGACCTATGCCCCATATAGTGAAGCTGCCGCTTCCGCTTATAGAAACATCAAGGTCACCTGTTGTATCCTGATAATAGCCAAGCTCTGCGTCCGGACCGCCCCATGTGTACTGCTTATTGCCGTTTACCTTTGTGGTCTTGCCGTTTACAGTAACATTTATGCTGCCCATACCTGAGCTGTTAGCCTTGAATACTATGATAAGTCCCTTGCCCTGTGTCTTGAAGGTCATGGGGCTTCCGCCGTTAAGGGTATACGAATAGTTGAGACCGGGGTTATTGTTGTAACCGCCACCTGATTTCCATGAGCCTGCGTTGAAGTTTGTCAGGTTCTTGGGATCAACGTTCACGCAGTTAGCGTACTCTGCGCCGTATACGTACTTAGTTGGCTGTGTATAGCCTGCGGACTGATTCTCGCTCTTTAATGCCTGACGAATATAGTATGCCATACAGTCAGCTACAAGCTGTCCGCCCTTCTGATGCGGGTGATACTCGTCTGAATAGTAATCACTTGCTTTCAAGAAGCCGCTGCCGAATGCCTTAGTAAGAGCGTCGTCCATGCTTATTACAGGTATATCGAAGTTCTTGCCGATAGGATACATCTGCGACTGGCTGGAGAAGCCGCCCTGTGCACGGGTGATAATGATACCTACAGCAGGCTCGTTGGGCATATCAAGGAACTTCTTGATACAGCTCTCAAAGCACTTCTTGTACATGATGTCCTCATGGTCGTTTACTGAGAACTCAAGGAAGATGATGTCAGGCTTCTGCTCAACTATCTGCTTCTCGCTGCGGACCAGTCCTACAACCGAGGAGGTACCTGAGAGACCTGCGTTTATCTCCTTGAAGCTGCCCTTAGCAAATGTTGTCCTGAGGTAGTTGGAAAATGGTGTTGTGTAGTTCTTGCCCTCAGTGATAGAACCGCCGAGGTAAGCTACTGTCAGAGGTGAACCGCCCTCAGCAGCAGTGAGCTTCTGCGTGAGCCTGTAGGTGTTGCCCATGTGCTTGATAGAGCTCTTGTAGAAGTCGATATACTGAGCAGAAGCTGTCTCCTTGTAGTTATCCCACTTAGTAGTGTCAACTGTAGGTGTAGGAGGAACAACTATCTCAGGCACCTTGCCTGTGCCGCCTGTTGTAACTGCTGACTTTGTGCCCTCAGCTGCAACCAGTACATCGTCAATATAGATATCCATAAGGTCACCCGAAGACTCAACAGTCTCAACGTAGAGTGTCATATCACCTGCATTATCAGGGATAGTAAATGAGGTGTTCTCTATCTTTGTCCATACGCCGCTCTCGCAGGTCGCCTTTGCGATAGATGTGTAAACAGCGCTTCCTCCGCCGTTTCCGCCCTGCTGGAGCGAAATCTGTATCTCAGCTGAGCTGCCGGACATCTGGAGGGCTGCAAGGCTTATGCTGTAGGTCTGACCGGGCTGGAAATCCGAGCCGAGGTTGATAGCTGCACCGTTCCACTCAGCGCTTCTGTCTGTGATAAGCAGAGATTTGCCCGATGAACCGTAGTATGCTTCGTCTACAGCTGCAACAGAAGCTGCGCCTCTGCCTGTCCACTCACCTACGCCCGAATCAAAGCTGTCATTCAGAGCGCCGCCTGATATAGGAGCTGTAGTAGTTGTGGTCGTTGGTACTGTTGTAGTAACAGGAGCTGTGGTCACCTTCTCGGAATAGCTTTCGGGAAGCTTTGTTATAAGGTTTAAGAGGTACTTCTGGATAGAAAGCGCATCGTTTGAGGTAATGCCGCTGCCTGCCTCATAAACGTCCGCATTGTAGAGCCCCGGCTCTGTCAGCTTATATTTATTCGGGTTAGCAAGTGACTGCATTATAAGGACTACGTCGCTCATATCAACTGTATC
>NZ_JAIKXF010000047.1 GCF_024684275.1 Ruminococcus sp.
GTATTCCTCCTATGTCTAATTTAGTCCAGTTTACTCCATAGACTATTTTAGCTTATCTAATTTAGTCTATGGAGCTGCTTAGACTTTATTATACACCAGATTCCTTTTGGGAGGAATACGTCCTTTATTTGACGCTTACATAAAAAGGCTGGTTTTTGAGTCCAGCCTTTCTATTTTCAGACCTGATCATTTTTTCCTGCGCTCATTGTCAGCTTCTACAGAACACTTCCAGGCTTTATTGAGGCCCTTTTTAGCTCTTACACTGCTTACAGCGCAGCCGACAGCTTCGTAAAGCACTTCTGTACCGCAGCAATCAGCATGATAATCAACTGCATTTTCAGCTCTGATACCGATAGAGCCTGCTGTCTCGGCTGCGTCAATATTAGCTCCGAGGAATACGAACTCCCAGCCCTTTTCCTCCTGCACTTTTTCTATGAGCTTCTTCACATCCTTGTGACTGTACTTTCTGCTGGCGTTCTCCATACCGTCCGTCGTAATTACGAACAGCGTCTTTTCTGGAACGTCTTCTTCACGGGCATACTTATGGATATTAGCGATATGATGAACTGCGTCCCCCACTGCGTCAAGAAGTGCCGTACATCCTGAAGGAACATAGTCTCTGTCGGTAAGCTCGGGAACATCTTCCAGCTTTACTCTGTCATGTATCACTTTTGAATCATTGCTGAAGAATACAGTAGAGACAAGTGCTTCTCCCTCTTCTTTTTTCTGCTTTGCTATAAGTGAATTGAATCCGCCGATAGTATCAGCTGTAAGTCCGCTCATGGAGCCGCTTTCATCAAGAATGAATACCAGTTCAGTTAAGTTCTTTTTCATAATAATACCTCCGTTTTGATTTTTTCGGAACCGCTTTATCGTTTCCTTTACTGTAATTACAGTATACATCATCACGGAGGTATTTTGGTCGCTTCAAAGGCGACAAATCATGAACCTATGAGACTCTGGTCAAAAGCAAACAATGCTTCGTTTATCTCATAGATATTATAATTGCTGCGTTCGATAAAATAACGGATTATCAGATCGAATTTCAGGCTGTCTGACAGGGCAAATCCCGCTTTTTTCAGAAGCTCTTCCGTTTCGCCGAGATCAAGTTCAAGGGCGACAGCAAAAGCAACTGCGGTCTGCTTTTTAGGCTTATAGTTCTTGTCACTGCGTATCTTTGAAAAGAGCTTGCGATCGATATTAGCTTTTTTATAGGTCTCTACATCTGTCATGCCCTTTTCGTCTATGAGTCGGAGCAGCGCTTCCGAAAATGATTCATCATGGGTTTTCAGAATATTTTCAAGATCATCGCTGGTCTCACAGCAAATATCTTCCTCGAGCATGATATTTGCAGCGTTTTCTTTTATGCTTTCCTTTTTTCTGCCGAATAATCCGAGAGGTTTCGCTGCTTCGGCGGTATGGTACATTCCGAGAACTTTATCGCTGTCTCTGTTTCTTCTGTCTCTATCAGCACATTTTCTGGCGTAAGCGTCACTTATATACTGTCTTATCTCACCGACAATACCCGAGCTAACCTCAAATGAGTCCTTATCGAATATGACAAGTGTAATATCCATTTCATTTTCGTCAAGGAAGCTTCTGAATTCGGAAACCGCCACATCAAGAGCTTTATCCTTGGGATAGCCGTATATACCCGATGATATAAGCGGAAAAGCCACGCTCTCACAGCCGTTTTCCCTTGCAAGCTCAAGGGAGTTCCTGTAGCATGAACGCAAAAGCTCTTTCTCACTGCGGTCACCGCCGTGCCACACAGGACCTACGGTATGTATGATATATTTACAGCCGAGAGCATAGCCCTTTGTAAGCTTTGCCTCACCTGTTTTACAGCCGCCAAGAGTTCTGCATTCCTCCAGCAGCTGCGGACCTGCCGCATGATGTATAGCACCATCAACTCCGCCTCCGCCCAGCAATGAGGAATTTGCAGCATTGACGATAGCGTCGGCTCTGACCTTGGTAATATCGTTCCTGATTATCCTAAAAGGCATATAGGCAACCTCCGTTTCAATCTGATTTATCAAATTATAGCATATAATTTAGAAAATAGCAACAATCGCGGCAAAAAGGTGATGCAGATATTTATTCCAGCGCGAAAATGGCGGCGCGGGCTCCGCGCTTATAACATACATGACGCAGCTTATCAATACTTACAGCCAAAAACAAAAAACCTGCCTGTTTTAAATAACAGGCAGGCTTATTAATTACTTTGCAGTAAATTTCAGCATATTCCATGAACGCGGAACAAGGCTTACTTCACCGCTTATTTCCTGCTGTACAGGTGAGACCGCATTTGGTTCATCTGCACTGTTGCAGCGTTTCATATCATTATCTGTCAGAACTGTATGGGATACAAGCTTATATCCGTCAAATCCGTCGAGTTCAAGCTCACAGCTTTCGTCAGCCGAGCGGTTGACTGCAAACAAAGTGACATCACTGCCGTTCGCTACTGCAATACTCTCGATATACGGCACATTGCTGTGATTTTTTGTGTCATATTTGCCGCATTCGCAAACAGTATTCAGAGCCTTTCCGCGTCCGTTCACCGAACAGTGAAGGAACGGATAATAAATGGTCTGGATCCACAGTCTGCCTCCTGTCTCGGTCATGATAGGAGCAATTACGTTGACAAGCTGAGCAAGACAAGCAGTCTTTACCCTATCGCAGTGACGCAGAAGCGTTATCAGCAGAGTGCCTACAACAAGTGCGTCCTCAACATTAAAGATGTCCTCTAAAAGCGGCGGAGCTATCTGCCAGCGGTCTATCTGCTTATCCTGCTCCTTGCTGTGGAACCAGATGTTCCATTCATCAAAGGCAAGCATAATGACCTTGTCAGACTTCTTCTCCTCTTTTATCTCATCGCATATCTTTGCAGTATCTATGATAAACTGCTCCATATTCATTGATGATGCAAGGAAATCCGCGGTATCATCGTCGGTATTGCCGTAATAGCTGTGCATGGAAAGATAGTCTATCTGATCGTAGCACTCGCGCAGTACAGTTCGTTCCCATTCGCCGAAGGTAGGCATTTCGGGGCTCGAACTGCCGCAGGCAACAAGCTCAATGGTGGGATCAGTCAGCTTCATCAGCTTTGCTGTCTCACAGGCAAGACGGGCATACTCCTGCGGAGTTTTGTGACCTATCTGCCATTCGCCGTCCATCTCGTTTCCCAGACACCACATCTTTATGCCGAAAGGTTTATCAAAGCCGTTTTTGCGGCGCATATCAGCATAATATGTATCTGTGTCAAGGTTACAGTATTCTACGAGATTCCGTGCCTCGTCCGCACCTCGTGTACCCAGGTTCACCGCCATGATTATTTCGGCGCCTGCACGTTTTGCCCATTCCTGAAACTCGTCGATGCCGATCTCATTGGTCTCGATACTGTTCCAGGCGAGCTCCAGCTTTCGCGGACGCTTTGACCTGTCACCGATACCGTCCTCCCAATTGTAGCCCGATACGAAATTTCCTCCGGGATAGCGTACAACAGGTACATTCAGCGTCTTAACGAGCTCTAATACGTCCTTGCGGAAACCCATATCGTCAGCGCTTTCATGTGTCGGCTCATAAATGCCGCCATAGACCGCACGCCCGAGGTGTTCGATAAAAGAGCCGTATATGCGCGGATCAATATCACCGATAGCATCCGAGATATTTATCGTTATTTTTGCTTTCATAGCTTAAACTCCAGATCTTATTACGTAATCAATATAATAAATAAGCTGTCCGTTCAAATACAACGATATGCTTATTTAATATCCCCCAAACACGCTTTGATCAGCCCTTTACAGCACCTGCTGTAAGACCGTCAACGATCTTGTTGGAGAATGCACAATAAACTACTATAGTAGGAATGATAGCGATCACAATAGCCGCAAACATCTGCGAATAGTTAGTACCATGAGGTCCGACGAACTTTGACAGCGCTACAGGAAGCGTCTTCTTGGCGTCATCTGAGATGAATACCATAGCCATAAGAAGCTCATTCCAGTTGCCGACAAAGGTCATAAGTCCTGTTACAAAAAGACCTGTCTTACTGAGCGGCAGGCATATTTTGAAGAATATCTGGAAGATATTCGCGCCCTCCATACAAGCACATTCGATAAGCTCGTTCGGGAGTCCCTTAAAGAATCCTGTCATAATGAATATAGTTATTGGAAGTGAACAGGTAAGATAGGGGATTATAAGTCCTAAAAGTGAATTTGAAAGACCTAATTTTGAAAATCTTGTAAACAGCGGGATAAGTACGCAGTGTACAGGTATCATCATACCTGTAAGGAAATAAGTCATTGCGAGCTTTGAGCCCTTCCAGCGCAGACGGGCAATGGCAAATGCAGCCATAGAACCGATGATAGAGCTTAATATAAGAGCAACAACGCATACAATGAAAGAGTTAAGTGTAGCTACGCCAAGCTTTCCTGCTTTCCATGCAACTGTATAGTTCTCAAATAATAGCTTATGAGGAAGTGCAAAAGGATCTGTAAATATCTCCATTTTCGTCTTGAATGATACATTTACCACCCAAAGAAGAGGTAAGATATAAACTAAGCAGATCAGTATCAGAAATACGTATATGACTATCTGGACAGGCGAAAGCTTATTCTTGGAGGTAGGCTCCAGTTCAGCTGCAAATGATTTTGAAGATTTCATCTGACCGTACCTCCTTACATTTCATACTGTTCGGTCTTTATGACCTTATTGATAAACAGTGTTACCAACAGACAGAGCACAAGCAGTACTACACCTATAGCACTTGCATAACCGTATTTGAAGAACTTGAAGCCCTGCTGGTAAAGATGAGTTGCAAGAACCTCTGTTTTGTGGTTTGGTCCGCCCACGGTCATATTCCATATAAGATCAAAGAACTTCAGAGAACCTATTGCATTGAGAGACATAGCTGTAGCAACCATTGGCTTGATGAGAGGGAGAGTTATGTATCTGAATGACATAGGCTTTGTACAGCCGTCGATATAGCTTGCCTCCATGAGAGACTTGCTTATACCTGATATCTGAGCCATATAAAGCATCATTGACTGACCTACATACTGCCAGAGAGCAACAAATGCGATCATCCACATCGGAAGCGGCATAAAGCCTTTTGTAGACATCAGCCAGAGAGGCGGATCTTCAACGCCCCATTTTATAAGGAGCTGATTGATACCGAGCTTCGGATTGAATATGAACAGCCACAACAGACCGAGAGCTGCCGAAGAAAGTACGCAGGGAAGATAAATAATATTCTTGAACAGATTTCTTCCTTTCTTTATGTTTGTCAGTACAGCTGCATAGATAAGACCTAAGATAAGCTGTGACACACATGAGAAAACAAGGAAGAAAAACGAGTTCTTGAGAGCAATGCCAAAGGTCTGATCGTGAAGCAGATTCTTGTAATTATCAAGTCCGATAAAAACCGGTTTGGTCATGCCTTTATAATCACATAATGAATAATACACCGACTGAATGATCGGTATAAAAAGCACCAGTGTGAACAAAAGAAAAGCTGGAAGCATGAAAACAAGCAGTGCTTTCTTGTTCCTGAGCATTTTGTCCATCCTGGACCAACTCCTTTCAGAAAAAAAAATAATAAAAGATTAAAACAAAATAGGGGCGCAGGCTACGCGCCCCTATATTTTTCGGAATTAGTCAGAAATTACTTTCTGCAGTTAGCTTTGTAGAAATCTTCCATATCCTTTGCAGCGTCTGCAGGCTTCATATCGCCGAGGAATACTGCAACCATTGTATCGTCAAAGTGAGAACCTGTCTCAGTTGTAGGTAATGACTCGTTGTAGAAGCCGAATGTACCTGATGCCTTGCCGAATACATCCATAACGTATGAGAGCTGCTTAGGAGCAACGTTTACATCATAGTCAACCTTTGTTACAGGGATCTTACCACCCTTTTCAGCAGTGTACTTCTGAGCTGTGTCATCTGTGAAGTACTTGATAAGAGCTGCTGCGCCATCTGGATTCTTAGAAGATGAGCTCATGCAGAGTGAGTCAGACTTAGCGATGATTCTGTCAACGCCAGGGAACTGGAATACGCCGCACTTTGACTCAAAGCCAGCATTTGCACCGTTTATCTGAGCGATAACCCATGAACCCTGAATAAGTATAGCAGCCTCTTCGTTGTAGAAGTTTGCTGTAGCAACATCGTTTGAATCACCAGCTGCTGACTTCTGGAAGTACTTGGATAACTCAAGGAGCTTATCGCAAGCACTCTCAAGCTTGCCATCTTCCCATGAAGCAGAACCGTCAGCGAGCTTAGCAAGGTCTACGCCCTCTGCCTCGCAGAGATAACCTGCTACCATTGAGAGGCACCATGCAGTACCAGCTGAAATGGATATAGGAGTATAGCCAGCGCTCTGGAGCTTATCACAAGCTGTGATCATCTCGTCCCAGTTTGTTGGAACCTTAGCGCCTGCCTTCTCAAACATCTCTGTATTGTAGAAGCAGCAAGCAGCAGCAGTGTTAAGCGGTATAGCATATATCTTGCCGTCGTATGTCTGCTGTGTGAATACAGCGTCGCTTGCAAATGTATCCTTCCAGCCGTCCTTGCTGAGGTAATCATCAAGTGGAGCTGCAACGCCGGGCTCAACATAGTCTGTGAGCTGTGGACCAGGGCTTACGATAAATACGTCAGGTGTATCGCCTGCTGCAACAAGAGCGTTGAGCTTGTTGTAATATTCTTCGAGGTTTGTTGTGATAGGCTTTACGTGATACTCGCCCTCGTGATCCTTGTTGAATCTCTCGATAGTATCCTTATAGCCGAGTGAGATAAGGTCCTCGGTAGCGTCAAGGTCGTCCCAGAACATCCATGTGAGTTCCTGAGCACCTGAGCTTTTTTTAGAACCGCCGCTGTTGTTTGTAGAAGCGCCGGTATCGCTTGAACTGCTTGATGAGCTGTTACCGCAGCTTCCAAGTGTAGTAGCGAGCATTGCTGCTGTCATAAGTGTTGCGAAAATTCTTCTTTTTTTCATTTCTCTTACCTCCTGGTTAAGTGCCGTATACTGCATACCATTTAAGTTCTACATTATATGCTGCACGGCAAGTTTTACGGTTTTACCGTTTTTGTTCTGGCACCTCTCTGATGCCCTGTGTAAATTTTACCATATTATCTACTGGTTGTCAATAAATATGTGCGATAAAAGCAAAAAAAGATAAGCGGACGGATTTTTTTCATAAAATGATAGCAAAAAATGGTTGGAAAATCTGAAATTTAACCTTTTTGTAACGGTTTTTTAATAAAATCGTCATTATTATTTTGTCGTAAAGGTCAATAAAATCATTCCATAGTGAACGAACCAAGTGACAATGAACAAAGGTCTGAGCTGCCTTTACTCTTGAATGTGAACCATATTGCGTTCACTCCGTCAGGTATCCTTATGTCAGCAGATGACCTCTTCCATACGTTACTGTTTTCTATCTGTATCTCTCCAAGCTCCTCACCGTCCCATGCAGTCTTGACTGCAAAAACTCCGTCGCCGTAGCCGCGTGTAGTAATACTTACCTTAGTTATACCATTGCAGTCAAAGTACTTGAAGCCTATGTTGGTGCCATCTTTGATATTGTAGATATATCCTGTCTCCTCATCGCCGTCTTTGCCGTCCTGCATTATGCGCGGCGCATTGAGGTCGCCGATATAGACCTCGGGCTTTCTGCCGAAGATATTGCAGGCGATATAAGCAGGATATTCGCCCCTGCCCACAAGAGGACCGCCGTTCAGACCGCAGGAAGTGAGCTCAGCCTGCTCGAAGCTTCCGTCAGCATTGAGAGTTAGCTTTTCTGCGCAGCCCTGTCTGGAGAACCATGTACCGTTGGTATGCCTGTGATAGAAGATATACCACTCGCCGTTTATCCCGATTATACTGCCGTGATTGTTTGCACCGCGGTTCGATGGCATATCTGCCGGCTTATATGTGCCGATATGCAGATCGGTATTGCTGACCAGCACTCCGCCGTATCTGAAGCCGCCGAGGGGCTCGTCGCTGACAGCATAACAAAGCTCATGCATGACCTCTGATGAGTATATAAAGTAATACTTGCCGTTCACCTTGCGTATGGAAGATGCCTCGAAAAAGGCGTGTCCCTCGAACTGAGTACCTGCGCTGTAACAGCTGCCGGGGACTACGGTCTGAGGCTCGGTGATAACAGTCAGCATATCCTTATCCAGTGTGACGACCTTTGCGCCTGTTCTCGCCCTGTCTCCACCGGGGCAGAATCCGCTGTACATATAGGTCTTGTCCCCCTCAGTAATGACACCGGGATCAAACTGGGGCTCATCGCCCTCTCTCTCTCCGAGGCGTGTACCGTCCTGATAGTGAACATAGCCGTAGAATTCGTACCTGCCGGCAGGCTCATCACATACAGCAACAGACATAACGCCCACCTTATCAAGCACATAGTAGAGGTAGTATCTTCCGTCGGGACCAACTGCAACATCAGGCGCATAAAGGCACATATGACCGTCACGATTCATAGGATCGGCATTTCTGGGGTATATAATGCCCTCATAGCGCCAGTTCCCGAGATCGTCAACTGGTGCTGACCAGCACACATAGTCGCCCATACAGAATACATAGCCGTTCCAGAGATCGTGAGAACCATAGATGTAAACGCGGTCACCGAATACATAGGGCTCACCGTCGGGTATATACTCCCAGCTTGGGAGATAGGGATTGAACGCCTGTTTCTTGCTCATAAAAATCCTCCTTATTATTCATATCATATCCAGCAGGAACGTAACAAGACCGTTCTGCTCAGCGGATAGCTTTGCACCGTCACCGGTGAACAGCATTTCGCTGCGGTCGGTATCAGTATAGGGCTTCCATTGAGGGAGCTTATTTCCGTTGACATCAAAGCCGTTGGGGTCTCCTGTCCTTATGAAATTAGCCCAGTAATCGCACATCTGTCTTGCAAGATCATAATGTCTGCCCTCAAAATGTCTGCTGGATTTTGCAAGTGTCTCGAAAAAGAACCACAGATCAGAAGAATGGAATGTTCCGGGAGCATCTTCGCCGGGTATATCAGGAATAAAGCGGTAATAGTAGCAGTTTTTCGGCTTATTCTGTCTGTTCTCGCCGAGAAAAGCTGCTTTCACACCCAACTCGGGTGAGGAAACAGGGGCATAACCATGATCTGTTCTGTTTTTTGCTTCTGAAAGCGCCAGAAATTCTTCAGCCCTGCTGCCGAAGTACTCCTTAGCCTTCATTTCCAGCTCGTTGTCATCTGACGCATTGATGAACTCAATGAATTCATCGCCTGTATTGCCGCCCATAACAGGTACACGTATCCGTGTGCCGTTCCTGAAAGCCGCCATAGGGTCCTGTGTGCAGAAGCAGCCGTCCTCAACTATTGTGAAGAACATCTCGCCTCTGCTGCGAAGCTCGGAATATTTGCTGCGTATATAATCAGCGTCCAGCCTTCTTGCTTCTTCAAGAGTATTGACGCCCAGATACTCAAAGAGCCTTTCTCCCTTTTTTCCTGCCTGTTCAAGGCTCTGTGGAAGAAAGAAGTCATTGACCTCATAGGGCGAGCCGAACATACCGCTCATGACCACTGCCCTTTTGAAATCACCCTCATTGTCTCTGCAAGCCATTTGTGCCATTACACTTCCGCCGCCTGCGGACTGACCTGCTATGGTTATATTATCGGGGTCACCGCCGAAATTAGCAATATTGCGCCGAACCCACCTGAGACCTGCCTGCTGGTCGAGACAGCCAAAATTACAAGGCGCATCGGGCTGCTCACTTATCAGCTGCGGGTGACAGAGAAATCCCAGCGCACCCAGACGGTAATTCACAGTTACTACGACGATACCTCTCCTTGCAAGGCGTTCACCGTCAAATTCCATCTCAGCGGTATAGCCCCACTGAAAAGCGCCGCCAAAGAACCATACAAGCACAGGTCTGCGCTCATCTGCGGACTTGGCATTCGTCCATATATTAAGGTAGAGGCAGTCCTCGCTCATGGGTATATCAGGATCGACGTGCCATTCACGGCAGTATATATCATCACCTATGCCCGGGGTATCCTGAACGGATATAGGCGCGAATTCAAAGCAGTCGCGGACACCATTCCAGTTTTCGGCAGGCTGAGGAGCTCTCCAGCGGTTCTCACCCACAGGCGGAGCTGCAAAGGGTATGCCCTTGAACACGGTTATACGCGGATCGGCTGCGGGCAGACCTCGGACCTGTCCGTTTTCTGTATTTGCTGTCCTTAACAAAAAATCAACTCCTTTACCATGAAACGGTTCATAACATACCTAAGAGCATCTCTAAAAACCACTTTTGAGAAAAAACAGCTATGCACAGCATATGCTGCGTCAAACTCCCTCGGAGTGCGTCAGCACACCTTCAGGAGCTTTCCTTGCCTCTGCCGCACCTATCTGTTTTTTCCTTAACCAAATAGTCTTTAGAGATGCTCTGAAAACATTTTAACATTAAAATGTACAAATTGCAATACCAAATGAGAAAAAATTATGTGCGCTTGACAGCTAAACCTCTTGAGATCAGAAAAAAGAATGCGCCGATATTTCCGCGGAAATATCGGCGCTTGTATTATTATGCTGCTTGTCTGCTTACTCGCCCTTTTTATCCTGCTCCTCAGCAAGCTTATCAAGGTCTTCAAGCTTTTCGGTCTTGCCCTGACCAGCCTTTACAAGGACTTCATTGATATCTCCAACAAGTGCGATAATGTCGTTGATAGAATTATTGATAGTCTCTGAGCTCTCATTTGTGATGGTAACATTATCATCAAGAGCGCTGAATGCATCAATGGTAGTCTCAAGGATAGATGTGAGCTGTGATACACTGTCTGCATCCATAGTTGAGTTATCGTTACAGAAGGTAACAACATTCTCAAGAAGGTCCTTAACTACAGCAGCTCTCTCACTGGTAGCTGATGTGGATTCGCCGATATTCTCCATATTATCGGTGATATTTGCAACATTCTCCTTGAGCTTGTCAGAAAGTGCGAGAACTTCCTCTGTAATCTCAGCAAGCTTCTCATTCTGTCTGTTCAGTACAGAGTGTCTTGCAAGGAGTACCGACTTTGCATGAACGATACAGTTATCGGGAGTATTGAGACCTCTGTATATAGCGATAGCCATATCACGGCAGGTGTCATAGCCGCAGGCATGACAGTCGTAAGAACGCTCCTCATCGGTATGCATACCCATTTTCTCGAATATGGGCTGAAGCTGATTGATATTCGGGATAGGGGAGGGCATAGATGGCTTGTAGTTTCTCAGGAAGTCAGCCACACGGAGCTCGTCATCAAATCTCTTGAAGAGCTTGTCGTCGCCTCGTCCCATGATACCGCCTGACTTGCGGCGGCTCTTAGCCTCGTTTTCTACAGCTCTCATAGTTGTCATAGCATCGAAAACTGTCTGCTTTGTGCCCGAAGCAGGTCCGATATTACAGCCGAACTCACATGAGAGAACATCGAATATCCTCGGGTGGTTTGACTCAGGCATTCTGCTGTACATCTCGATCTCGGAATAAACCTTGTGTACGCCTTCTGAGTTTGTGATATTGAGCTCAGGATCGTGGAGCCACATATTGTCTCTCAGTCCGCCGGGACGCGAATAGATAGCGCCCATCTGACCCTGCGGCTCGTCGAACTTATACTCATAGTCCTCTGAGGTGTCTATCGGGATATTGATATCGTTTCTGTCAAAATATTCAAGGAGCTTCTTTATAGTAACGTTGTACTCAAAGAGCTCTGTATCCTGTGACTCATACTTCTCTGCGATACACGGAGAGATAAGAGCGATAGGATTATTTCTTCTCAGGTACTTCTTTATGTATATAGCACTGCACGCAACGGGGCTGTGGATAGGTGAAAGGTTCTGAAGAAGCTTAGGCTGGTACCTCTCTATGTACTTTACGATAGCAGGACATTGCTGAGTAACGATATTGCCTATCTTATCCTGCTCCATTGTCCTTATATGAGCCCATGTGCAGATATCAGCACCGAATGATACGTCAAATATTGTACAGCCCTGTTTCTTGAACCAGTCAAGAACGCCCTTCCACTTGGTAGGCAGAACTGTCTTTATAGCAGGAGAAGCCATGATTATAAGCTTTTCCTTGATAATATCGGAGATACAGTCATCTGTATCGTCAATATAGTCTCTTGCGCCGTGAGTACACTTCTTTACGCACTCGCCGCAGCCGATACACTTGTCATGATTTACCATAGTTATGAAGCGTCCGTCCTCAAGCTGCTTTACAATATTAGCCTCAGGAGCGGGACATTCTCTTACGCAGGCATTACAGCCGACGCACTTTTCTGGTTTTACAATGATCAGTTCACTCATAATTATATAAACTCCTTATGACATTAAAAATCAAACTGCTTTACTTATTCTTCAGAGAATTTGCCTTTGCAGCCAAAGCCGCAAGGTCAAGCTTGCCGCTCTTTTTCTCGCCGTTCTGCTGATTATCGGCTTTCTGCTCTGCGGCATCATCTGAAGGCGACTTATCGCCCTTGTCATTCTTTTCGTCCTTTTTGCTTCCGATCGATTCAGCCATATGCTTGAGCTTATCCAGCTCTTCCTGCTTTTTGCGCTTATCCTCGTCGTCGTGTATCTTTTCGGAAAGACTCATAGGTCTTTCGGGTATATCGGGCTGTACAGCCTCAGGTATCTTGAATACGGGAACTCCGCCCTGCTTCAGAGACTCCTCAGTCTTGTTTAGACATTCATCAGCCTCTACAAGCTTTGTTATGCCCATATTGCGGAAGCCTTCAAGGGCATCTCTTACCTTGCCCATATGTATTTTAAGTGTATTTACGTCCTCAAGCACAGAAGCTCTGAGATTATTTGAAGCCGCGCTCATCTGCTCGGCTTTGGTCTGAGCCTCTGCGATAGTCTCGGCAGCAGTTCTCTCTGCCTCAAAGATTATCTGCTGAGCCTCAACATTTGCGTCCGAAACGATATTCTCAGCCAGTTTTTTAGTCTGGAACTCTATTTCCGCAGCCTTAGCCTTTGCAGCGCCCTCCAGCATAGAGGAGGATTTCTGCGCCTCAATGAAAACATTGCTCAGCGCCATTGCCTCGTCCTGAGCCATAAGAGCTGCGCACTTTGATTCGGTAGCCTTGAGCTGATCCTTCAGACCTGCTATCTCATCGTTGAGGTCTTTTACCTGCTGAACATATTTTTCATTCTCGTCGTCTGTAGCCTTTAGCTTCAAGTTAAGGGTATTATTCTGGACCTGCACCTGAGTGAGCTTTGCGCGCTCCTCTGAAAGCACAGTTTCAAGTGCTTTTTCTGCATCTGTTCCTTTTTTATACGCTTCAAGCAGAAGCTTTGTTTCTCTTAATTCGTTTCTTAGGTCATGCACCTGCTCGTTGAGGTACTCCATGCGTCGTATAACAGATTCTTTTTCATATCCACCGAAGGTGACTGTTTTTATAAATCTTGTTTCTGCCATATCAATATCCTCCTTGAACCACCCGACCGAAACCTAAGTCCGCGCACTTATCGAGTATGATATAGTAATATTATACACCAAAAAGACAATATAGTCAATAAAAAAACTGCACAAAAAAGAGGGCGGTTTTATGTAAACCGCCCAATATATGTCAACTAATTTTTTGCCTTCGGTTTCAATCTTCTTCTCCCAGTATTTTCTGGACCTCTTCATTATAATATAAACCCAGATCAAAGAGCTTATCCGCCTGTTTACGGGTTATAATGCCGCGGTCTGTAAAGACGAACTGTCCATGCTGGCGCTCCTTGCCGTTCCATGAGTCTATTACCTGTAGCCAGCCCTTTTTGTCAAGAGCAGTCTCGGGGAATCTCATATCGGGGTAGAATTTCTGAGCTATCATCTTGGCACATTTTGCGTGATTCGTAAATGCGCAGGAGTAGGTATCGCCCTCGGGAGAGATCCAGCCCAGCTTGAAATCCGGGGAATTCTTGGCAAACATATCCTCAAGCTCCAGCGGAGATTCTTTGTCTGTTTCGACCACTTGCAGGAAATGGGGATCATTTTCACGGAACCTGAAATAACCGCCTCTGCCGTCGAATACTACGGGGAGCTGTTCCTCGGTTATTATTTCCTCAAAGCCTGTGCCTTCAAGAGCTTCTAAAGTATCAGCATACTGATAGCAGTATTTTCCAGTAGCCGATCTGTACACTGCGAACTTTTTCACTCTTAACACCTGCCTTTCCCGATAATAGTAACTCAAACATATCAAGTATATGAAAAGAATAAAAAATCCGTGTGTGTATATTTTACCACCTTTCCGGTTATATGTCAATCTTTTTTACCCGAAAGGTGCAAAAAGCGGCTGTCATTGCTGACAGCCGCCGTTTTACTATAATTCAGATATTCATTACAGTAGTGATCATGTTACCGCCGTTCATCTTAGCGTTTCTCATAGCAGTATCAAGCTTAACGAGAACGGAGTTGACGTTGAGGCAGTCACCCGGCAGGT
This sequence comes from Ruminococcus sp., assembly GCF_024684275.1. Next base: position 14,457 of record NZ_JAIKXF010000047.1, read on the forward strand.
AGTGGTAAACAGCGCCTGAGCATGGGAGCTGAACCGTAAGGTTGAGCACCTCATACGGGCTGCTCATTACACGCTGGATATTCTGTGCAATACCTGTTGCCTGGCTCTCAGAGATATTCTTATTGAATACGAAGCAGAACTCGTTACCTGTGATGTTGTATATCTCAGCAACATCGCTGAACTCCTGCTTGAGTCTCTCAGCAACAGCTGCAAGGTACTCATCACCGAAGTCATAGCCGTAGGTATCGTTGATGCTTCTGAAGTTATCCATATCGAATACAGCGATCTGGAATCTGCCTGATTCAAGTCTGTCGCTGATATCATTATCAAGAGCATAACGGTTCTTCATACCTGTAAGAACGTTCATAACAGCAAGGTCGCTTGCCTTCTGACGTGTATTCTTGAGCTTTGCATCGACCTCTGCAAGTCGCATCTCTCGCTCCTCCAGCTCGATCCTTGCCTTCTTTGATCTTCTTGCGAACAGCCATACAGCAAATTCAGCGAGAATAGCAACGATCATCATAACTGTCATGAGGATATATGACTTTGCAGTATTCTTTGCGTTCATCTTTGAAGCCTCGATATTTACTATATCAATAGTAGATGTAAGCATCTCTGAAGCTGTGATCTGAAGTGAGTAAAGGTCAAAGTTCATGACATCTGACATTGCGTTCTGATCACCGCTCTCAACAGTGCCTGTACCGAGAGCCTCAAGCCTCTTCTTATAGGTATCGATCATAGCCTTAGCGTAGTTGTATCTCTTGATAGTATCGGGAGATATGCCTTCAAGAGACTCAAACTGCTGCTCAGCGTCCTGTATATTTGCATACAGACCGTCTGTCTGAGCGATGAGAGCCATAGGGTTTCCAACGCCTGCAGCGATACTGAGTGAGTTCTTGTTAAGCTCTGAAAGATAGCTGTTGATTCTGTTAATAGAGTTCATACACGTTGAGGTTCTTCTTGAGTTTTCAGAGTTGCTCCAGTAGATATTCTCAACGAGGAACGTATTGATTACATAAATGACAGCGATAAGGATAGCAGCGAAGACATATCCGCTTGTGCCCTTTTTAGATGTATTTTTTGCCATACTTATCCACCTCCATTAATATTTATCAGGATACAGAAGGAGCTGAATGTAATCATCATTCATGTTTCCTGCGTTTACATAAGTAACGCCTGTATCCAGTGTAGGAGCTGTGCCGCCTCCATTAATGTGCTGCTTAGCATATCTTACGCCAACGTAGCCGATGATGTAAGGGTTCTGAAGGATAACACCGTCGAGAACGCCTCTTCTGATGTAAGCAAGCTCTTCTTCATCGGAGTTATATCCAACAATTGTGATCTTGCCTGTGAGGCCAAGCTCTTCAACAGCTGCACAAACACCCAGTGTTGTGTTTGTATTTGTTGCGAAAAGGATAGAGAAGCCGTTTCCGTCAGTGCCAAGAAGCTTCTTTGTTTCTTCCTTTGCTTCGTCTACTCTTGCACAGCGCTCTGGCTGTACGAAGTTCTTCTTGATCTGAGCCAGCTTGCGCTCGCCTTCAGCCTTTACCTCTTCCTCGTGCTTTGCAACAACAAGCTCAGCTTTTTCGAGCTCTGTGAGGTCCTCTTCATTTACCTGAGCTGCACCTGCATTATCGTTTCCTGCAGGAGCACCTGTCTGTGCGCCGGCAGGAGCACCACTCTGAGCACCTGCGGCAGCACCGGTCTGAGCACCTGCGGCAGCGCCGCCCTGAACACCTGCGGGAGGACCGCCCTGTCCGCCTGCTGCTGCGAGAGCTGCATACGGATTCTCCTCAGGTACCTCGATACCATTGGCCTCTGCAATTTTATTTGTCATTCTGGTTATAAAGCCGTTGATACGGTTCTCTGCTGTACCTGCGGTATGTCCTATGATACCGATCTTGCCAACATTTGCAAGGTCGCCGCCCTTGTTCTTATAAGCAGCTATTGCATTCTTAGCAGCAACGGTACCACCGTCAGACTCTGACGAACCGATACGTGATGCCAACATACTGTACATTGAAGAATCGATCTCTGAGTTGATGACAACGACCTTGATGCCCTTGTCAACAGCCTTTGTCAGAGCCTCATTAAGATCCTTTTCACTGTTAGGAGCTATTACGATAGCCTTTGCCTTTTGGTTTATAGCATCATTGATAGCAGCGATCTGTGTAACGTAATCGTTATCACCATCGGCAACGGTATATACCATATCATAGCCGAATTCGTCGCAGGCGTCCTGAGCGCCCTTCTTTACGTCATCCCAGAAACTGAGCTGCTGCTTAGTGATAACAGCTATTGTGCCGCCTCCCTGTGAACCGGGAGGGCCCGTCGGACTCTTTCCGCAGCCGCCTGTTACGAGCATTGCAGCAGCAAGTAGACCGGCTGCAACTGACTTGAACGTGCTTCTTTTTTTCTTGTTCATATGCTGAACCTCCTTATTGATCAATTATACCTGAAACCGCCGCAGGATATCTGCTTGATATTCCATTTACATCCTCATATCATGGAACTTATGAGCGTACGGCTTTACCCCTGTCAGGCTATAGATTGATATCCATAACATATTCTAACACATTTTTATCTGAATTTCAACAACATTTTGTAAAAACATCATTCGCGCGATACACAAAAATATCAAAAAATTTGTATGCATTTTAAACAATTTTATACGACGGGTTTATTCAACAAATAAGTATACAAATATTGGCTCAGCCAATTCCAAGAATAATATTTTTTCCCGATATTACGCTCTGTTATGAACTTAAAAAATTTGCACAAATACAAGCCTCGGTTTTTGTAAAAGATAATTCAATTTTGTTTTTCGACTTTCATTTCCCTTGACATTAAAATAGAAAAGTGTTATACTAAACGTGATAACAATATAAATACGCATATTTAACTTTGCGCTGCTATATTTTTAAGTCAGGAGGAGAGATCATGCAATGCGAGAAATGCAACGCACCACTTGACCCTAAGCTTTCTGCCTGCCCGCAGTGCGGTGCTCCCGTGCCGCAGAATATCGAGGGGTTTGAAAATACTATGGAGTTTCAGCATGAGCTTAGGTCGATCGTTGTAAACGACGGCACCAGAGCCGTTGCCAATAAAGACAGATTCATAGGTCTTCTCAGCGATCATATCCCCGATTACGACAAGGAACGCCGCCTACTTATTAATATGTACAATATGGGTGTGCTCAAGATCCTTCTCGAGGATAAGAACCACGAGATCGCTGTTATGAAAGCTAAAAGCTTTATGCTCGGCGACCTTTTTCTTTCGGAGAATGCCTCCGAGTTTGTTGTTGCCTGTTATACATACCTTCTTGGCTGGCCTTACGAATCGCATCTAAAGGTCCTTCCCGAAGGCGAAGATGACGGCAATAAGAAGACAGAAGAGGTCAAAAAGAAACCGGTCGATATCAACGAAATGGTATTTATGCCGCGTAACGCTCTGAGATACAGACTCAGCGGAAATATCACCATTCCCGACGGCTATACAAAGCTTGAAGCCTTCTGCTTCGATAAGTTCGGTTCGCTCAGAACTATCCAGCTCCCATCTACGCTCCTTGCTATCGGAGAATATGCTTTCTCCTCATGCAAGCGTCTGAGAGGTCTGGACCTGCCCGAAGGTCTGAGAATAATAAAGCAGGGCGCATTCAGCCAGTGCTCTAATCTGGTTGTTGTAAAAATACCCGACGGTGTACTTGAGATCGAGGATAGTACATTCTCATTCTGTACAAGCCTTGAGGTTATCGAGATACCGCCAAGCGTAAGCAGTATCGGCGCAGAAGCATTCTCCGGCTGTGAAAAGCTCAGAAAGCTCTTTTTACCCGAGAGCATCAAGTTCATCGATGCAAACGCCTTCTCATACTGCCCTAATCTTGTTATTTACTGCATAGAAAATTCATACGTTCATAAATACTGTTTAGCCACTGGAATAAGGTTCGCCCTGGTGACCTCGGCTGAAGAATATGAGCTTGACTAATAAAAGAAAGGATGAGATCATATGATAGAGCTTGAAATAGGTCAAGAGGTCGAAATGGAATTCGGCGGCAAAGCCAAAGTGCTCAGCGTTATCGGCAGCGGTGGTCAGGGTATCGTTTACCTTGTCCGCTTCAACGGTCAGAAATGGGCGCTCAAATGGTACGACATCAATAAGATGAGCAAGCCAGCCGCCTTCCGCAAGAACCTTCAGAACAATATAAATGACGGTCCGCCCAGCAATAAGTTCCTCTGGCCGAAATACCTTACAAAGGAAGCAGAGGACGGTACCTTCGGATATATCATGGAGCTCAAGCCCGAGGGCTTTGACTCATTTGTTGATATCCTCAATACCTATAAGCTGGAGATCGACCCGCTTACAGGACGCGGAGTAAAGCGCCCTGTAAAATTCAACACTCTCAGCGCTATGGTGACCTGCGTCATCAATATCGTAAACGCTTTCAGACAGCTCCACCGTGCAGGTAAGAGCTATCAGGACCTTAACGACGGAGGCTTCTTTATCAATGTTAATACAGGAGCCGTTCTCGTCTGCGACTGTGATAACATCGCTCCTGACGGAAGCAACTTCGGTATCGGCGGTAAGCCGGGATATATGGCGCCTGAGGTCGTAAGAGGCATAGCTCAGCCTAATGTCCAGACTGATAAATATTCACTTGCAGTAGTGCTCTTTAAGCTTCTCTTCAGAGGCGATCCTATGGAGGGCGAAAAGGTAGTCCGCGATGTCTGCCTTACAGAGTCCTCAGAGCTCAAGCACTACGGTCAGAATGCAGTTTTCGTGTACGATCCCGATGACGACTCTAACCGTCCCGTAAGAGGTATCCACGATAACATCATCAAATTCTGGAGAATCTACCCCGATTATATCAAAGACGCCTTTATCCGTTCATTCACAACAGGCGTCACCGATCCTACAAAGCGTATCATCGAGAACGAATGGCAAAAGCTGTTCATACGCCTTAGATCAGAGATCATACAGTGCGGCTGCGGAAGAACAAACTTCAGCTCTATGTTCATTCATCAGAATGAAAAGACATTCAAGTGTCCGAAGTGCGGCATGGAATTCGTGACTATCGGATTCAGCAACCGCGATTACCGCACACCCCTTTATCTTGGCTATAAATTCTATACCTGTGAGATAATCCCCGAATCCGACGACTTTACAGCCGTTGCGGGCGAACTTGTTGAGAATAAGCTCAAGCAGGGCGTTCTCGGTATCAAGAATTGCTCCGACAGACAATGGAAGGCTAAGATGCCCGACGGAAAGTTCTATGACATAGCTCCCGGCAAGGGATTCCCTGTTTGGCAGGGGCTTGAGATCGATTTTGGCGAAGTAAAGGCACAGATATAATCTGCTTAGCTAAAGCAGTAATACTGAAAGGATGTATTAAATTATGAGCAATGAACGTGTTACAGAGCCAGAGGTAAACGCTAATCCTCTGGATGATTTCGATACAAAAGAAGCTGTATCTGCAGCTCCCGAGTCTGATAACAGCATTCTCGATTTTGACGACGATCCCCTCAGCGCTACAAGTGTTTCTAAAAAAAGCCTTGTAATATTCTTCCTTATCGATACATCAGGAAGTATGAAGGGAAAGAAAATGGGCGAGCTCAATACCGTTATGGAAGAGCTTATCCCCGAGATACGCAGAGTCGGCGAAGCTGATACAGAAGTAAAGGTCGCTGTTCTCACATTCTCTACCGAGGTAAGATGGATGTACTCCAACCCTATCCCGATAGAGGACTTTGAGTGGGCAAGACTCCGTGCAAGCGGCGTTACCAGCATGGGCGCAGCCTTCAAGGAGCTCAACCACAGAATGTCAAGAAACAGCTTCCTCAATTCACCCTCGCTTTCTTTCGCTCCCGTTATCTTCCTCATGACTGACGGCTATCCGTCAGATGACTATAAGGAAGGTCTCAGAGAGCTCCAGACAAACAGCTGGTATAAATTCGGACTTAAAGCCGCTCTCGGTATCGGTCAGGAGGCTAACGATAATATCCTCGCAGAGTTCACAGGCTCTAAGGATACAGTTGTTCACGCTTATTCAGGCGGCCAGCTGGCTCAGATGATCAAGATCATCGCTGTTACATCATCACAGATCGGAAGTAAGAGTATGACTCTCTCTGACGATACAGGTCATGAGATCGGCGAAGAGGACGTTTTCGCTGCAAAACAGAAGCTCCTCGGTCAGCAGATCCAGGAGCTGGTAAGCACCCAGACAGACGGAGACGACGTGCCCTTCGATACAGGCTGGTAATATTTCAAAACTTCTGAGGAGGACTGAAAAATTATGTTCAACGGCTTCAGCCATTCGGTCATGGGCGCAAGTCATGAAAAAACCAATCTCGTTTGCCAGGACAGCTCTGCTTTCAAGGTGGGCGATCACTACGCTATCGCTGTAGTTGCTGACGGACACGGAAGCAAAAAGCATTTCAGAAGCCATATGGGCTCTAAATTCGCTGTCGAAGCCGCTATCGAGGCTATAGACAGATTCTATGAAGACCGCGATGCTTTTGAAAAAAACCTTCCCGTCAATAATAAGCTCATCATCAAAAATATCGAAAAGCAGATAATCTCTAACTGGAATATGAAGATCGAAAAGCATCTTGCTGAAAATCCCGTTACCGATGAGGAGAAAAGTAAATTTACTCCCGAGGAATTCGAGGCTATTCTGCCTGAGTCTTACTACGGCTCTACTCTCGTTGCCGCCGTTGCAGGAGATGATTATACATTCGGCGTACAGATCGGCGACGGAAGCCTCGTAGCTATCTTCGATGACTGTAAAGCTGTTATGCCAATGGAATATAACGAATCTGCTCCTGCCAATGTTACTGCTTCTGTGTGCAATTCAAATGCCGCAGGTATGTTCAGCAGCTTTTATGCACCCAATAAGAAGCTTATAGCTCTTTACGGCTCTACCGACGGACTCTATACGTCCTTCGGCAGCGAGTACGATTTTCTCGATTATCACACTATCATAACAAGCCAGCTCGCTAATCTTGAGACCTTTAAGGAGGTAATCAAGAATAATCTGGCTAAACGTTCCCGTTTCGGTACAGAGGACGATATTTCCCTCTCTTGTATCTATAATGAGGAACTGCTCAACGCAAAGCTCGACATTCTGAAAAAGAAGGTCGAAGAGAATAAACAGGCAGCAGCCGACCGTAAGGCAGCTCTGCTCAATAAAAAAGTATGACATAAGCCTTGATCTTCCTAAACGCTTAGGCAGCGTTTAATAAATTAAGAAAAGTGGTGTTTTTTATGGAAATAGGTTCATTCTACAACACAGCTAAGAATTTTGCGGAAACTCTAAAGGAAAAAAGACCTGAGCTGGTGAATTATGACGCTAATCTCTGCCTCATAATCGCTGATTCGGACGAAATCTATTCGGGAGTATCCACTGTATCCATAAATGAGGGCACAGTTGAAGAGGTTTCCGCTGAAAAGATCGCAGTTATGTCCATTATTACTGCAAAGCACGTTATCGCAAAGCAGATGATCGTCATTTCTCTTGATGATTACAGCTATTTCAAGCCGGATGAAGAGGCTCTTTCTCTTCTCGTAAATTCAAGTGTTGACAACAGCAGCTGTAAGGTAGTTCTTTCTCCCGATGAGGAGGTAATTGCTACTACTATCGTTCCTGCTGATGCAGCTCCTGATTTCCTCAGCGGCTACGACGAAGCAGAGTTAGGCGCTCCTGCTGATTTTGCAAGCGGTATCGACGTTGATGACTCTAATCCATTCAATAAAGAGACTAATAATCAGGACACAGCTAATTCCCTCTATGAGAATACTGAGGCAGCTCAGCAGCAGGGCGCAAGCGGTTTCCCAAATGTCTACGGACAGCAGGGTTATCCTCAGCAGCAGGGCTATCCGCAGCCGGGCGGCTTCCCTCAGCAGCAGGGCTACCCGCAGCAGGGCGGCTTCCCTCAGCAGGGCTACCCGCAGCAGGGCGGTTTCCCTCAGCAGGGCTACCCGCAGCAGGGCGGTTTTCCTCAGCAGGGCTACCCACAGCAGGGCGGCTATCCTGCACACGGCGGTTATCCGCAGCAGGGCGGCTATCCACAGCCGGGCGGCTTTAATAACGGTATGCCCAACAGTATGTATCAGCAGCCTATGAATGCTGCTCCTTACAGACAGGGTTATGCAGGTCCTTCCGTTCACGGCGGAAATATGAGAAGCGTTTATCAGCAGGCTCAGAGCCAGAGCGTAAGCGTTACCCTCACTTCAAAGTCAAACGGCGAGAGTGCTTACAAAAAGAGACTCAGCAATTTCCTTGACGATGATGATGCGGATTCAACAGGTGCAGCAGGCGGCGATGAAATGTCCAAGGAAGATATGCTCAAGCAGGCTAAGGACAGAAAAAAAGTCGCAAAGGCTAACTTAAACTTTAAGAAAAAAATGTGAGTTTGACCAATATTACCATATCATTTTTATAAAGGTTTAGGTATTGCTTTTTTTGTTCACATATGTTATAATGTTTTTATCTAATGATAAACTTTTTTCCGAAAAATCAAACCTTACGACATTTTCTGCGCATATTCGCAGAGTCGATATACTAATCCGCGTTAAGGAAAGGGATTGCTATGAATTATTTGCTTAATATTGATGAAGCGATAGACCGAAAGTTCCTTGTGACCAAGGCAATGAGAGGTCAGGCTGACATCGGTACCATTATCCACGTAATGGATGCCGAGCAGCAGGGACAGGCTGTAATAGTCTACTACCGCGTCACAAGATATAATGAAAAATTCCATGATTATCAGGATTATACGGCAAAGTTTGAAAATCTTGCCGCATTCTGCAAATGGGCTCAGCCCGATAACTTTATCGCTCGTAATTACGAGTGCTTTAGCATCAGGGACATTCAGCACTACATAAAGGTAAAGAACAGAAGCTTTACTTCATTCTGTCTGCCTATAATACTTGTAGCTGCTCTTATCATCTGGGTAGCATTAGCACTGCTGATGTTCAAGACAAATCTTATAGTCGGCGTCGTTATTGGTGCTGTACTTACTCTGCTGGTTATCATACTGGCATTCTCACTGCTGAAAATGCAGAAGAAAAAGGAAAAAATGCGTTTGTACCGTAAGGTCAGCGCAGGCTGGGGCGTAGTTTTTGAATAAGCTCTGTGCCTGACGCAAAATGCTTCATCACCAGAAACGTTACAATACGCTTTCCCTTTAAATCTAAAATGACAAAGCCCTTTGAGACATCTCAAAGGGCTTTTTTATATGCAGTGCAGACTGAATCATATTCAGATCTGAAAAAGGCTGTTTATATCTACCACAGCCTGAACCTGAAATGCCCCATGAAATCACAGGGAATAAATACAGATAAGATATCTTTAATCCATACCCAATTCCTCTTCTGATATTACATTTCATTTGTTCAGACTATGGCTGTAATTATTTTACTACTGTATAGCATATAAGTCAAGGGTTTTTTTGCGTTTCATGGAAAAACATCGTTTCAATCAAGGGACGCCTTCACTTGCAAGGCGTCCCTCTTTTCAAAACAGTCCACTGGACTGTTTTGGAAATTCACCCTTGCGAAGCGCCTTCGGTTTTTGGGCTCTGCCCAAACCCGCCAGAGGCGCCGCCTCTGGACTCCGCCTAAGGAACACGTCCCTTAGGAATCCCGTTCATATTCTAAATAAGCTAATTATAAACTCTAATATGCAAAAAACTCCGCTTGCGCGGAGTTTTAGGGAGAAATAAACCCGAAAGAGGAGGATCGGGTTATTAATTTTTATGAGCTGTACTCCGAATACAGGGAAGGGAACGGATCACAGCCCATGAAGCCTGCAATTTTATCTTGCACCCATTTCAAGGTGCTTGTAGGTATCAAGCCAGATATTTCTGCTTGTATCGTATTTTCCATCAGGATCAAAATAGCTTGTGAACTCTGTGAGCTTATTGAGAAAACTGTCGTTATACTTTTTCAGCATTGAGTCAAGATTGCTTTTCCAGTCGCTGAATCGTCTGCTGTCGTATCTCTCTTTCTCATAGAGGTGAAGCACTGCTACCTGTGAATTATACACTATATCCACGTTATTCTTCATCATGCGGTAGCCGAACTCCCAGTCCTCGACTTCCTCTCCGCGGTAGCTCTCTTCAAAGCCGCCCCAGCGCCTTATGCACTCCATAGGAACAGAAAGGTTAGAGGTCTTGGTGAATATCATTTTATACTTGACTTTATCGAAGTCATATCTGTATGGTTCAAGCATTTCAAGGCGTATATCCTTGATGTAGTAATAGTTTTTCTGCTTATCCAGACCGTATCTTTCGGGCTCTGTGAGCCAGTAGCGGATACCGTTTCCGATAAGCTCCTTTATCTCATAATAAAACCTGTCGTTTTCCTCAAAGACCTGCTTTGTAAGACCAAACTGCATAACGGGCTTTTCAGCCTGCTTATAGCCGTTATAGTGTCCCGATACAAAGCTCTCAGAGGCTATCTCATCTCCGCTCAGGAAGATAACAAGCTCTCCTTCAGCCTTCTTAATGCCAATATTCTTAGCCTGACCTGCTCTTCCGTCAGGTGCTTTAAGACAGACCGTTCTGACCTTTGCACCATGCTCGTTTATATATCTTTCAAGCTCGTTATTATTGCCGCAGTTCACGAATATGAGCTCATATTCGCTCTCGTCAAAATCCTGTCTCTCCAGTGAATCAAATAATCGGATAGTTTTGTCTGACTTAGCTGAATATGGGATAATAATACTGCATTTCATGTTTTTTCTGAATTCTCCTTTTGGAATTCCCCTTATAAAGCTTTCCTTGCTCCTGAATGCTGAATGGAGCAGCTTCACTCTTCTGATAGTATTATACATCAACTAAGGGTTATATTTCAAGAAAAAATCGCAATTCGTATTATTTTTCTTTGTATTGCATATATACCTACCTTGTTTTTTACAAGCTTTATGTCAATAATACACATATACAGCGACAAAAAAGGACGCATTGCGTCCCTTTTCGTCATTATTCAGTCTTACTGTCCACTATAAGTGCAGGTATATTGTATCTGCCGAAGTCTCCGCGCTGATAGAGTTTTTCCTTATGCTCATTTATCTCCTCGGCAGTTGCCTCTCCCTCGTCAAGAGCTACAAGGAGTGCATCATCTGACATTTCGAGTATGGCGTCTATGTCAAGCTCGTCAAGATATCCGGATTTGAACATCTCGATATTGTATCTTGCTATAATAGCCTCGGGGCGTGAGAAACAGAGGATCGCAAACATTATAGTAAACATTATTGAAAAATGCTTTGCAAACTGCATATCAAATTTAAACTGCTTGATTATGACCATTACAAAGGTTATCGCAAGAAGCACCATAAACCAGCTTGTGTAAACTCTCAGATTTGTGAGACCATAGTTGTCAATATACATCACCATTTTGCTCATGGCTGTGGATATGAGTATTATTGTGAATACGCTGATGATAATGCTGTAGAATTTGAGCGCTTTTGTCTTTTCTCTGCCTGCTTTCTTTGAAAACAGACTCATAAAGCAAATTACTCCGAGATTAATGAGAGCTACTGCAAAAAGCTCAAAGAAGCCCTTCCTTGCATAGTCGGCATAGGTATAGCCATCAGGCAAATTTCCTGCGAAGGCTGAAAGAAAATAGCTTGCCTGTGAGATGAAAAACAGCACATAGAGTATGCATATGGGAGTTACCGCTGTGTACACGATGAGGTTGCTTACAAAGCGCATATTGAAAAGGCTCTGCTTGCAGCGGTTTTCGTCAAGTGGAGTTACTCCGCTGCGGTAAGTGTTTGTATAGAACATACTAAAAAGATACAGTGAACAGGGGATAGCTAAGCCGAGCTGTAATATAATGTTCCAGAGCTCCTCGCGGAATATCCTGTCAAATATCTTCGTGAGCATACGCTCCATGCCGTCATCTGCGGACATGAGCAGAGCTGCTACGACAGCTGTCAGCGGCACTGTTATAAGAAGTCCTATAATGATGTATTTTACATTTGCGCCAGCCTTTGATTTTGAGACAGAGTCAGAGGTTATAGTTGCCTGCTTTTCAAAATTAGAGAAAGGATACTCAAATATCGCCTTGCACAGTGCGAAGGGCAGAAAGCGCTCGACGTTCTTGTTATCCGCACCTACGGAGTATATAAGGTAAGCTCCTGCGCCGAAAAGGAACAGTGCATCAAGAGTCTTGATAAAGTTATTTGCGGTTATTGAGAATACTATAGTGAACGCATACAGCACTCCTGTAAGGACCTTATTAAAGAGTGAGAAGCTGCATTCCTTTTTTCTCAGATAGATTATTGCCGCGGTAATAATAGCGATGTAAAGCCCTGTTGTAATAAAGCCCATTGCATGGAACACAACGTATCTCATAAAGCAGAAAGCCGCTATAAATACAAATACCGAAAGAATGACCTCTGCCTTTGAATATACAGGCTTTTCCTTGATCTTTTCTGTTACAGGCTGAGGAATGTACTGAGCCTGCGGTCCGTTATAGATGTTGTTATTCATTGTTATGTCCTCCTTCTTTTTTATCCTTGTCTTTGCCGCAGAAATACACCACAGCAGCCATTATCAGCAGAAACGGCACATATAATAATACTATCATGAAAGCTCCTGCGACTAAAAACGAATTGCCGTCGGAAAAATTAATATCAGAGCTGTAGATCATCGTCACTAATATCGCCTGTAGCACAGCCGCTATCGAAAACGGGATATAAGGCCTTGCGTCCTTTTTTACTGTGATTGTCAGCGAAGCTGCCAGATAGCATATAAATACCATTGCCGCATAGACTCCAAAAACAAAGCCGAATGGTATAAAAAGCAGAGCAAGGGCTGCTGCAAGCCATATCAATGTTCTTTTCCAGCTTACCTTCATATCATACTCCTGCTATGAGAAAATAGTCGATACCGTAAAGTATAAGTCCGACCTGCGCTATCCTGTATACCGCCATTATTATCTCCACAGATCTTGGCGTAGGCTCGTCCTTGCAGTAAAGCCGTTTAAAGCCTATTGGAAGTATTGCTGTAACAAATGCTATAACTCCTGCGATATTTAGCCATTCGCTGCCCCCTGCACAGAGCACGGAGCATATGAGAAAATTGAACACACACAGTGCAATATCTATGCCGTATGTGTACTTCAGTTCACGCTTGATAACCTCATTCTTTTTCATAACAGCACCACCTTTATTTATTAAAAATATATGCATAATAGGCATTATATTTACCACGGTACGGCAGAAGCTCTTTCTGCTTCCCCATATCCGTTATTTCCGGCTTTGCTTACTCTCGCTTGTATTCCAGTATATCTCCGGGCTGACAGTCAAGCTCGTCGCATATTCTCTCCAGTGTCGAGAAGCGCACTGCCTTTGCCTTGCCTGTTTTCAATATTGAAAGATTCGCGGTTGTGATACCCACCTTTTCCGCAAGGTCCTGAGAGGATATCTTTCGCTTTGCCATCATTACATCAAGATTTACTACGATCGGCATGAAAAACACCTCCGTTATATGGTAAAGTCGTTTTCCGACTTTATTTCTACTGCCTTTTCAAATACATTCTTTAGAACTCTCATTATAAGTCCGAACATCACTGCACACATACCAAAAAAGGCGAATATTGAGCTCCAGAGCCCGAACACCATGAGGGCTGCTCCCACGCCCATACAGATCCATGAGATCCACCTGAGACAGGCTGTGTTCTGTTCGACGAAAACCTCGTCCCTGCTGATATTCCTGAGAAGCACATGAAGCTTCCACAGTGCTGCAAGTGCCAGTATATCGCATATATACAGTGTCACGCACATAGGTACGAACATTGTATCCCTTGATAAAATACTCTCTGCTTCGGAAGCCATTTCGTATACGTACCAGTCAGACATAGTAGGGATAAAGAACGCTATGAAAACAGCTGCAAAGGCTGCTGTAACAGTCAGTATCCGCGATAAAAAAAGTGATTTATCCTTGTTCCACATAAATACGCTCTCCCTTTTCTGTTTTCTTACTGTGACTATAGTATAACACACAAAATATCATTTGTCAATAGAAAATTATCGTTTTTCAATAATTTTTTTCTGTTTCTCATGGAACTTGTATTTTTTTCAAAAAAATGCTAAAATATTATGTCTGATTCTTTATATTACTTTCGTCTATATTAGTGAATGCATTCAACAAAGGAGGATTTCCTGATGACAGACAATGAGCTGCGCTTACTAATGGCAGACTCTGTTCAGAAATGCCACAGGGCGGTCTTTGATAAATACTGCAACTACGTCTACACTATCTCATTAAGCGTCCTTAAAAGCTGCGGAAACCGCGAGGACGTTGAAGAATGTGTAAGTGACGTATTTATGAAGATATACAAGCACCTTGATAATAATACGGACTTTTCCGACAATATCAAAGGATTTATAGGAGCTGTTGCGCGAAATACGGCTATCGACGCTTTCCGCAGGATAAGCACCCGAAACAGCCGGACAGCTTATGTTGATGAAAATACTATCAATGATCTCAAAAGCAGCGATGATATTACCGAAAACACCGAACGCAAGGAGCAGTCCAGAATTATTCTCGACAAGATAAAAGAGCTTGGCGATCCCGATTCTACTATTATCATTCAGCAGTATTACTACAACCGCACCGCAAAAGAAATAGCAAAAAGCATCTCTATGTCAGCGGCAGCCGTGCAGAAACGCAGCAGCCGTGCAAAGCAAAAGCTCCGCATTTTGCTCACAGAAGCAGGTATCACAAAGGAGGGCTTGATATGAAAGACAATGATCTTTTCATTAATATCGATGACGAAACTATCGACGAGCTCGCTCAGGATTTCCCCGTACTCACTGATGAAGAAAAGGAGAGAATGTATGCCATGAGCGAGAGAAAGTACAATATAACAGACAGCACAAATACAGATTTCAATACAGAAACAGAGGTAAGCGGCGTTGAAAGATACAAGCGCCCGAAGTGGAGGACTGCTTCCATTGCGGCTTCACTGGCGCTCCTTATAGGCGCAGGAAGCTTCGGCGGATATAATATCTCAAAACAGCTTAAAAACGGTGAAAATGACGTTCCTGACATTCCTGCAACTTCCTCTGAGGATATATCAAACGCTGTTACAGAAATCAGCGAGGATCCCCGTACTGAAGAATACCGTCAGACCGCAGAGAGTCTCCTTGAGGAATATGAGGACTTCCTTGAGCCTTTCGACTACGACATCATGCCTAAGTATCCCGATGAAGATATGAACGATGAAGAGCTTGGTAAGATGTCCGAGGAAGAATATGACGCTTATTTAGATAAAATATATGAAGAGCGCCAAAGAATAGACGAAGAAGCTGGTCAGTCATTTGATTACCTCTATTATGAGCTCGGTAATGGCGATCCCCTCGATTACCCGAATTATACTTTTCTTGGTCGCTGGGAATATCAGCACTACGAAATAGGAATGAAATTCAGCAATACCGATGAGGTAATGGATAAGGCTCTTTCCTTTATGTCACAGAGCCTTATCGACAAGCAGTTCCCCGATCTTATAGGCGAGGAGCTTACAAACTATGAGTCTAACCGCACATACAGACAGGATATTGAGCAGTGCCCTGATTTCGGTACTTACGCCATGTATAACGGAAAGCTCTACTGTTCTTCATTAGGTTGTGACAATGAAGGCAATGATCACATCAATTCCACCTATAAATTCTATAAATACAAGAACGAGCCTGCGGAGATATACGACATCACCGATGATTCATTCACTGCTGTCGTAAAGTACGAATTCACCAATATTCCTAACAAGTACGATATGTCCATGAAGGTGGTAAACAGAGACGGCAAATGGATTATTGACGATTTAGAGCCCACAGGTCCCGAACTTGACCAGCAGAAGCTTGATATTGTAGACAAGATGATGAACAGCGTTGACCTTTATGACAAGATAAGCGCAAAATATGCAATTTTCTATAAAGTTCCCGATGATTCTCCTGCTGAAGTAAAAGACTATTCTGCACATTTCAATGTTATCTATGCAGATAACAGAGCCGCAAGATCATACAGCTATGGATATTACGGCGACAGATACAACGGCAGTGATGACATTACAAGCATGACTGAATATGCTAAAAAGAATATTGATCCCGAACATGAAAAAGAAAGCGAAGACTACTGTGACGGCGAAAAACTCTATTCCTGGTATAATCCAGAGGATCTTGACGGAGATGAATCCAACGGAAAAGAATATGAATGGTCTCACTGGAATAATTACTTTTATCGTGACAGTGACGCCGATAAATACAAAGGCTTTGAAGCGATCAGATTAAATTCCGGACATGAGTCCTTCTATGATTCTCACATGATTAAGAATACTCTTTGCCCTGACGGAGAAGGATTAGTAATCAATTACCTCTATGATTTCAGTACATGGAATATCACAGGCGAGATAAACTTTGAGGGCAGAGACTGCTATATTATTGAAGGCAAGCGTCCCGAAAAGGATTATGATGAATATGAAAGAGATAAGTATCTGCTCTACATCGACAAGGAAACAGGAATACCAATGTTAGATATTTCGTACCTTGAAAACGGAGATATAAATGAGGTTGAAATGTACTTCGATGTAAAGTTCAATGACAAGGCAGAACCTGTTCCCGAACAGGATATGAGCTGGTTCGACACCAGCTTGGAAAACTATAAATAACAGGAAAAGCTCCCGAATTATCGGGAGCTTTTTGCTTTATACTGTGTATCTGTGTATCAGCGCTTCACGCCCTGACATGGGGTCCTTGTTCTTTACGCCGCAGACAATAGCCTCTATAAGCTCGGGCTGAGTCTGTGTAAGGGTCCTGCGGTCAAAAAGTCCGAAGCCGTGCTTGCCGTTGTAGCCGTTATCCCAGTAAACTGGCGTTATGCCGTTCTGCGCCGCTGTACCTGCCACAAAGCCGTCGTAGTAGGCGCGGTTCTCGGCTATCCTGTCGGGAAACTCATTGTGGGTTCTGTCTATACAGCCGAATTCACCCATAACTACAGGTATGCCCTTGTCGATGTATTTTCTCTTGAGCATAGAGAACTGAGACTTGATGTGTTCCTCATCGCCCCAATCTGCCATATTGCAGGGATCGGCGTGACTGAGCTCTATTATCTCATGTCCCTTTTCGCCCCATAGGTATACCTTTTTCTTGTCATCACCGCAGTATTCCCACGGGTCATAGCAGTGAACGGACAGTATGAGCCTGTTCTCGTTTGCAGTATTCAGGTCATCGTCGGGAAGCCTGAATCCATAGCCTCCGCAGGTGTAGCTTATATCAGTGTTCCAGCCTGCCACCAGCAGCCAGCGGTGAGTATTATTGCCGCCTGTACTGCGGACAGTATCCACGAATATCTGCGCGTAGTCATTGATATTCTCATAGTATTCGGGTACCGGCTCGTGGTATACTCCGTCAAAGACCTCATTCATGTTCTCAAAAATAAGGTGCTCGTCGTAACCGGCAAAACGCTCGGCTATCTGCCGCCATACCGCCGCATATTTTTCCTTGATGAAGCTCTGGTCTTTTCCGTCACAGAGAAGCCAGCTGCCGTCGATCGTATGGTATCCGTCGCCGTGGATATTGATAATAACAAATAGTCCCCTGTTGTAGCAGTAATCCACTACCTCGACAATACGCTCAAGCCAGTCTGTGTCTATTTTGAAGCCGTTGCTGTCGTCTATTTTGTTAAGATAGGAAATGGGTATTCTCACCGTGCCGAATCCAGCGTCCGCAACAGCGTTGACCATTTCCTGAGAAGCCTTTGGATTTCCCCATACAGTCTCATCGGGCACACCGTCAAAGTTTGCCTCAAGAGTGTTCCCGTAATTCCAGCCGGCTCCCATTTTTTCAGCAATATCCGCAGCTGAGACCTTGTAATCCCCATAGTCATTCTTTCTCATATATAGGTCTCCTCCACTATTTTGTTATGATAATTATATCATATGAGATAGTCCCATTTCAACTGAAATAGGCACAAATGAGATTATATGCAATAAAAAAGCGGCTTTTTTTCACCATAGCCAAAACGGGTACATTATGTACCCGTCTATTTATTCTATGGTAAGCATTACAGGACAGTGATCGCTGCCCATGATGTCGGTAAGTATCTCGGAATCCTTAACTCGCTCCATAAACCTATCAGACACCACGAAATAATCTATACGCCAGCCTGCGTTCTTCTCACGGGCTTTAAAGCGGTATGACCACCATGAATATGTTACTGTATCGGAATAGAGCTTTCTGAATGTATCAGTGAAGCCTGCACCTAAAAGCTCCGTGAACTTGCCGCGCTCCTCGTCGGAGAAGCCTGCATTGCCGCGGTTGGTCTTGGGATTTTTCAGGTCTATCTCGTTGTGGGCAACATTCAGGTCGCCGCAGTATACAACAGGCTTCTTCTTGTCAAGGTCAGAGAGATAAGCTCTCATGTCGTCCTCAAATTCCATGCGGTAGTCGATACGCTTGAGACCGTCCTGAGCATTTGGCACATAGCAGCACACGAAGTAAAAATCCTCGTACTCGCAGGTGATGACACGCCCCTCGTCAAGGTGAGTGCCGTTGATACCATAGGTCACGCTTATGGGCTCAGTCTTGCTGAAAACGGCAGTTCCCGAGTAGCCCTTCTTTATAGCGCTGTGAAAATATATGTGGTAGCCCTCGGGGTTGAAGTCCGCCTGATCGGGCTGCATTTTTGTTTCCTGTAAGCAGAATATATCAGCATCCACAGCCTTGAAGAAGTCCTCAAAGCCCTTTTGCAGACAAGCACGAAAGCCGTTTACGTTCCATGATATGAGCTTCATTGTTATACCTCCGAAAAAACTTCTCCGCAGCCATACCGACTGCGGAGACTTTCTCTAATTATAGCATATCATAATAAAAAATGCAACTTTCAAATGTTCTTTATTCGCTCTTTATCTCTATATACTTATCCAGAAGCTCACAGAGCTTCTCAACGTCGCTTTCATTTTTAAGCTTATATGCGCACTGATGTGTGCCTGCGCTCTGTGGGTATATATAGCCATTTCTGCTTATGAGAGCGCCTGCAACATAGAAATTTTCATATATCTGCGGCTCATCAATTCTACAGGTCACCCATTTAAGGTCTGCAAGCTCATTTTTCAGGCTTTCAATATCAGTTACGATACATTTTGTATCGCCTGTGAACTGTCCGCTGTCAAGGCGGAACTTGGCTTCTCCACCGTTATACTCTTTATTAAACGCATCAAGTACCTCTCTCCTTGAAGCAACTCTTCCAAAATTTTTAAATTCAATATGCCTATCAAGGATACTTCTGAACATTTCAAGCTCAATTTCATTTTTAAGTTTAATAACAGCATTATATTTGCTTCTGCTCTGAGGATAAATATAACCGCTTAAGCTTATTCTGACTCCTGCAATATAGTCATAGTAGTAATCATTGAACGCATCATTTTCATCTCTTTCACCAATGTATACTATCCATTCAAGGTCTGAGAGTTCATCTTTCAAGCCTTCGACATTAGTTACGGTGCATTCTTCTTTTTCTGTGATCTGTCCGTTGAAAAAGCTATACTGAGCTTTGCCGTCAGTGTAATTATCATCAAACATATCAAGCACATATTGCTTTGAAAGGGTAACATTATCAAATTCAGTAATTGCGGAGAGATGCTTTTTTAGAACAGCTCTGAATGCTTCAAGATCGCTGTCGTTTTTCAGCTTGTAATTATTCTCCATATCGTCAATGTATATCTGCATATAGCCGTCTACATTAATTGTAAAGCCCAGATAATAGAAATCAACATCACCTGACGGTATACCTGCTCTTTCCCATTCAAACTTCCAGAGCTCGTCCCTGAAGCCGCTGCGGTCGCCGACAATACAATCTATGGGCTCGTTTGAGTTTGCAGGATAGTAATAAGCTTTGCCGTCATTATAGTTGTCAAAGCCTTTTTGGAGAGCTGTCATCATTTCTGTCTTTGAAACTGTGTTGATACGCTCAAGCATTTCATCGTCAACATACATCTCAAGAATATCATTGAACACCTTTTCTCCGTCGGTAAAACAATGATATGTGGTTCTGTTGTATTCATTATCTGTCATTGTATAACAGCCATTATTATAAAGCGTAAAATTATAGCTTGCTTCATCGTAAAGGCTTATCATATTTATTGTCTCGTCGGCAGCTGCCTGCTCGAGCTTAGCCGCAAACTCTTCATCGCACTTTTTTTCGTAGAAATCTATGGTTATGCTTCTTCCGGTCTCATCGAAATCCTCCGCATCTATCATATTATCTGTATCGAACTTATCCATGTAGTTTATGAATGGTTCAATATCAAGACTGTCAGTGCGAAATCTTACTTTTTGATCTTCCTTAAAAATTATACTGCCATGGTACAGTTCCTTATTTGCTTTCAGCCTGCTGTATATGGAAGCATATTGTACTGCTTCTGATATATCTGAACTTTCTTTTGTTG
The DNA here is from genome assembly GCF_024684275.1 of Ruminococcus sp. The sequence continues at coordinate 34,905 of NZ_JAIKXF010000047.1, forward strand.
TATTATTGACATTTGCAAGGTGATATGCTCCGCCGCCCACAGCTCCGCATACAAGCACGAATGCTGCTGCAATGGCTGCAAATCTGCCCCAGCTGTGCTTTGCTGTAATGACGTCTGTACCGCTTACGCTTTCACCGTATTCTGTAATCTCATCGGGAGCTGAGCTCAGCTTTTCCTGCATACTTTTGCGGAAATCATCACTGCACCTTATCTTTTTCAGAAGCTCATTATACTCATTAGGTCTCATAAATATAGCCCTCCTTTTCAAGCTCTGTTTTCAGTTTCTTTCTTCCGCGCTGCAAAAGCGAGCTCACCGTATTTTCATTCTTTCCAATAAGCTTTGCTATCTCTCTGACGTTGTACTCCTCGAAATAATAGAGGAATATCACAGATGAATACTTCTCGGGAAGCCTTGCTATCATCTCTCTTATCTCGTTGTCTCTCGGCGTGAATTCACAGCTGAGAGTGTTTTCGAGAGACTCGTCAAGGGGAGAATTTTTTATCATACGGGCACTTTTTCTCAGGTTTTTGCAGCGGTTTATGGCTGACCTCAGCAGCCATGCTTTCATGTGTTCATCGGACTCAAAATCCTGCGGTCTTGCATGGAGGTTCAGAAAGACCTCCTGCGTGATGTCCTCTGCCTCGGTGTAGCTTCCCGTCATGGCAAAAGCGGTCCGCAGGACAGTATCGCCGAATTTATTGAATGCGTACAGCGCTGAATTATCATTCATGGGTATTCCTCCTTTCCGTCGGAAGCGTCGCTTCACTAATATATACAATCATGAGGAGCATTTCCGTGCAAAATAAAAAATAATTATTCCGAAAAAATCAAAGCTCACTGATATATAGTCAGTGAGCTGAGTTTTATTTAATATCGTATCATCAAACGTTCCTGAACATATCAACTATGTCCTCTTCAGGGCGAAGTCCTACTGCCTGATTAACTATCTGTCCGTCCTTTAATACTGCAAGCATAGGAATACTGTCAACTCTGAATGCCGAAGCAAGCTCGGGCTGCTCGTCAACATTTACCTTGCCGACCTTTACCTCGCCGTCATATTTATCAGCGATCTGTTCGATTATCGGACCAAGTGCCATACACGGTGCGCACCACATTGCCCAGAAATCAAGCAATACAGGTGTATCCTTATAGTTCAGCACTTCCCTCTGAAAATTTTCCTTTGTGATAACTACTTCTCTCATGTTTTTACCTCCTGTTTATTAAAGTTCCTTTGCGTAAAGGCGGTCTGTTCCGCCGCCGTAATTGATTATGTCATGGATATATTCATATCCGTACTTCTCATAAAGTCCTGTATATTCCGTGGGTATATAGCTCCTTGTGAAGCCAAGCTCCCTCGCGTATCCGTTGGCGAAGTCTATGAGCTGTCCGCTGATACGGTGTCCCCTTGCGCTCTCCGTGACGAAGATACAGGATATCCACGGGTATATATCAGGCAGAGGGTAATAGTCCGTTTTCATTATTGAAGCCATACCAACTATTTTTCCGTCCTGAATTGCGGCAAACATACACTCCCAGTCTGTGAACTCCCACGACCTGAGCATATCAGCGATGTGCTCCTTTACCTCATGCCATGAGCATTCCTCAACGAATTGCATGAGCTCCTGAGCAAGCGGAGTGTCCTTATATACCTTGCTTATGGTCAGCATAATCAGTCTTCCAGTGATTTGTAATAGAGCATACAGTGACAGAAGCCCTCAAAATTCGGGTCTGCTATCTGGTCGCGGAACTCCTTGCACATACACTTGTTTTCAGGAGTCTTTTGCAGTCTGCACGGGCAATAGCCGTCCTTCTTTTTAAGACCATCTTTTATTCTGTCAACAACTTCTTTGTCGGGATTGAGTGTAATTTTCATATTCAGTCCCCCTTTGAACTTTTTATTTCATCAGCTCATCTGCAAGAGCGTCTAACTGCTCTATATTTGCAGCCTTAACAGCTGATTTTATTGATACTGTTGTGTCTGTCCATGTAATGTTCTTTGACTTCTCGAACATGGACTTTATAACCTTAGCAGCAGTAGCTGCCCAGCTTCCGTTCTCGATGATACCGATAGTGCGGTTCTGGTAATTTCTCTCGGTGAGGTCGAGAATAAAGTGCTTCATAAACGGGAATATATCCGCATTATAAGTTGTAGTAGCGATAACAAGCTTTCCGTAGCGGAATGCGTCCTCAACTGACTCAGCCATATCCTCTCTTGCAAGGTCAGCGATAGCTACCTTAGGGCAGCCCTTTGCTTCAAGCTTTTCCTTGAGAAGCTCGGCAGCCTTCTTGGTATTGCCGTAAACCGATGTATAAGCGATGAATACGCCCTCGGACTCTATACCATAGCTTGACCATGTGTTGTAAAGACCGAGATAATAGCCTAAATTCTCGTTGAGAACAGGTCCGTGGAGCGGACATATAGTCTGGATATCAAGTGCAGCAGCCTTTTTCAGAACACCCTGAACCTGTACGCCGTACTTGCCTACGATACCGAAGTAATAGCGGCGAGCCTCGCAAGCCCAGTCCTCATCAGTGTCGAGAGCTCCGAACTTTCCGAAAGCGTCAGCTGAGAAGAGTACCTTGTCTGTACTGTCGTATGTGAACATTACCTCTGGCCAGTGTACCATCGGAGCAAACACGAATGAAAGCTCATGTTTTCCCAGTGAGAGCTTATCACCCTCCTTGACCTCAAGCTTGTTTGCAATAGTAAGTCCCTCAAAGAAATTTTCTATCATAGTAAATGTCTTAGCGTTGCCTACAACAGCAGTCTCGGGGTATTTTTCAAGGAAGCTCTTTATGTTTGCAGAGTGGTCCGGCTCCATGTGCTGAACAATAAGGTAATCAGGCTTGCGGTCACCGAGGACCTCAGCGATATTGCCGAGCCACTGTTCAGTGAAATTACAGTCAACTGTATCGAATACAGCTGTCTTGTCGTCAACGATGATATATGAATTATAAGCCATGCCGTTGGGCACGTCGTACTGTCCCTCAAAGAGGTCAAGCTCATGGTCGTTTACTCCGATATAGTAAATGTCATTGGTTATTTTATTCATTGGTAATACCTCTTTTCAATTATTTACGGATATTCCGTATTACTTATTAAGTATAACATAAATAAGCATTATTGAATAGTGGCATTTGCAACAAATTTAAAGTTTTTTTCTTTTATTATGCCGCACAAAACAAATAATATTCCTGCACGGATTTGATTATATAAAAATAAACTGAGCATAATAATATCAGAAACAAGCGGCGTACGGAGTGTCTCCGCTGCCGTCATATGCTATTCATGCAAAGGAGTAACTCATGCTTAGTTTTATTTTAGGCAGTATATTCGGCGGAAGTATGGGCGTAGTAACGATGTGCCTCTGCACTGCGGCAAAATGGGGTGATGAACACATCGACCGCCGCTGACGCAACTTACAACAAAAAAAGCGGTACAGCTGAACTGTACCGCTCATTATACTAATTACTTCTTCTCAGGGACCTTGATTATGTCCTTGCGCATATATGGCTGAAGTGCCTTTGGAATACGGATAGAACCGTCCTCATTAAGATTGTTTTCGAGGAATGCGATGAGCATTCTCGGAGGTGCAACAACTGTATTGTTGAGCGTATGAGCGAAGTATTTGCTTCCGTCAGCAGCCTTTACTCTGATTCCGAGACGTCTTGCCTGTGCATCACCGAGGTTTGAACAGCTTCCTACTTCGAAGTACTTCTTCTGACGAGGAGACCATGCTTCAACATCAATAGATTTAACTTTAAGGTCTGCAAGGTCACCCGAGCAGCATTCAAGTGTACGTACAGGAATATCAAGTGTGCGGAAGAACTCAACTGTATAGCTGTAGAGCTTGTGGAACCAGTCCATAGACTCCTCAGGCTTACATACAACTACCATTTCCTGCTTCTCAAACTGGTGGATACGGTATACACCGCGCTCCTCGATACCATGAGCGCCTACCTCCTTACGGAAGCAAGGTGAATAGCTTGTGAGAGTCTTAGGAAGCTCCTCCTCAGGAACTATAGTATCAATGAACTTTCCTATCATAGAATGCTCGGAAGTACCGATAAGGTAGAGATCCTCGCCCTCTATCTTGTACATCATGCCTTCCATTTCTGCAAAGCTCATAACGCCTGTAACAACGTTGCTTCTTATCATAAATGGCGGAATGTAATATGTGAAACCCTTATCTATCATGAAGTCTCTTGCGTAAGAAAGAATACAGCTCTGGAGCTGTGCGATGTCTCCGCAGAGATAGTAGAAACCGTTGCCGCTTGTCTTACGTGCGCTGTCGATGTCGATACCGTTGAGCTTCTCCATGATATCAACGTGGTAAGGAACCTCAAATGCAGGAACAGCAGGCTCGCCGAATCTCTCGACCTCAACGTTCTCAGTGTCGTCCTTTCCTATCGGAACACTGTCGTCGATTATATTAGGGATAACGAGCATAATCTCGCGAATGTCAGCCTCAAGCTTAACTTCAAGCTGCTCCTTCTCCTCGAGCTCCTTGCCCATTGCAGAGACCTCAGCCTTTACCTTCTCAGCCTCGTCCTTCTGACCGTTCTTCATAAGACCGCCGATCTCTTTACTCTTTACATTACGTGTATTTCTCAGGTTATCGCAGGCAAGCTTAGTTTCTCTGTACTGCTTGTCCAGCTCGATTACCTTGTCAACGAGCTCCAGCTTTTCGTCCTGAAACTTCTTCTTGATGTTTTCCTTTACCATCTCCGGGTTAGTTCTGATAAGCTTAATGTCGATCATTTTTTTCTTCTCCTTAGTCCTCTTTTGCAAGCTTGTCTGCTAAAGCTGCGAGGTCATTTTTATCATAAAATTCAAGGATGAGTGCTCCCTTGTTCTTACCGTAATCAACCTTGACCTTTCTGCCGAGGCGCTCGTTAAGTGAGAGCTCCATTTCCTTGAAATAATTGTCGATTTTTTTGTTTGAAGCATTTACAGCCGCTTCATCACTGTGCTCTGCTGACTTCTGTGCAGCCTTCTCTACCTGACGAACTGTAAGTCCGCCGTCAGCGGCTCTCAGAGCCGTTGCAATCAGCATTTCCTCGTCCTCAAATCCAAGAAGTGCTCTTGCATGACCTGCTGATATATCCCCGTTTTCAAGCATTTTGAGCACTCTTTCGGGAAGTGAGAGAAGTCTCACCGCATTTGCTACAGCAGAACGTGAGCGTCCCACCATTTTTGCGACCTTTTCCTGTGTCATGCCGTATTTATCTATAAGCTCAGCATAGCCTGCTGCTTCTTCAACGGGATTGAGATTCTCACGCTGAAGGTTCTCAATAATAGCTATCTGCATGGTCTCCAAATCGGAGAGCTCGCGGATATTTACGGGAACCTCGTCCAGCCCTGCCATTCTTGCCGCGCGCCATCTTCTCTCGCCTGCTACTATCTGATAGCCGCCCGTACTAATAGGTCGGACAAGTATTGGCTGGAGCATTCCGTGCTCACGGATAGAATCCGCAAGAGCTGTTATCGCCTCATCGCTGAATACCTTACGCGGCTGGTCACGATTTGGCTCTATTTCAGATACGCGCAGAGTTTTCTTGACCTGTACCTCATTGCTGTTATCATTGAACAGCGAGTCAAGACCTGCGCCTAAACCGCCTTTTGCCATATGTTATCCTCATTCGTCAAGACGAACGTTTTCCTTTCCTGTTTTTCTTGAAAGAGAAGATCTTTTTCTTTTTTGGAAGCTCCAGCGGTTCGCCGAGTATCTCATGGCAAACGAGCTCATAGGACTCCGAACCCTTTGACGCTTTATCATAGTACATCACAGGCTTGCCGTGACTGGGAGCTTCGGAAATACGAACATTTCTCGGCACCTTTGTCTTGAACAACTTATCGGGGAAGTACTTCTCGACCTCAGCTACAACATCATTTGCAACATTAAGTCTGCCGTCAAACATGGTAAAAAGTATGCCCTCTATCTCAAGAGCAGGATTATAATTATTTTTAACTATTTTAATGGTATTCACAAGCTGTGAAAGTCCCTCAAGAGCATAGAACTCCGCAAGCATAGGTACTATAACACTGTCACAGGCGACAAGACCATTGATAGTTATTGTTCCAAGAGCAGGCGGACAGTCTATAAAAATATAGTCAAAGTCGTCTTTACAGGTCAGTATCTGCATCTTCAGCCTGTTGACTCTGTTCTCATACTCAGCAAGCTCTATTTCACAGCCAGCCAGAGCCTCAGTTGCCGGAACTATTGATACATTCTGAAACTCGGTCTGAACAGTAGCTTCCTGAATACGAGTCTTTCCTGTGATAACATCATAGGTCGATGCACTGACGGACTTTTTCTTTATTCCAAAGCCTGTAGTCGTATTGCCCTGTGGATCGGCGTCCACACAAAGGACCTTGAAGTCTCTTGAGCCAAGATAAGCAGCGATATTTATAACGGTTGTAGTTTTTCCAACGCCGCCCTTCTGGTTAGCAACAGCAATTATTTTGCCCATACTATCTTCCTTTCAGATTTACTTATAATATTATACCACTTTTTTCTTATAATGTAAATATGAAACGAGAATTTTTATAAAAAATGTTTCACATGAAACAATATACGTTTATTTCTTTTGAATTGGTATGCGTACACGATACTCAATATAATCCTCGTTCTGGATCTTTCGAGAATCAGCAGATATACCCGCAGCCTGCATAGTCTCAACTGCCTTGTTTATAGTGTTTACAAACATTTTTACATTTTGAAAAACAAGTGAACGTTTTTTGTAGCTTGCTTTATCGCGGTGGCTTCCAATAAATTCATCTATTAATTTCTCAGAACGTTCAACATTTAAATTATTTTTTATTATTTTTCCAAGTATAAACAACCTATCCTCAGAACTACCAAGACGAAGCAGGGAACGTGCGTGTCTTTCTGTAAGCCCATATTTAGTTATAAATTCTCTTTCCTTTTCCGTAAGTCGAAGCAGTCGAAGCTTATTTGCAATAGTGCTCTGAGCTCTCCCAAGCTTTGCAGCAGCGTCCTCCTGCGTCATACCATAGTGAGTAATCAGCTTTTCTATTGCACAAGCCTCATCAAAGAAAGACAGATCCTGACGCTGAATATTCTCAACAAGGGCAAGAACTGCCGAATGGCGATCGCTGACCTCATGTATTATACAAGGTACAACTGTAAACTGACACATTTTTGCAGCACGCAGTCTACGCTCACCGGCAATAAGTTCATAGTGATTATCCTTTCTGCGAACTGAAAGGGGCTGTAAGATACCGTTCTGTGCAATAGACTCTGCAAGTGACGTTATATCCTCGTTAAAATCAGTTCGAGGCTGATGCGGATTTGGAACTATTTCGTCAATATTGATCTCAACAACTTTGTTTACCAATTTTTCTTTAGTAAAATTTAAAAAACCTGCCATTTTATGACCTCCGTAATAAATTCTTACTTTATAATAACACTCTCTGGAAATATTTTCTATACAAAAAAACCACAGTTTTTCGAGCAAACTGCGGTTTTTTTGACAATATTTAGTTTTATTAAAGCTCTTTCTTCTTTATCTGAGCGCTATTTCTCGGATATTTTATCGGAGTTTGCGATATTTTTCTAACAGTAATGATACGTCGCTTTTCATCGAAAATACTGTAATCTGAGATATTTTCTAATTTTCCCCCAAGAATTTCTATTGCATTTGTTCCACATGAAACATCTTCGTTTGGACCCTTCATTGAAATAAAAGATCCTCCAACCTTAACAAATGGTATACAAAGCTCACTCAGAGTACTGAGATTTGCTACAGCACGGGCACATGAAAAATCAAAATTTTCACGGTATTCTGCACTCTTTGAGAAGTCCTCAGCTCTTCCATGAACGAAATTTGCCTGAATATCAAGCTTTTCACAGAGCTGAACAAGAAAATCAATCCTTTTATTCAGACTATCAAGAAGAGTGAGTTTTATATCCGGACGAAGTATCTTTACCGGAACAGAAGGGAAACCTGCGCCGGTTCCAACATCAATAAGCGTAGAATCAAGGGGAATATCTATATATTTTAGTAAGCTTGCAGAATCAATAAAATGCTTGCAAAGCACCTCCATAGGCTCTGTTATAGCGGTGAGATTCACTTTTTCATTGTATTCAACAAGAAATTTAGCATAAACCTCAAATTTATCATAAGCCTCACATGAAAGTTCAATACCGCATTGTAAGAATTTTTCGCAAGATAATGCATAATCAGGTAGCATTTTTTTCTCCTTTCTCATGCATAAGCCATACAGCAAGCATTGATACATCAGCAGGAGATACTCCGGAAATACGGGAAGCCTGGCCGATTGAAAGCGGTTTGATCTTGTTAAGCTTCTCTACAGCTTCAAGACGAAGCCCGTAAATCAGGCTATAATCCAGATCTGGAGGAAGTTTCTTTGATTCCATTTTTCTCATCTGTTCAATCTGAGCAAGCTGTTTCTGTATATATCCCTCATATTTGATCTGGAGCTCGACCTGCTCACATACTTCCCAGTCAAGATCAGGCCTATCTTTATCAAAAGAAGCAAGATCGTTATAATTTATCTGCGGACGACGAATAAGATCAGTCATTTTGCAGCCTGTAGTTAAAGGAGAAGTACCCTTTTCTGCAAGAAAATTATTTAAGCTTTCACAAGGAGAAACATTTAGTTTAGATAATCGTTCAATCTCAAGAGCAGTCAAACGCTCCTTATCACGAAGCTTTTCATAGCGTTCAGGAGGAATAAGCCCGATCTTATAACCGATAGGAGTCAGTCTTTGATCAGCATTGTCCTGACGTAAAATAAGTCTGTATTCGCTGCGTGATGTCATCATTCGGTATGGATCCGCACAACCTTTTGTTACAAGATCGTCAACCAAAGTACCTATGTAAGAGCTGGCTCTGTCAAGTATCATCGGTTCTTTTTCTTTGATTTTTAATGCTGCATTTATACCTGCAACTATACCCTGTGCAGCAGCCTCCTCATATCCTGAACTTCCATTGAACTGTCCTGCACCGTAAAGTCCACTTAAATTCTTGAATTCAAGGGTTGGAAGCAGCTGATTTGGGTTGCAGCAGTCATACTCTATTGCGTATGCAGGACGCATGATCTCTACGTCCTCCAGTCCGTCTATTGTTCGCAGAAATGCAAGCTGCACGTCCTCTGGCAGCGACGACGACATTCCCTGCAAATAGTACTCTTCTGTTGATAATCCCATTGGTTCAACAAAGAGCTGATGTCTTGGTTTGTCTGAAAACCTTACAATTTTGTCCTCAATAGACGGACAGTATCTTGGACCTACTCCCTCTATTCTTCCGGAGTACAATGGTGACCTGTCAAGGTTTGAGAGTATCACTTCATGAGTTTTACTGTTGGTATATGTAATATAACAGCTTACTTTATTATCAAGCCCCTGCGCTTCTGTTTCAAACGAGAAAGGTACAATTTTTTCATCGCCGTCTTGCCTTTCCATTATATCAAAATTAATACTTCTTTTATTAACACGGCACGGAGTTCCTGTCTTAAATCTGCGAAGCTCAACTCCGTTTTCTTCAAGACTTTTTGATAAATATTTACTCGGCAAAGCCGAATCAGGACCGCTTTCATATGAAACCTCTCCGATGTGAATCTTTCCTTTGAGGTAAGTACCTGTTGCAATTATGACAGATTTGACAGCATATTCAGCACCAAGTGAAGTTCTAACACCGACGATCTTATTATCTTCAGTTATTATTTCAGAAATCTCAGCCTGCTTTATATAGAGTTTTTTTTGATTTTCGCAGACATTTTTCATGTACTCATGATACTTCACACGATCTTCCTGTGCCCTAAGGCTATGTACTGCCGGACCTTTTCCACGATTCAGCATACGGCTCTGAATAAAGCATTTATCAGCTGCTTTGCCCATTTCTCCGCCTAAAGCGTCTATTTCACGTACTAAATGACCTTTTGCAGTTCCGCCTATGGACGGGTTACAAGGCATATTTGCAATTTGATCCAGCGAAATTGTGAACATAACAGTTTTACAGCCAAGCCTTGCAGAAGCAAGAGCCGCCTCCACACCGGCATGACCAGCGCCAACAACTGCAACGTCAAATTCACCCATTTTATATGTCAATTTTCTCCCTCCTTGTGTTTCACATGAAACATTTCATTTACCGACGCAGAAGCGTGAGAACACTTCGTCCACAACTGCGTCCGTGACTTTTTCTCCAGTAAGCTGTAACAGCGATTGCTCAGCTTCATCAAGAAGAATATTTACAGCGTCAAGCATTTCACCAATTTCAAGTGATAAAATAGCACTTTCAATACCTTCGAGTGCTTTATCGATACACTTTTTCTGACGTTCATTTGCAGCAGTAGCAGTACCAAAATCAGCTTCATTCAGCTTAAATATCTCCTCAATACAATCATGAAGCTGTTCTACTCCGGTATTTTCCTTAGCTGACAAATATACGATATGTTTAATTTTACTTTTCAGCAGAGAATCATCTATAGCTTGTTCAACGTCATTTTTGTTTATCACAGCTATTGTATTATTTTTATTAATTTTATTAATTAAATATTGATCGTCCTCCGTCAGCGGACAACTTCCGTCAAAAACAGCAATGACCAATTCAGAAGAACCTATCATTTTTTCAGCCATGTCAACTCCGATACCCTCAATAACATCGTCAGTTTCATGTATTCCTGCTGTGTCTGAAAGTCTCAGCGTAATATCACCTATCCGAACTGACTCCTCAATTATATCACGAGTAGTACCTGCTATCTCAGTAACGATGCTCCTCTCACAGCCGCTGAGGCAATTGAAAAGCGTTGACTTTCCTACGTTCGGACGTCCTATAATAGCCGTAGCAACACCCTGACGAAGTATCCTGCCGCTGTCGTAGTTCTTCACCAGTGAGTGAAGGTCGTCCCTTATCTCTTTGAGCTCATCAGAAAGAACATCAGGTCTGACCTCGGGAATATCCTCCTCGGGATAATCAGCCCATGCCGCAAGGTCTCCCAGTATTTTCATAAGCTTATCCGAGCACTTTTTAGCTTTTTTATAAGCAGCACCCTCACGAAGATTCTCTGCCATTTTCATTTCGCGTTCGCCCTTTGCCGAGATTATATCCATGACCGCCTCGGCTTTCATAAGGTCAAGCTTTCCGTTGAGGTAAGCTCTCTTTGTGAACTCACCCGCCTCAGCATTGACAGCACCATTTGCCAGAGCTGCACGCAGCACCCTCTTTGTAACATAAAGACCGCCGTGACATGAGAGCTCCGCAATGTCCTCGCCTGTATAGCTGTGAGGCGCACGGAACACTGTCAGTATACAATCGTCCAGCTTTTCATCACCGTCATGAGCAATCCCGTATGCGCAGGTGTAGCCTGCCATGTCAGCTACTTTTTTATCGCCGTAAGGGGAGAATATCCTCTCTGCAACCTTTATTGCGTCCTCGCCAGAAATGCGTATAACAGCTATTCCTCCCATTGCATTCGGAGTTGAAACAGCAGCTATAGTTGACATTTTATCACTTCCTAAAAAAACAACGGCATAATGCCGTTGTCAGCTTATCGAAAAAGTTGTTTTATCCAATGAAAGGGATTCCAAAGGGACTGTGTTCCTTTGGCAGAGTCCAGAGGCAGCGCCTCTGGTAGGGCGTGGGGCAAAGCCCCACAAGTTATCAAGCGCCTCGCAAGGGGTGAATCAAAAAACAGTCCAGTGGACTGTTTTTTGAGAGGGGACGCCTTGCAAGTGAAGGCGTCCCCTAAAAAATACTTTTTGCGATGAAATTACAACAGAATAAAACTATTGTTTCCAGCGATTATAACTCTATCTTACCGTAGAGACCGCCCTGTATCTCGTCCTCAGGCTTTGGTCTCTTATAGTCCTTTTCAAAGCTTGTTGAGAGGTCAACGCTTCTGCGCTCCATGTTTACCTCTCTGTCGCGGTTTCTTCTTTCTCCGCCGCGTCTGTCGTTTCTTCTGCCGCCGTCACGGCGATTATCGCGTCTTCCGCCGCCTCTTCTGGGGTTATTGGAAGAAATGATTATCTTTCTGTATGGCTCTTCACCAACTGAGCGTGAAGAAACTCCCTCAATATTTGAGATAGCAGAGTGTATAACTCTTCTCTCATATGGATTCATAGGCTCAAGGGGCTGTGATCTGCCTGTTCTGAGAACAGATTTAGCCACCTTAGCTGCAAGCTGCTCAAGAGTTTCCTTTCTCTTGCTTCTGTAGCCGAGACAGTCAATTGTGATCCTGTAGTAGTCCTTGTCACCCTTGTTTGCGATGATAGAGCAGAGATACTGGATAGCATCGAGAGTCTCTCCGCGTCTGCCGATTATAGCACCGTTATTATTGCTTTCGATATTGATAACTGCGCCTGTTTCATTCTGATATACCTGAAACTCAACATCAACGTCCATAGCTCTGAGGATACTTGTGATATAGTCCTTTGCAAGCTTTACCTTTGGATTTACAAGAGACTCGTCCTCAATAAGAGTAAAGTTATCAAGTGAGTAAGCCTCCTCGTCGTCTACAGCCTCAGCAGGATTCTCAGCCGGTTCAGCAGCTGTTTCCTTCTTTTCCTCAGCAGCCTTTTCCTCTGCCTTTGTTTCAGTAGTTACAACGGGCTTTGGCTCTGCGACAGTCTTTGTTACAGGCTCTTCAGTCTTAGGTGCAGGAGCAGTTGTTACAGGAGCCTTTGGAGCTTCAGCAGCTGCCTTAGGAGCAGCAGCAGGTGCAGCATCTGCAACAGTAGCCTTTACCTTTGCTTCCTTTGAGCCTATGCCGAAAAGTCCCTTTTTACCTTCATCGAGTATCTCAAACTTGATCTCACTGATACTTTTTCCGAATTTCTTAGCTGCCATTTCTTTTGCTTCTTCGATTGATCTTGCTGTGAAAATTTCAGTCATACTTATACCTCCCTGAGGAATCAATCCTCATCATCATTGTCCTCATAAGAATCGCCGTATTTTTCAGCCATGCGCTTTCTTGCTTCCTTGAGCTTGTCACGGTTCACCTTATTCTGCTCTGAGCGTGAAACGCCATTTGCCTTGCCTGATGATGAACCGCCGTTCTGCTGTTCGAGAGCAGCCTGCTGCTCAAGCATTTTCTGCATGAATGATTTCTTATTCGGATGTTTTTCTGCGTATATTCTTGCTTTTTCTTTTTCCTTTTCATTTATCACCTTTATACGCTCGGGAGTAAAGTAGCAGTTAAGCGCAAAGGTTACGACGAATGAAAAGATTGATGACCATATCCAGTAGAAGCCGATACCTGCCGGAACCTGAAATGCAAACCATATAGAGAGGAGAGGAAGTCCGTACATCATAACTGACATACAGCCGCCGCCTGCCTGCTGCATTGTCGGGTTAGTTTTCTTCTGATGTATCTGACTGTAAACAGATACAAGAAGCTGAGAAAGACCTGCAAGGAAGGGGATAGTCACAAGGATTATGGCTTCCTTAGTCCAAGAATCGGGATGGATAGTAGGTGTTTTTCCGAGATTAGCACCGAAAAGGGTGAATTTCTCGTTGAACTCAGTTACCTTTGAGAAGAATTTCTCGCCAAGAGAAACATACTTGTCGCCGTTATCTCTCAGGTGCTCCATAGTCATGAGCTCGCATCTGAGGTTTCTGGTATCAACACCTGCAATACCACAGGCTTCATCAATGATATTCTTAGAAATATCAAGGATATGTGTCACAGGCTTATAAATAACGTCAATAACGCCAAAGAGGAGGAACATCTGGATAAATGCGGGGAGACAAGAGCCCATAGGGTTCACGCCCTCCTGCTGATACAGCTTCTGCTGCTCTTCCTGTAATCTCTGCGGATTATTGGCGAAACTTTTCTTTAATTTTTCCAGCTTCGGGCTAAGAAGCTGCATTCTTGCCGCGCCCTTCTGCGTCTTGTAATTGACAGGCAGCAGCAGTATTCTCGTAACTACCGTAAACAGAATGATAGCCACGGCATAGTTATTGCATATCGAATAAATAAGTCTCATCAGATAGCCGAAAGGCACACCGATAATATCATAAAGTGCGTTCAATATTAATCCCTCTTAATTCATTTTGTTGTCATCTTCCGAATAATCAGGATCGATATAATCATACTTCCTGACTCTGAAAGTAAATTTTTCGGGGACATGGTCTATACCGCCCATTGACCATGGGTTACAGCGGAGTATCCGCCATACAGCAAGAGCCGAGCCCCTTATTGCACCAAAGCGCTCAACAGCTTTCAATGCATAAGTGCTGCAAGTAGGATAATACTTGCATTTAGGGGGAAAAAGGGGAGATATGAATCTTCTGTAAAATTTTATCAGCCCCAGAACAATATATTTCATACACGCTTATTCTTGTTATCGAAGCTTCTGAACATCTTATTGATGTCATTAACCCCGTACTTGTTCATATAGCCGCAGTATTCGTCTGATTTTATACTGCAAATAGCAGTTCTTGCCACTATAACTATATCCATGCCCACAGGAAGATTTACCTCAGCATTCCGATAGGCAAGGCGTATAAGCCTTTTGGCTCTGTTGCGGCAGACGGCATTGCCCACTTTTTTTCCTGCGGTTATACCGAGGCGGTTAAAGGGCTTTCCGTTTGGTCTTACATATATGACCGAGTATTTTGAAGCGGCATACCTGCCCTTTTTGTAAAGAGCAAGGAAGTCCTTATTATCGTTCAATATTTCCGTATAAAGCATAATTGCACCTGCATATAGCCGTCCTAACAAAAAAGACCACAAAATAAAGATTTTGTGGTCAGCCTCGTCAGTGAGTTAATCTTGCTCTGCCCTTAGATCTTCTACGAGCTAAAACCTTTCTGCCGTTCTTAGTAGCCATTCTCTTCATGAAGCCG
>NZ_JAIKXF010000055.1 GCF_024684275.1 Ruminococcus sp.
CCAAAGGGTTTTGATTTCAGTTCTGTTACTCAGAAAGAAGTAGATCGTGCTGTTGCTTTCATTAATAATCGCCCAAGAAAATGCCTTGGTGATAAAACTCCTTATGAAGTTTTTTGTTGCACTTGACTTGACAATCTGCCATAACCCCTTTGGAATCCCATTATTATTGTTATCATTTTATTTTATAGTTTTTCGACACTCTGCAGCTCCCTCACGGGAGCTGGCTTCTTTGTATCATTATACTGCCTTTCGTCATTTATATAAGCAAAAGCTCGTCGTAGATAGACGAGCTTTGCATAGAATTAGAACAGCCTTTCAGTGTGATTCGTGTGATTTTTCGTGTGACTGACCCTGCATTTTCGTGTGATTTCATGCAGTTTCAATGTCACACACGCAGTTTTAACTGCATTTGCATAGACAGCAGAAAAGCCTGTATTTAGCGTTTTCTGCTAAATACAGGCTTCTTAAAAGAGCGGACAGAGAGGGATTCGAACCCTCGATACGCTATTAACGTATACACGAGTTCCAGTCGTGCGCCTTAGACCAGCTCAGCCATCTGTCCATACTTTGGTGCGAGTAATGGGACTTGAACCCATACGTCTCTCGACACACGCCCCTCAAACGTGCCTGTCTGCCTATTCCAGCACACTCGCAAAGTACTTTAATATTATACAGTAAATCAAAAGAAAAGTCAATAGTCTGAGATATATATTTATTATATTACAAAACCAAGCGTTTCATATAACAAAATGCATTCTATATAGTCAAATAAGAATAAATTAAAAGAATCGTTCATAATTTTTCCTGATTTTCGACATTTTACGCTAAAAATACCCCTTGAAAATCATACCAATGTGGTGTACAATGTGTTTGTAGATTAAAAGAAAAGGAGTTAAACCTAAATCATGGAAAACAAACGAATCAAAGTATTGATCGGTGACGATTCAGCATCAAACGGAGTAAAAGCAGCAGCAACGCTGAGGGAAAACGATATTACAGCGTTTACCCGCAAGAAAAACAGCAGAGCGATACTTGATTCCATAATCAATGATGCCCCTGATGCTGTCATTCTCGATCTGACACTACAGGATACAGACGCTATACGCCTTATGGAGCGTGTAAAGGAAACGCTTGTAAAGATACCGGCGTTCATCGTCGTATCAGACATCCAAAACAGCTTTATCGAGCGGCAGATACTGGAAAACGGAGCTTCTTACTATCTTACAAGGCCCTATGATGTACATAGTCTGCCGTCCATTATCAAATCAATATGCACTGCTCCCTTTACAAGCAGCTGTAACGATACAGAGATAATGGTCACTGAGGTTATACAGAAGCTTGGCGTACCCGCTCACATAAAAGGCTATCATTATCTGCGTACAGCTATACTCAGCGCAATAGAGGACAGCAGGCTCATGGAATGTGTAACGAAGCTTCTTTATCCTTGTGTTGCACAGAAGTACGATACCACTTCGTCACGAGTTGAACGAGCTATCCGCCATGCTATTGAAATAGCATGGGACAGAGGCGATACCGAAGTAATAAACAGCTTTTTCGGCTATACCATAGACAACTATCGCGGACGTCCCACTAATTCTGAATTTATAGCTCTTGTTACGGACAAAATAAGGCTTCAGCTAAAATTAGCCTGACATCAATTCAGCCCAACTAACTTCACTGCTTCAGCATTTATTATCCATAGGAAGCCCTCTGTGATTTTTCACAGAGGGCTTTTCATTATCTCTTTACGAAATACTCCTCATACCATACAAGGAATGTATAGATAGTCCATACTTTACGCCAGTTATCGGAGTTTCCTCCTACATAATCTTTATAAATCGCATTTATCTCATCAATATCAAAGAACTGCGCTGCCATATCGCTGTTGAACTTAGCGCGTACATCTGCATTGTATCGCTCGTCGGCAAGCCAAATCCTTATCGGTACGATAAATCCAAGCTTCTTTCTGAAGGCTATCTCATCGGGAAGGACCTTTGCAGCAGCTGTTCTGAAAGCGACTTTATTCTGCTCCTCGTTCACTTTATACTTAGAAGGCATACGTGAAGCGATATCGAATATTCTTCTGTCTGTGAGAGGCATACGTATCTCAAGACCGCAGGCTGTACTCATCTTGTCAACATTGAGGTATATATCTCCCTCAAGCCATATCTGAATATCCACATCTGACATTTTTGTAAGAGGATCAAGTCCCTCTGTCTCGTCGTAGATATATTTCACAAGATTTATGGGAAGTACATTTGGATCATAGTGCTTGAGTATCTTCTGCTTTTCCTCTTCCTTCATGATGTTGGTATTTCCGACATAGAAGGTCTTCAGATTATCACCGTAGCGCTCGGCGTTGCGGTACATATTGTATCCGCCGAAGAACTCGTCTGCCCCTTCGCCTGAATAGCAAAGCTTGGTATGCTCGGCTGTTGCCTTACAGCCAAGAGTAAATACTATTGCAGAAGCATCGCCTAAAGGCTGTTCCATATTGTACATTACGAATGGAACTATATCAAAGAAGTCCTTTGGCTGGATATTTGCAACACAGTGCTCAACATTCAGCAGCTCCGCAGTCTTGGCTGCAACACGTGATTCGTCGAATCTCTCCTCGTCATATCCGCATGAGTCAGCTCTCTTGGCATCACTCATAGCAAGCACATAAGATGAATCAACACCGCCTGAGAGGAAGGATTCAGCGACCTCATTATCATCCTTGACCTCTGGGAAGATATTAGTCAGAGTGTCGTGTATCTCGTTTGCCCAGTCATCAAGCGACTTGCTATCGTCAGGCTTGAATGTGGGAGTCCAGTAGCGCTGGACTGTAAGCTTTCCGCCCTCAAATTCCAGCCAGTGTCCGGGCATAAGCTTCTTTACGCCTTTAAAGAACGTGTCCTCACCTGCAACATAGGTCAGTGTCATGTATATCTGGAGCATATCTGCATTCAGCTCCTTGACAAAGCCCTCCTGACCTATTATTTTACTGATATTTGTTCCGCAAAGAAGCTTGTTATCGGCTGTTATATAGTAATAGAAAGGCTTAGTGCCGAAATGGTCTCTCAGACAGAAATACTTATCTTTCTCTGTATCATAAAGCGCAAATGCGAACATTCCATAGAAATGGTCAGCCATTTCCCTGCCCCATTTCTCATAAGCCCCGACTATGATAGCCTTTTCGCGTTCTTCACGGGAAAGAGTGCTGTCAATACTAAGTTCCTTGCAAAGTTCTTTCCAGTTTCTGATATGACCTCTGTAATCGCAGATATTAATCAATTTAATTCACCTCGTAATAGTGTGTATCATATTTCTTCATATATAAGCGGACGATTCATGAGAGCGCCCAGCGCGTGTCTGACATCTCCGCCGTTGAAAAGCACCTCATTGAGCTGCTCTGTAATAGGCATTTCCACTCCAAGACGTCTTGAAAGATCATATGCAGCCTTGCAGCAGAAATAGCCTTCAACAGTGCCAACACGCTCAACAGCTTCCTCAGGAGATACTCCTTGCCCGATAAGAATACCTGCCCGCCTGTTACGGCTGTGCATACTTGTGCAGGTAACGATAAGATCACCTATACCCGTAAGTCCGCTGAATGTTATCGGATCAGCTCCTGCTGTCTTTCCAAGACGTGCTATCTCATGAATTCCTCTGGTCATGAGTGCAGCCTTAGTATTGTCACCGTAGCCCAGACCGTCACAGATACCAACGCAGAGGGCGATGATATTCTTCAATGCTCCGCCTATCTCGCAGCCCTTTACATCGTCATTGAGATATATCCTCATAAAATTGTTGCCGAATTCACGCTGTACATATTCGGCAGCATCATGATTCGCAGAAGCAGCAACAACAGTGGTAGGTACACATCTTGCGACCTCCTCTGCATGAGAGGGACCTGAGAGAACTACCATTTTCTCCGTATTTATCTCCTCACGAATAACCTCGCTGAGAGTTTTCAGACTGTCCTCCTCAAGTCCCTTGCCTGTATTGACAATGACCATATGATGGTCGCAGTAGGGCGCTGCCTCCTTAGCTACACTGCGCACAAACGAAGACGGGATACCGAAAACAAGTATATCACAGCCCTTGATACAGGATATGTCGCTTGTGAGTGCAATGCTTTCCGAGATCGGCACTCCTGGTAGCTTCTGAAGATGTTCGCCGTGAGAACGTATATCATCTATTTCCGACTGGAATTTCGACCATACTGTAACATCGTGTTTGCCACAGTGTTCAGCCATTATTGCCAGTGCAAGACCGAAACCGCCCGAACCGAGTATAACTATTTTTGCCATAGAAGTCACTCCTTACGATAAATCATTCTTTGCCTATATCTATGGTGTTGAATGTAAATTTATTCTCATTTCCGTCAATAAGTCTCTGTATATTTGAACGGTGCATGAATATGACCATTGCCGCCATTGGCAGTGACAGAAGCATATACAGACAGCTTCTGCCGAAGGAATAGCCGTCAACTATCCATGACATCAGCAGTGTTGCCAGAGGGCAGTATGCTGTTGAAATAATTGAAGCAAGTGAAACGTACTTAGAGAGTGCAAGTATTACAGCAAAAATAGCTAAAAGAGCAAGGAAGACCTTGTAATCAACAGCCAAAAACGAAGCTGCACCGACAAGTACGCCCTTTCCGCCCTTGAAGCCGTAATAGATAGGGAAAACATGACCTAATATTGCAAATAATCCTGCTACATAGCCGATATAGTGAGTGTCATTGCCGGGCAGCATACCTGCATGGAGCAGATGACAGAAGCCTCTTGCAAGAAATACAGCGATAACTCCCTTGAGAAGGTCGCCTATGAGAGTAAGAAGGGCACTGGGTTTACCTGCGCATCTGAGAGTATTGGTCAGACCTGCATTTTTGCTGCCCATATCGCGGATATCTCTGCCTGTCATCATTCTGACAACAATAATAGAGAAATTTATACTGCCGAGGAAATAGCCAAGACCTGCGGCGACGATAATTGAGAAAAACACCTTCATTATTTATCATTTCCTCCCCGCTCACGGACGATAAAGCGAACAGGAGTTCCCTCAAGTCCGAATGTTGAGCGTATTTGATTTTCAATATATCTTCTGTATGAGAAATGAAAGAGGTCTGCCCTGTTTACAAATGTAACAAATGTCGGAGGCTTTGTAGAAGGCTGTGTCATATAATATATCTTTAGTCTTCTGCCCTTGTCCGACGGTGGCTGAACTCTTGTAGTAGCATATGCAAGGACATCATTGAGCATACCTGTGGATATTCTCATGCTGTTCTGCTCATAAACGTACTTGATAAGCTCATATAGCTTACTGATACGCTGTCCGGTCTTAGCAGAAATAAACACAAAGGGTACATACGACATAAAGCTGAAGTCATTTTCAAGCTTTGTTCTGTACTCCTGCATGGTCTTGTCGTCCTTTTCGATAAGGTCCCACTTGTTTACAGCTACGACACAGGCTTTTCCCTGCTCATGAGCATAGCCTGCGACCTTGGAATCCTGCTCTGTAAAGCCCTCGGCTGCGTCCAGCATGATAACGCAGACATCTGCACGATCAACAGCCATATAAGCTCGAAGTACGCTGTAATGCTCGACCTTTTCGGTAACCTTTGACTTTTTGCGTATACCTGCAGTATCTATGAATACAAAATTACCGTATTCATTATTTATGACAGTATCCGTAGAATCACGGGTAGTTCCTGCAATATCAGAAACTATAACGCGCTCCTCACCTGCGATCTTGTTGATGAGCGAGGACTTGCCTGCATTAGGCTTACCGATGACGGCTACTTTGATGTGATCCTCACCGTATTCAGCTTCTTCACCGTCAGGCAGGCTCTCATATACCTTGTCAAGCATATCGCCTGTACCGTGACCGTGAACTGAGGAGATCGGGTATGGATCGCCAAGTCCCAGATTATAAAACTCGTAGAGCTCCAGAGGAGGATCACCGAGATTATCGACTTTATTTACGGCAAGAACTATCGGCTTACCGCTTTTAAGGAGCATTTGTGCCACTGCGTAATCGTCAGCGGTAACGCCGCATTTTATATCCGTAACAAATACGATAACGTCAGCCTTTTCAATAGCGAGCTCTGACTGTCTTCTCATCTGCGCAAGGATAACGTCGCTGCTGTCAGGTTCGATACCGCCTGTATCGACTACCATGAATTCCTTGCCGCGCCACTCGCACTTAGAATAGATACGATCGCGTGTAACGCCCGGTGTATCCTCTACGATAGACAACCGCTGTCCGATAAGCTTGTTAAAAAGTGTGGACTTACCTACATTAGGACGTCCAACAACTGCAACTATCGGTAATGACATTGTATTGCTCTCCTTTCTCTCTTTACTTCAAAACAAGTCTGAGTATCACTGCCAGCCATAAATGGGCAGGATAGAATATATAGAAAAACCACTTTGAAAACTTAGGAAATCTTCCCTTTTTGCCGTTGTAGAAAAATGTCATCAAGGCATAAGCCGCTGTAAAGTCAAAAAGATGCACAGCTGATACTTCTGCTTCAATAGGACTAAGCCCTTCACTGCAATAAGGTATAAAGCTTATAAGCATATAGCAGCCCCAGACCGAAGCATACCATATAAGCCTTGCCTTCGGCCTTTCGCGGAAGATATGCAGTCCAAGCACCGTTAAAGGTCCGAATATGAACCACTCTGATACAAGAGCAGCCGTTGCTCCGCATATCAGCACTATAAGCGCGATACGCTGCCAGAGCCTGAAGCGACTATCCCACACGCAAAGAGTAAGCAGACTGAAAAACAGGGTGAACATAATGTTTGCCCCCCACCAGCCGATTATAGGTCCCCACAGAATAGTGAAGGGAACCTGTGTTATACAGGCAAAAATAAAAAGCCTTTGTGCGTATTTGTTTACAGAGCGTGTGTACTTGTAGCCATCGGCTATGAAAAAGAACATAACAGGCGGAGTAAGCAGGCTCAGCTCAATGAATATCCTCTGCCATAAGGGACAATCCTCAAACAGACCATAAGGGGGGCGTATCACCGACACTCAGCCAAGCGAAAAGATGTCCCCAGAACATAAAAAATATAATGATATATTTTATAACATCACGATTTATTACCTTAAATCTGCTCTTTTCCATATTATCCCCTGCCTTGATGTCAGATAAACCTTATATTACGCTCAAATACTGTATTTTCACAAAAACATACTGCAAAACTTTGGAAAAGTCTTTTATATAAAGTGAACAAAGCGGTATATTTTTTCATGATTCAGATACTTAAAAAGGAGAGAAAGATCCACTCCTCCTCTCCTTCTCTTTTATCGGATCAAGCCGATTATTCAGCGTCTATCTTAAGGACCTCAACGCCCTTATAGAATCCGCAGTTTTTGCAGACCTTATGTGGAGCCTTATATGCGCCGCAGTTGTCACACTTGGACATTGCAGGAGCTTCGAGCTTCCAGACAGCACTGCGTCTCTTATCGCGTCTTGCCTTAGAAGTTTTTCTCTTTGGTACAGCCATTGTGGCACCTCCTTACAGAGCCTCACGGCTCATATTAATTTAGATGATCACACTGAGTCTCATTCAGGTCACAGCCGCAGACCATACAAAGCCCCTTGCAGTCTTCCCTGCAAAGTACCTTAGTCGGCATACTGAGGAGAATATCATTCAGTGCAACTTCATTCAAATCAATGCTCTCGCCGTCTGCTACGATATAATCATCGTTATCGTCGTTGCTGACGGAAGGAACAACAATATGGTCAAAGGAAAGGTCATAATCCTTAGAAAACTCTTTCAGGCACCTGTCACAGGTGTGAAGAAGCTTGAATACAGCAGTATAGTCAAGATAGACTATACCTGCCCTGTTATAGAATTTTCCGCTGAGACTTACATCAGAACCAAATGAAAATCCTTTGATACAATCTAATTCATCAGAAGCTATCTCATAGGAGAAATCCTTTTTCTCTCCGACAATATTGAATATCTGCTTTAAATTGATCTTCATACAACAATCCTTCAGAGCACTATAAGATATATTATACACTAATTGACTTTATCTGTCAATAGTTCAGTGTAAAAATTTCAAATTTTTCCGCAGAATTACTTAATGAACTGCTTTACGCTCTCAGGAAGCTCAGAATCGTCAGCTGAAACTGTGAATACGATAGTAGCCTCTTCACCTGTGAGCTTGTCGAGCTTCTCAAAGAGATTTCCGAGAGCATCGTAATCTCTGCCTACGATCTTGAGGATACCGTCAACGAAAACGTCCTTTATATCGTAGTTGCCTGCGAGCATACCTGCTACGAAACCGTAGAATGCATCTGTACCCTCGATAGCAAAGCTCTCTGTATCGCACCATCTAACTCTGAAGCTGATAGAACGTCTGATATTATCGCCCTTTTCGATGCAAACGAGGTTGCCGTTTGTTGACTTTACAGCATCATTGATCTGGTCGATAAGTATCTTTGTCTTACCTGTGCCTTTTTTTCCTGTAATAAGTTTAATCATAATTTACTCCTTCCGTGCCTTGCGGCATTTGTGACGTATTATATTTTGTATTGTGAGCTAAACGCAGTTATCAGCCGAGCTTAGCTTCAAGAGCAGCCTTTGCGCCCTCATATCCGGGCTTGCCGAGAAGAGCGAACATATTGGACTTATAGCTTTCAACACCTGGCTGGTTGAAAGGATTTACACCGAGAACATAGCCTGAGATAGCACAAGCCTTCTCGAAGAAATAGATCATGTAGCCTACATTTTCCTCTGTAGTATCATCAAGCTCAAGAATGATATTAGGAACTCCGCCCTCTGTATGAGCGAGAACAGTACCCTCGAAAGCCTTTCTGTTTACTACTGACATATTCTGGTTTGTGAGGAAGTTAAGACCGTCAAGATTCTCTGCATCGGGTTCAAGGAAAAGATCAGTCTTTGGCTTCTTGATATCAACAACAGTCTCAAAGAGTATTCTTGCACCGTCCTGGATATACTGTCCCATTGAGTGAAGGTCTGTTGAGAATACAGCTGCTGACGGGAAAATGCCCTTATTATCCTTGCCTTCGCTCTCGCCGAAAAGCTGCTTATACCACTCTGACATCATTACGAAGCTTGGATCATAGGAAACGAGCATTTCAACAGACTTGCCCTTTCTGTAAAGGATATTTCTGAGTGCAGCATACTTATAGCAATCATTGCTATCGAAATCAGCGCAGAAGTCAGCCTGTGCCTTAGCAGCACCCTTCATAAGTGCGTCAATGTCACAGCCGGCAACTGCAATAGGAAGAAGACCAACAGCTGTAAGAACAGAGAAACGACCTCCTACGTCATCAGGGATAACGAATGTCTCATAGCCCTCAGCGTCTGAGAGGTTCTTGAGAGTTCCTCTTGCCTTGTCTGTAGTAGCAAATATACGGTTCTTTGCCTCTTCCTTACCGTATTTATCCTCAACCATCTTCTTGAAGATCCTGAATGCAAGAGCAGGCTCTGTAGTTGTACCCGACTTGGAGATTACATTCACAGAGAAGTCCTTGCCGTCACAAAGAGCAATGATCTCGTTGAGATAAGCAGGGTTGATGCTGTTTCCAACATAGTAGATATCAGGTGTGTCCTTCTTCATGTTATTATAAAGAGGCGACTTGAGAAGCTCGATAGCTGCTCTTGCACCGAGATATGAACCGCCGATACCGATAACGATAAGGATATCAGAATTCTTCTTTATTCTCTCGGCAGCTGCCTTGATACGTGCGAATTCTTCCTTATCATAGGCTGTAGGGAGTTCTACCCAGCCTAAAAAATCATTGCCGAGACCTGACTTACTGTGAAGTGACTGAGCAGCAGCCTCTACCTGAGCCTTGATACCAGCCATTTCGTCAGCGTTGACGAAATCCTTCAAGTATTTGGTGTTGAGTTTTAAAGACATTAGAATTTACCTCCAATATGTATGGTAAGCCATACAAATATAATTTACCATCTTTATGATACTATATTTTTGGATTTTTTTCAAGTCCTTTACGTAACAATTTCAACATTTGTATATTTATAACAATTATACACTCACTTTTCCATCATTTTATCCAGCAGCTTATATAAAATAAATCTATAGCTAAGTTTAGAAACAGCATTTTTTGCAAGCAGTTCACTTTCATATACCAGCGTATCATCATTATAAAAGGCTGCAGTGCCGATTGGCTGACCAATTCTGATGGGGGCTGTCAGGTATTCAGGTATGACTACACGTGTACGAAGCTCGCCGGAGCCCCTCGGAACGACGGCTTTCCCCTGTTGATCCAGATAAATCTCCACAGCGTAGGCGGTACCGTTTTTTACCTTTACAGGAGCAAGCATTTCATCAGGAAACATTGTAAATGTGACCTTATAGCCGCTGAAGCCCATGCGAACCAGTCTTTTCGCAGTACCAAGAGATATCTCCTCGTTCTCAGCGCCGAGAACTACAGAAATAAAGGTACTGCCGCTTTCATTGCGTCCGCCCTCTGCAATACAATAGCCAGCCTCGTCTGAGTGACAAGCTTTGAAACCGATATGTCGGTCATAAGTACGGGTAAGTGTATTTTCACTGACAAGCTCTGTCTTCCCACCCTTAACGAAATCACGCCATGTTGAGAACATCGGAACAAGAAAGTCATATTCTGCAAGTTCACAGCAGATAACAGCCATATCATGGGCTGTAGTATATTCCTCTGCCGAATAATAGCCATACGGAGAAGCAAACCTTGTATCTCTGAGCCCAAGATCAAAAGCCTTTGCGTTCATATCCATGACAAAGCTTTCAACGCTCCCCGATGATCTCTCAGCAAGAACAGTCATAGCGTCATTTGCGTTTCCGATGATAACACTTTTCAGCAGCTCTTCCACAGTCATTTTATCACCGCTTTCAAGCCATATCACTGCGCCTTTGGTATTTGTTACGCTTTCTGAGGCAGTGATCTCGTCGTCAAAGGAGTACTCTCCGTCCTGTATATCCTCAGCAACAAGAAGGATCCCCATAAGCTTTGCAAGATAACCTGCATTAAGGTGCTTATTGGAGTTCATTTCGTTCAATACTGTGCGAGTCTCAGCCTCCATCAGCACGTATGCCGCAGGTTCGGGAGCCTCCTTGACATCAGCTCCGATAACAAGAGCCGAAAACATTGCTATAATGAATAAGAACGGCAAAATCCTCAGTTTTTTCAGCATATTCATCACCTCAAAGGATAATATGCATTTTTCTGTAAAAAAATGAAAAAGGAGCAGCATAGAACTGCTCCTTAATATAAATCATTTTTTTAAAGCGATGATAATAAAAGCGTCCTTATTATCGCCTGTAATCTCATAATTACCCGATATCGGTACTCTCGTTTTGTACTGCTCATCGTTTTCGGTAACTGAGTATATCTGGTATCCCATATCGTTGAATGTAAAGGTATAAGGCTCATCAAAGGTGTACTGTTTAAGGAAATCAACGTATTCTTCAAGGCACATATCCTTTTTTGTCATTATTGCCGCGTGTATCTCACCCACGTATCTGAGATGCCACGGACAGTATTCATTGCCTGTCTTATCCTTTTTATTCTGCGGATACCTCACTATAAATCCATACTTCCAGCAGTTCTCAACTATCCAGCCCTCTGTATCATATCCGTCGTATGACAGCACAGAGCCATAAGCATTAAGTGCGAGGTCTACGCAGTATCCTGCCTTGGACTCGCTGAAAGCCTTTGGACAATATGAATCTTCACCTGTATATGTATCGGTAGTTCCGTATACGATAAAATCAGCTAAAGCTGTCTGGTTGGCATAATCCTCCATCATGGTATTAAGCGCCTCTGCCGCGTCCTCGTTGAGTTCAACCTTCTCGTCAACAAGGGTATAGAATTCGTTCTTCTCCTCCGACAGATCTACCATAGCCTTACTGTAATCCTCTTTTGCGGGAGCGCTCTCGGTATATATTGCAAGTATACCCTCTGCAAGTTCATTTTCCGATAACTCATATTCCGAAAATCCCAGATACTTTACTCCCTCAAAAGCAGTTGTGCTCTCGTCGGTTGTCCCCAGCGAAAGGCTGCTGCCTGTGGTTGCTTGCTCCTGAGTTTCGGCATTACGGAAGTCGCCGTTTATGGTAAGATTTAAAGGTTGCTGACTTGCCAGACTTCTTCTGAGCGTATCAGCACCCGAAAGTGTTATTACAATAGCGCCCATAGCCAGCAGAACTCTGCTGAGCTTGAGCTTTTTTCTCTTTGGCTCCTGCATTTTGACCATATCCTCCGATTGTTTTGTTCTACATCAAAAAATAATACTTTGGTTCTTTTTCTTTATTATTCTATCGTTTTTCAGGCAAATGCCCGAGTATTATTTATAATCAGAATAGCATTCCAGCCAATTTGTCTTTGATCCTGCTTCCCCCGACTTGTCCGCCGAAAGGGAAAATAAAAAAGACACTGCTGTTTCCCTGCCTGTTCTGTAGTGACCCGGATACAAAGGTGCGACACCTTTTACGCCAGCTTTATCCGACATAAAGGTATGCAGAATCAGTACGTCTGCAAATACCTATAGTCAGCCTGAGCTGCCGACTCCGAAAAATATTAGAACTATTAAAGGAAAACCGCCGTGCCTGTATGTTTTTTTAGCATTGCGAAATTTGTTTCCTTCTTTTGTTCATTCTACACCATAATATTATATATCTCTGTATTTTCTATTATAGTACAGAAAAATTACCTTGTCAACTTTTTTTTCATATTCTGCGAATTAGACAAAAACTATGTTCTATCTTATACATACAGCACAACAGGCTCTCCGTTCAGAGAGCCTGTTCATCAAAGTTCAACTGTAATACTGTCTTTCAGCTCAAAGGAATAAAGAAGAGTTTCCTTGACCTTTTTTCCTGTAGTCAGCTCTATTGCTGCCTTATAAAGCCTGAGCTGCATAGCGTAACGCTCTTTCAGTGCTGTAAGTGACACTCCCCTGTCTGACTTGTAGTCCACAATGACTATACCGTCAGGCTCTTCAAACATAAGGTCGATTATCCCTTTTATCATGCCGTCGGACTTTTTCAGCCTGTCGAGAGTTTCATTCTCAATATTGAGCTGTGAGACAGCCACCATGAATTTCTTTTCCCTCACATAACGCAGGGAACTTTTTATCCTGTCAAAAAGACTGCTTTTGAAAAACGCCGAAACATTCTCAACGCTTATTGACTCAGCCTCGGCAGAGCTGATATACCCTTTTTGAGAAACACTGTCTATCTCAGCCTCGGGAGCATTTATTGCTCTGTCAAAATCGCAGTACTGAAAGAATGTGTGTATCGCCGTTCCGCGCTCTGCACCGGTCAAACTTGAACCCTCTGACTTGAATCTCGGACGCTTCAGTCTGAAATCGAAGCTGTCATCATTTTCCTTCAGTTTCCTTGTTATCTGTGTCACACTAAGCTTTGCTGGTGTCTCGGAAAGAGTCCTGTTGTACTGAAAGTCTATAATATCCTTCATCTTAGCGATAAGCATTTCATCTGCGGAAGCATCTTCCGCCTCGTCTTTGATGTCCTCCGCATCAGTTACAGCAGTCTCCGCTATCTTGTATTCAAATAGCTCACCGGCTGCACTGCCTGCTCCGAGCCCGCCTGTATCGATACCAAGCTGCTGTGCGATGTCCTCAAACTCTGTACTGCGAACGATAGCCGCCCACAGCCAGTCAGCAAAGCTCTTAGCCTCCGACACCCATTCAGTTATGTCGTTGCTGTGCAGAATACAGCTTTCAATAAGGGCATTTACGCGTTTAAGCGCCTTTTCACTGCATTTCAGGTTAATAAAAAGCTGCTGCTGCGCTCTTGTAAGCCCTACGTAAAGCAAACGCATTTCCTCGCTTCGTGTGGCTCTTTCCTCCTCGGCAGCCAGCATGGTCTGCTGGAAGGTCCTGTACTTTCTGAAAAGAGTCGGCTCATACAGCACATAGCCTATTCTGCCGTCGTCACTGCACATTACAGCTTTAGAGTCAAATTTAAAGTTCACCGATGTCTCAGCTATGAACACAAACGGAAATTCCAGCCCCTTTGAACGGTGGAGAGTCAGCACGTTGACATATTCGCCCGAAGAAGCAGATATTTTGCCCTGTGAATAATCGCCGTTCTCCATAACTCTGTCAAGGTGGCGCAGAAAACCGTTAAGTCCGCCTGTACCGTCAAAGGCGGCTGAGCTCTCATAATTCTGAGCATACTGGATAAGGGCACGAAGATTTGCACGTTTCTGGTCGCCGTCACTGTACATCTGCATAACTGAAATAAAATCTGTGGTATCATATATCTCGCCGATAAGCTCCCCCAGAGTCATTGTCACGGAGTCGAGTCTGAACTCGTCAAGAGATTCAAGGAATTCCATACAGTGTTCACGCAGAAACATATCTGTGCATTCCTCGTACTCACCGTCAGCCAGACCGCGTATTATCGCAAAAAGCGCCCTGTGCTTATCAAGAGACTTTATCACCGCAAGGTCAGATATACTGAACATATACATCGGCGAGGTCATAACAGCAGCCATAGGAATATCCTGCAAGGGATTGCTGATAACCCTCAGCAGGTCTATAAGCACAGCTATCTCACGTGACCTAAGGTATCCTGCCTCCTCATTTCCTTTGGCTGGCACACCTATCCTGTTCAGTTCATCGGCATATACATTGATATACGAGTTGTTTCTGACGAGTATACAGAAATCCGACGGTCTGCACGGACGCTGTACACCGTCCTTATCGGTCACAGGTACGCCATTTTTGAGCATATCCGCTATTTTCTGAGCCGTAAAAACAGCCTCGCAGTCTGTCTTTTGATCGACAATATCATCTTCGCCATCCTCGCAGGGCTCGTCATTTATAAATGATATGTGAGCAACACGCTGTCTTCCGCCGCTCTCGCCAAAGTGCTCTGCCCCGAAATACAGCATTTCGTCGCTGTTATAATCTATATCACCGCAGCTTTCGCTCATTATCTGCCCGAAAACATAGTTTACGAAATCAATAACCTGAGGTGAGCTTCGGAAATTCTTGTTGAGAGTGATATACTGATTCCTGCTGTCACTGTCTGAGGAATACCTATCCGCACCTTTCAGGGTATTTATAAAGTTGCGCGGATTTGCAAGTCTGAAACGATAGATAGACTGCTTTACATCACCTACAAGAAAAACATTGTCGCCATAGAGAGGCTCGCCGTTTTCGCCGAGCTTATAATTCTTTGAAATAAGCTTGAATATCAGGTCTTGCTTGTTATTTGAGTCCTGATACTCGTCTATCATTATGATGTCATAATAATCCGCTATCTTCTCAGCAGCTTCGGACTGTATAACTCTGCCGTTTTCGTCCTCGTCAGCAAGTATATCAAGCGCAAGGCGCTCGCCGTCATCAAAGCTGAGAGCGTTTTTTTCGCACTTTTTCTCCCATAGTATCTCATGGTACTTTCTCAGCATATCCGCAAGAACAGCCGTCACTTCACCGCTCTCGGCAAAATCGCTATCCACAGACGTTATGCTGCTAACTACCTTTGCTATGGTCTTTTTTATTATATCGCGCTTTTTCTTGAATATTTCTCTCAGAGCCTTATCATGGGAAGTCTTTCCCACTCTTACAAGGTCGGCAAACTCCTCAGCCTTCGCACATTCCTCTGCTGTGGGGATTCGTCCGCTTCTGAAAACGCCCAGCAAATCTGATACATTATCAAAGTCGTTTTCAGCCTGCTCATAGGACTTCACTGCCGCCGCAGCCGCCATATCGGGGAAAATACGGCTTATCATGCCCATATTATCGTCAGCCGCTTTAAGTGCCGATTCAAGCTGACGGGTAAGAGTTTCAATGAGCTTACGGCAATAGACTGAACTCTCAAATTCAGTGTTGTAATTTTGCACAGCTTTTTCAAGCCACTTATCCGCCATTGCCACAGAAGAAAGAAAATTATCGGCTCTTTCGATGACTTCAAGGAGTCTTTTTTCGTCCTTTATGCAGAAACGGTCGTACATAAAGGATATTTTGCCGTACTCATTTGCACTGTAATAATTTATCAGCTCCTCAAGAGCCCGTGCTCTCAGAACCTTGTTATCGGTGTCATCAAGTACGCTGAATCCCGAAGTTATGCCGTTTTCAACGATATTATCCCTTATAAGGTCGAAGCAGAATGAGTTTATAGTGGATATTCTTGCACTTTGCAAAAGTATCTGCTGCTTCAAAAGATGCCTGTCGTCAGGACGTTCATTTATAAGGGCGCGGAGCTTGCTGTCAAGGCGCTTTTTCAGCTCTGCTGCGGCGTCATTGGTAAATGTAACAACTACCATTCTGTCTGCACGTACTCCAGAATCCTTATCGGCAATAAGCTGAACAAGCCTCTCGGTAAGCACTGCTGTCTTGCCGCTTCCTGCTGCTGCTGATACGATAAGGGACGTATCTCTTGCGTCGATAGCATTCTGCTGCTGTTGTGTCCAGCCCATATTACTCCTCCTCTCCCCTGAATTTTTTTCCAAGTATTTCCTGAACCTCGGCAATATCGCCCTCGTCGGGAGTCCTCTGCCGTTCAAGCTCGGAATTATCGCATATATTCATATATTCACAATAGGTACACGGCAGCTTGTTCCCCATAAGCAGAGGGACAGCCTCGGCATCACCTGCAAGCAGTGACTCTGCCATGCTTTTCAGCTTTCCGTAGGTATAGTTTCTCAATAAAGTCATGCCCTCAGCCGAGATACAAGCGGAATTCTTATCGGGAACTCCGTTCTTATCAAGCTTTACTGGGATAAATTCACCTCGGACATTTTTCTCCATAGCTTCAAGAATATCCCTGTCACCAAGAACAAGTCCGCTTGTTTTCAGCGCAGAGCTGACAGCTCCCGTATTCTTTGAATCCACCTTATGAGATTCAAGATGTACCTCCGATATCCTTACAGGAGAATATAGAACTCCGGCAGGTGAATAGCCTTCATAAATCCCGCCCTTGTCCGTGGAAGCAAATAGATAAAGCAGCATCTGCATATTGATACCGCAGGCAAGAGTTTCCGCAGTTATGTCCTTGCGGCTGCTCTTGTAGTCGATTATGCGAAGATATTTTTCACCCTCTATATCGCAGACATCAGCTCTGTCTACTATACCGCCGAAGCTGAGCTGTCTGCCGTCACCGAAGGGCAGCACCACAGAATGGCTGTCACGGAGGTCAAGCTCGAACTTATGCGGCACAAAATCCGAAGCCATAAGTGCCTGCTGGGTGTACATAAAGACCTCAGACATACGCTCTGTGAGCTTATTGAATATAAGATCAAACTTTGCGTCCTTGCCGAAATCACCTGCAAGAGCCTCTCTGCGGTAGTTCTCAGCGCAGGTGCTGATCTCGGTTTTTACGGCATCGCAGGAGAGATTTACAAACTCTGACTTGCTGTACTTACCGAGAATACCGTAAAAGCACCTGTGTGTCAGTTCACCTGCTATACGCGCGTCAAGCTCCACCTTTTCATTCAGGTGAAGTCTCAGACACTTATCACAGAAATATTTGAAGTGACATAGGTTATACTCTTCAAGTCCCGACGATGAAAGCCTCAGCGGCTCAAAGCTTTGAAGCTTTTCCATTATATCCCTGTCTATGCCGAAGCTCTGAGTGTGATAGCCTCTGCTCATGACATAGGACAGCCTGCGCCTGTAGTCGGGAGCTCCCATAAGCAGCTCCTTAACGGAAGCAACTGCTGCGTTATTACTCTTGCGCTCCTGCATATAATGGTAAAATGCGGAATGAAGCGTCGCCGCATAGTAATCCACTGAAATGCTGCTGCTTGTAACGTGTATGCTATTATCGCCGAACATAGCGATTATCCTGTCAACTATCTGTGCAGGGTATTTCGCCTGCCCTGACAAGTCAGACAGCGGATAGGTCATGTATAGCTTTTCAGAAGCCGCCGATATAGCCTTATAAACTACAAGCCGCTCTGAGGCTATAAGCTCCGCAAGAGGTGTTGAAAGCTCTATCCCGTTCTCGGATAGCTTTGACTTCTCAGCCTCGGAGAAAAGTCCGTGAACGCTTATCTGATTAGGGAAATCCCCGTCATTAGCTCCCATAATGAATACCACTCTCGGAGAATCAAGACGAGCCATTCTCGCAGAGGCTGCTGTGACCGCATCAAGAGTCTGAGGGGGGACGGAATACTTTATACGTCCTATCATAGAGCGGATAATGCGCGTAAGCTCAGAAAATCCTATCTCCTTATCGCCGAGAGTATCACAAAGGCTGTCAAGTATATCCATAAGGCAGCCCCATAAGCGTTTAAGCTCAGCCGCTTCATAATCCTTGTCCTGCTTTATGAGCCGCCCCATGAGCTTTGCGGTATTTTTCTCAGCATTGCAGTAAACGATATGATCGTAAAGCAATACACACAGATTTTTTGCAGTATTCCTGCTATTGAGCTTCTTTTTCAGCTTTATCAGCGGAACGACTGTCTTTTTCCGGATATTTTCAAGCAGTTCAAGCTGTTCGTCTTCGGCAGCGAACTCCTCCAGCCAGCTGTCCCCGTCAACGTCCCATTTGTAGCAGTAATTCTCCAGAAGAGATACCTCCGTAAGCGTAACGTCAAGAAGCCCGCTTTTTATGAAACGGAATACCTGCTCAGAACGTATCCGCCTGCTTGACAGAATATCCAGCATAGAAGTAAAGAAAACCATTACTGAGGTGTGTGCAGCGTCCTTTTCAATACTTAGAAAATACGGGATATCATATCTCTTGAAGGAAGCCTTGAGCACATCGGAGTAAACTGCGATATCATTTGAGATTATAGCAATATCCTTGTACATCAGAGACCTGTCATCATAAACAAGGTGCTTGATAGCCGCACATACATATTCCGCCTCGTCATACATATCCCGTGCCTCGAAAATATGCACATTCTCGGGCTTTGGTGCTTTATCAGCTTCGTTTTTCAGATTAACAAGAGCTCTTTTGCTGACATATTCAAGATCTGGAGTTTTGAATCTATGGCATTCACCGCATTTTTCTATTGAGGACTCAATGCCTGTCTCGCGGCAGATATTCATTATCTTCCTGTAGGTGTCGTTTACGGTCTCAAAAAGAGTGTAAGCACCTGCATTGACATCGTCTGTTCTGAGGGCTATACAAACATTTTCCGCGGAAGAGATCATGACACGGAGCATTTCGTACTGATCGGCGGTAAAGCTTTCAAATTCGTCAAGAAATACTGTCTTTCCCTTGAAATACTCATAAAGATTTGCAATTTTTGCAGCCTCCCGGATATTATCCAGCGCGTCCTTGAAGCCGTATTCCTCCATAAGGCGCTGATATTCAAGGAAGATAGCTGCCACATCTTCTGTCTTGTCCATAAGCCTCTTATCAAGAGAACGTGAACGCTGTACAAGCTCCTCCGGAGTAATACCCGAGCGTTTAATATCCCGGATAAGCGTCATTATCTCCTCGGCAAAGCCGTTTTGCAGACTCTGTCTGCGGAAGCTGCTGAGAGACTCGGGACGTGACAATGCGGCATTTACAGCCTGATAAATGAGTATCATCTTTGCCATATCATCAGCAAATTCACCTTTTCGGCAGGGATCGCCGTATAGCTGAAAAAGCTGTCTTGCCAGACCTGTAAAGCTCAGTGAGAACAGCTCGTTGAAATTCTCAGCACCGAGATAGAAATAGAGCTTTTTATCGAAATCCTGAGAAAACTGCTCGGGAACTATAATGCAGAGCTTTTCAGCCGAACTGCATTTTTTCTGTATCTTTGCGAACATTCTTGTAGTTTTTCCACAGCCTGCCGCACCTGTTATAAATTCGACCATAATTATCCTCTTTACACCGATCTCCGCAATAATACAGGATCAATAATACATAAAATATGCATACCGCAGCAAAGCGGTATGCATATTGACTTTTGTTATCAGAAACCGTTCAAATGGTTCTTTTTCATTATCTCAGGGAACTTGAGATAAGCATAATCAAGGTTAAAGCTGCCGCCGAGACCGTTGACCTTTCCGTCGTTTGTATACTGCCACATATTATAATTCTTGCTGAACTCA
The DNA here is from genome assembly GCF_024684275.1 of Ruminococcus sp. The sequence continues at coordinate 20,001 of NZ_JAIKXF010000055.1, forward strand.
GGCTTTGAAACTCCATAATGAGCCACCCAGACATCGTAATCAGCAAATACAGACTCGTCCACTCTTGAATTGAGGAAGTTTGCATAGCTCTTTACGCCTACATAATAGCCTTTTTTCTCAAGAGTTGAGCAGAACGCCTTTATAATATCGGAAATTTCCTTGTTTGTCTTTGCAGCAAAGCACTGATCCTCTACACAGTAGTATATAGGATATGCAAACTTGTGTCCCTTAATGACCTCTAAGCAGGCCTCTGCTTCAAGAACCGCGTCCTCGGGAGATTCAGCGTAGCTGTACCAGTATGCACCGCAATCGATGCCTGCTTTTTCAGCACCCTCAATATTAGCTTCAAAGTACTTATCGGTCTGTGCCGCAAGATTACCATATCCGGCGCGTATCATTGCATAATTGATACCGGCTGCCTTGACCTTATCCCAGTCCATTTTGCCCTGCCATACCGAAACATCGATACCGCTTGCAACGCCCTTATTTACACTTACCGGACGGATAGGAACGCTTGCATCGGTCTCTGTGCCGTCAGGCTCATATGTATCGGGGGATATAAGGTATGGATAATTCACATAGCAGTGATCCAGATCCACAACTGTATCAATACCGTTTACTCTGCCCTTGTCGCTGTGCTGCCACATACCGTAATTGCCTGTATATCCGGGAGCTGCAACGTCCCAGTGAGCGACCCATACAGCATATTTATCAAGCACCTGCTGATATACCTTTGATGTAAGCAGGCTTGAGAAGCTGTATACGCCTGCGGTATACCCCTTTGACTCTATCGTAGAACAGAAAACGTCGATAATTGCAGATATTTCTGAAATAGGAAGCTTTTTCTGTCCCTCCTCCTCAATATCAAAGTAAACAGGATATTTAAAGTTATAATCCTTTATGATATTATAGCAGGATATAGCTTCTTCGCGTGCTTCTTCCGGACTGTAAGCATAGCTGTACCAGTAGATACCGATATCCATGCCGACCTTCTGCGCCTCATCGATATTGTACTGGAACCATGTATCCTTCTGATACGGATACTTATCAGCGTTGCCGAAACCGGCTCTGATAATAGCAAAGTCTATTCCGCTGTCCTTTACAGCCTTCCAGTCTATCTTTCCCTGAGCATAGGAAACATCTATGCCATCAGCCTTTTTATACATCAGGCTCTTGTCGCCCGAATGCATCTTTACGTAGGTCTGATGAGCATTATAGATATCAAAAACATTAAACGGTGTTTCTGTCAGATCCGTAGCCTCTACAGTACCGCTGTCTGCGGTATTCTGTGAGATACTGCCCGAAGCCTCTTTACTTTCAAGATCAATTGTGGTATCATATATATTGCAGCTTATATTGTTTTCGGCGAAAGCTTCTGAAGGGGATAATGCTGCGCTTGAACCGATGAATGAAAAAGCCATCAGTGCAGAAAGCAGTCTCTTATATATCCTCATATCTGATCAAACTCCCTTTCGTTGACGTTACAAAAAAGTAATAACTGTTTCATAGCTTTTTGTAAATTATAACATACTTCTCAATTTATTTCAACCGTTACAGTCCAAAAAATATAAAAAGAAGCACAATTTTGTATGGTTTGAAGAAATTTTAGAAATGTTTTTGTAACTAATAGATACTTTTGTGTAATAATCAGGAGATAAAAAATGAAAAAATTTGTAATAAATGACAATGACAGTGGTCAAAGAGTAGATAAATTTGTAACAAAAGCTCTTCCAGATATGCCAAAGAGCATGATGTATCGTCTGATACGCAAAAAAGATATAAAAATTAACGGCAAGCGCTGTGATATAGGTTCACGGCTCAGTACAGGCGATATAGTCACTGTTTACGTCAAAGATGATGTTGCCGGAGGAAAACAGCATGACCTGAGCTTTCTTAACTGCTCTGCCGACCTTGATATAGTCTATGAAGACGAAAACGTACTCATCGTCAATAAGCCTGTCGGACTTGACTCACATTCAAACGGAAGTCCCATGACAGATACTCTTATCGACAGGATAAAACACTATCTCTATAATAAAAAAGAATACGTCCCCGAAGATGAGAGCTCTTTTGCGCCCGCCCTGTGCAGCCGCCTTGACAGGAACACCTGCGGACTTGTGACAGCCGCAAAGACTGCATCTGCTCTGCGTGACATCAACGAAGCCATAAGAAACGGAAACGTTCATAAGATATACCGCTGTGTTACTACAGCTCCTCTCCCGAGGTCAGAGGATATAATCACCGCATATCATCAGAAAGACGAGTCAAGAAACCTTGTAAAGCTTCTGGACTCGCCATGTGAAGGATTTAAGCCTATTAAGACGGGATACCGTGTCCTTGCCAAAAAAGCTCCCCTATCCCTTGTGGAGGTAACTCTCTACACGGGGCGAACTCATCAGATACGTGCTCACCTTGCTCACATAGGTGCTCCTATCCTCGGTGACGGAAAATACGGTAATACAGCTGTAAACAAAAGATACGGCGTATTCCGTCAGGCACTGTGCGCCTATAAGCTGAGCTTCGAGCTCCCCGCGGAGTCAGCTGTAAGCTATCTCAACAAGCTGGATATAACAGCCCCAAAGCCAGAATTTGAAATCAGATTCTTTAGTTAGGCTGACCGACTCTGTGACGAAGATTCTCCTCCTTGAGCTCTCTGCCCTCAGCAATGAGGGCTCTCATTTTATCCTTATCCCCACTTTTTAGCGCCTCGCTGTACTTATTAAGATTGGCGATAAGAGTATCGAGCTCGTACTGAAGATTCTCCCTGTTCTGCATGAAAAGGTCAGTCCACATCTTTTCATTCATAGTAGCGATACGTGTCATATCCTGAAAGCTGCCTCCGCTGAATCCACATTCCAAGCCAAGCTCAGGGCTCTTTACATATGCGCTGGAAACTATATGTGCCAGCTGTGAGGTGTATGCGATCATTTTATCGTGATTTTCAGGACTTGTCACAACTATCTTGCCTGCGCCTATCTCGGAAGCTAAGCTTTTCAGCAGCTCTGTATCCTTTTCATCACTGTCCTTAAAAGGAGCGATAATGAAATTTGCCTTTACGAACAGGTCGGCTGTACTGTTGTAATATCCGCCAAACTCCTTGCCTGCCATTGGGTGGATACCGATATATCTTAGTCCGTTTGCCTCGGCTATAGCCTTCATTCTTTCGGAAAACTCTCCCTTTATGCCGCATACATCGGTTATAAGAGTTTTTTTGCTTATTTTTGAAGCATTTTCTTTGAAAAACTGCTCAGAACCCTGCGGGAAAAGTGCTATTATGATAAGGTCATAGCTTTCAAAGCTTCCGTCAAATACATTATCAAGAGCTACATCGCGCAGTGCAGCATTTTCAATATCATGATTCAGGTCACAGCCTGTCACTGTATGATATGTGTACTTTTTCAGCGCCTTACAGATAGAACCGCCGATAAGACCAAGTCCGACAACAAGAATATTCATAAAAATCTCCTCCAGTATCTTTTATCATTTAAAGTATAACACTTTAAACAGTAAAAGTCAATAGCTTTAAAAACATTTTTCTCTCATCTGCATAAAATATAAAGAGAGCTTTCTCAATCTATTGAAAGGAATGTTTTTATGCCAAAGGTATTTTTAAGTCCTTCCACTCAGGAATGGAACCAATATGCCACTGAGGGCAATGAGGAGCTTTATATGAATCTCCTTGCTGACCGCATGGAGCCCTATCTCCGCTCATGCGGCATAACCTTTGTCCGCAACGATCCCGTCAGAAACGTTACGGGAGCTATCGCAGACTCCAATGCAGGCAGCTACGACGTTCATCTCGCTCTCCATTCAAATGCCGGTCCCGAAAACCTCGCAGGCAGGCTGAGAGGAATAGATATTTATTTTGCACCTAAAAGCAGCTACAGCGAAAAGCTTGCAAATATAATTGCCAATAACCTTAAATCGATATATCCTCTCCCGGACAAGGTCAGAGCTGTTCCCACCTATTCACTGGGAGAGGTGCTGCGCACTAAGGCGGTGGCGGTACTATGTGAGCTGGGCTATCACGATAATTACGCAGATGAAGCATGGCTGAAGAACAATCTCGAGGCCATAGCAAAAAATATAGCAAACTCTCTCTGTGATTACTTTGGTATACCATTTGTAAATGCAGGCGCTGTCCGTTGGGGAACTGTTACCACAGACGGAAGTAATCTCAATATTCGAAGCTATCCATCGTTATCGGGAAATATTATCGGCTCTATGCCAGACGGAGCCTCCGTAATGATAAACGGCGAGACAAACGGCTGGTATGTGGTAAGCTATAACGGCATTAACGGCTATTCCAGCAGTGAATATATAACACTATAAAAGAAATACCGTACAGCTTAACTGTACGGTATTTTCATTATTCTTCATCGTCGTCCTGTGAGCGGCGTCTGCGTCTGTCATTCTTATTTACCTTCGGAACTGCATAAATCGGCTTCATAGGCTTTGATTTGCTCTTGAACACCACATATGCGTAAATGCAGACCAGAATATAAATCGCACATAACAGGAAGGAAATCATCAGCGCTCTGTTGAACCATCTTGACTTGCGGAACATTTTGGCAACATAGATATTATACTTGGATACCGAACGCTCAACATTGCTTACCGCAACTATTTCCACAGTCCCCAGCTCCTCGCCGGAATATTCAAGAGTAACCCTGCCGAGGGGCTCTCCCTTTGCCACAGGAGCCTGTAAGGAATTTTTGTACCATTCCACCTTGTCACGGCTTATAGTCGATATATCTATCTCGTCATACCATATACGGGTAAACTCCTCCTTAGGCTTTGCAAGAACATAGTCATTGCCCTCTGCAAGCTCAACGGGAAGCTCTCCCACCTCTGCTGTATCAGCAAGGATAGTCTGATAGAAAAAATGCTCGAATGCCCAATCAAAAAGTGACATTGCATCAACTATATGGAAATACGCTATATCACCGCTCGATGATTTCAGCGGAGACTTCAGAAGAACTGCAAGGTACTTGTTTCCGTCACGGCTTGCCATAGTGATGATATTTCTGCCTGCCATATCAAGATTTGCAGTCTTTATGCCCTTTGTACCGCTGTAGGCGTAGTCACCGTCGGAATCCATCATAACATTTGAATGAGTCCATATCCATTCCTCAGGATTCTCATGGTGCTCCGGGTTAGGTATCGACGGAGTATAGCTGAAGGTCGTTGCTATAGTCTCAAACATCGGAACATCGAGAGCATACATCGTTAGCTTTGTCATATCATTTGCAGTGGTATACTGATTAGGATCATACAAGCCTGTTGCATTGGTAAAATGAGTATCGAACAAGCCGAGCTCCGCTGCTTTTTCATTCATCATATCCACAAAACGAGCTGTATCGCCTTTTCCTATCTTATAAGCAATAGTCTCGCAGGCTTCAACAGAAGAAGTGAGCATCATCGCATAGAGAAGATCATTCATGGTAAGGACATCGCCGTCTTCAATCTCTGCAAATCTCAGGTCATCGGGATATTCATAATTATATAGGTATTCGTATATTGACTCGTCAATAGTCACCTTTTCATCAAGATCAGGGCAGTTTTCAAGACAGACAACAGCTGTCATTATATTTACAAGCGGCCCCGGCATCTGCTTTGCGTCGGCATTCTTTTCGTGTATGACCATGTTTGAATCAAGATTTATAAGCACCGCCGATTCGCTCTGTATAGGCTCGTTCAGCGGAAAATTCACTGCCGCAGCTTTGGCTGAACTTACAAATGGAAGCACCATTACGACCGCAGCAAGTAAGGATAAGAGCTTCTTCATATATTCTCCTTTATATCAAGCGAAATTTTCGCTATATTTCATATCAATAAACGATACTGAATTATATTATATCAGATTTCTGTCTGTTTTAAAAGAGGTTTTTGAAATTTTATTAAAATTTTCTGAAATTTTCCTTTCCCCTCTTTACGTTTATAAAAAAATATGCTACAATAATAATCACAAAATGCAGTACAGATATAAAAAGCTGCTATAAAAGAACAAAAGAACGGAGGTTTTAATGTGATCTACGTAACAGGAGACACCCACGGAGACATCACACGTTTTAAAAGCTCTGAAATGAAAAAATTAGCCCGAGGCGATACCCTTATCATAACAGGTGATTTCGGCTTCATCTGGAATAATTCAAAACAGGAGAAAGCCGCACTTAAAAGGCTCGCCGAGAAAAATTTCAGGATAGCTTTTGTAGACGGTTGTCACGAAAACTACGATCTGCTGGAAAAATACCCCGTCGAAAAATGGAACGGCGGAAAGATCCATCTTATTGAGAAGAATATATTTCATCTCATAAGAGGGCAGGTCTACACCATCGAAAAGAAAAAAATATTTGCTTTCGGCGGCGGTCACAGTCAGGATATAGACTTCCGCAGAAACATCGACTGGTGGGAGCGCGAGCAGCCTACTCATCAGGAGATACTTGAGGGTATTGCAAATCTAAAGGAGCATAATTACAAGGTTGACTACATAATCACGCATGAGCCCCCTGCTTCTCTCAAGGAATGTCTCGGAGTTGATGTTCTTGAACACCTTGAGGTACACGCTTTTTTTGAGGACATCATCAAGAACTGTACCTACAAAAAATGGTTTTTCGGGAAATGCCACATTGATAAGCATATACCGCTGAAATTCTATGCAGTTTACGACTGCCTCTATCCGCTGAAATAGACATATTATAAGCAGGTCCGACATAGTATTTACTATCAAATCAAAAGAGGTAATACTATGAAGAAATTCAAATTAACGGATCTGCTTATTTTTATTGTCACAGCAGAACTTGCGGGAGCTTTATCCGCTCTTTTTGCAGGAGATTTCACATCATTTTACGCAGAAGTCATCAGACCTCCGCTTTCTCCTCCTGCATGGCTGTTCCCTGTTGTATGGGCGATACTCTATGCACTCATGGGTATATCCGCCTATATGATATGGAACAACAGAAAAAACGAGATACGCCGTTCAAATGCTCTGCGTCTGTATTACATCCAGCTTGCAGTAAACTTTTCATGGAGCATCATATTCTTCCGCTTCCGTGCCTTTGCTTTGGCAGCTGCTACGGCAGTTATACTGTTTTTGCTTGTGGGAGCCATGATACTTTCTTTCAAAAAAATCTCTCCTCTTGCCGCAAAGCTCAATATCCCCTATCTGGTATGGCTGGGCTTTGCGTCCTATCTTGCAATCGCCATTTATCTACTGAACTAAAACGTAATTAATACCATTGATTCTGCCATTATTTTTGCATTGAATAAATGCCCCCTCTCATGCTATAATAAGATCACACCGAAAGGGTGAATACATACGGAGGGATATTATTATGTGCAACATCTGGAAGATACTCTGTGATATGTTCGGTATCTGCTGCAAATAACACATGAGAAAAGCTGCGTTAGGACTGATCCCGACGCAGCTTTTTCTGTTATAATGTTTCCTTTACAGCCGCACACAGCGCCTGTGCAGCAGACTTTACGTCCTCAGCTCCGAATAAAGCCGAAACCACTGCTATGCCGCTGTGACCGCAGCCCTTTATCTCATGTACATTTTCAGCTGTTATGCCTCCGATAGCAACAGCCGGCAGACTTACCGAACCGCATATCTCAGCAAGCTGCTGCGGAGTTATCCTTATAGCATTTGTTTTTGTAGGTGACGGGAATACTGCTCCCACTCCAAGATAATCAGCCCCAGAGCTTTCTGCAAGCTTTGCCTGATCAACTGTCTTTGCTGTAGCTCCGATAATGAAGCTTTCACCTGCTTTTTTACGTATATCTGCAACAGGAGCGTCTTCAATACCTACGTGTACTCCGTCTGCACCGCTTTTCAGCGCTGCTTCATAGTCATCGTTGATAATAAGCGGAACATTGTATTTATGGCAGATCGCCAGCAGCTTTTTAGCTTCTGCAATAAGTTTGTCCTGACTGATATTCTTTTCGCGGAGCTGTACACAGCCAGCACCTCCGAGAATAGCCTGCTCAACAGCTTCTTCAAGGCTTATTCCGCGGAGACAGCTTCTTTCCGTAACTGCATAGAGCAGAAGCTGCTTTTTATCAAACTTCATATATTCACTTCCTATTAAATTTATTCATAAGCGCTTTGGGATCAGAACTTCTCATAAAGCCGCTCATAACACAAGCGCCCGAAGCACCTGTTTCTATCGCCTCAGAAAAGTTTTCAGGCGAAATGCCGCCGATAGCATATACAGGTATACCAACGCTTTGACAGACCTCACGAAGAAAACCAAGCCCTCGGGGTGGAAGTCCCTTTTTACAGTCCGTGGCAAAGACGTGACCTGCGGTAATATAGCTTGCCCCCAGCTTTTCAGCATCCACAGCGTCTTCCACAGAATGGCAGGAAGCTCCGATAAGTCTGAAACAGCACTTTTCCTCAGCTGAAAGCTCACGAAGTATATGCAAAGGCAGATGCACGCTGTCAGCACCAAGCTCAATAGCCGTTTTCCAGAAGTAATGCAGAACAAGCTTTGTATCACTATGTGAGCATATCTCCATAGCCTTCTGTGCAAGTACGCGGTATTCTGCTTCATCAAGGTCTTTTTCACGAAGAATGATATACTTTGGATCAGCTTCTGCTATCTTTGCAAGCTGTTCCATGAAATCACCGCCGCAAAGCTTACGGGCAGTTACACAGATCATATCAGACATAGAGATAGTCGTTCAGCACAGGCTGGAGTCCCTCAGAGGACATATCCTTATACATCTTATCGAAGCTGCGGCAGTCATTTATCTCGAACTGCTCATCGCCCTCTGCCGAATCGCTCTCCTTTCCAGTATACTTGCTCTCGTGATCACCAATACCTGTGGAAACACCTGCGGAGATCTTAGTAGCGGCTATTTTTACGATACCGTTTCGGAAGGTCTCGCTCTCACGTGAGGAAACTGTAATACCGCAGAAAGGCAGGAAAATCCTATATGCACAGAGTATCTGGCAGAGCTGCTTTTCATGTACATCAAGCGGATTTATCTCGTCGTTATTGATGATAGGACGAAGTCTCGGACATGAAAGTGAGATCTCAGCCTGTGGGTACTTTCTCTGCAAATAGTAAACGTGGAGGGCACTTGCAAGGGCGTCCTTTCTGAAATCAGAAAGTCCCAGAAGTGCTGAGCAGGCAATACCTCTCATGCCGCCCATAAGAGCCCTCTCCTGAGCCTCGAAACGGTACGGGAAAATTCTCTTGTGACCAAGCAGATGAAGCTGTTCATAACGGTCGCTGTTATAGGTCTCCTGAAATACGGTAACGTAGTCAACACCGCATTCATGGAGATACTTGTATTCATCGGTATTAAGAGGATATACCTCGACGCCCACCATGCGGAAGTACTTTCGTGCAAGCTTGCAGGCTTCGCCGATATACTCAACACTGCTCTGTGAACGGCTTTCGCCTGTGAGGATAAGTATCTCCTCCATGCCGCTGTCGGCAATTACCTTCATCTCATGCTCTATCTGTTCCATATTAAGCTTCATGCGCTTGATGTCATTGTAGCAGTTGAAGCCGCAGTAAACGCAGTAATTCTCGCAGTAATTCGCAATATACAGCGGAGTGAACAGATATACCGTATTGCCGAAGTGCTTCTGTGTCTCAAGCCTTGCCTTTGCAGCCATTTTTTCAAGGAACGGCTCTGCGGCAGGAGAAAGAAGTGCCTTGAAGTCCTCAACAGAGCATACGTCATGGTTGAGGGCTGCATTGACATCACGGGCAGTATACTGAGAATAATCATAATTCTTCATCTCAGTCATTACCTTTTCCATAATGTCAGACTTGATACGCTCCATTCCCTCCATGTACTCCATATGATTTGTACGTGAGGACGGATCAGTTTCAAGCATATGTTTTTTCTTCAGTGCAGCCTCAGAAAGCTTATCTGAGTCTACAAAATAATTATTATCCATTAAAAAATCTTCTTTCAGTTAATTTTCAGATACAGCTCAGTCATGCAGGAAGCCTGTAAGTGTATCAGACGGAGAAGCTCCTCTTGTGAGGACACGTCCGAGACCTGCTAAATAAGCCTTTCTGCCTGCTTCGATAGCCTGCTTGAAAGCTTCTGCCATTACAGGAAGGTCGCCCGCTGTTGCAAGAGCTGTATTTGACATAACAGCAGCTGCACCCATTTCCATAGCCTCGCAAGCCTGTGAAGGTCTGCCGATGCCTGCGTCAACGATTATAGGCAGGTCTATCTCGTCAATGAGTATCTGTATGAAGTCCTTTGTAGCAAGTCCCTTGTTTGAGCCTATAGGTGAAGCAAGAGGCATTACAGAAGCTGCACCTGCATTAACAAGGTCACGGGCAGTATTAAGGTCGGGATACATATATGGCATTACAATGAAGCCTTCATTTGCAAGTATCTCAGTAGCGCGGACTGTCTCCTGATTATCGGGGAGGAGGTACTTTGTATCGCGCATTATCTCTATTTTTACGAAATCTCCGCAGCCGAGCTCACGGGCGAGTCTTGCGATACGGACAGCCTCATCGGCATTTCTTGCACCCGAAGTATTTGGCAGAAGAGTTACATTCTTTGGGATATAGTCAAGGATATTCTCGTGCTCCTTGGAGTTTGTGCGGCGAACCGCAAGGGTGATTATCTCAGCGCCTGCGTACTTTACAGCAGCTTCGATAAGGCTGAGGGAATACTTTCCCGAGCCGAGTATAAAACGTGAGGAGAACTCATGTCCTCCAATAACAAGCTTATCATCTTTCATAATTTATTACTCCTTATATATCATATTCTCCTGCAATGATCCTGATAACAGCATTAGCCTGATGTCCTGCGCAGATAAGTACCCTTGAAGCAACAAGTCCCATACCGTTTTCGACGTCACTGACTCCGTCACCGCAAAGGTAAAAGCGCTTCATCATGCGCTTTGTAGTTATCATATTCGAGGGTGCTATGCCTGCCATTCCCGAGCCCGATACAAGATATTTCTCAGGCAGATACTCCAGCACACAGTTCACCAGCATTGCCTTCTGGTCTGCCTTGTCAAAGGCTTCAACGATAATGTCGTCCTCTGCAAGAAGCTTCGGGATATTTTTCTCGTCAAGCTTTACCTGCTCCCTGACAATTTCGCAGTAAGGCGCTATGCGTTTCAAGTTATCGTACATGGCATCTGCCTTGAACTGTCCAAGCTGCTCCGGAAAATACTGCTGCCTGTTGAGATTTGAGATGTCTACCCTGTCAAAATCGATGATGTGGAGCTTTCCTACCCCTGCCCTTGCAAGTGCGATCGCGATATTCGAGCCGAGACCTCCCAGACCGCATACAGCTACGGAAGCGGCACTGAGCTTTCTTTGGAGCTCCGCACCGTGGCGCTCTTCAAGCGCCTTGTACATTTCTTCTCTTGTGGGTATCACAGTATCAGCCGCCTCCCACAAAGCGCACGACCTCTACCTTGTCGCCGTCTTTGAGTACAATCTCGCCGTACTTAGCCTTCGGGACTATCTCCTCGTTGAGCTCTACGGCTACGCGCTGAACGCTTATATCCATGTCAGCAAGCATTTCGGCAACAGTTTTACCGTCTTTGTCGAAAAGCTCTCCGTTTATCTTTACCATAGCTACCTCCTAACAAAAATCGGGAAACCGCCAAACGCAGTTCCCCGAATGCATTTCATAAAGCATACTCCCTACGCTGGCATTAACCAAATCAGGTCGAAGGGTCGAAGGTATCACCTTCCTCTCAGCCTGTTCCACAAGCTCCCCTGTAAACTTATTATATCACCATATTTTTTGAAAATCAAGTCTTATTTTCCATTTTGCCGTTTTGCACACATCTTTATCAGAAAAGTGTGAGCTGTTGGTACTTTTCGGGAAGCTCGCTGAGATACGCAAAGCACTCCCTGTTCTGCATAATTCCGTATTTATAGCAGAAATCATCTAAAATCCGCATAAGTCTGTCATGTTTCGCGCTGACTATTTCATAGGACAGTCCGAACTCTCTGCGGTATCTGTCTGAAAGCCCTTTAAAATGTCTGTCCAATGCCGAATAGAAGTACTCTCTGCTGCCGTCACGCAGTGTAAGACCTATCCCGAAGCAGATAACGCCTTTTACGCCTGCTTCTCCGCAATAATCAAGAAGTCCCCGAAGATTCTCCTCGGTATCATTAATATACGGCAGAAAGGGCGTCAGCCAGACAACTGTGGGTATATTGCAGCGTTTCATCTCCATAAGCACCTCAAATCGCCTTCTTGTACCGCATACATCAGGTTCGATGATACTGCATAGTTTCTCGCCGCAGGTAGTCATAGTCATCTGTACAACAGCCTTCGCCTGCTGATTTATAGAATCAAGAAGCTCTATATCACGCACTATAAGGTCTGACTTTGTAAGCACCGACACCCCGAACTGATACTGCTCAATAAGCTCCATACAGCGTCTTGTGAGCTTCAGCTCACCCTCTATGGGAAGATACGGGTCACACATTGACCCTGTACCTATCATGCACCTTTTCCGCTTTGAGCGCAGAGCCTTTTCCAGAAGCTGCGGTGCATTGCATTTTACTTCAATATCCTCAAAGGCATGAGTCATATTATAGCACAGACTGCGGCTGTCGCAGTATATACAGCCGTGAGTGCAGCCGCGATAGATATTCATTCCGTTTTTTGAGGAAAGTATCCCTTTTGCTTCCACAAAATGCATAGTTCAGTGCTCCTTGATATTTTTAGTATATTATAATATATCAATACTAAAAAATCAAGCTTTTCATCTGAATCCCGTGCTCAAATACAGCTTTTCCACGGTATATCTGCTCAGATCAAATCCAACGCGATCTTATGAATTTTTTTCCGCAAATGTGAAATATTTCGCACAAAAATCCTGTCTATATATACAGAGGACCTCAACGCCTCATGAAAGGAGGCTGATAATATGGACGATTCGTCAATAATCGAGCTTTTTCGCCAGAGGAACCAGTCTGCAATAGACGAGCTAAGGCTCAAATACGAAAAGCTTTGTATTTATATTGCAGGAAATGTACTTTCACAGCCCGAAGACATCGAGGAATGTGTAAACTCAGCCTATTACGAGGTCTGGAAAAGTATCCCTCCTGCAAGTCCTGATGATATAAAGAACTATCTATGCCGCATAGTCAGAAATATCGCTATAAACAGGCTTGAATACAACTCGGCTGCCAAGCGTGACAGTCGATATACCGTCTCAATTGAAGAAATATCGGATTGCGTGCCTGCCACACCTGACGAAGATATACGTCTTAAAGAGCTTGCAGGAACTATAAGCCGATTCCTCCGTACGCAGGACGATAAGCACCGCAAGGTCTTTATCCGCCGCTACAGCTTCGGAGACTCAATATCCGATATTGCAGAGCGCTTTTCATTAAATGAGAAAACAGTTGCAACTTATCTGTTCAGAACAAGGAAAAAGTTAAAGGAATATCTCAGGAAAGAAGGATATGACTATGAATAAGAACGATTTTATGAAGGCTATGACAATGATAGACGACGACCTGATGCGCGATTCCGAAGCTTCTTTACATAGTGAGCAAGAAACGACAGTATCGGGAGCCGAGCCCTATCGCATACCTGTATGGCAGTGGGCTGTTACCCTTGCGGCTTCATTGCTGCTTGTGGCAGGAGTAGGTGCGGCAGGCGCATCATATCTGAGCAGCCGCGGTAAAACTGTACCCGATGATGAGTCAGTCATAACAGCAAGCACAGAGACTTCAACACAGACTGAGCCCACGGAAGAAGAAACAGCTCCATGCACGGAAACTTTGACAATGAAAGAGAATATAAAGAAAAAGCTTGCGGAGACCACCGCAAAGCTATCACAAACAAAGGAAAGTTCTAATACTATTACTGTCTCAGAACAGTCAGAAACCGGTCCAAATGAGACGAAAAATCACACCGAAGCGCCATTGCAGACAGATATATCTGCCGCTGAGTCAAATATAACTGCACCGCCGACGTCCACAGCTGAAAAATGCTTAAAGCAAGTATACGGTGAAAATGAAAGCTTTGACGAGGATTTTGATATATTCCAGAGCCTTGCAAGCCTGAGCTATATCCCCTACACCTGTGACGGAATACCCGAGTATGTTCTCTATGCGCCGGACGGCACAAGATACCACATAAATCTCAGCTCCGGCTGGGTATGGCGAAAAACACCTGATATGCCAAGTACACAGGAACCAGAGGAGGGCTATCTCACAAAGCAGCAGACCTGCTATCTGCTCCGTCACGGAGCTGAGGTAGGTATGCATGAAGAGCACTACGGCAGATAATCAAAAATAATACCTCTTGGGATAAAACCAAGAGGTATTATCATTTTATGCTCTGATGCACTTCGAGCATTAAATTATTTTTCTATATTCGGAAGTATAACATTTGCGGTAAACATATCGCCGTCGATAACTACCTCAAATTTTCCGCCGCAGGCTTCGGTAAAGCTCTTCGCTATGGAGAGTCCGAGTCCGTTGCCCTCGGTAGTTCTCGATTTATCGCCGCGAGTGAAGCGCTCTGTTATCTCCTCCGGAGTGAAATTCATTTCCTCAGCAGAGATATTTTTAACGGAAATATATGTAAGCTTCTCATCGCTGTCAAGATTTATGTATATTCTTGTGCCTGTCAGCGAGTATTTCAGCGCATTGTCAATAAGGTTCTGCAATACGCGGTAGAGCTTTTTGCCCTCAGCCATAATAGGAGCAGTCTGCACCTTGATATCCGTGCGCACCTCCATGCCCGATTGAGCTATTTTGTCCGTCATATCACCTATTACCTGCCGAGTCAGGATCACGGCATCTATCTGTTCGTTATTGACATCAGTGTTGCTTGTTGCCTTTGCAAGGTCAAAGAGATCAGACACCATTGCTTTCAGTCTGTCGGACTTCTGGCTGATAATATTTACATAATCCCTTGCCGCAGGGCTCATCTCCTCCGCAGAAAGCAGGTCAATATAGCTGATTATAGACGTGAGCGGAGTTTTAAGATCATGTGATACATTTGTTACAAGCTCTATCTTCATACGCTCGGACTGCACCTGCTTATCAACTGCATGGCGTATGCCGTCAGAGATATTGTTGAGATTGTTCGTCATACCGTATGCAGGGGACTTCTCGGGAACAAGCCTCGGTGAATAGTCTCCGCCGTTCATATCCGCTATCTGCTTTGCTACTGCTGCTATCTCAGCATGATCGCGGAAACTGAATATAACATACAGCACAAGCAAAAATACAGAGCAAACAAGGAACGCTTCGAGCTCTCTTGAAGGGATAGTTGCGATAAAAACAAAGAATTCTGCCGCAGCGGCTATTGCTGTACGCATAAGGAACCTGCGCATAAATAGGTCATTTTTCAGCGCTTTTTTCTCGATATGCCTTATACTGCGAAGATCAAGCTTTTTACGGATAAAAGAGCAAAGCTTTTTTAAGTATTTCCATACAAAAACCAGTATGCGTCCTGTGAGAGAAGTTTTAAAGACACTTCCGCATTTAAGCCGTGTGGAAAGTGTTATCAGTGAGCCAAGTGCTATTGCATAACAGGCTGTTAAGGCACTTCCTGTGATTATCCCGCCCATATCCACGTTTGTGTAATACTCCGCGAGGACAGTCCTGATCTCGTCCATGCCATAAAGCAGTGCAAAAACGCCTGCTGCCGCCCCTGCGATGAATACTACAGGCAGTTCTGCGAATATACGGTCAGGCATTGAAAGGACGAATTTCTTTTTCTCAGCGTCATATCCGCAGGCAATAAGGAGAAGCAGCGCGATTATAGCGCCTGCAATGCCAACGGGAATAAGCGGCATCGCCTTGTGGACAGAGTCCTGCTCGATATTACCGCGCATCGTCTGATACTGCTCATACTCGGAGATAAGAGCTTCGGAAGGCTTGATATAAATTGTTATATCGCTGTTTTTTTCGTCATATTTCTGAAATTTATCCTTGCTTACTTTGATCCAGTTTCGGCTGTTCTCATCAAAGAACATATACATATCAGTATCAGTGACCTCGGACATATCTCCGACACTTTCCACATTTTTCCCCTCTGACCATATGTCTCTTTCATTAGGTTCAAATCCGTTTCTTTCATCGGGAAGTGCATAATATACATTTTCCTCGTCGTGTTCAAACTGCTCGAATGCTTCTCTGTTTGCAGGCTCGAATTCAAGTTCTTCGTTATTTCTGTAATTATTCTCGGGAACAGGCATAGTTCCGTCTGTCTTATAATATAAAACTGCCCCAAAGTCGTCGGTATAGCTTTCTAAGTCTGTAGTATCAAGGTCATACAGTGCGACTGCCTGCTTGGGCAGCGAGCCGTACATCAAATAGTAAGTCAGCCCATAATTTGTAGTATACCAGCGCTTTTCGCCCTGATGATACCAGTTCATTCCCTTAGGAAAAAAGTTGGTTTGTCCCTTGATATATTCTATACTGTAGTCACTTTTAAGCTCCTCTGCCGATTTTGTAGTATTGGTGAGGACTCTGTCTCCGCAGCTTGCATAATATTCAAAATCACGAGGATTTTCAATGGTCAGCTTTCCGCTTATGTCCATAAGCTCAAGCTCCTGCATTGCCTGTTTTATTGACTTTTCGTACTCCTTCGAGCAGGTGTATCTGCTGTTCTTATCGGTATTTCGCAAATATATGCTGCTTACCGCCCAGAGCTGGTCAAACAGATGATTAATATCATGGGTATAATCGTGACTTTCCATAACATCATCGCGGTTACTGCGTGAATCTACCTGCTTCATGTTCTCATTTACAATGAATACGCATTGAAAAGCACATATTCCCACAAGTGTGCAGGATATTATGAAAGCGATTATTCGCGTCAGCCTCTTTTTAAGGATCATTTATATCACTCCTATTGTTTCTCCACTTTATATCCAATGCCCCAAACTACCTTTAGATAGCGCGGTTCACTGGGATTTATCTCTATTTTTTCTCTGATATGGCGGATATGTACCATTACGGTGTTCTCAATGGAATATGAGTCCTCGTTCCAGACACGGGAGTATATCTCCTCTGCGGAGAATATTCGCCCTGCATTAGTCATAAGAAGCTCCGTAATCTTGTACTCTGTAGCAGTCAGCTTCACGGGAGAGCCGTCCACTGACAGCTGCTTTGCATCCTTATCAAGAACAAGGCCTCCTATACGAACCACATTCGCCTTTTGAACACTGTCTGCCGCACCGAGACTAAGATATCGGCGCAGATTTGAATTTACTCGTGCCACAAGCTCCATAGGATTATACGGCTTTGTGATATAATCATCAGCCCCCATTGAAAGTCCCAGTATCTTGTCACTGTCCTCGGATTTTGCAGAGAGAACTATTATTGGTATATTCTTTACAGCGCGTATCTTCATCATAGCCGACAGACCGTCCAGCTTAGGCATCATAACATCGATAAGTATGAGCTGTATGTCGTTCTGCATGAGAGAGTCTATTGCTTCAAGCCCGTTGTACGCCTTGTAGATAGTGTAGCCTTCACGGGAAAGAAGCGCCGCAATGGCGTTTACGATGTCATGGTCATCGTCCACCACAAGTATTGAAGAATTTTCGATATTTATCATGATAAAAGTCCTTTCGGCGATAAAAAATGTAATTGTTCTTATATAATTTTACCGCTCTGCTGTTCTTCTGTCAATATTATAAATGGCTATTCTTATTTTTACCCTGCCAAAAACCTTAAATTTTTCTTAATATTATCATTAAGAAAAGAAAAAGCTCCGCCGAAGCGGAGCTTTTCTGCCAAATATACCTATACTCATTCAATTCCAAGGAGCATTGTCTGTATTGTCTGTGCATCGCCGACTGTAAGGCCATTGCCGTCCATGTCTGCGTTAGCTTTGCCCTGAGCTGTAAGATGAACTTCTGCTGTACCATTTTCACCGTATTTATTTGGATTTGCAAGAGCCTGCATGATAAGAACTACATCTGACATATCAGTTGTACCATCACAGTTTGCATCACCGTTAATTATATCACTTTTTGCCGGCATTTCAATATGATAATTTTTAATTAATTTATTAATACTTGGTTCGAATACTATTTCATATAATACAAGAGCCTTTATTTTATCACTATGCTTATTAACATTGATATCAAGATCAAGTATTGGAGTACTCTCATAAATCTTTGCTTTTGCAATTGATTCAGCTGGAATATTCAGAAGGTAAGCGACTTTAGAGTTAGAAACCATTTCTATTTCAACAAGTTTTCCGTCTGAGTTTTCCACCATTTTTGTTTCCATAAGGTCTTTTAGTATGTCAATGTTATCAACTTCGACACTAACTTTTAGGATTCCTCTATTGGTGTAACTGTTAAAATAATCATTTCCAGCTTCTTTTATTTTCTTGCTGTATAACTCTCCAAATGTAGCGACATTTTCGACTCCTTCTATTTTATCATTGAAAGAACCTAATTCTTCATCAGACATTGCCAATAACTCTTCAAAAGAATAATTTGAAATTGTCTTATCAGGTATATTGCCTATGGGATTGACCGCCGTGCCCCAATAATTGTAATAGAAGCCAACAAAATATGGACTGAGCTGAACGTAATTCAGAGCTACTGTCAAAAGCTTTACAGCTTCGGCATTATTGGCAGTTTTAGGATTGATATAGCATGAGCAGTATTCATTATTGTCAGAACCGTTCTCATCGCCAAAAGCTACACGAACAGTGGAATTCTGCTTGAAGGTGAATGATTCCTCGGGAAGCTCCAGTGCAGAAGCAAATCTGTCGTCCTCCCAGTAAACCTTATAATCATCTGCTAATTCAGGATTTGATACTGGAAACGGATTGGGTTTAAGCAATGCCCATACTTCTCCGCATACAAGCTCATTCCTGAGTTTTTCCTCTGTCCACAGCCTGTAGTGCATTGAATCTGTTAGTCCTTTTTCCTCGAACATAACCTTTACTTCATCTTCTGTGAGCTTGCTGAATTCTTCAAAGCTGATTCCCACAGTGGATTCGTTCTGCTTTGAAAAGCTGCCCGAAACGCCTGTTTTTACAAGCTCCGGATCTATTTTTCTGTCCTCAATGTATGCCGCAAGCTTCTCAGGAATATCAGTCTTTTCCGCAGTGTACTCAACGTACAGAACATTGCTGTCAAGGCTGTCAATCAGCTCAAATTCGGGAACTATCCCTGCATTCAGTTTGTTCTCGAAGATATACCAGTTGATAAGCCTTTTTATCACGTCGATATCTTCGATAAGTCCGTCCTTTTCATGATCCTCCTGTACAAAATTGACCAAATGGGGATCAAATCCATTTTTTTCAACCTGAGCTATGATCTCGAGGGGGATATTCTCGTTTTTGCGATAATACCCTATGAATATAATACCGTCAGGCGAGGACTCTTTATCATATATCCATGCGTCGATATTATTGTCGTTTATATACTTATCAAGTCTGTAACGCAGTGCATCTTCCTGTGTACTCATGTTTGAGGGCAGTTCCGCAATGCTGTCTGACGAACCGCCTGTAAGCTCGAATCTTTCAACGCCATATTCAATAATATCCGCGTCAAGCCCTGATTCCTTTACAAAAGCTTTCACAGGCTCAAGAGTATCAAGGCTTTCTGCATGCACCTGTACCTTTTTGCCGCTGCCAAGTGCAGTGACAGCTCTTATGCCGTTATCTTTCAGATACTTGTCAAGAGAGCGGATAGTAAAAACTATATTCTCGTCAAGGATCAGCGATGAATCATAGACCTTATCTCTGCTTCCGTCCTCTGCCACAGCAGGCATTACTGCTGTCAAAGCCGCTGTCATTACTGCCGCTGTTAAAGCAGCTAAATATTTTTTAGTTTTTTTCATAAAGACCATCCTTTCATAATAAAATCAGGTTTCAAGAGGTGGGATCTGCTTCATTAAACTGTACAAATCAGTTTTATCTGTGTGATACAGATAATATTCATCATGTCCGTCGAATTTGATCGCCACAATATCATCATCGCTGAATCCGTTTATAAAATACGCCTCTGCTTTGCAGCTCTTTACCTCTCCGTCAACATAATACTGACTTTTCATATCTGCGCTGCTAATATGTTTTCCTATCAGCTCGGAGGATATAGGATATCCGCCGCGATATATAGGCTTCAGAACAGCTACATATCCATCGAGAAAAGCGTTATAATATTGTCTGTAAATAGTCATATCGTACCAAGGATCATGCGTACTTGGCTGAGTACCGCCGCCGGGAGGTGTGTAACCACCCGGGGGATCACTTGATTTTGCAGGAGGATTTCCTGTAATTTCCGGCTCAGTGGTAGTTCTTGTTGCCGTCTGTATAACAGTCGTTGTTGTTACTCGGCCTGTAGCTGACGCAGTAGTCTCTGCGGCATTATCCGATGTAGTCTGCGGAGGCGCTGTTTCCAGCTTTTTCGCTGTAGTCACAGCCTTAGCCGTTAAGGCAGTTTCAGCAGCCGGAGCAGCAGCTGTTGTCGTTGCCGTTGTATTTGCCTCAGCACTTGAGATCACAGCCGATGTTGTCACCTTAGTTGTCACTGCTTTTTGCGTAGTCTGAGCAGTTACAGCTGTAGTCTCAGTTTGGCTTTCAACAACAGTGCCGGGAGTCGGGAACGTATCAGGTCTTTTGTAGTTTCTCCACACTCCTAAGCCTATGACAAAAGCTCCCAGTATTCCAGCCGCAGCAGGTACTGCTCTTTTCGCAATATATATTCTTCTCTTTCTTTTCTTCTCGTGTTCATCGCGGACTTCAAGTACGTATTTTGTCATTTCATCATAAGTTTTCATAGCTGAAGCCCCCCTTTTCGAGTTCTGTTCTAAGCGCCTTCCTTGCATTGTACAGGAGATTTTCTGTCTGTTTCCTTGACTTGCCAATTATCCTTGCAGTTTCCTCGTTGCTGAATCCCTCAAAATAGGTCAGGTAAAGCACCTGCTGATATTCCTCTTTGAGTTTTCCGATTGTATGACGAAGATTGATCTTCTGTTCGCTTATCAGATATGTTCTTTCAAGATCGGCTTCATCAGCTATAGCAGCCTGCTCGTCCAGCGGAACGTTCCTGTTTCGCTTGTCACGTCTGCGGTGATCTGCTGCAATATTTCTTCCTATTGTATAAAGCCATGTCTTGAAGGAGCTTTTTCCGCTGAATTTTGGTTTCTTTACTGCAAGTCTGATAAATGTATCCTGTACGCAGTCCTCTGCGTCGCTGATATTATGGGTATAGCTTTGCAGATACAGCATAAGTCCGTCTCTGAACTCACGCACCAGCTCTGCCATACCGCTGTCATCGCCTGCAAGGAAACGGCGGTAGCTACTTTCACCGTTGCCCATTATTCAGACTCCTTTCGCACATGATCCTGTGTTCTTACTTATTAGACGTAATTTTCATTATAAAATACTAAGTATATTCTAAGTTAAAATAAAAAAATTTCTATCAACTTTAATCTATCATCTCAGATAGCTATTGTCAATAGATTTATTATTAATTTTTTGAAGCAAGTGAAAACAGCCGTGCGTAGTGCACGGCTGTTCTGTCAGCTGTTTATGTATTCTTCTAAGGTCATGACGCTGCCATTTGCCGTTGCAGTGTATGCATAGTAGGAAAGTATCTGTGACGCGTCAACAGCATTTATGCTGCCGTCTTTGTTTACATCGGCTGCCTTTTTCTGCGTATCGTCAAAACCTGTGCTCTGACCTGTGGAGGTCTTGGAATAATAGTCAAGAACCACAGAAGCATCTATGGCATTTACTGAGCCGCTGTTGTCAACGTCACCGAGGAGATTTTCATCTGTAGCGTATTTCTTTTTTCCTTCAAGTGTTGTTCTTACTTTTTTATAATAATATTGATGATAACTTACTGGTATAAGACCTTTCTTATCAAGGTAAAGCAGCTGATTTAAATAATCATCTTCATCTACCTTGCCGTTAAGGTCGATATCGCCGTACTGACTTATTCTTTTCCTCACCTCAGCAGGCAGTATGTCCACGGCATCTTCAATTCCATTAGCTGTTTCTTCTTGATAAACAATGTAATACAAAAGGTCATAGCTGTCATAATAATCGAACTTGCCGTCACCGTTCAGATCCTTTTCAGCTTCGCCGCTTTCAAGACGTCTGAAACAGTCAAGCTGTTCTTCTGTATATTCATCATCTGTACGTGTGTCGATCTCACTTCTCAGCTCTTCCATATATTCGATAAACTTGTCAATATGGTCTGGTCCGTCAACCGTTATAAAGTCATAATCTCTTAACACTTCTCTTATCTCATCATTTGTGGGATATTCGCCATGCAAATAGAGATAATACCTTGCTACATCTTTTGCGCCTCCAATACCAACATTTACAAAAAGATAATCTATCTCTTCAACTTTCTTTTTACGCAAACTCTGTTGCTCATATGGATTGATCGCAATACCGATTTTTATATTCTTGGCTGCTTCTCCATCATAAAGCTCATACATTTCTTTATATTTTGATGTGTCTTTGCCGTATTTTTCACTGCATTCTTCCATATGCTCCGCGTAAAGCTCAATTTCAAATACGTCCTTTACATCAAATTCGCCGTCATCATTAAAATCATAATACCACCCTTCTTCCTGCCAAAAACTATAATAGTACATCTCCGTAAATATTCGTTCCCACCTGCTCGAGTATGCAGCATTTACGCCTGTAGGACTCGCTGTTGCTGCTATTCCCATAGCGGATAAAAAAGCTATCATTTTTTTCATAGTAACACTCCCTTCTACTTCTTCATAAATGGTTGTTGTCGTCACAGCCGCAGTAGTGATAGGCGGCTTGACTGTTGTTCTCGCCTGCCCTGTTGTCCTTTCTGTGCGGGTGCTGTTTGTTCTGACGGCTGTGGTGGTCTGAGCCTTTGCGGTGTTCTCCGACTTTTCAGCCGCAGTCGATGATACCGCGGTCACTGCCGTCTCTGTGGAGGTCTTCGCCAGAGTCGTTACGCTTGCCGATGTCGTTGTATTAACGATAACATTATCGTTATTCGGGAAATCTACAGGCTTTTTGTTTTTTACTGCCGCAAATAATACTATAAAGCCGGCACATAAGCTCAGAGCCGCAGGAGCGATTCGTTTCAGATAACGTCTTTTCCGCTCCTTTCGCTCTAAATGAGCGTCTAATTTTGAGAGGACACTTTGATACATCTCGTCATTATCCTTCATATTCAAAGCCCCTCCTTTCCAGCTCAGTTTTTAATGAAGTCTTGGCATTATAAAGAAGATTTTCGATCTGCCTTCGAGACTTTTTCATAATTAAAGCAGCTTCTCCATTGCTGAAGCCCTCAAAATATGTGAGATACAGCACCTGCCTGTACTCCGTCTTCAGGTCATGCAGAGCCTTATGCAAAGCCAGTTTCTGCTCACTTTTCAGGTATTCAGCTTCGATATTCTTTTCGTCAGCAAAAAAATCCTGTGATTCCAGCGGTACGACATCAAGCTTTGTATTTTTACGAAGATATGTAACACAAGTATTCCTGCCTATAGCATAAAGCCATGTTTTGAAAGATGATCTGTCAGAGAATTTCGGCTTTTTAATGGCAAGCCTGGTAAAAGTCTCCTCTGTCAGGTCTTCGGCAGTATGAATATTCTGTACAAAGCTGTTCAAATACAGCATCAAGCCCACGCGGTATTCACATATGATCTCGCGCAGTCCTTCCCTGTCGCCCGCAAGAAAACGGCGGTAGCTACGGGCACCGTTATCCATGTGGGTACCTCCTCTCAGGGATCATTTATCCCTTCACTTATTAGTAGCTTTTTTTCAGCTAAACTCTAAGCACTTACAGATATTTTTTATTTTTAACTATTATACTGCAATCTGATCAATATTTCAACAGCTCCGCACCTGCATAAAAAAGCTCCGCCAAAGCGGAGCTTTCCCGTATTCTTTTTTTACATATTGGAAGCTCTGCAAATACTTAGCTCTCCCATGTATGCAATTCTATTATTCAAGTCCCGACTGTCTGAACTCTACACGGTCTGAGTCAAAATCACTGTTTTCAACGAAATCACGGAGCTTCTGTATATCCTCCTTAGGATCGTTCCAATCATATTCGACAATGACCTTCTTATTTATTGCGTCCTGTTCCTTATCGGTATTATTTATTCCAAGAGACCTTATATCATTTTCGAGCATAAAACAGAACAGCTTTTCTCTTATGAGGTTGAGCTCAGAATCGTCATCTGTATTATAAGGTATCTCTCGCATAATGCCGCGCTGGATATAGTTCTTTTTAATGAACTGCTCAATGCTTGTATAGTCGTTGATATCCGAACTGTTCGTCTTGTAGAATACATACTTATCCGCAAACTTCTCGGGCATTTTCTCTTTCTGGATTATAGTATAATTTACATTCTGTTCTGCACAGTAATCCAAAGTCATTTTCCTTACTATATCCGCATTTGAGATATAGTCGATGATACCAAGAAGGCGTTTCTGTATCGTCTGTGCGTCGCCGACTGTTACACCGTCGCCGTCTATATCTGCATTTGCCCTGCCAGTCTCTGAGAGACTGTAATTATCAGGATTTGCAAGGCACTGCATTATGAGAACAACATCTGCCATATCCACCTGATCGTCGTTGTTTGCGTCACCTTTCAGTTTTCCATTATCCTCTGAGCCGTAGAGAGGTATCCTGCTTTCCAGAACAAAGCCTGCAAACTGAGGATTCAGCTGGATATAATTGAGAGCGTCTGCGTACATCTCATCTGCTTCATCTTTAGTGTAAAGATAACTGCTCATAGCGTAGGCATCTATTTGCAGGTATCTTCTGTGGAGCTTTTCTTCGCCAGTTCCCTCAGTGCGATAAGCTAAATGACTGCTGCCTATGTTGCAGACTTCAGTCAGATTCACGTCAAAGCTGCTGAGGAAGCTGTTAAATTGCTGTATATAGCTGTTGTCGGTCATCATCTTGGGAAGATCGGTGACGTCAGCAGTCTCGTTGATTATATTGTTGCCATTTTTATCTGTGAAGCTTGCAGGCAGCTTCACAAGGAATGAAACAAAGTAATTCTCAGCAGTCCTTGCTGCTGATTCCTTAGTCCATACCCTGTAACCCTTTTCCTCGGTCATGCCTCTTTCAGCGAAGTAAGCCTTTGTTTCGGCTTCGGTCATATTGCAGAAGTCCTTAAAGAAATTGCCGCTGATGAACTTATCTGCATCATGATAGCGCAGGTCAATGAAATCGACGTCATCTTTGTGGTAAAGTCTGATAACATCTGGCTTTTGAGGAGGATTCCCCTCGACAATAAGATAATAACCGTCCTCAAGATCAAATCTTCCATAATGGGTATACATACCGATACCTACCCATTCACATTTAAAATCAGCAAGATCCGCCCATGTTATGCTCATCTTTTTCTTGGCAATAGCCTTGACGTCATCAAGAGTCATGGTCTTTGTGCCATGTGTAAAGTCAATATCATCATCCGGCTGTCTGTCAGAATTCAGCTTGTAGGGCGCTATATCGTAAACGTCTGTAATATCTACAGCACCGCCGCCGTTATCGTCGGGATACTTGGAAAGTTCTTCCCTGATAGCCTTTTGCAGCTTACAGAACTCAGCAACAGGCATAAAAACCTCGCCAACATCGTAATTTCTGTAGTATACATAGTCTCCTGCGCTGGTCTTGAAATATACGGCAGTTCCCATATGATTCGACTCGCCCGAGAGGAAATATTTTTCCTTGATAACAACATCGGGAGAGATACGTTCTTTGACGATATCACTGTCCAGATATACTTCATAGGATCTCTGCTCCACTTCTCCGTAAGGCAGCTTTACTTCCTTGCCGTCCCTGATAGTATACCTTGCTGACTTATATTCCTTAAGCTCCTCATTATAGAATGAGAACCAGCCGTCGGTATGCTCCACTACGTAGTAGCATATGTTCATATATTTGCTGTCAAAAGCTTTGTCGATATTGCTGTATTCCGAGAATACAAAGCGAACAGGCGTATTATACAGCCTGAAAACATTCTTGAATGTATCAGCGTTAAGATCTCTCAGCTTATTAAACGTTTCATCGCCTAAGTCAGCAGGGGGCTCGTTATTCATTGGATAAGGGATATTGCAGAAGTAAACTGTAGGATTTATAAGCGCAAGCTCGGTCGAAGTAATACTTGTTGAGTATAAATAGCCGTTGTCCTCAAGGTATTTGAAAAGCTTGTAGGGATTTGTTCTGTTTTCAGCATCATCTTGACAGAGAAAAAGCTGAAAATCGCCTATTAATGCGCTGCTTTCATAATCACTTTCCTTATATCCCACCGAAGAAGCAACTTTCATGAGCTCCTTGTAGTTTTCGTTGTTTTTGTCCATTTCATAAGGAAGACCGATGCGTATACTGTAGCCGCCTGATATAGAATTTGCGGTATCCTCGTATACAGCCAGATGTCCTGCAACTGAGACAGCGTCGGGAAGCTTTTGCAGCATTTCCAGCAGAGTATTGAACTGCTCATAGGTCATGCTGCCGAATAAACGGTAGATATCCCCCTCGTTTGCCAGTTTTGGCGCTTTATATCCCTTGTCGGCAAGAGTATTGCTTATCTTGTCTATAGGCAGCTTCACGCCCTCTTTCATACGAACCACGACCTCGGGATATATAACTTCAAATTTGTGCAGCCTGCCGTTTTTATCCATGAGAATTCTCGTATTTGAGCCTGTATGCATGAAATAGCCTGTATCGTAGCTGCCTGCTCCCGCGTATTCGCCGCCGCAGAGCTTTGTGAATACCTCGTCAGCAGACATGACCTCAAAGCATTCAACAGGCACAGAATACGGTTTATCAGCAATATTATAGAGCTCAGAGAGCTCCATTTTCTTTACGTGCAGCTCTTTGGTATCGCCGCTTATGACCGTCTCAGCCGAGGTACCGGCAGCTATAGCTGTAAACGGCATTGCAGCACTGCCTGACAGCATAGAAACGGTAAGTAATATACTTATGAGTTTTTTCATAATATCAGCTCCTTTTGTAATAATAAGGACGGATAATTTTTACCTTTCACTATATTAGACACATTTTTCCGGGATATTTCTCACCGGGTTCAAAAATTTTTTATGTTAATCAATATTATACTGAAAATCCAGAATTGACAAATTTCTGAAAACACTTTATAATCAAGGTGAGAAAAATCAAGAAAAAATGGTACTAATATTATAGAAGGATATTTTTTACCACGAAAGGAGCTGTCTATGGATAACGGTGCAAGCAGCTACTGCCGTTTCCTTGACGGTGACAGAAATTCTTTTACCGAACTGGTCACGGATTACTGGGACGGTCTTACACTATATCTTACAGGCTTTACCGACAGCATTACCGAAGCCGAGGAAGCTGCCGAGGAGGTCTTTCTGAAGCTTTATGCGGACAAACCGACTTTTTCTGGAAACAGTACGTTCAAAACTTGGCTTTTCGCTATAGGACGGAATACTGTGCTGAATATGCTCAGAAAACGGCGAAAGCACCATGAAACGTCCCTTGACGGCTTTTATGAGGTCTCGGACAGGCAGGATATAGAACAAAATCATATACTTGATGAGAACAAGAAGCTCCTGTATGACGCTATGGACGGACTCAGCAGCGATTACAGACAGGTCTTGTATCTTGTATACTTTGAGAATTTCGGAGTTGCCGAAACGGCTGAGATAATGCATAAAAATCAACGGCAGATATATAATCTTCTTTACCGTGCAAAAGCGGCGCTGAAGAAAATTCTTGAGAAGGAGGGCTTTGAGTATGAGGAGCTATGAAGATATTTCAAAAAGAATAATGGAGCGCGGCGACAAGCTCATAGAGGAGAGAAAAGTCAGAGCCGCAAGGATAAAACATACCTCATATGCAGTTTCGGGTATGTGTGCTGCTGCTATAGCAGGCATAGGCGTATGGCATATAGCCTCGAATATGAAAAAGCCTGATGAGGACTTCAAAAGCCCGGGAATAGTAACAGCTACCGAGGCTTCTTCTGAAAGCACTACAGACTCTGCCTTGATTACAACGGCTGCTGCCATAACAACAGAAAAGGCTGCTGAAGATAGGATAAGCACTACTACAGCTGCGGCAGCTGTGACTTCTGAAACTAAAGCTGCAATAAGCACCTCACCCATCCAGACAGCTTCTGTCAAAACAACTACCCTATCCGCAACCGATTCGGAAAGTCCTGTTATGGAAACTTCGGTCATTCCGTCTGTTCCCGAACCTCCCGAAACTACTGCCACAACATATTCTCCGCTCCCTGTAACAACCACAGGCATAGGCGAAGAAGGGAACACCGCCAACAGCGGGGAATCTGCTCAAATCTCACATACAGATCCATATAGCGGAATAACAACTACTATCATTAGTGAAACAGCTCATGATATTACCACGACAGTGCAGGAAAGCCCGTCAATGGGGAACGGCGGCTATATGCCTGTTACCACAACAAGCTTGCAGGACTCTTTCCGCGCAAATCCGTCCTATTTTAACATGGACGGCGCGTACTATGAAAAGCAGGCTATGGTCGCCGAGGAAAGTGTAGGCGAGTATTTCCGCAGAGTTGATCTGCATATCGTGTATATGCATAAAAATATCAAGGCTGTTATGAAATCCTACATGATAAAGGACGTTGATACAGAAGAAGCTGTCGCTGTTAGGCTCAATGATACAGACGAGTACTATTTGTTCAGAAATCCAAGCTATAAAAAAGATGCGCCTTCCTGAGAGCATCTATCTAAAAAATCCGGTCTCACGAATATGTGAGACCGTTTTTTCATTATTTCTTTTTTCTTCCTTTAACCATAAGCAATATCAAAAGCACAAGCAATATCGGAGCTGCGATTATTGTCGCAACAATATATGGCGAGACAAACAGCGCATCATTTGAAACATATACCTTGTATTCTTCTTTAGTTTCTACTCTTACTCCCCTGACAAGCAGTCTATGGGAATTTATACCATATGGAGTACAGGTAAACAATGTACAGTAGTCCTGATTTGGATTGACAGCAAGATCGTCTATCTCATAAGGCTTGACAGTTTTTATCTGATCTACCTGATAAGTCAGAACCTCTGACATGATCGTAATACGGAATATATCTCCCTCTTCAAGCCTGTCAAGATCAGTAAAAAGCCTTGCACTGGGAAGTCCCCTGTGTCCGGACATAACAGAGTGAGTTCC
Source organism: Ruminococcus sp. (assembly GCF_024684275.1). The sequence continues at coordinate 49,109 of NZ_JAIKXF010000055.1, forward strand.
TTTGCCGCCAACAGGAAGGCTTGTTCCGGGAAGATGTCCAACGGCAATTTGAAGAACATCGTCATCAACACTGTGATATATGGGAAGCTCAACCTTTATCTTATCAATAGTAAGATAGCCCATTATACCCGTCTTTGTAATATTAAGGGTACTGTCATAGCCCGAAACACTTTCAGGGTGAAGTATCGGTTTTTCAGCTTTGGCGAGTTCCCTATTGTAATCGTTTGCCGCTTCTATCAGCCTGTCACGCTGTTCAGTACTCATAGAGTCTGCAATGTCGTTGTAGACCTGTATCGCTCTGGATTGGTGCAGAGCATTGATGTGCTCGCTGACAGTAGGATATAAAAGAAGAAATATTCCGGTAAACAGCGCAGCGAACGGCAATGCCCTAATAATGATACGCTTCATCAAAAGCTCCTTGCATTAATAATGTGTGCAGCGGAGTTTTTTCCTCCGCTGCACGAAAATCTCATATTATTGCTGTGTATTTGCAGCAGCTCAGTTTTCCTTTGAAGACATTCTCTTCTTTGTTACGAGAAGAACAAGTGAACCGGCTACGAGCAGTCCGCCGATAATGTAGAACATTCTTGTACCCATGCCACCTGTTGACGGGAGGATTGCACCCTTTCTGTTTATTATAGTTGTCGGGAACATATTATCAGAATCCAAAGAAGAAAAATCAGTTGTGTTTGAAATTCCCCATGTTACTGAATTCTCATCTATAGATGATGCATTTATTGTAAAGCTAATATCTTCAGCCTTGTTATAACTCTCAGGAACACCTGTTTCAGAAAGCCTGTAGTTACCTGCATTTAGACCTGTGAATGTGAGATATCCGTCATCATCAACAGTTGCTGTAACCTGATACTTTTCTGTTATTCCAACTGTTGTTGCAGTCGCTGATGAATTAGCAGTTGCAGGTGTTTTGGCATATTTCGTTGAAAGATTATCATATTTTGCCTTTTGCTCGTCAGTCAATCCTGTTGGATCAGTTGTTGTATAAGAACCATTCTTTAATTTCCAATATGTTCCGGAAGCACTCTCCGTAAATGTTGCTCCTGTTGCAACCTTAACTTTATTTAAATTGTCACCATAAAGGGTAAATGAAGCTCCCTTAAGAGGATTGCCGTCCTGATCTACCTTCTTGATCTTGATAGCAGTTGTATAAGTATTTACCTTATCCCATGGTGTTTCGCCGACTACATCACCCGGATTTCCTCCCTCAGGCGGCTTAGGCTCATCAGGAGTTGTTGCTGGTGTTCCATTATTGGTTACGTTTGGATCGTTGGAGTATTTCAGCTTAGCTGTATTCGGGTTTCCTTCATTTGGGTCAATTACTGCATTCTCATTAAGTGTTGCAGTATATTCTATAAAAATATCATCACCTGCATCATATGAAGCAAAAGTATTGATAACATCTTCAAATACCACAGTTATGGATGTTGTACCTGATGTCTTTACATAATAAGCTGCATGGTCTGACGCATAATTAGTATAATCAGTATCTTCATCCTTAGATAATGTGGCTCTTAAACTATCATCATCCTTATCATATACTTTGACAGATATGCTGCTTTCATTATAGGTCAGACCAGCAGATAATGTATCCTCTACTATAAAGAAATATTTGTTATATCCTGTTGTATCAGGTACTTTAGTTTTGATGCGATATGTAATAGTATCACCGATAGCTGCTGTATTAGCATCTTTCTCAGTATTGTTTTCAACTATCTTCTTTTGCAGTGTTGGAAGTGAGTGCTTTGAATTTACATTAGTGTCTCCTATTACTTTAAGGATATTTGCACTTCTGACCTTTACACCTGCAGTATCTCCACTTACAAGAGGTGTACTTTCATCAAGTATGAGATACCAACCGTCGGCTAATGAACCTGCTGAATAAGTACTACCCGACTGAGTCATTGGAATATTTTCATTCGTCTTATCTACATACTGCGCAATTAATTTTGCAAGCGCAACTTTTTGATCAGCATCAGTTATTTTTGATAATGCCTCTGCAACAGTTTGCACAGAAGCAGAAGTCGAGATAGCAGAAGAGCCAGTTAACCCCATTAATGTATTAAGACCAGTTATAAGAGCTGCTCGATTTGCCTCTGGTATTGCAGAACCCCACGCTAAATTTTTAAGCACATCTCCTTCTTTTTCACCAGTTATGATCTGATAAGCTTTATATGTATGTGCGGTTGTATCAGAATCTGTAATTGAAAGGGTTGAAGTGCCTGATGTCGGCGCTGCGAATACTGTCAGGCCTGTTGCTGCCATAGGTGTGATAGCTAAAAAGCCTGCTGTCATCATCGCTAATAATCTTTTACTGTTTTTCATATAATTAACCTCCGTTTTCATAAATATTATTTCCGCCTACGTATATCATCAGGAAGACATTTCACACTCGCCTCCTTTTACGCCTGTACAAGGCGGAACCGCTTATTATTCCTATTGCTGTGAACATACATCCTAAGAAGTATATTCGTCCTGTACCGCTTCCGCCTGTAGCAGGAAGCTTGTACCAGATATACTCATTTGTGACAAGTATAGGAGTTTCTTGAGTATTCGTTGCTACATCATAATTACTGTATGTTGCAATGTAGCTATCATCAGAATCATGACCACCGTCATAAGTCGGTTGAGATGAAGCATCCATGTTCTGAATGATTTCTATCGGATTGCCCAAACCATCAGGATAGATCTCAGTTTCCTCTACATAATACTGATAAAGGAATCCGTTTTCTTCCTCAAGCATACTTTTGCCCCAATGATACATCATTGACTCACCTTCGACATTTGAATCTCTTGGAAGAGTGATAGAATGATTTAGGTTATTCCAGTCTGTATCATCGGTGTATGTACCTTGCATATGAAGCGGATTTGTAATAGAGTCAACATCAATATTAACGTTATAGTTAGTGTAATCCATTACGTATTGACCATTAACTATATTATAACCTGGTTTACTTTCCGTTGCACCGGTTATATCAGTGATTCTGACACCTCTGACTCTGAAAGGTTTTGAACCGCTTTGGGTTTCGAAGTATATAGTTTTGCCATCTGCATTTAATGAAATAGTGATATCAGCGGAATCATGATGCCAATCATGATCTCCTCCAACAAGACTAATATTTTTGATCCATCTATATTGAGCTTTATTGTTTACTCTTTCATGTAAAGTCAGAATAACACTATCAGCTCCATCAGCACCATGACGCTGTGTATAGATATCAAACTTGTATTTTCGTCCAGCTACAAGATAGTTTGTAGTATCAAGTTGAATTCCATCACCAGAATTCTGTCTATTGGATATAAGAATAGCTCCACTGTCATTAGTTGGACCAGCAGTAACAGTACTATTATCGTTTCCTTTCCTGAGCGACCAACCACTTCCATTTAATTCACCATATAATGGATCAGATGCTAAACCGTTATACCCATTTGTAAAATTAATTTCATAAACTTGCCCATTTTGTGAATTATCCGCACCAACAGTAACTTTACCATCTCCTTGAGAAACAGATATCGGATTAATTCCTTCAACCGCAACAAATTCGTCCATGCGGAATGAAAATGGTCCACCAAATGCATCTCCTTCTTGCCAGCCAGCCGGATTTCTTGTCTCAACAATAATAAACATTCCATAAGGATTGACATTTGCAGGGAATGTTACCGAACCCTGCAGCTGAATCCAGCCATTATTATTTGACCCTCTATCAACAGAAACCGCTGAAATCTGATGGAAACTGTCATTACCGTTTTCAAGTCCATCATTATACGTCATGGCAAATGTAATACTATCGGGATTACGCTCAGGATCTTTTCCTTCACCAAGCCATCTGTCATCATAATAGACATATGTGCTGAACGTATATGTTTTATTAGGCTTGAATACATCAGGATCAAGAACAAGCTTTGCACCTTGCCAAGCAGCTGTCCTGTCTTTTATCAAAAGATCATTACCTTTGGCGTATGGATTTGTTCCACTTAGTGTTACAATGTGACCAGCGTTTGATATCCAACCGCTTGTATCATTTGTAAACGAATGATGCAGAAGCAAAAGTCCATCTCTGACGTTTCCGCTTGTGAGCTTTATTTCAACTACATTCGCATTTCCCGATGATCCGTCAGGTTTAGCAGAAAGATTTGATACTTCAAAGAAATTTCCTGAAAAATCAACTTTTGCATCGCCTGTTTCAACTTTAGGGTATTCATTATTCTGATCTCTGAAGATCGCAACTCCGTCAGGAAGATCAAGCGTAAACTCAACACTTCCGCCTGCATATACATCGTTTCTATAAACATCTCTTATGAGATATCCTTTTTCATCGAGAAGCTTTATAAGAAGATCAGTCTGCTTGCTTTCGTCATAGCCGACTTTTCTTCGCTTCAACGTCAGCTTAACAGGTGTATCATCAGGTTTATTCTCCCATACTTTTTTTACAAATATATCGGTTTTGCTTGTATCAGTGTTAGTGATAGTAACATTACCGCCTCCGGCATATGTATAAGAAGCCTTGTATCCAGTAGGAATATTCTGCTCCACTATATTATATGTATAGATACGGTCACCGATCCTTGTCGGGAATTTTACAGGAGAATCCGGGATAATTGTTTCGGAATCCCAATTCCAGTTTGTGTTTTTAGAAAGTGCAAATGTTCGCTTTCCATTGATAGCTACTGGGGTTACTTCACCGTTAGTCGTATCTTTTCGATATATCTTGAACTTGACGTTATAATCACTATGTGAACTTGTTACATCAACACCTTCTGAATTTATCCACTTTTTGTTAATTTTTAGAGGGATATCTTCTGAGTGCATCTTATTGGTAAACGTATAGGAGTTAACAACATTCAAGTCTATTTCACCGGTTGAGATATCGACATTTTGTGAAGAATTTAGTGTATGTCTCGTACCGTTAATAATAACTTCAGAAAAGATATTAGGATCAACGCCTTGCTCAACTACTTTATACTTTTTTGTAGCATCAAGTCCGTCAAAATCTTTTCTATCTCCTGCCTTTAATGTAAATTCATAGTCTGTTCTGTCAGTTGCAGGCACATATTGACCGGTTCCTTCATCAAGTACATAAAGGCAGAAATTATAATATTTGTTGTCATAATAATTCTCAGGGTATTTTCCCTTATCCACATTCTTGATAACAGACAAAGGCTTGACCGTAGGAAGATTTATTTCCATTGCAAGGTTTGAATAACAGCCGCCTCGCTCAAGATAAAACATTTTTATAGTATGTTCTTGATTATCGTTGGCAGTGCACGTTTTTTCCCCATCTTTATAATAATCTTCCAGATAAGATACTTTCCATTTAGTGCCTTCTCCGACAGTAGAGGTTGCAGTATTAGCACCTATCTTAGTTGGCTTTGGAATTTTAGTCCAGGTAAAACCTTTTGTTTCCAGCTGGCTTTTTATACTATTATTGCCTGTCTCCAGTTCATAACCGTAAGCATTATCCTGAACCCATACGATACCATTGGTAAAGTCGATCATACCGCCGGCAGGTTCATGGATACCACCAATATCAAGTACAAGAACATCATCAACAAAGATCCACATATCATCGTCGCCGCTATACTTGAAAACAACAGGATCATTACCAACTAAAACATTTTTAAACTGTGCTTCCATAGTCATACCGAAGTGATGATTATAAGTAGCATTTACAGTATTGTAGTTAGGATCTTTTTTGCTATAATTATAATCATCAAACGGGAAGAATCCTATCTTAAAGCCAGGATCGACATCGCCGCGTTTTTCATTATCAGTATCTGTAGTGATCGCGCTATTATACGTTTCTCCTGTCTTAGGATCAATATCTGTACCATAATGATGATTATCGTTTACGATCTCAAAAGTCCTGTCATACACTTTAAAATCAGATGTATCTTGATCAAAGTATGCATAATTATCATCGCTGTTGAAATAAAGATGTTTTACATCATTTTCTCTGAGCAGATGATTTACATCGGGATAGACCGTCTTATATGCCTTTTCACTTTCAGAAACATCTGTTTTAAACAGATAATCAAGACTATGACCCGAACCACTCACTACAGGGAAACCATTTTCAAGTTTTCTATTTACTATGCCCTGAACAGGTCTGTTTCCGGACATAGGAGAAGGGTACGTCGTTCCAAAAGTATTGTAATCACCAGAATAGTTATTCTTATCAGGATCAACTCTTGTATATACATTCTGTGGATTATTAGGATCATCATCATCTCTTAAGGTTCCTGTAAAGGCAGGTGTACCATAAGCAAAGAACATGATATCCTGGGCAGGATTTTTTTCGGAGTTTATTCCAATTTCTTTTACATAAGGATGCTCCCAATATCCATGATCAGGACTATTACTGTCTTCTTTCCATCTGATACCATAATTATTTGGCTCACCTTCAAGAATTCTATCTTCGTCATTGAAGTCAAACAGCGTAAACTTGATACCTTTAGAAATATTATCAATTGTATCAGGTAATAGTTCAGGCTTACTCGGATCAAGTGTTTCGCCTGCTAAAGAAGTCATGCTCTGATCGCCGAACTGAAAGCTTGTCATGGCTTCTGCATCAAACTCAGCTGACTGTAATTCTTCCTCAGGAACTTCTATAGATAATAAATCACTTTCCGCTTCTTCAGAAAGCTTGAAAGCCTCAGAAGCTTCTTCAACGTCATCTGTATAGCACAGCGGAATGTGGTTATGTTCTTCATGGCCGCATATCAGAACCTTCTCATAGCACTCGTCTGTGTGAGTATGTTCTTCACTTTCTTCAGCACCGCATATGAGCACCTTTTCATAGCATTCATCGGTATGATTATGCTCTTCAAATCCACATAGAGGTTCATTGACCATTGTAATAACTGTATCCCTCAGCTCCCAAAGGACTCCCGATGAAACAAATACAGATAATACAAGCAGCAGTGATACCATGCGCCGCCGCTTAACACTGTTTTTATGAATGATCTCATAAAAACTGTCAAAATATTTTTTCATCTATTTCAACGTTCTCCTTTCTGAGATTTATCATCAGACCATACTTTAAACAGAACCTTGCCAATGATCTGATCCTTTCCTATACAGCCGATAGCAGAGCTTCTGCTGTCCACAGAAGTCTCACGCTGATCGCCAAGAATAAAGACCTTATTATCAGGAACCTGATATGGGAATTCGATCTCACATTTTCCAAGCTCCTTTTTTTCAACATACGGCTCATCAAGAAGTTCTCCGTTCACATAGACATTTCCATCAGAATCCATATCGATCATATCCCCTGAATGGCCTATAACTCGCTTCAGTAATGTTTTATTCTGCCAAGAAAAACAGCAAAGCCCGCCTTTATTAATGTTGTCCGTCTTTACAAGAACCAGAACATCACCTGAATTCAGAGTAGGCTCCATGCTGTTTCCGACGACCTGTACAACAGGGAAAAACAGAGTTGACACAAGGACCGCAGCAGCTGCTACAACAATAAGAATGGACACAGTGCTGAAAAGTGTACTTCTGAATTTTTTTCTGTATTTAATGTTTTTTAGCTCAGTCTCAACCTGTTCAACCGACGGCATAGACTCAGGCGTCTTTTTCTTTTCTGTCATGATCAACTTTCCTTTTTATCATAGCTATTCTTTACTTTTGACATTGTATTCTGCCTCTGAAATGATCATTTGCGCTTTTTCCTGTGCATCTCTGATCAGTTTCTGAGCCTTTTTTTCAGCTGTTTCCACAGCTGAATTCTCAACACCTCTGATATAATCATCAGCAGTCTGCTGAGCAGCTTCAAACAGTCCATTCAACTTTGCCGATATTTCGGCAAGAGAACCTGAATTACTGATTTTAAGCTCCTTTTCTTTAAGCTTTTCACGAAGCTCCTCATTTTCCTTGATAAGCTCCTCCTGCTTTTTCTGATATTCATATATAATATAAATCAAATCACTTCTTTTAAGGTGTTTAAATTCTTTATCAGTCATAATATTCTCCATAAACTTTAATATTTCTTACTTATTATGCATATTATACCATTTGTTTTAATAGCAGTCAACAACCTTAACACATTATTAACACAAATTCAAATATTTTTATACAGCACAAACAATATAGCAGCTGTATATTTGTTGTATCCTACAAATTCGAGACTTTAAGTAAAGTATACCATTTACAAAATCTCTGTCACAATATACAATTAGTACAAATATATTTATAATAAATACTAAATCTGCCATATCGAGCTGCTTTTTCTTATAGATTCAAGTCTGTATCTCTATTCTTTTTTCACTTTTGTCCAATATCCATTGCAGCACTATAACACATAACAAAAAAAGTTTACATAATATACTGAACTTTGTTTAGGCTTTGTGGTAAAATTTATATAAATAATTATATATTCTGTCTGTATTGCACATTTAATGTTAATCTGAATAGAATCCACCTTATTATTTGTTGGATTATTTAAGGAGGGCACATATGAAGGAATTGCTTGAACGTAAAAAAGGACTTCGCAGAAGCATATTGATCGTTGATGATGACTATATCGCAAGAGAGATACTCGGAAAAATACTGAAAGACCAATACGAAATCAGCTATGCCGAAAACGGCGTGATAGCCCTCGATATCATAAAGAGGGACAAACTGAAGCTCTCACTTGTGATACTTGATCTGCATATGCCGCAAATGGACGGATACAGTCTGTTGAAACTGCTCCGCAGCGACAATGAGCTGAGGCGTATCCCTGTTATTGTGCTGATCTCTGAAAAGGGCGCAGAGGTAGAGAGTCTGAAGATCGGAGCAGCGGATTTTATCACAAAGCCCTTTGATATGCCGGAGGTCATTTGTGCAAGAGTCAGTCACTCTATCGAACTCGCTGAGGACAGCGTTATTATACATGAAACGGAGCGTGACGAGCTTACAGGACTGTTTCATAAGGAATTTTTCTTTCAATACGGCAAAAGACTTGATGAACTAAATAACCATATGCCGATGGATGCAGTTATGATCGATATAAACCGTTTTCATATAGTAAATGAGTTATACGGCAGAAGGTACGGTGATCAGGTGCTTAGAACCGTTGGTGAAAGCCTCCATGAACTTGTCAGCAAAAACGGCGGAATTGCCTGCCGCCGTGACAACGACCAGTTTTACGTCTATCTTCCTCATAATGATGAGCTTAAAGGCAAACTGCCGCATTATATAGCTGTGATAGACAAGCGTATAAACGACAGCAGTATAAGCTTGCGGTTTGGTGTGTATTCCGATGACGGCAGCGAAAAGTGTATGGAGCACCGTTTCGATTATGCCAGACTTGCCTGCCAGAAGCTCAGAAACAGCTATGTATCCTGCTTTAATTTCTATAACGATGAGCAGCACAGCAAAGAGCTGTACGCCGAAAGGCTCATAAATGATATGGACAAGGCACTGTCCGAAAAACAGTTCAAGGTCTATTATCAGCCGAAGTATTCAATAAGAGGCAGCAGACCGCAGCTTTCAAGCGCTGAAGCGCTTATCAGGTGGTTTCACCCCGAATTCGGTATGGTAAGCCCGGGACAGTTCATCTCGCTCTTTGAGGAGAACGGTCTGATACAGAAACTCGACCGGTTCGTGTGGAACGAAGCAGCGGCGCAGATAAAGCTTTGGAAAGACAAGTACGGGACCGATATTCCGGTGTCGGTCAATGTGTCAAGAGTCGATATGTTCAACGCACACCTTGTGGAGATATTGGAGAGCATCACAAGACAAAACGGCTTGAAGAATGCCGAGCTTCTGCTGGAGATCACGGAATCTGCCTATACCGACGATTCCGACCAGATCATCGAAACAGTGAATACACTCCGCAAGTGCGGATTCAGGATAGAAATGGACGATTTTGGCAGCGGTTATTCCTCGCTGAATATGCTGACTGCTCTGCCGATAGACGCTTTGAAGCTGGATATGAAATTTATCAGGACTATCTGCGAAAAGCCTAAAAGCGCTCGGCTTGTCGGCATCATGATCGACATTGCAAGGCTCCTTGAAGTCCCTGTTATTGCGGAGGGCGTTGAAACAAAGGAACAGATGGAACTGCTGAAAAAACTGGGCTGTGACATCATACAGGGCTATTATTTCTCAAAGCCTCTTCCGCCTGAAGAGTTCGGAACTTTAATAGAAAAAGAGCTGAAGGAGAAAGATCATGCTTACAATTGATAAACTGAGAGAATATGGCGCTGATGTGGACGAGGGACTTGCGCGGTGCATGGGTATGGAAGAATTTTATATCGGACTTGTCGAAAAGGCACTTGCTGACAATAGACTTCCTCTGCTCAAACAGCAGATCGGAGAAGGCGATCTTGATGCGGCGTTTGAGACTGTTCATGTACTAAAAGGTATGTACGCTAATCTGTCGCTTACTCCGCTGACAAAGCCGATCAGCGAGATAACAGAGCTGCTTCGCAGCAGAACAGAAACAGATTATTCTTCGCTCATAACGGAAGCTAAGTTTCAGTTTTATAAACTGTGCAGTTTATAAATCAATATAACGAGTAAAATATTGGTATGAAAAGGATAAATAATAAAACAGGACTGTATACAGCCGTTATAGGCAGTCTGCTGATAGCGGCAATTCTTATACTCGGAACATACTGGACGGGACAGAAGGCAAAGCAGGACACCGAAAAGGCCGCAGCATCCGTAAGCAAGCTGTACCTTGACGAGCTTACCGGCAGGCGCGAACAGGTGGTCGCTTCTGCATTGAAACGTAACATCGGGAATATGCAGACGGCTATCGGACTTCTGACAAGCGACGATCTCAGCGATAAATCCCATTTGCAGGCATATCAGCAGCGTATGAGAAAGCTCTATACCCTTGAAAAATTCGCCTTCGTGGATACAAATGGACTTATCTATACCGCAGACGGCACTATGAACAATATAGAGCAGTACAGCTTTGACTACAACAATATCAACGATCCCGAAATATCCGTCAGGAGCGATGACAGCGGCAGCAAAAGCGTTATTATCGCTGTTCCGGTGGACAGGCTTCCGCTTGGCAGACAGACGCTGACCGTCTGCTTTATGGAAATCAGCATGAACACTATGCTGGAAGGTGTATCATTACAGTCGGACAACAATAATACTACTTTCTGCAACATCTACACAAAGGACGGCAATGCTCTTACAGATATGGTCCTCGGAGGTCTTGCAAGCGAAGACAATCTTCTCAAGGCTATGGAACACGCCGATTTTGACGATGATGTTACCACTGATGATCTGCGTTCTGATTTTAAAATTGGCAGAGGCGGAGTCATCTCATTTACATATGACGACTCACAATGCATACACTAACTGCAAGCGTTCTCTCTGAGCTTTCATTGAGGACGCTTTTTCATTGGTTAGCTTCCAGCAAAAAGCCTGTCTCCCCTACTCCGCAGCTGTAGAGATGCTTAGTGGATTTGACCTTAGCCGAACAGAAAAGATGTGCCTGCCCGGCAATACCATGACGGTAACTGCAAAGAATTCCGTACACCTGTACAACCATGAGCGTTCACTTTTATAGACAGTGTTCAGAGACTTATGTATCTCAAAGTATAAAACATTTCAAAAAACACTTGCCAAACCTCCGCACTTGTGATATAACATTATAGCAATGCGGATATGGCAGAATTGGCTGACGCGTATGGTTCAGGTCGCGCTATTTTTGTGTAAAAATAGCGATCTCACGATTGTGAGACCTTATGCTGTTTTCGTCCAAATACCGACGAATATTACTTGTTCAGAGATCCAAGCTATAAAAAAAGATAATGTCTCCTAAAAGAAAGCAGCCGTGCGAAGTGCACGGCTGTTTTGTCAGCTGTTTATGTATTCTTCTAAGGTCATGACGCTGCCATTTGCCGTTGCAGTGTATGCATAGTAGGAAAGTATCTCTGAGGCATCAACAGCATTTATGCTATCGTCTTTATTTACGTCGGCTGACTTTTTCTGTGTATCATCAAAACCTGTGCTCTGACCTGTGGAGGTCTTGGAATAATAGTCAAGAACCAAAGAAGCGTCTATGGCATTTACTGAGCCGCTGTTGTCAACGTCACCGAGGGAATAATCCAGAGCATTATACCTGTTCATCTCGTCGTTGACCTCTTTTGCGCCGCTTACCGTATAGGTCTTCATAACCTTTAAATGGTCTGTGATAGGAAGCGGCTTGAGGTTCATCTTATCAAGATAAAGAGCCAGATATCCGAAATCATCACTGTCAATTTCACCGTTAAGGTTCATATCACCGTATTGCTCAACTCTCGCATTAAGCTCGTCGGACATGGGAACTCCGTCAAGTTCGATAGACCTATTTCTTGCGATCACATCTGCGTTTACGACATATCCAAGAATATCATATACGTCAAAATAATTGAACTCTCCGTCGCCGTTTACATCTTTTTCCGTTTCACCGCTGTCAAGGCGTCTGAAGCAATCAAGCTGTGCTTCTGTATAGTCCTTATCCTCGTATGTCTTGACCTCGCTTCTCAGCTTTTCCATATATTCGATAAACTCATCTACATGGTCGGGTCCGTCAACAGTCATAAAGTCGTAGTCTCTTAATGCTTCCCTTATTTCATCAGTTGTAGGATATTCGCCGTTTATATATAGGTAATACCTTGCAATCTGGTTTACACTTCTGATGTCAAAAGGCAGTATTTCATATATTAAATTTTCGTTGTGCATTATCTTTTTGACGTGCTTAAAGGTCTGCTCATCATAATATTTATACATATCCGTATATTTCGACTGGTCTTCGCGGTATTCCTGCCAATAGTGCCAAACGTGGTCTGAATACAGCTTTAATTCAAAAATATCTTCGATGTCAAAATCGCCGTCACTATTCATATCGTACTTCCAATTTGTCTCTTGGAGTGAACTGAACCAACTTGTTTCACCCCAAGAAAATCTTATCTTATTCGGGTTTTCGGCATATACGCCTGTCGGGTTTGCTGTAGCTGCTATTCCCATAGCAGATAAGAAAGCTATCATTTTTTTCATAGTAACACTCCCTTCCTCATACTCGGATATAGTTGTTGTTTCTGCCTCAGCCGGTGTGTGTACAGGCGCTGTTGTCCTTGCCTGCGCCGTGGCTTTGGCTGTGCGCGTGATATTTGTTCTGGCAGCCGCTGTGGTCCGCACCCTTGCGGTGGTGGCAGCCGTTAAAGTGGTCGCCGCAGATACTGCGCCTGTTACCGACGCGGTAGAGGTCTCTGTTGGCTGAGCCGTTGAGTCCTCCGTGACCGCTATGGATACTGTAGTGGGCTGAGCTGTATGCTCGGTGTCATTGCCGTCAAAATCCGTGCGAAGCTTTGAAGCTCCGTAAATGCCTATACCTATAAGAAGCGCGGCTGCTGCCGCCGCAAGCCGTGAAGCCACAGGAAAACGCCTTTTTCGCTTTTCTGCATAAGAGGCTCCGACCTGTGCGAAAAAATCTTCTTTATGCTTTGATTCAGGGAATACAAAAGACTCCCGAATGGCATTCTTTAATTTCTTGTCCAAGCCGATACCTCCTATCCTTTGAATTGCTTTCTGAGCTCGTCAAGAATGACCTTTATCCTACGTCCCATTTTAAATCGCGATATGCCGTAAAGCTCCGCAAGCACACTCACAGGTGTCTCGTTTATGTACCTTAACACCACAAGCTCCCTGTCCTCCTGCGGCAGAGACCTTATTGCTGTTCCGAGAGCTGCGCTGTTAAGGATACAATCCTCAAAGTCGGATTCATCAGGGATATCCTCGCTGAGTTCCTCAGCTGGCTTCCTGCGAAAATGATCTGCACACAGATTGCCGGCTATCGTATACAGATACCTGAGCTCCTTGTTCATGTCCGTATAATTCGGACTTTCAAGGAATCGAAGGAATGTCTCCTGCGTGATATCTTCCGCAGTTTCACGGTCATGGACTTTAAAAAAGCAATATCGGAATATTTTTTCGTACTGTTCTTTTAATTCTTCTGACACGTTGTGACCTCCCTTCATAATGATTAACGTTTTAGTGACACCTCATGAGCAGAGAATATTGTAAACAATTTATGAACTTTTGTCAAGTAAAAAAACGCAGCCTGTATTTCTACAGGCTGCATATATATAATTTATATCAGCTAAGTCCGAGGAGTTTATTCTGTATCGCCTGAGCGTCGCCAACTGTTATGCCGTTACCGTTAAGATCTGCATTGAAGCTTCCCTGTGCAGAAAGCTGATACTTATTAGGATTTGCAAGAGCCTGCATGATAAACACAACATCTGCCATGTCCATTTGCTCGTCGCAGTTGGAGTCGCCGTCAACAGCATTCATAAGGTCAACGCCACCGAATTTTTCACCTGCCGCAGCCAATTCAAGTATACTGATCACTCCAATATTGGTCTTGTCGTGTATATCTTTAAGGACTGCAAGGTGATCTTCAAAGGATATTTCATAATTAGGTTTAAGGCTTATTTCCATCACATTTTCACCAGAAGTAGTCAGAGTGAAATCCAAGTTATTATCTTCAATGTATTTTTCAAGTGCGGATACTGCCTCTGCTTTAATTTCACTATATACAGCAGTTCTTGCCTGTCCTGATAATCCCACTGTTCTTTCTGTATAAACATCGGACGGATATTTCATCAGAGTAAGGTATGTATACCCCTTGTGCGGACTGTTAACATCAGTGGAGTAGATCATATCAGCAGTTATGCCGCCTTTGATAAGTATGTCCTTTATTCTGCGGGCGTCATTAGCTGTCAGCTCAAATACTGCGCCGGGCTTTTCAGCGTCATAAGGAGTTACATAATAGCCGTAAGCACTATTGAATGGGTTTCTGCAAACAGTTACTTTATTGCCGCTTTCGGTAACAAAGTCTTCGAACTGCAAATTAATACGCTCGGAAACTTCGTCTTTCGTTTCAATGGTAAAACCTTTCCTTGGATCTGTTTCCTCCCTTGGCATACCAATGAATACTCTGTCACTGTATTTTTCCTCCACAAGTATATTGTAATAATATGGGTTTTCGGGATCTTTTTTGTCTCCTGTACGAATATAGAAATCCTGATTTACGTCTGACATGAAGTCGATTTTGAGGTAATCCGTGTGGTCTGTCGGAGTCATTCTTTCAGTATAAACAGCATTTGTACAAAGCGGAGAACCACTTGCTATTGCAGCCGCAGCTGCAATTATTGACATTATCTTCTTTTTCATAATATGACCTCCTTTTAGGAAATTATTAAGTTTGATTTTTGCTTTCACTAATAAGTCGTAAAAAAACGCATTTTGTCTCACCCTTTATTAAAAAAATTCAGAAAATGTTTGTTGACAATAAATTTCGGAAAATTTATAATTTAGGTGAGACATTTTCGTGTTTTTTACGACTTATATATGAAGAGACATATCACTAAACCCAAACAGGTGCAGAAAGCACGTCTGCGAAAGGAGTTTAATATGGATAACGGTGCAAGTAGCTACCGCCGTTTTCTTGATGGTGATAAAAATGCTCTTATTGATATAATAGAGGACTACCGCAGAGGTCTCGTTCTGTTTCTGAACAGTATTACAGGCGATTTCTGCCTTGCCGAAGAGCTTGCGGAGGATACTCTACTCAAGCTCTATGTGGACAGACCTAAATTCTCGGGTAAATCCTCGTTCAAATCGTGGCTTTATTCTATAGGCAGAAATACGGCTGTTGACTATATCAGAAAAGCATCAAAGCTTGGAAAAGTACCTGTTGACGATATGTATGATGTTTCAGACAGGGACGATATAGAGCAGGATTATATCAAAAGCGAGGACAAAAAACAGCTCCTCAGAGCATTGGAAAAGCTGAATGATGATTACAGACAGGTACTGTATCTGATATATTTTGAGAATTTCAGCAACACTGAAACGGCTAAAATAATGGGCAGATCGGAAAGGCAAATAAGGAATCTTCTCTATCGTTCAAAGGAGTCTTTGCGAAATATTCTGGAAAGGGAGGGCTTCAGATATGAGGAAATATGATAAAATGACCTTGAAGGTCGCTGAGCGAATATTTGAAAATGGCGACAAGTTATTGGAACAGCGCAAAAAAAGAGCCGCTAAGATACGTCATATTTCTTATGCTGTATCTGGATTATGCGCCGCAGTTATAGTCTGCGTTGGTGCATGGCACTTTTCTTTCTCTATGAAAATGCCAAACGATAATTTCCATGGCTCTGAAATAATTTCTGCAACCGAACCTGCCGCAACTGAGACAACTACTTCAAATGTGATAGAACAAACAACAACTCAAACTGCAATAATAACAACCAAAACTGAAACTTCCACGCAAACTACAGTAACTACTTCAAATGCGACCAGAACAGAAGCCGTTCTTCAAACCACAAAAGTTCCTCAAACTACAAAAGTGCTTCAAACGACCGCTGATAATGTTCAAACTACATCAGCAACTAATGTATCAGCAGTAACAGTTACTACGGCTGAGGGTGCTGCGAATGTCACACAAACCGTAAAGTCAACACAGTTGGTAACTTATCCTAATTCTGCAACTGCTACTGTTTTAACTTCTAATGTTACAACAATAACTAACCTAAATAGCTTTTTCATGGATTCAACGGCAACTCTTGTAATCAATGATAATGATGATCCTATTTTCTATGAAAAAAAGAATGAGATCATCTCCAAAGATTTAATAGAAGGTTTTATTTTTGCATATCACGTTCAGATAACAAAGCCTGACGAGGCACTTCCGATTGATTATAAATTACCTGTTTTCAGAATATCAGATGTCAGCGAAGAAGAAGCAGTTGCAGTCAGAACTCCCGATACTTATGAGTATTATCTGTTCAGAAATATGGACTATAAAAAAGAAGACGATATTTCATAGTTGATGCTAAAAGCATTACTATTTTTTCAAAAAATCACTTGGCAAATGCTCCTGTTTGTGATAAAACATCATGGTACTGCGGAGTTACTGTTAATATAGTCCGCCTCGGTCAGTCTGAGCCGTGTAAAATTCATCAGGCATTATGCGGATATGGCGAAATTGGCAGACGCGTATGGTTCAACTTTCGCTATGATAGTGAAAAAATATCGGTCTCACGATTATGTGAGACCGTTTTTTATATTTAATGTCTGCTCAACAACTAAAAATCGGATTAATATAGCTTTTAGAAGTCAAGCTCAAACCTATGCCTGCTATTATCACAATGAGTCCTGTTATAAACAGGACTCGCTGCTTTTTAACTTCCTTTTGTACTTATGCTTGTATTATTCTTATTCTTCTTTTTTGCGGAGCTTTCCCGACCAGATAACAACACCGAGACCCAGAAGTGCAACAGCGGAAGCGCCTGCTAATGTACCTGCAAGCGCAAGGGAATTAACACCTGTCTGCGGGAGATTTACCACGCTGCCGTCAGAGAATTTCTCACCAACGCCTGTATCGGGATCAAGATTATATGCGTCAAAATCTTCGCCTTTTTCATCTGTAAATACAACAGTGACAGAACCGCCTACGTTAGTCATTGAATGTGTATCAGCAGGTCTGATACCTGTTTTTTCTTCATAATCTTTTGCCGCCATTTTCTGAAGCTCATCTGTTGAATATTTGTGTTCGGGCTCTATATAGCGGACAAAATGTTCTGAGCAGTCCTGACCTGTATAGAGGTCATTGAGAGGAGTCAGTGAAGTTGCTTCAAAACCAGTATAGAAGTTACCGTTTTCATCGTAAAGATTGAACCATGTCATTCTGCTGCCGTTTGGATAACCTATATCTTCTGCCTCAACAGTACCATACATTACTCTTCCGTCAACGAAGATAAGAGTAAACGAACCGTCGTTTCTTATGATAAGCTGCCTCGGATAAAGTGTATCAACTTCGTCCCATGTGCCTGCTATCTCTGAAACATCATGTCCTTCGACTCCGTAAAAATCACCGAATTCATAGCTTTCGATATGCCATTTGCCGCTTTCGCATTTGAGTACGGCTCTGCCAAAACCGTAGAGTTTATCGCCCTTATTAGCCGTAGCTGTGCAGTAGTCCATAGCAGGATCTGTGATGGTAACACCGTTTTCTGTATGGAACTGATAGAAAGAACGAGGTATTAATTGTACATAGAGTGAACCGTCCTTCTCAATGAAATAGCCATCAATGTATCTTATAAAAGATTCTTTTGCTTCTCCTGTGAAATTATCTGCAATAAATGCATACAGATCAGCTATAGAAGTAAAACGGCTGTCATTTACCTTTACATACCCCTTAACTTTTCCGTCATCGATAGTATAAACAGGACTTGCACCGGTTAATGCCATAATTACATTGAAGTTTTCCATAACTCTTATAGCCCCCATAGTCTTATCCTCTTTATCAAATGATGCACTCTCGTTCTTGTCATCAGTCTTTTCGCCTTCTGATTGCTCCTGATGAGCATTAGCATTTGTATCGGCGTTACTGCGCCTGAGAGTAAAGTCGCCGGCCTTTAATTCATCGACTGTTCCGCTATCAGTCTTTGGGAAGCCTATCCATGCAATTCCGTTTGTATTATAGAAATTGTACCATTTGCCGTCGCTGTTTTCGCTGAACATCTCATTTCCGATCTTGATAAAACCCTGAATAATTATGCCGTCGGGATAGGTAACAGTATATGCACCGTCTGCACTGATATTGAAAATTCTTCTGTTGCCGTTCACTTCTTCCCATTCACCTGTTATTGCGGAAAAATCAGCATCAACCAATAAGAGCTGAGCCATTCCGCCGTTTCCGGTGATATATGCATTGGGATTATTCTGACTGCAATAGCAGCCGATAAAGAACTTGTCACCCTCATAGAATGCAAAAAACGGAACTTTGAACTCTCCCCCAAATGTATCATAATCCACCTTTACCGTGCCTGAATGAGTATTGCCGTCAAGGTCTGTATATGTGTATGTGCTGTCTTCTTTTACGGTTATGATGCCGTTGTCAGTTACTCCTGCTGTTATATTCATACCTTCGGGAGCTACCTGATACTTCCACTGACCTACAAGGTTTCTGATGTCAGTTTCATAGTAAGAAGTCTCTGATGTGACTGATATGGCTGCGGTGTCTTCTGCAAAAGCAGTAGCTGTGGAGACTGCTGTGAGCATTGCAAGAACTGCGAGACAAGAAATCATTTTTTTCATAAAAACTACCTCATTCCTTTTTAAAATTATTTTGTTTAGGCGCTGTGCCTTTACTGTGATTATATAATAGCATATTTTTTCTGCTCTGTGCGCAGAATTACAAATTTGTAATTTAATTATAATACTGTAATCACATATATAAAAAAAGGAACGGTCAGATGACCGTTCCTAATAAGGAGTATAAGCTGAAATGCTGTTTTTACTTTATTCTGACTATCTGTGACATACCGCCGTTGCCTGTCATATACACATCGGAATGTGTTTCGTGACAATAGCAGCCTATAAAGAACTGATCGCCCTCATAGAATGCAAAGAAAGGAACACTGTAATCTCCGCCGAATGTATCATAATCCACTTTTACCGTGCCTGAATGATTATTGCCGTCAAGGTCGGTATATGTATATGTACCGTCTGATTTTATATCAATAGTGCCGTTGTCAGTCACTCCTGCTGTAATATTCATACCTTCAGGAGCTATTTGATACTTTCACTGTCCGACAAGCTCGCTGATGTCAGTTATTAATTTCTGTGTATTCTCCTGCGGCTCATAATCTTGTATCTCCTTGACATAGTCTGCACTTACATACCCCGATTTGCCGTTATAGCTTGTACAGTACCAGCCTGCTTTTCCGCATGAGTAAATATCAATCTGAGTTTTGTCGGGTATAGTGGCGATTATATCTGCTGTGGGGAATGGCTCGTTTCTCAGATTAAGACCGTCCCCCTTAGTATCAACATATGCGCCGAATAAACGGTCTTCCTCTTTCAGTTCGAAATTACTGATTGCTGCATCATTAACAGATGTTTCAGTTTTGGCGGTATCCTTTGACTTTTCTGCTGTCTTTGCAGCTGTTGTTGTTTTTTCATCTTTTGCTGAACCTGCTGTAGTTGTTTCAGCAGCTGATGTAGTTATTTTTGATGACGAAATCAAATTTTCATGTGTTCCGCCGTTTTCTGTGTTTCCGCATGATACCATAGAAGATAACATTGTGAGTATTGCCAGACAAGAAATCATTTTTTTCATAATAATACCTCATTCCTTAAAAATAGCTTTGTTTCGGCTTTGTGCCTTTCTTTAATTATATTATATCATTTTTTTTCGTCATGTGTCCAGAATTACAAATTTGTAATTTCTTTTTCAGCATCTTGTGAATAAAATTTCATCAGCCACATTTGCATAGTAGTCGAGCCACAGGAGATTTCCATTATTATCGGTGTAGAACATGGCGCTGCCGTTATTATAATTTTCCGTATATGAGCTTTGACCGTCATCTGTATAAAAATAATCAACATTTACTCCCGAACCGCTGCAAACGAGAGCGTCATTCTCCGCATCGTATGTACAGATGTATGTCCACGCACTGCCATCAGCCGCGCTGGAGCTCCACTTTACATCTGCGTTGTATGTTCCGTCGCCATTATTGCTGATACTGATATAGCACCTTCCGTAGCTCCAATTACCCATGAATCTTTTGACTGCCGCTAAGGTGTTGTCGGTCTGTGTCGGTTCAGAGCTGTCTCCTAAGCAAAATACTGATGCTGTCTCGTCAAATCCCGAAGCGAGAGCAGGAGCCATATTTTCACGTTCTGTAAAACGGAAGCTTTCCCACAGAGTACCGTCCGCTCTGTAGAAGCAGTACCAGATAATTGTGACATCGTCGAAGCCAAGCACCTGACGCTCTATCTGAATATTGCCATATTCACTTCCGCCGCCTCTGTACGAGAGCTTATATGTTCCGTCACCTTCAATAGTAAGTGTACGGGAATCGAGAACATTTTCCTCATACCATACACCTGCTATCTGCATATGATCGGTCTTGGTAACAGGTGAAGCTACGGTGTTTTCTTCAGATACAGCTGTTGTGCTGGTATCGCTGCTTTCAGTTTTTTTATTGTCAACTTTTGCAGAAGTAGTTGATGTGTTTTCAGCAGTAGTAACTGCTGTGGTTGTTACTATAGCCTTTGTTGTAGTTTTGTTGTTATCAGAGGTTATACCGCTGTCTGTTTTTCCGCAGCCTGTTATTGCTGTAAGTATGCCTGCCATTGCAATGATAATAAAAGTCTTTTTCATAATTATTCTCCTTTTCAAAAATATTAAGGTCTCTGCCGACAATGCCATTATAGCATTGCAAACAGAGACCATGTTGCAAAATTACAGATTTGTAATCTGAAAACAATTTTAGAATATGACACGTCTGAGAACGTACTCGCCCTCCGATGTGACGGCTATCTCATATGTACTCATATCATCCATATTCAAATGCTTTTTCAGACGGGAAATATTGACTCTTATAGTATTTTTGCTATCCTCCACGTCGCAGCCGTATATAGTCTTGTATATATCATGATAGCTTATACGCGAGCCTATCTGCGAGGCGAGCATATAGAGTATCTGAAGTTCACGCTGAGGCAATGAGTATTCATTTCCATCAAGTGTGGCTGTTCCCGCAAAAAGATCAACTGTAAGTTCGGGCAGCTCTATCTTCGGGTGCTGAGGAGACTGCTTTACATTGCGGCGGAGCTGTGCTTCTATACGCGCCTTTAATACGTTCAGGTCGTATGGCTTTGTTATATAGTCGTCGCCGCCGCTGCGGAAGCCCATAATAACGCTGTCGTTCTCGTCACGGGCTGTAAGGAATATCACGGGAGCCTGTGTTTTCTGCCGCAGTATCTTGCAGAAGTCCATACCATCGCCGTCAGGGAGCATAACGTCAAGAAGTACAAGGTCGGGAACGCACTCTTCAAGCATAAATGAGGCAGTCTGTACCGAATCCGCACAGTGTACGGTATAGCCCTCGTTTTCAAGGAATGTTCTGTTGATACGCATGATGTCTGAATCGTCTTCTACTAATAATATGTGTGGCATAATTAATCCCCCTGTGATTACAATTTCGTAATTCTGTTCACTTAATGAAAAAAATATGGTATAATGTATTCAACACCATAAAGGAGTGATAAAATGAAAAAAGAAATTTCCAAAAGCCGCGCTTTACGGAGAAGGCTTCTTAGTGTTCTGTTAATATGTTTTATTACTATAATGATAATATTTGTTTTTGTCTTTAATCTTGTATATAAGCGCTCGACTAATATAGTTGTTTCACATACATCTAAGATTGCAAGCAATACCGTTGATACTACCGCTCATGGCTTCTATCAGGTCACGCTTGGAAATTTGCAGTCATCTCTCGAAAGCTTCGGAACTAACATATGTACAGTGCTCGGCTCTTTGCAGGATATACCTGATATAGATCAGAAGCTTGTTCTTGAAACACATATGATTGATTTTTTCGAAATAGATACTTCATATGAGTTTAATAATGTTATTGGTTTTACTTATTCTAACGGTGAATTTCACAGTATACCTTCCGAGCCTGAGTGTGACCGTATGATCCAGCAAGCCATCGAAGCACTGGATAAAGAATATGCAAAAGAACCTTCCTTTTACGGTATTGGAAATACACTTCAGAGAAACATTGAACAATATACCGAGATAAGCACAGGAATATATACTCTGGAAGGTCAGGGATTTATCTGCGCATGGGATCATCTGATAAATCACAATGTTGGATATGATGATATATGTTACGGTATAATTCTGTTCAACCAGAATCATTATAAAGACCTTATCAATGAGATCGCAGCTGAGCAGACTGACTCTCTGTTAGGTGAAATGAATGATCTTTTCCAAAGGTCAATATATATCATGGTCGCGGTTATTTCGGGAGTACTGATATTGTTTATCGTGATTTCGGTCATTCTCTCAAAAAAACTGTCAGATCCTATCGTTACTGAGCATGATATGCTGGTAAAGGTAAACGAGATGAAGACCACTTTCCTATCAGACGCTTCCCACGAGCTAAAAACTCCTCTTGCGACTATGTCGGGATATGCTCAGAATGCGGAAATGGAGCTTGCAAACGGCGGCGATACGGCTGCCTTACAAGAAAAGCTGAAACGTATCTCCTCGGAAGCCAACCGTATGGCTCTTATGGTAACGCAGATACTGGACGCTACCCGAATCGAGGAAGGACGAATGGTTCTTGAGCCTGCTCCCTGCGATATAGACAGCCTTGTGCGCGAAACAGTTGAGACCTATTTTGCCGTGCTCAATAAGAACAACAACAGGCTCGCAATTCGTATCCCTCTTGAATTGCCTAAAGTAAATGCTGACAGTTCAAGATTACAGCGTGTTTTCGTAAATCTTGTCTCCAATGCCTTAAAGCATACCAAAAATGGTACTATACTTATCAAAGCAGAGGAGGAAGGAAACTTCATAAAAGTAACCGTAAAGGATACAGGAAGCGGTATCTCCGCAGAGGATATGCCTCATATCTGGGATCGATACTACAAGGGTAAACACTCCGAAACAGGCACTGGACTTGGTCTTTATATATGCAAGTTCATAATCGAGTCCCACGGCGGTAAGATATGGGCAGAAAGTGAAGTGGGCAAAGGAACATCGTTTATGTTCAGGCTGCCTGTATAATAAATACTTTTACATTATACCATAATTCCAGCAAAAAAGCCAGTGTTTTTTACTCTGAATCTAATAATTAGCTAATATAACCAATCAGCACTTCTCTCTGCCATTCTTCCATATTACATAGGTATAATATTGATGCTTGATAATGTGAAAAAACAAAGTATCCCCACTTCTTAACGAGTGAGGATACTTTGTTTAAATAAAAGATACAAAACTTTTTTCAAAAAAAGCTTGACAAACTCACCTATTTGTGATAAAATATTATGGTACTGCGGAACTACTGGTTATACAGTCCGCCTCGGTCAAGAGTCGTACCGTGTAAAAATTTTCGGCTCAATTATACAAGCGGATATGGCGGAATTGGCAGACGCGTATGGTTCAGGTCCATATGTTCGCAAGAACATGCAGGTTCAAGTCCTGTTATCCGCACCAAAGTGAAGAGTGCCTTAGCAAAAGTTATGAGGAAGCATCAAAAAGCTCATAAAGTTTGCTGGGCACTCTTTGTTATTGTATCATATAACTGAAGCTATGTAAACTCGGATTCCTGTCAGATAGTATCCGGTATCACAGTATATCGGTTGTAACATCTTCCATAATGTTGTAATTGAACGCGCCGTTCATCTCGAACTTTATGTCGATAGACTTGTCCTCGTTCTGGTGAACTGTGACCTGCCGTACAAGCATTCTCAGGTTGACGTTTGAGATATGTCCGTCCGCGAGTATAGTCTCTATCAACTCGGAAGTGTTCTTCAATTCCTCACGCCGTTTTTTGCAGACCTCATCATAATTTCTGAGGTCTGCAATTTTATTTTCGATTGTCTGTATCTCTGCTTCTATCTTTTCGATCATATTATTATAGACCTTGGCGTGTTCGCGGTCATTGATTCGCTCTATGATGAGCTGTTCGATCTCGTCATGCTTCTGTTTGATCTTCTCATTATTGTGCTGTATTGCCCTGTCGTACTTAGGCTTCTTTTTCAGCCAGTCCTTGACGATCTTTTCATATTTTACGCTCTCATCTTGAATGAACTCAAGCAGCGACACAACTTCAATTTTGATAAGTTCATCAAGCTGCTCCTCGCGAACTGAATGTGGTGTACAGTATTCCTTACCATAACGGTGGTTGCTGTTGCAGGTGTATTCAACGTATTCCTTGTCCATCCACCTCCTTCGCCGTGCGATAAGACTCGCACCACACTCAGCGCATTTTATCATTCCTGCATATCTGTGAATGTTACGTCCACACTGCGAGCGTGGATTGATCTTCGACCTCTGCTCCAGCATGAACTGTGCCTGTTTCCATGTAGTTTCGTCAATTATAGGCTCGCAGAAGTTTTCGTGTTTGAACTGCTCATCCTCCGGTACTGCGGTTATTGTCTTATAAATCTTGGAGCTGACCGTCTTGTGATTAACAAGTGTTCCGTGATAAAGCTCATTTGTAAGCATACGTTTCACTGTAGTCTGAACCCATAAATATTTCTTGGAAATGTCTGGCTTATGTTCGGACAATTTTCTGTTGAAGTAATAGTCAGGAGACTTTATGCCTTCTGCATTCATCTTCTTTGCTATGGTCGTCAGACCGTATCCGTCTATATACAGGCGGAATACCTCTTTCACTATCCATGATGTTTCTTCGTCGATACTTATGGTTCCTGTATTTTTATCCTTCAGATATCCCAATGGAAGTGTTTCTACAAGTCCTGCGTTTTTCTGCTTCTGCCGCACTCCTGCACGCACCTTTTTACTTATGTCTTTGGCATAAAAGTCGTTGAAAAGCTGCTTGAAACCTATGAGCATATCGTCGTTCTCATTTGTTGTGTCTATCCCCTCGGTCACTGAATATACCCTTACATTGTTCTCCCGCAGGTGGTCTATGAAAAGTGCCGTCTGGGTTCTGTGTCTGCCGAGCCTTGACAATCCTTTACTAAAACAATATCGAGCTTTCCTTCATCAACTGCTGTTTCAAGCTCTCCTATCCCCTTTCTGTTGAATGTCATTCCCGATACATTATCATCGAAGCTTTCTCCTACGATGTCGTAGCCGTTCTGCTCTGCGTAGTCCGCGAGTATCTGCCGCTGATTCTGTAAGCTGTTCATCTCAGTGTCTTCGTCTCGTGACAGTCTGTAATAGAGCCATGCTCTCATAATATCATACTCCTGTATTCTTGTAGCTTAACTGCTGACAGGTACGATTCCAGTCGGTATGAGTGCAGTTGCAGATGAAACACCGTCAGTGGTTACGATAACTCCGGTAACGGACGAAGCCAAGACGGGAACAGGTCAGCTTACTATCACATTGAAGATAAAGCAGTCCATTACTCCGACTGTCTCCCTGACAGGCTGGACTTACGGCGGTACTGGGAATACTCCTTCAGTGACCGGAAATGACGGAAACGGCGCTGTGACATACCAGTATAAGCTCAAAACTGCCGATGATACCGCTTATTCCGCAACTGTTCCGACCGCTGCCGGAGAGTACACCGTCAAGGCAGTCATCGCCGAAACTGACGAGTACAAGGCTGGCGAAACGACTACTGACTTTACGATTGCAAAGGCAACTCCTCCCCCAGAAGCTCCAACAAATCTGACAGCTGCTTTCGGCAAGAAGCTGTCAGATATAACGCTCCCTGACGGCTTGACATGGGACGCTCCCGATACAAGCGTAGGCGATGTTGGTAATAATACATTTGCTGCAACATTTACACCTACAGATACTGCTAACTATAACAACTACTCGGCTAACCTGACAGTTGCAGTTACAGCTATCTCTGCAACACCAACTGCTGTTGGTACGCTCAATGCGACCTACGGCGATACCCTTGCCGATGTTGCCCTCCCGACACCCGAGGACGGTACATGGGCTTGGAAGGACTCTGGCACAACATCTGTCGGCAACGCAGGCGAGCAGACATTTAAGGCTGTATTCACACCTTCAAGTCCAAACTATACTGCTGTCGAGCAGGATGTGACAATCAATGTTGCAAAGGCTGATCCGACACCCGATGCAGTAACAGTTCTGACCGTCGCTTACGGCAAGAAGCTGTCTGATGTAACACTCCCTACAGGCTGGACATGGGACGCTCCTGCAACAAGTGTAGGCAATGTAGGCAATAATCCTTTCGCAGCGACATATACACCAACAGATACTGATAACAGATACAGATGGCAGATATGTACACCTACTACAAAAGTAAACAATATCCACAAGGCGACAGCTGTTATTCCAACCTTTATAAAAAAGGAAAATGGCATAGTATTTCGACGTTCGTTTTTTAGACCTGACAGGTCTGTTTCTGTTTCTGCGGCAGCTTCATAAACAGAGACTTCTACGGCATCATTATCCATTCTCATCCCTCTCTCGAAGAAATTAGTTACATTCTGAATACTATTTGCAAAGAAAGCATTAATAACTTTAAAAATTATTATAACACACCCTAATGTAAAATGCATCATATTTTCGCAACATTATTTGTTCCATTCTTTAAATAGTGCTCATTTTTTACATATAGTAAATATTCAAGCCGATTTCTGCTTCTCCAAAGCATACAAAAGCAATTACGACGAAAGCGCCGCCGATCTGTAGTGTCCAGATCAGCAGCGCTCTCATAATATTATCATGTATCAAGTCTTTGGCGTTCTACAAGCTCCGCAAAATAGCCGCCTTTTTCAATAAGCTGTTCATAGCTTCCTTCTTCTATAACCTCACCGCCATCGATCACAAGCACACGATCACAGTGACGTATAGTCGAAAGCCTATGGGCAATAACGATACGGGTACAGCCCATTTTATCGAGTGCTTCACAAACCTGCTTCTGTGTCTTGTTGTCAAGGGCACTTGTCGCTTCATCAAACATAAGTATCTTTGGCTTTGGTGCAATAGCTCTTGCTATCATGAGCCTTTGCTTCTGTCCGCCTGAAATGCCGCCTTGTCCTTCGTATATCAAGGTATTCATTCCCATCGGCATTTCACGTATGTCATCAGCGATACCGGCTATTTCCGCAGCCTCCCAAGCTTCATCAAGAGTTAAATGCGGAGCCGAGATAACTATATTTGAGAAAATATCCCCGTGAAATAGGCCTCCGCTCTGCATCACAGAACCTATCTTATGTCTTAAAGAGCTGAGGTCGAGATTGTTCAGATCCTTTCCGTCATAATAGATCGCGCCTTTCTCGGGCTTCTCAAATCCTAAAAGCAGCCTCATCAATGTACTTTTTCCGCAGCCAGTTCTACCGACTATAGCAACATATTCCCCCGGCTTTATCTTTAAGGACATATTCTTAACTATATAAGGTGATTTTTCATTATAACGAAAATATACGTTGTTAAGCTCGATACCGCCTGCAAGCTTTGTCACCATTTCCTTATTATCCGAAGTTTCGGGTTCAGCTTTGAGAAATGGTTCCGCCATTTCAATGATAGGTCTTATCTTGCCAACAGCCAAAGCTATATCCGAAAGCGAACCGAAAGCCCCCATTACTGCACCATATGCAGCTGTAAAAGCATAATAGCCTGACTGATCAACTCCGCTTTTCACAGCAAGATAGTACAGTACTATAGTTGATATAAGAGAGATCGCTGTTGTTATAACACTATTCATCTTAATAAAGTTCGGCGGTGAGTAGGTAAGCTCTACACTATCCGAGTAGAGATTGAGCCAATGGGCAAAAAAGCGCTTTTCTGCTCCGGAAAGCTTTATTTTCTGTACACCGCTTACCACCGCATAAGATAAACCGGCTTCTTTAGCGTCAAGCTCCAGCTGTTTCTTGCTTATACGTATCTGAACTATCGACGAAACTGTACTGAAGGTCACGGTAATAAGAATTATAATCAGTGAAGGAACAGCAAGTTTGGGTGCAAAGCTCATTATTTGCGTTATATACAGCAGTGATGCTATAGATGTAAGACCTGTCCCTATGAAAAGACCGATCATCAGAGAGCATAGCTGACTGACCGACTGTGAACGGCTGTTAAGCTCTCCTGCGCTGTACTTTCTGAAGAAATTGGCAGGCAAGCTCATGATTCTCATCATCATCGCAGATTGTATACCAAGATTTGTTTTTGTCTGCAATCTTGTATTAAACAAAGTTTTTACAGCGTTCAGAAGCTGTGCAGATATAGCTGTACAGAGCAAGCATATTGCAATACCGATCAGAACTCTGTTGCTGCCGCTGGATATTACAGGACCTGTAAGTGCCTTTGTTATCCTCGGCATAAGCATACCTGCTCCTGTAACCGCAAGTGTCAATACTGCCATTATTACAGAATCACTCATAGTCATACAGCTTTTCATATACAACAGCAGTTCAGTGATCCCGAGCTTTCTCTGAGGAAGCGGCTTATAAAAGCAATACGCTTCCCGCTTGAACAGCTCTGAAACGCTTTTTTTGATCCTGACCTTTTTCCCGCTGTTCCTGTCAAGATAATAATATCCATTCAAGTTGCAGGGAAGCAGCGCAACAGGCTCGCCCTTATCCTTAGTATAAGCTATCATCGGACCGTATGCGTCCTTCCACCAGTTTCTGTCCAGTATTACCTGTCTTTTCATAAGGCCATGAGGTCTAAGGCAGTAATCAAGCTGCTCCTCATGATCTTTTATGACCTTAGGAATATCAACAGGCTTAAAATGATAATACTTCAAAACATCGTCTATTGCCTGTTTTGTAATTATGTAGTCATCACTTATCTTCTCAGCAGTTCTTTTGCCTAAAACAACGCCTGCAACACGTAAGAAGGAATCCTCAAACATCTGCTGGTCATAATCATTTCTTTGCTTTATCTGGTGTTCAAACCAACCCAAATCCTTCTCACCGCCTTTATTCGTTGGTTACAAGCTCAGTATATGCCCCTCCGAGCTTCATTAGTTCTTCATGTGTACCGCGTTCAACTACTTGTCCGTGTTCAAGCACGATTATCTCATCGCAATCACGGATAGACGAAAGCCTGTGAGCAATAACAATACAGGTGATACCTCTTTCTTTAATTGACCTTACCACTTCATATTCCGTCTTAGCATCGAGTGCCGAGGTAGCTTCATCAAGTATGATTATCGAAGGATCCTGTGCAAGAACACGGGCTATTTCAAGCCGCTGGCGCTGACCGCCCGACAGGTCACGTCCGCCTTCAGTCAGCCTGTACTGATAGCCGCCGTCTCTTGCCATAATATCCTCATGCAGCTGTGCATCACGCGCTGCAAGTATCATTTCAAAATCCTTTATTGACTCGTCCCACATCTTTATGTTATCAGCGATAGTACCCTCAAAGAGTGTAATATCCTGATCTACTACTGCTACCGAGCCTGTCATAACGGAGCGATCATACTCGCTCCTTTTTTTTCCGTCAAAGAGTATTTCTCCGCTCCACGGTTCATAAAGTCCCGAGATGAGCTTAGAAACTGTTGATTTTCCGCAGCCCGAAGCACCTACAAAAGCAATTCTTCCGCCCGGTCTTATGTTCAACGAAAAATCTTTTATAAGCGGAGCAGAAAGCTTAGAATAGCCAAAGCTTATATTTTTAAGCTCAACTCCGCCCTTCAGCTTTTTTAAATTCTCAGCCGAAGCATTATGATCTGCTGAATTAGGATCAGCAGGATATTGCATAACATCTTCGACACGTTCCATATATGTCCGCATTTCCTGCAGCGTCTGACCTGCCTTTATCAGTGTCATTGCAGGCGACATAAACGCACCTAATAATCCCTGAAACATCTGCAATGCTCCAAGTGTGAATCTGCCGTTCATAACGAACCATACACCCATTATCAAAACAGCGTAATTTGCTGTCTGAGATAAAAAAACAGGGACGATTCCAAGGTAGTTATTCATCTTTGCAGACTTGGTTTCCTGTGCATTTACCGACGCCTGATAGCCTGCCCACTTCTGAAAAAAACCGCTTTCAGCACCGCTTGCCTTGATCGTTTCTATCATCTCAATACCAGCAACAGTAGTAGCTCCAAGCTTTGCTCTGTCACGCTGCATTATTCTTGTAATATTTATACGCTTTTCAGAGATATATCTCGACATAATAATATTCAGAACGAGGGTACTAATGCCGATCAATGTCAGGACAGGGCTTTGTCTTAACATAAGCACAAGGTAGAATATCATCATAATTGTATTGATCAGAAGCGGAGCAAAAGTATTAACGAGTGTTCCCGAAATACTTGCATTTGTGCTCTGTCTTGACTGAATATCACCAGCCATTCGCTGTGAAAAGAACTCCATAGGCATATGGAGCACCTTCCACATATATGACGTACTTCCTGTTACAGACATTTTTCCGTTTAATTTAAGACTATATACAGCCTTGATCCACTCAACGATTATCTGTACGGCTGCGAGGCATGAAATTATCCCTATAAACGGCATGAGCCAATTTTTATTCTGACCTGTGAGCAGCCTGTCCATAAATACTTTGGACATTATAGGATTAATAATGCCGAAAATTGAGGTTATAGCTGTAGTGAGCATAACAAATGCCACAGCTGCCCCGGCACCGATAAGACGTTTTCGCGCAAAATCCAGAGTGCTTCTTCGCTTGCCGCCCTGCTCAAAGCCTTCGTCAGGAGATAAACAGATAACAATACCTGTAAACGACTTGTCAAACTCCTCTATACCGACCTTGACATCGCCTCTTGCCGGATCGTTTATATATACATATTTCCCCTTGAAGCCCTTCAGCACAACAAAATGATTGAAATCCCAATGGATAATGCAGGGAAAATCAGCTTTTTCTTTTATAGACTCAGGCGACAGGCTGTAAGCACGTACCTTTAATCCGTAAGACATTGCTGCTTTAGCGATATTCTTTGCATTTGAACCGTCACGGGATACACCGCAGTCTGCCCTTACCTGTTCAAGAGGGGTCCATTTATTATAATAAGCCAATACCATTGTAAGACAGGCTGCTCCACATTCAAGCGCTTCAAGCTGCATAATTACAGGAACTTTTGCTATGCCCTTTTTGATAGGCTGAATTATCTTAGCTTTATTTTTACTCATTTTTCCCTCGTTCAATTGAACAAAAATTTGATAGGATGAACGCTTTCTGTTACTATTTCCGCTTCATATCTGCCGTCAGTTTTATCAATTTCAGCGTATGCAACTGTTCTTCCATAATCGTCTTTATCAACTGAGGAAATACAGTATTCATCATCATCGATACGTATCGTCATTCCCGAAGTTATTTCACTGTATGTCCTGTCATTCACTATTAATTTGGCACGACCGTTCTCAATAACTGCAACGCTGTCTGTAACTGTTTCAAGGTTTCCAACCATACTCCAGGCAATAAGACCTCCAAGTAAAATAATTATAGAAGCAAGGACGATCCATATACCAGGATTTGTGACACGCAAATAATCTGTAAGCTGCTCAGGCGATGAAATACGTTCAAGTGATTCCTTCCTGAAAATCTTTTCTTTTTGTTCAGCCATACTATTCTCCCGAATTATTCAATGTTTAGGAAATCAACAAAACCTGTAATCTCAAGGACTTCCATTATCTCTGGACGGACATTTTTTACTATCATCTCACCCTGTTCATCCATTACCTTTATAGCGGATAACAAGACTCTGAGTCCTGCACTCGATATATATTCAAGCCCCTCAAAATCAAATATCAGCTTTTCTGTGTTTTCAAGCTCAGGCTCAAGCTTTTCTTCAAGCTCAGGTGAAGTCAGTGTATCAAGTCTTCCGTTAATAGCTACTGCCAGTTCTTTATCATTTCTGTTCATTGTTACAGTCATAGTCGTTACCTCCTGCTGTATATGCTGATAATGTTTTGTTATCTAATAATTATTTTACCACATAAATTGAAAACAGTCAATAAAATGCCGTATATTCGATAGAAAATATTTGTGAAATTTCGCATTTTTGTGGAATATGCACATCGACCGCAGCTGAAATTTGTTGACTATTCTTTGACAGTTTACACTTTGTCTATTTTAATTAAAAAAATGCTATGATATAATAAAATTGAAGAATACGAACGTAAATTGTTTGTATTTCACAAAAAGAAATATAAACAGATTTCACAAAGGAGGAATCACTATGACCGATAACATCAATAAAAACATTGACAACGAAGAGCTCGACCTCGAACAGCTTGAAGATGTCAGCGGAGGCGGAATACTTGATATAATCAAAGAAATAGCTCCGAAGGTTTGGAGTAGTCAAGGTAATAACGACAAATCTGATCCCTCTGCCTGATCGGCAATGTATGCTTTGAGTCAATCCCAAACGTTGTAACCAAAATATATGAGCCGATTTTTTACCTGATTCTTTTTTGCACATATCTATGTTATGATTCATCAGAAAAAGCGAATCCTCAGCCTATGCTGAAGATTCGCTTTATTGTTGTTAATGCCTTTGAATTCTTTGTCATTTAATCAGAAGCTGACCGCGAAAAAAGTTATGTATAAACGGAATAAATTAAATCCGCTTTACTCCGAGCATGGTAAGATCATCAAACTGAGGAGCATCGCCCACAAAGCCATCAACTGCATCCTTAATGTTTTTCAGCAGCACTTTTGGCGCAGCATTTGGCTCTGCGTTAAGTGCTTCAAGCATTCTTTCAGTACCAAACAGCTCGTTTTGAGCATTTGTAGCCTCCGCCACGCCGTCAGTATACAAGAACAGTGTTCCGCCCTTTTCAAGCGTGAACTCATACTCCCTGTAGCGAATTCCGTCCATACCGCCGATCACAAAGCCATGCTTGTCCTTGAACAGCTCAAAGCTGCCGTCAGCTTTTTTTATCATAGGATATTCATGACCGGCATTTGC
Organism: Ruminococcus sp.; assembly: GCF_024684275.1. Next base: position 82,487 of record NZ_JAIKXF010000055.1, read on the forward strand.
GGCAGTTATCTTACCTGTGGAAATCTCCATAACGCCAAACCAAACGGTTACAAACATTTCCTCATCGTTATTCTTGCATATCTGTGCATTGGTCTGCTCCAGGACTTCAGCAGGGCTGCCGCCCATCATGGCAAAGTTATTTACAAGGATCTTTGACATCATCATGAACAGTGCCGCAGGAACGCCCTTGCCCGAAACGTCAGCCATTACCATTCCCAGGTGGTCATCATCAATAAGGAAAAAGTCATAAAAATCACCGCCGACCTCCTTTGCAGGAGTCATTGAAGCAAAAATATCAAACTCATCACGTTCCGGGAAAGCAGGAAAAATATTAGGCAGCATATCCGCCTGTATCTTTGTTGCAAGCTCCAGCTCTACGCCGATACGTTCTTTTTCGGCAGTTATCGTGGTGATCTGGTCTATATAGTCCCTTGTTCTCTTTGAAAGGGTAGCAAACGCCTGTGCCAGGACCTCAATTTCATCATTTGTCTTGTATGCGTCCTCCATCTCGAATGCAAGGTCTGTACCGCTCAGCATACTCATACGAGCAGTCATACGCTCAATCGGCTTTACTATCCTTCCTGCCACAAACAGTGCACCTATCGTCGCAAGCACCAAGACCACCAGTGTCATTACAAGCAGTGTCTGTCTCGATCTATCCACACCCTGCTCAAACTTTTCCGCCGAACTTTCGTTTATCCTGTTGTAACGGTCCAGCATCATTTCGGTTGGCTGGCGGGTAATTTCTTTTTCCACTGCATTTATGACTGTCCAGCCTACAGTACTCATAGGTGAACCTGTGAGATAGTACTCCGTTCCGTCAACGATGATCGTTTCGAGACCTGTATGCTCGGTCAGTGCCTTTGTAACAAAAGCAGAAAGCTCCGCATTGTCACTTTTTCTGAGATCCGTCGCATTATTTGAAAGCTTTGCACTAAAAGTCCCCTCAGTCTGCGGAGAAAAAATCACCTTGCCCTGCTCATTGACTACGCAGATAAAACCACCCTGCTCGTTGGACCTGCTGACATAGTCTGAAATACTGGTGAGAAAAATATCAGCACCTACAACTGCCACAAGCTCACCGTCTTTATAAACAGGGGCTGCACATACAAGCCCTGCGATACCCGTAGAAGTATCAAGCTCTATGCCGGTAAAATAAACATCTCCCTTTTCCACAGCTCCCTTGTACCAGGGGCGGTTCCTCACATCAAAGGTTTTGATGCTCTCGCCGTTCTCGTCAACGTAAGAGCCCGAACGGTCATCAACGTAAAGAATAAGACCGTCAGCCGTTCCGATAAAGCAGCTGTCAAGCTTGTCTGAGCTGTTGAACATAGAGAGCATAACATCGCTCATATTGCTGATAAGTGCGAGTGATTCGGTACTTTCCGGGTCAACCCCCTCTTCGTGCTGGATCTGCACTGTGGCAGTGCCGTCATTTGCAGGGTCAGGGTAACTTACCGGACGGCTGTCGAAATTATAGGCATTGTTAAACAGCGCAGTTGCAATAGATCGCAACGTCAGCACATCGCTCTTTACATCAGAGAACATATCATCAGCAATATATGCCTGCATACCCGTTGAGCTTGTAAGAGATGCAGCAACCACAGCTTCCATAGTTTCGTTTGAAACTGAATTGATCGACCTCTGCTGTTCATCACTCGCCTCACTCACAGTATCTGAAAGTGACTTGCTCTGATAAACTGCAACAGAAACGAAAACGCCTACTATCGCCAGTATGAAGATCAGCACAAGGTTAAGAATCCTTTGATGAAGTCCGCCGAATGTCAAACCAAATATTTTTTTCATCTGCTCACCAGACCTTTTTTCAGCGTTAGTACATTATGCCCGTCAAGATACTCGTATTTAACATCATCCATGCTCTTTTTTACCATGAATATCCCCAAACCTCCGACCTGCCGTTCATCTGCAGGGAGGGTAACATCGGGATCATCCTTTGCAAGCGGATCATACGGAACACCGCCGTCAATAAATGTTATATCTACCGCAGGCGGATCACCCATGACCTCGACGCGCACAGTCGCAGTCCCTATTTCGGGAGAATAAGCATAATTTGCAATGTTCACAAAGATTTCCTCAACAGCAATATCTATCTGCATCTGAATTTTCATGGAGCAGCCTGCTCCTTCAAGCTCCTCGTCAACAAAAGCAAGTACGTCTGATAAATTTTCTACTTTAGCTTCCAGTTCCAGTTCTTTCATAACCTTCTCCTCATTTTATCGGCATTCCTTTTACTATGATCTCTTTAACATTCTAATTACTACTTCATTTAAAAACGATGCAAACGAATCGAATTTAACAATATCCGCATGAGTTTCCCACATGATCTCTCCTGTTTCTTTTGAAAAACCAATAAGTTGGCCATCGCCTATTATTTGACCGATTATTACCATTTCATCAGGCACATAATCACGTCCGAATTCAAATCCATTAACACCGCCAATTCTAGCTATATCATCAGCTAAAATTGCTCCTCTTGTAAACTGTAACCAATCTTTTACTGATTGAGGAATGATAATACTATTTTCTTTTTCCCACGCAATAATTTTTCCTTCATCTTCGGGCTGTAAAAATTCAAAATAATAATCTTTTTCCTCAAGCTTTTTACTCAACTCAACGATTTGAGTTATTTCATCTGTCAAACTGTTGTGTGGTATTTCGGGAATAAACATATATATAATTCTCCTTTTAAACCTTGTTTGATAAGCCTTTTTCACAGCTCCGGATAATTGATACGAATTGCAGCTGCTGTCCGGTAAAATATAATTCTGAAAAATCAAGCAGCACCGTATCATTTGTAGAATTATAACATATTTTTATCTATATGTCAACGATTTACGGGAATAATATAGAAAGTCGTGCCGTTAAAGACCGCTAAAGCCGTTATTTATGGCACTTTAATTGCAGAAAAGTCCATACTTCATTTCAATGTAAAGCGAAAAATTTTTATAATATGAAATATTCTTTTCAAGAAATCGACTATATAGTCAAGAGGGATCTCAACCTCCAGAAAGGAGGAAACACAATGAATGATAAAAGCATCATAGAACTTTTCCTAATCAGAGATGAACAGGCAATTGCCGAGCTGAAGCTGAAATACGACAGACTATGCTGTCATATAGCAGGCAATATCCTTTCACAGCACGAGGACATCGATGAGTGCATAAACTCTGCCTATTATGACATATGGAACAAGATACCGCCTGACGAACCTGATGACCTAAAAACATATCTGTGCCGCATTGTCAGGAACAAGGCTATAGACCGCCTCAAATACAACACAGCAGCCAAGCGGAACGCACAGCTGAGTGTATCCCTTGACGAGCTTGCAGAGTGTATCCCCGACAGGAGCGATGACCATGTCTCCGCAAAGCAGCTTGCTGAGGCAATAAGCAGTTTTCTGCGGACACAGGACGAGCGTCACCGAAAGATTTTTGTACGCCGCTACTGGTACGGTGACAGCCTGTCAAGGATAGCCGAGTATTTCGGCATGAACGAGAAAACAGTCGCCACATATCTTTTTCGGACAAGAAAGAAGCTAAAAGAATTTTTAAAGAAAGAGGGGTTCAAGCATGAATAAAATGAAATTATTTGAAGCTATTGACCTTATTGATGATGACCTTATCAGAGAAGCCGATATGAGCTCAGAAAAACAGGCAGGCAGTACCTCTGAGGAAGAATCCGCTATAACTGTTTCAGGAGTTGAGGTCCGCAGCGGTATCAGGTGGCAGCGCATAGCCGCTCTCGCCTCGGCTTTCATACTTATAGCAGGCTTTGGTGCAGTCGGAGGCCTGCTCCACAAGCACCGTCCCACAAGGCATATAGAGCCGTCTGAGATAGTACTGCCTCCTGCTACAGAAAGCACCACAGTTACAGAGGATAAACAAACAGAAAACACCGAACCTGCAACCAAGAAAGAAAAGGATAAAGTGAAAGAAACAAAGGAAATTTCAAATACAGCGCCCACAACTGAGGGAAATGAGGAGAAAAAGCCTGCTGCTGTGAACTTCCAAGCCGATAACGACGAGTTGCCTGCAAATGTTGAAAACAACGCTCCCGATGAAAAACCAACCGAGCTCAATACAGAGCCCCAAAAGACAATATCTGAACCTACAACTCAGAAGCCTGTTACTACAGCCCAAACTACCACAACTATAGTAAAAACAACAGTTTCAAAAGTAACGGAACCGACATCTGCAACAGAACCTTGGGTAATACATCTGCCATGTACCAAAGCTTCAAATGTAACATGGCGTTCGTACCAGTGTCCGGAAATGTTTGAGATACTCAGAAGCATCACATACACCCCTGACGATGACCGCGGAATGTGCAATACTTACCTCATAGACGAAAGCGATGACCATAGAGTATATGCGCTTAACTTTGAGGACAAATGGGTAATGAAGTTCGGACAGAACGGAACTGATTGGGGCTATGCTCCAATGCCCGACAGACTTTACGAGCTGTTCTGCGGCAGCTGAGCGGTAAAGCTCTGTGCTCAGAATAATAATCGTAACGATATTGCTGTCAGCGGTAACCGTATGGTGCGCTGACGATAAAGGACGTGATTATAAGGAAATATACATCGAGCAAAAGAATATAGCTCACAAAAATATACGATAATAATAAAGAAATAACTGTAAAGCTTTTTTATACGATGCAAATATTTAAGGTCTCCCTCGGGAGACCTTTTTGCCTTTATTTTATCTCAAAAAAGGACAAAAGCTGTATTCGCCTATGAATACAGCTCCTCTGATTTGTCCATTACAAAGAAATTACCTCCGTACAGCTGTTGTGCAGATAGCCGACATCGGTCACGCTCAAATAATAACCCAATTATTTTCGCATATACATTATATCATTTATATTCACTAATGTCAATAAGGGGAAGCATTATTTGGGGATTCTGAACAAATATTGCCCCTGATTTTATATTTAAATAAATATTTCACTTATCAATCTTGTCACCGCGCACAATAAGTATATCATTTTGCTTGATACGCATATCATCATTTGGCACCACTGTCAGGTCATCACGGAGGATAACAAGTATATTGATATTGTATTTCGAGGTGTACTCCGAGATAGTCATATTTTTAAGCTTGCTGTTTTTATCAACAAGTATCTCTCCTATCTCGTCAAGGTCATTGAACCGCACATCTGAATACTGCTTCTTGGTGTACTGCTCAACAAATCCTGCACTGATGATACCTGTAGGGATAGCAACTACTCCGACACCGAGGAAAGCGCTGAGGATAGCCATTATCTTGCCTATTACCGTAACAGGATATATATCTCCGTAGCCCACAGTCAAAAGGGTAGAAACGCTCCACCATACGCCCGAAAAGGCGTTCTTGAAAACCTCCGGCTGTGCCTCATGCTCTGCACTGTAGATACCCAGTGACGAAGCCAGCATAAGCACGATTATGATAAATACAGATGATAATATCTGGTTCTTTTTCTCAACAAGCACGGTAGTTATTACATGAATTGAATCATAATGTGCATTGACACGGAAAAGGTGCAATATACGCACGACTCTCAGCATACGGAATACAATAAAGCCGCTGAGGAAGAAAAACGGCAGTATAGTCAGCAGATCAACTATACCGTCAAATGAGCGGAGGAATTTAAGCCTTGCGCTCAGAGTACTTCTCTTTGGATACAAAAGATCAGCAGTCCAGATACGCAGGATATATTCGATACAGAAAACTCCCACGGTTATAGTCTCAATATTTCTGAAAAGGATATAATAGCCCGAAAGCTCGTCAAATGTTCCGAGAATAACTATAGTGATATTGATAAATATTACCGCAACTATGAAGTAATCAAACAGTCGGCTGGGTAGATCATTTCTGTTGCCTATCTGTATAATGTCAAATACACGCCTTTTAATGCCGTCTTTTGTCTTTTCACTCAATTCCGCTCAGCTCCCTGTAAAGTTTTCTTGCATAGCCGTCGGTCATGCCGCAAATATAGTCTGTAACAAGCATAAGGCGCAGATACAGCTTTTCAGTCTCTGTTTTCCCCTTAGAGTTCACCTTGTAGGCACGGATATAGTTTTCGGATATGAGCCGCATAACACGCTGTTCTATAGCAGAGCTTTCCAGCTCTGTATCGTAAAGAAGTGCCGCCCTTGTGAATTTGTCAAGCAGGAATTCGTATATCTCCCCTGCCGCCACCTCAAGCTTATATATCTCTTTTGACCTGAATACGAAACGGTACGCCATGTCTCCGAGAGCATAGGCAAGGGCATTTCCGTGGGACACTGCTAATATCTCCTTCGGGAATGTGCCCTGCATAATGTCGCTGTAATTGCTCGTAAAGCCAAATGCGGCACATCTCAGCAAAACACCCTGCACATAGATTATCCAGCGCTGAACTGCATTCTGCTCCGGAGACGAAAGCCCATTCTCAACAGCCTGAGTGTAATAGCTTTCAAGCTTTTCAACAGCTCGGCAGTATTCCTGCCGCTCACCCTCATCTGCACATTTGTCCATATACGTATTTTTAAGCTCATAAAGAAGCTGAGAATAGCTTATAAACCCTTTTTTTACTGCGTCCTCGGTATCAGCTGTCTTATAGGCGATATCGTCGGCAGCTTCAAGGATAAATGCCAAAGGGTGACGGCAGTCCACAGCACCTGTAGAGCTTACAATATCCTCGAATATCTCCTTATCGGCATAGTAAAAGCCCATTTTCTTGTCCTTGATGTTGCCGCTCTTTTTGTTTATGCCTGTAGACGGCACGGGGTACTTTATAATAGTATTCAGCAGCGGATACGTAAGGTTCATACCGTTCTCATCAACAAGAAAATGCAGCTTTGTGAGAAGTCTCAGCGCCTGTGCATTGCCCTCAAAGTTGCACAGATCACCCATCATCTGCGGTGAGAGAAGCTCATCAAGCTTCTTGCCGTCAAACTCCATTTCCGGAAGATTCCTTCTGAACCAGTCACGGACGTAATCCTCGCCGAAGTGACCGAAGGGAGGATTGCCTATATCGTGAACAAGCCCTGCACATTCAAGAATACTGCATATCTTCTCTATATCCGCTCCTTCAAGCTCGCTATCCTTCTTGTATTCCAGTATATTGCGGAATATCATCTGTCCCAGCGACTTGGCGAAGGACGATACCTCAAGCGAATGTGTAAGACGGGTGCGCACAAAATCTCCCCTGTCAAGAGGAAAGACCTGTGTTTTGTCCTGTAACCGTCTGAATGAAGCGCTGCCGATTATCCTGTGATAGTCCTTTTGGAATTCGTTTCTCGGATCGGCACTGACAGCCGATGTTGAATAGCCTCTGCGTCTTTTTTCGCAGAGCAGATTTTTCCAGTTCATATATTCAGCTCCGTCCTTATTGGAATTGGTTTATCAATAGTAATACTGTCATAAGTTACGATACAATCATAAGCAAGAATATTCACGCCCTCACTCTCTGCAAGTCTCAGCGCGTCCCCGAATGCTCTGTGTGTCAAGTCATTGGGGCGAAGCTCACGTATCTCCTTCATCTGGATAACAAAGAGGATATAAGCTCCGAAGCCCTCTCTGTGTGCACGGATAAGCTCATGTATATGCTTTACGCCGCGCTCTGTAGGTGCATCGGGAAAGCTGGCAATGCCGTCATTTTCAAGGGTAACTCCCTTGACTTCGAGGAATGAAATCCTATCCCCGTCATCTATGCGGAAATCAAAACGCGACTCACCGTATGTAAATTCACGGCGTATCACAGCCTGCTCCGAAAAGAGCTCGCCCTTTCTCAGCCATTCCTCGGCTGCGGCATTTGGTATCTGGGAATCCATATTCACAAGGAGGGGCTGCTTGCCATTTCTCAGCTTTTCTACGGCTACAAGGTCGTATTTTGTCTTGCGGCTCGGATTATCTGACTCCTCAAGATAAACGCTACAGCCATTAGTAAGAAGCTCCCTGCACCTGCCCGTATTCTTCACATGAACAGTCTCCTCCACGCCTCCGATCCTGACTTTGGCAATAAATCTGTTGGGACGGGATATAAATTCTGCCGCCTTGATGTTACAATACTTCATTAAGCGTCCTGCTCCTTTTTGTCGGCTTCGATGACGTCCATGTAATGCATCTCCCTGTATTTTTTAGGTGTCATACCGTTGACCTTCCTGAACACGCTTATAAAGGCGCTCTGCGACGAAAAGCCCAGCGCAAGCGAGATGTCAAGGCAGGTAAAGTCTGAAGTCTTCAGCAGATTCTCTGCTGTTGATATTTTTGCCTTTGTAACAAAGGCCTTTACGCTCAGACCTGTTTCCCTTGAAAAGAGCTTGGAGAGATACGACGGATTAAGCCCGACATAGTCCGCAAGTATGCCGAGAGTCAGCTCCTCATGAAGATGCTCATATATATAATCTATACATCTGCGTACATGGAGAGATATGACGTTTTCCTTTTTGAGAATATGCATTCGCTCTGTAAAATCAAGCTGCATTTCACCGAAAAGGTCTATCATTTTCTCAACGTCATTGAGCTTGTCAGCTCGCTGTATATAAATATCGCTTAAAGTGTAAGCCGTATCATGGGGCATTCCGCCCTCAACGCAGAAACGGCACACAAGAGCTACAGCCGTAACAAAATGATATACGATATTACGCACAGGATCATCGGAAAGAGTCCCCTTGCCCTCAAAAAAATTCTTGCGAACGATCTCAAACCGCTTCTTTACGCCTTCAACATCGCCTGCCTGAATAGTCCTGTAGAAGCTCAGCTCTCTCTGGAACGGATTACGGGTAAATCCGTCACTGCGCTGGATATACAGCCTGTAGTTCAGATCACGGTCAGTTTTCATAGGATACCTCCCTTCAATAATTGCGGTGATGCTTCATATTTTGCTTTGTTCCTATTATAACGGATTTTTGATATAAAAGCAATAGTTTTGATATAATTTACTCAGAGTTTTGATTATAATAGAGTCAGAAAGCAAAAAAGAAGTATTTTCAAAGGGGAGGCATGGTTATGGCAAAGGCAAATGACCTCACGCAGGGAAAAGTCAGCTCACTCATTCTCAAATTTTACTTCCCTATGCTGCTGACAAATATGCTTCAGCAGATGTACAATATTGCTGACACTGCCATAGTAGGCAAGGGATTAGGCGACAACGCACTTGCAGCGGTAGGAAATATGTCGTCACTTACTTTTCTTATATTCGGATTCTCAATGGGACTTGCCAACGGTTTTTCAGTAATAACTGCACAGAGCTTCGGCGCAAAGGACTACTCAAAGCTCCGCCGCTCAGTTGCATCATCGGCAATACTCTGCTTCATCATAGCAATCGTGCTGACAGCAATGAGTACAGCCTTTTTAAAGCCTATACTACACCTGCTCCGCACCGACGAAGCTATAATGCACGACGGTCTTGTATACGGCTACTTTATTTTCGGCGGACTTATCGCCACTATTGCCTACAACCTCTGTTCATGCATACTCCGCGCACTGGGCGACAGCAAAACGCCTTTTGTAGCAATAATCATATCGACCATAGTTAACATCTTCCTCGATACGTTCTGCATATTCGTGCTGAAAACAGGCGTTGAGGGAGCTGCAATAGCAACTATTTTCTCACAGATAGTTTCAACGGTTATATGCTTCAGAAAAATACGCAGGATAGACGTTCTCAACATATCAAAGGAGGATTTCCGCAGCAACGGAGCTCTTTATATCGAGCTCTTCAGCAACGGTCTCCCTATGGCATTTATGAACTCAATTACTGCCGTAGGCTGCATGGTGATCCAGTACTTCATAAACGGTCTGGGCGTTGCCTATACCACAGCATATTCCGCTTGCAGCAAATTCAATACTCTATTTATGCAGCCAGCCTGCACAGCAGGATTTGCGATGTCAGCATTCACCAGCCAGAATTACGGAGCCCGCAAATTCGACCGTATCCGTGAGGGACTTCACGTATGCCTTGCAATAGCAACTGTCTCCTATGTGATACTCGGCTCGGTAATGGTGTTCCTGCCTACATATCTTGCAAAAATAATGGTAAACGGTTCAGAGCCTATCGCTATTGCAAAGACATATCTTCCAATATGCGGAATATTCCTCTTTGCCGTTGATTTCCTCTTCATCTTCCGAAACGGCAATCAGGGCTTTGGAAAGCCTATGACTCCCATGATATCGGGTATCGTAGAAATGGCTCTTAGAATAGGCGTTATCGCACTGTTCATGCCGGTAATCGGATTCCGCGCTACTGCTTATGCAGAAGCCTCGGCATGGATAGGAGCTCTGATTCTCAACATGACCGCTTTTGAGCATACGCTCAAAAAAAACATAGCAGCTCCACAGGCTAAGCCTGAGAAGCTCAGTCACGCAGCTTGATCCAAGATCGACACGCGATCTGTTCTATATCACCATTCCTCACTCCGTGCTGTCTGCAATTCCCCCCGCAGACAGCATCTTTTTTTGTATAAAACCAGCCCTCCGTTTTCGCGGAGGGCTGTATGTTTCTTTCTTTTGTTTTCAGCAAGCTGCCGTAAGCTTATTTTTGTTCTTCGCTTTTAAGTATAAATGGTGAATCTGTACTGAATATAAATGATTCATAAGGCTGGATAGTTATTTCAGCTTCATTCTTTACCTCTTTTTCCTGCTCATAAGCCTGTCTGTTTTTTTCGACTTCTTTACGGATCTGCTCCTGTCCTTCAAACAGACGTTCATCACTGAACTCAATAACCGACGTTGTATCTATATTTTTGCCCAGTTCTGCAAATGCACCCTGAATATCGTTATTATGAACGATTATCTGCTCATCTCTGCCGTCGATACTGATGTCTATAGTCGGATCGCTCTGCGATGAATACATAAAATGAGTGATATAAGGCTCATATATACACATAGTCTGCTTCATTATGCTGTCAGCAGGAGTTTTAAACACAATACTGTCTGCGTTAAGCCCGAATCTCATTGTCTGCACCTTGTCATCAACAAGAGCATCAGCTGCTATACTGTATGGCTCATACCAGCTGAGTGTTTCATCGTCATCACGTTCGGTAATATTTGCAAAGAAATCCTTCTTAATAAAATCTGAATCATTCTCCTCCGGCATAGCATTTGATCCGTCGTAATTAAGCGATGTTTTCCAAAGCTTTTTAGCCTCGGGCATCTCATATTCGATCATAGCCTTATTTTTCTCGTCATAGCATCTTGTCAGCGTATCGTAATAATACGTATCACTTTCATTCGCATAATTGCAGTACAGCGCCTGCGTCTGCAAAGCCTTTACCGTGTCATCATATTTAAATATGTGGACATATGAGAAAGAAGCAGCGGTAGCTCTTTTACCATTCTCATCAGTGAGCATAAAGTATCTATCACCGGTAAATGCATTGCAGGCAGCCATATAAGCCATGCCGTCATCAGCTTCTATATTTATAACTCCAATGGCTTCTACATCCTTATCGGTAAATTTAGCATTTGACTCCGCAGCCGCAAGGAAATTTGATTCGCTGTAGTCGCCTGTATACTCCACTGCATATATCTGATTTGTGGGAAGCCCATCTATCTCTCTGACAAAGACGCGGACGCTGATATCGTCCGAATCCTCTGCCTCAAAAGGACAGCTATATAATGGAGTAACCAGTATATCATCCTTGACATACTCACTCAGCGGCATATCATAGACCTTATAGTCATTTTCTTTAGTCTCACTCTGTATCTCGGAGATTATACCGCGGTACTTCTTATTTGTATCTGTACTGATATTTGCCATAAAATCCTGAAAAAACACCGTTCTCGGCAGAACCCCAAGACAAAATACAACTGCCGCAGCAATGGATACCCATTTCAAAATCGGAACAGCACTGCGTCTGCCTGTGACATTCTCAAGGTCGCTTACGGTCAGCTCACTGTCTGAAAAAGCCTGATCTTTCTCAGGAAAAGCTCTTGCGGATATCTTATCAAAGCAATCAACATTAGCCGAAAGCTCTGACATCTTGCTTCTGAGCTCCTTTTCGAGCTCCTCCGCACCATTGATTCTGTTATCTTTCACTGCTGTTCACCTGCCTTTTCCTTTAATATGGATATTGCCTTTTGATACCTTGATTTTGCCGTAGTCTCGGGACATTTCATTATCTTAGCGATCTGCTTGAACGTAAGCTCAGCACAGCAGTGAAGTATCACCGTCTGTCTTTGCTTTTCGTTCAGATATTTTAAAAGCTGATTTATGTAAATACTGTCCTCGACAGTCTTTTCAGCCTCGCCGTAGCTCTGTATGATAAAATTTGAGACCTCTCTTTTATGTCTTCGGCGAAGCTCTAATGCAACGTTGCGCGCAATAGTGAGAATAAAGCCCTTTCCGTCACCTTTCTGAGCAGAAAATCTTTTCACCTGTGTAAGTCTGACAAAAGTCTCGATCACACAATCCTCTGCAAGATGATAATCCGATGTGATACCGAAAGCAACAGCAAAAACGCTGTCCTTGAACATTGTATAGAGGGTATTCAGGCTTTCTTTTGATTCTTTGCAGCTTATGATAAGGCGATTTACAGTATCATCTTTATCCGCAGAAAAACTTTGTTCCTTATTCAATACATTAGTAAAAATCGCTCCGTCACCTCCGCTTAGTAATTTAGTATCGGCGTTCATTTTTCTCACTCCTTTCGAGTATCAGAGGCAGAGTGGCATTCCCTGACTTGCAAGCTCCTCTGAATCTCCAATGAAAGCTTTCATATATAAGTGATTTCAGACGCCGAAAAAGACGAAATAATTTCAAAAAAATTTTCAATCTTGTTAGCGCGGCAAAACAAAAATTGTTTTTTACTATCCGCAACAAGAATTATATCACTTACGCAAATAAAAATCAAGAAAATCATAATTTGTAGGGGCGGATATTATACGCCCGTTGAAAAAACGTAGGGGACGGCGTCCTCGACGTCCCGTTAAGGGACGCCTTCACTTGCAAGGCCCCCTAATCGGGTCCGTCCCCTCTGTCGCGTTGCGACATCTCCCCACCACGTGGGGAGTCACCCTCTTTCAAAAACAGTCCACCGGACTGTTTTTGAAATTCACCCTTGCGAAGCGCCTTCGTAACTGCGGGGCTTTGCCCCAGGCTAACCGCCCCAGCCCCTCTGTCGCTTTGCGACATCTCCCCACACTGTGGGGAGTCACCCCACAAGAGGCGCTGCCTCTGGACTCCGCCAAAGGAACACAGTCCCTTTGGAATCCCGTTCATGGGCTCGGCAAGTTATTGCGTTAATTTATGATTTATTACAAAAAGCTCCGAAGCATAACCACTTCGGAGCTTTACTATTTTTAATAGAATGTAGCCACAGGCTGCTCGGGAGCCTCTGCCTTTCCGATACTTCTAACGAGAAGCACAGGACCTTTTCCTCGATAGAGCTTATGCTTCTGTACGCTTATCTTGCCCGAAACAGTAACCCACTCCTTGTTTGCAGGCTCTGCACCGTCCTCATACTGCGCTACGAGCCAGCAGTACTGAATATCTTCCACACAGCAGGTCATGATATGACGTCCCACAGCGAATGTATTCACAGGGAACTTTTCATTCTTAGCAGTAAGTGCCTTGAAGGTCATGGTCTTGCCGTCGTATTTCATGGGTTCTTCCATAATATCTCTGTACCAGAGAGCAAAATCCTTGTCTTCGAGAGTTATTTCATCAGCTTCCACATCAAATGGCAGCGGATCCTCAATATCATCGTAAGCTACCTGACCGTCTGTATACTCATAAACGATCTCGGCACGTCTGCTTACACCTCTGACGATCTTGTGAAACTCATTTGGATCATAGCTCTTGTCAAAGCGGTTGAAAACCACCATTTCCGTGGCATTGAACTTATCAACCACAAGGCTTCGCATATTTGCATTATAGTTATTGAATGTAGAAGCATCAACGAAGCACATTACCTGAGCGATAGTAGTCTCATCAGGCATAGCCGCATAGAAGTCATTCATAAGCCACATACCGTTGTATTCAACAACAACGCGCTCAGCGCCGCTATCTTTGAGCAGCTTTGTGAAGTTCTCCATAGTAAACTCAGATTTATCGTCGATAACATGAGTAATGACATTTTTCTTTGGCATACGTGAGATGTCGTACTCCTCAACGCCCTCCTCACAAATAAGGAGAAGTGTCTTTTCTCCCTTATTGAAGCGCTTATCCTCCAGAGTTTCCTGTATGAACTTAGTCTTTCCCGACTCTAAAAAGCCGAGAAACAGGTAAATCGGTATCAAATCATTCTGATCAGGCACGTTAAATGCTCCTTTCTATCAAGCCTTGAAAAGCTCGGCAATAGCTTCTTCGTTTATTTTTGAGCCGATAACGCAAAGCCTGCCGATAGTGCTTGCACTGCCTGTGCGTACATCAGGAACGTCGGGAACATAGTCATAGTGTATCCACTGACCGTCAGTTCCTGCAACGATACCCTTTGCACGGAGTATCATACCGTATTTTTCTTCATTTCCCAATGCTTCAAGGGCAGACTGTATCTCGTCCATAGTATAAGCTCTTGTAGTTTCTCTGCCCCAGCTTGTGAACACCTCGTCAGCATGGTGGTGATGATGTTCATGATCGTGGTCATGGTCATGACAGCCGCAGGTGCAGTCAGGACCGTGATCATGGTGATGCTCATGTTCATCGTGATCATGGTCATGATGATGCTCATGCTCATCGTGATCGTGGTCATGGTCATGATGATGCTCATGCTCGTCGTGATCGTGATCATGATGATGCTCGTGTTCATCGTGATCATGGTCATGATGATGCTCATGCTCGTCGTGATCGTAGTCATGATGATGGTGCTCATGATCGTGATGTGCAGCCTCCTCAAGAAGCTCTTTAAGCTCGTCATCAAGGGTATTCTTCTGAGTCATAGCATCAACAAGCTGCTTGCCTGTAAGCTCGCTCCACTCTGTGGTAACGATAGGAGCAGCAGGATTCTTTTCTCTGAGGCTCTTTACGCACTCGTCAAGCTTCTCCTGTGAAAGTCCGCTTGTGTGGCTGAGGATAAGGCAGCTTGCATAGGTTATCTGATTGTCAAAGAACTCGCCGAAGTTCTTCATATACATCTTGTACTTCTTAGCGTCAACAACTGTAGTGAAGCCGTCCAGCTCTACATCATGAGCATTGATGTTCTGAACAGCGCGGATAACATCGCTGAGCTTGCCGACACCGGAGGGCTCGATAAGGATACGGTCAGGAGCATAGTCAGCCAGCACCTTCTCAAGAGCCTTGCCGAAGTCACCGACAAGACTGCAGCAGATACAGCCTGAGTTCATTTCGGTTATCTCGACACCTGCGTCCTGTAAAAAGCCGCCGTCGATACCTATCTGACCGAACTCATTTTCGATAAGGACCAGCTTTTCGCCTTTATATCCCTCCTGAATGAGCTTCTTTATAAGAGTGGTCTTTCCTGCGCCGAGGAATCCCGAGAAAATAGTTATTTTTGTCATACAAACACTTCTTTCTATAAAATCGTTCAAATTATATTATATCACGTTGACAAAAATAAATCAAGTCCCTTACAGACGCGAAAACGGCTGCGCAGGTGAGTCCCCTCAGGCAGAAAGCAGGCTGTATTTACGAGCCTGATGTTTCAGGTCGATAACCATATTTTTCCGCTAAGAAGAGGCAGCTTTACGCAGCCCTTTGAATTATCCATTGCATTTTGTGAAAAATCCGTCGATAATGTCTATAAGCTCCTGATTGAAGCCGTTATACAGCTCCTTATCAATTGAAGCAAAGTACTCCTCCATTTCGTCAGCGGGGATATTCTCGCCGTACTTTTCTTTAAGAGCGTCATACTTTGGAGTAAGCACTTTCTCTTTGTATTCTTTGTACTCAGGAGTATAAAAATAGGTATTATGACCGTTTCTGCCCGCCTCTGAGAAAACCTTGTACTCCACATTCTGAGCGGTTATCTCGTCCTTGTGAGCGATTATTGCTGAATTTTCAAAGTCGATAGTCTCGTCGTTATTGCCGTGGATTATAAGCACAGGTATATCAGACCTGTTTATGCCGTCAACGGCAGACCATGAAGAATCCTTGCCGAATGTCATCTTGTTGTACGTCCAGATAAATGGATAAAGCAGGAACGAAGGCTTTCCGAACATACTGTCACAGGATTCCGCAAGCTGCTCATATGGAGTATTATAGCCCGACATTGTTACACAGCCCTTTATATCATGGTCGAAGTTCAGAACTGCCGCCGCTGCATAGCCGCCCCAGCTGTGTCCCAGAACATAGGTATCAAGGCTGCCAAGCTGCGGATCGCTCTCCATAAAATCAAGAGCCTTGTCAAGGTCAAGAACGGACTGTGCCAGCCCCTTTGAGCCTTCTCCCTCACTTGTACCGCTTCCTGTGGCGTCATAGGCGAACACACACCAACCGCAGTCCACAAGATCGGTTATAAGTTTGAGATAGTACTCATGACCGCCGCCTATGCCATGAGCGAATACGATCACTCCTCTGTCATTGCCGCTGCCGTAGATATAGCCTTTCAGGGTATTTTCCCCCGATGTAAAGCTTACGTCCTGCCGCGGATAGTCATTTTCATAGTGGTCATAGAAGTATGTAGCTGCAAATCGTCTTTCGGGATAATCGCCGCGTCCGAAATTCTTGTTCATCTCCACACAGGTTATGATATATCCTACAACGATAGAAATAATGATAAACAGCGCGATCACTATAAGAACCACGCGCTTTTTGCTCTTGGGCTTGGTTTTTCCCCATATCCTTCTCCCCTTACAAATACTAAAGCGGCTGCCGCAACCGCGGCAGCCGCTTTATATTACTTATTCAACATTTCCAACAGCTGAGATGACCTCAGTAAGCAGATTTGCAGGGAGCTGCTCATATCTTACGAAATCAAAGGTAAAGCTTCCCATGCCTCTTGTGGTCTGACGGAGATACATTGCGAAGTCGTGCATCTCACGCATAGGTACCTCTGCAAGTATCTGAGTGATACCGTTTCCAACAGGCTCCATACCGAGAACTCTGCCTCTGCGCTTGTTGAGCTCGCCCATAATATCACCTGTATTTTCATCGGGAGCAATTACTTTAAGCTCGCCGATAGGCTCAAGCATAACAGGATCAGCCTGTCTGAGGCCTTCCTTGTATGCGATAGAAGCGGCAGTCTTGAATGCCATTTCCGATGAGTCTACAGGGTGATAGGAACCGTCCACAAGTATAGCCTTCAGTCCGACTACAGGGCAGCCTGCCAGAACGCCCTTCTTGACGCTCTCCTCAAGTCCCTTCTGAACTGCCGGGAAGTAATTCTTCGGAACAGCGCCTCCGAATATCTTCTCCTCAAATACGAGAGTATCGCTTACGCAGGGCTCGAACTCAATCCATACATCACCGAACTGTCCGTGACCGCCTGACTGCTTCTTGTGACGTCCCTGAACCTTAACCTTCTTACGGATAGTCTCCTTGTAAGCGATCTTAGGAACTGTCAGGTTCACCTCAACGCCGAACTTCGTCTTGAGCTTTGCAGCTGCAACTTCGATATGCTGCTCACCGAGACCGCTGAGTATCTGTTCCTTAGTTGTCTCGTCCTGCTCATATGTGAGAGTAGGATCCTCCTCGATAAGACGCTGCATACTTGCAGATATTTTAGCCTCATCGCCCTGTGCCTTAGCCTTTACAGCCATTGAGTAGCATGGTCTCGGGAATTCCATTTTACCGAACTCCAGAACTCTTGAAGCATCCGAGAGAGTATCACCTGTATTAGCGGAAATTTTGGAAGCAACAACAATATCGCCTGCCATAGCAGCAGATACCTCGGTCTGCTTCTTGCCGCAGAGCGAATAGAGCTTGCCTATCTTTTCAGCTGTGCCTGTAGTAGAGTTGATAACGTCACTGTTAGCAGAAAGCTTGCCTGACATAACTCTTATAAATGACATCTTGCCTACGAAAGGATCGGCAACTGTCTTGAAAACGAAAGCTGAAAGCGGATCACCCACCTCGCACTTTACCTCTGTAACGTCCTGTGTGGTAGTATAAGCCTCAGCTGCGAATACCTCATTAGGTGACGGGAGAAGCAGCTCTATCTCCTTGAGAAGCATATCAATACCGCCAAGATCAGCAGCAGATGTGCACACCACAGGAGTAATGATACCTCTGTTCATACCGTCGTGTATACCGTCGATGAGCTCCTTCTGAGTGAAAGCCTCACCCTCGAAGAACTTCTCCATAAGCTCCTCAGAGGTCTCTGCAACAGCCTCTGAAACAGCAGCAACGAGACCGTCGATACGGTATTCAAACTTCTCTGAAATCTCAGCTGTAGGCATCTCTGTCTCAACAGGATTGCCCTTTGCGTCATATTTATAGCACTTCATCTCAATGAGATTTACGTACTCAACTATCTGACCGTTGCTTACAACAGGAACGACTACAGGGCATACTGTAGGACCGAAAACTGTCTTGAGCTCAGTAAGCACATTGAAGAAATTAGCGTCCTTATCGTCTATCTTTGTGACAACGAACATCTTTGACTTGCCCTGCTTTACAGCTTCCTCATAAGCCTTTTTTGCACCTACCTTAACACCCGACTTGGCAGAAACGGTTATCATAACGGTATCAGAAGCTCTGATACCCTCTATCATTTCAGCGGCAAAGTCAAACAGACCGGGTGTGTCAAGCAGATTAACTTTAAGATCGTTATATTCAAAGGAAGCAAGAGAAGTACCGATAGAAATCTGTCTCTTGATCTCTTCAGGATCGTAATCGCAAACTGTTGTGCCGTCAGCAGTCTTTCCAAGACGGTCGGAAGCTCCGGCCTTATAGAGTATTGCTTCTGCAAGAGAAGTTTTTCCCGAACCGTTATGGCCTGCAAATGCTATGTTTTTCACCTTGTTTACATCATATTCTTTCATGACAAAGTATCTCCTCTTAAATGGTTTATCCGTCTGATATTCACGGCATACAAATATTATAATTCATTAATAAAAAAATTGCAATACTAACATAAAATTTTCTACATTTTATAATATGCGTTCAATACTTTGTTGTGCATTTTTTACAAAAAGCCCTTCTCCGCATTTACTAAATAGCTTAACTTTCCCCAATGCGCAGAAAACCGTGAAATATACCGCTGCCCAGATGATCCCGAAAAACAGCATAATACCGGGCTTTTCGAGATCAAGCCCTAAAAGGCTCACCGCTGCTTCCGCAGCCCACATCGTTACAAATGCCAGTATTACGGGAAGTATCAATGTTCCACAAAGTGCCCGCCGAGCCTTTGCTGCTTTCGTTACCTTTACGAAACGCATACAGTTGCCGAAGATATTGCTTGCATAATAAGACACCACTATGCCGTAAAAGCCGATTTTCGGCACAAGAATGAGGACGGCGGCTATCCTTATGACATATTCCGCAAGATAATTCATAGAAGAAAAGCTTTGAAGCCCCAGTCCTTTTACTATGGCTTCGAGAACGATTTCCATATAGATAAACGGCACCACAGGAGCTATTATTGTTATCATTGTCCCTGCCAGCTCTCCCCCTCCGAGAAGCTCCCCTATCTGTCGCCCGAACCGCATGAGTACAGCCGCTGCAAATACCGAAAACACCAGCGTCCAGAACTTGATACGCTCTGTAAGACTTTTTATGCGCTGTCTGTTTTTTGCAGCCTTTGCACGGGCAGCCTCGCTGACTATTATTCCCGACATTGAACATAATACTACCGACGGAAAAAACAGCGTAGGTATGACTATCGCCTCAAAAACTCCGAATTTTCCAAGCGCAGCTCCTGCTGTGTCCCCATACTGCCGTAGACATACAGGTATCAGCGCATCATTTGTACTGCTGAGAACAGCCGTCAGAACACTACCGCCCATTATAGGAAATGAAAATGAAGCGTACTGCCGAAAGCTGATAGAGCAGCACCCGTTTCTCTTTTCCCTGCACTTGAGATATGAAGCGGCAAGAAACAGCAAAGAGACCGTATTTCCGGCTATTATGCCCCATATCATTATACCGCACACCATATCCTCTGTGCAGCTTCCAACAGCATAGGTCGCAGAAACAATGACCGTACACCTCGTAATAAATTCTGCAATATCACCAGCTGCAGTGACTGCCACCCTGCGAGCGGCATTAAAATAACCCTTCAAACAGGCTGCTACTGCACCCGTAACAAGTGCAAGGGGCATAAGACGCAGGGCTGCGGTCATGTGAGCACCGCTGAAGAAACGACGGCTTATAGGTTCAGCAAGTAATATGACCACCGCCGATACAGCGGCGCTCAGCATCAGACAGAGTCTTACGCCATAGCTTAGTATTCGGGCAGGATCACCGCACTTTTTGCCGAATTCCTCTGAAATAAGACGGCTTGTGCAGAGAAAGGCATTGCCGTTTGAAAGTATCCCTGCAAGTCCCAGAAAAGAGCCCATAAGGCTAAGTATGCCTATAGCTGAAGTTCCAAGCTGTTTATTTATGAACACATTGAGCAGCAGTGCTGCGGAGTCGAGAAACAGCTGCATTACGGTTAGCAGCAGTGTATCGCGGACTACCTTACTTTTTATCATCGCAGTTCCTCCGTTTTTTCTACATTTTATGGGATAAAAGCTGCGAAAATGACAAAACGGACAGCAAAAAGCTGCCCGTTAAAAATCTACAAATATATGTATCATGATTTGTTCAGGTATACAAAGTTCAAAAAAAGTTTTCTGAAATTAAACGTATTTGCATTGAAAAAAGTGCATTTTCGGCGTATATATGAAAGGCTTTATCTCTTTTTATAGAGAAGTAGCTCAGGCTCCGTGCCGTCCTTTTCATATGCAGCCGCCATAAGGAAGTTCTCATTTGCAAGCACACCGAAGCATCTGCCGTTCTCACCTTCAAGCTGAGTACCGAGGTATGTAGCATTGTCGTCCAGAAGCTTCACAGCACAGCCGCTCGGCATAGGATAGGCAAGATTGACATAGCTGCCAACCAGCGCATTGAGCTTTTCCACCTTTGGCATACCATTGATATTCAAAGCGTTGAACTCGTCAATGAGCTGCTTTTTGAAGCTCTCGAATTTACCGCCGTCCTCAAGCTCCCTGTGATTTTTCCAGTAGTCAAGCTGAGGCAGTCTCTCCTTCATATAAGCACGTGCCTGATCCTCGGTGAAGCCCTCGCCTGCCATATGCTTTACGCATACGTCAATGAGGTCATCCATATTATGATAGGTGTACTGACCGCCTGCATAGCACCATTTGCAGTAGTCATCATTGAACGAGCCATCACTTTCCCTGCTTATGGAAGCGTCTTCAAGAGGCATACCACAGCACTGGCAGTACAGCTCTCGCGGCGAGCCTAAAATTGTATTTATTGACACTCCGAAAATCCCCGACAGCAGCTTCAAGGTCTCTGTATTGGGCACAGTTTCGCCTGTTTCCCAGCGTGACACAGCCTGACGTGTAACAAAGACCTTTTCGGCAAGCTCCTCCTGTGACAATCCGTGTTTGTTTCTGAGTTCAAGAATAATATTTTTAGTTTCCATATGATCACCTCTGAGGATATTATACCACAGCCTGTAAAAAAAGCAAGCAACTGTCTGTTGCTAAACAGAAAGGCGCACAATGTGCGCCTATAAACTACTTTTTAAGAAGCCTGTCCAGCATTACCTGACGGCATTCCTTTTCAAGGGTATCATCAAACTTTTCAAGAGCGATATGCTCACTCTCTCCCCTGTTGATGCAGTACTCTATCATATAGTCCGAAATCTCCGGATTTTTTGACAGGCATGGACCGTGCAGATAAGTGGCAATGACATTCTTCTCGCAATAGCCCTCAGACTCACTTTTTGAGCAGTTTCCGTTACCGAAAAGCACCTTTCCAAAGGGTGATTTTACTCCCTGAGTCTGACCGCCGTGATTCTCAAAGCCCACGACCTTAACAGGCTTCCCCGTGAGCTCAGTCTCGACAACGATATTGCCGATACAGCGCTTTCTGCGGCTGTTAGGCGCAACTGTGAAATAGTCGAACAATCCAAGTCCCTTGATGTCGTTTCCGTCAGCATCGCGGTAGTACTTGCCCATGAGCTGATAGCCTCCGCATATAAGAAACAGGAACGTTCCGCTCTTATAGGCTTTGACTATGCCGTCCCTGCATTTCAGCAGGTCGGCAGAAATATGCTGCTGCTCAAGGTCAGCTCCGCCGCCGATGTAGATAAGGTCATAGGAGCTGAAATCAGGCATTTCCGAATCAATGGAATACTTGTCTATATGACAGTCTATGCCGCGCTTCTTACAGCGGAATGAAAGCACCTCCATATTGCCGCTGTCGCCGTAGAGGTCAAGCATATCGGCGTACATATGAAGTATTTTTACAGTTTTCATTTGTTACCTCCATGCTTTGAGATATAGCGCTTCAGTGCGCTTCTTGTGGGCTGTACAGCCGTGTAATTTGCGATAATGAACTTTCTTCCCTCTGTACTTGCCAGCTCCTCAACAGCTTTGTCAAGGTCAGGGCGCACAACGATCCTGTCGGGATCGTAGCCTGCTGTCTTTATGCGGACAGCAATATCATAGGCTCTTGTACCGGATGTGACCACTCTTGTTACGCGCTCGAAGATACTGAAATTTATATCATATATCCACGATACATCAAGACCGTCGGCGATGTTGTCATTGAGCACGAAAAGGAGCTCCTTTTCGCCCTGCATCTCGTTCATTACACGGAGCGTCATATTTGCGCCCACAGGATTCTTCGCAAGATTCAGCGTAGCCTTGCTCCTGCCGAGCATGAAGTTCTCCATACGACCGTTTTTCACGGTGTAGCTGTTGATAACACCGTCAGTTATGCTCTGTTCAATGCTGTACAGCTTTGCTGCTGCTGCAACAGCCGTCATATTATATACGTTGTAAATGCTGTTGAGCTTTGGCGAATAGGTATGCCCGTCAGCTGTGAACACAGGCTTTTCAAGGTCAATATCCTTAGCTGTGATATACGGCTGATAATCGCCGAAGCCGCATTTTTTACAGATAAACTTTCCGATGTGTGAGTACTGATAATACTCATACTCTAAAGGCTCACCGCAGAACGGACAGAACCTGCCCTCAGAGGCTTCAAATATTTTCTTTGTTGCAAAAGCATAAGGCTCTGCATGGAAGTACTTCACGTTCTTGTTTTTTGGGTTAGCCCTGCCCAGACGAGCAGTATTCGGATCGTCGCCGTTGAGTATAAGATTGCCCTCAAAGGACTTGCAGAAGCCGTTTATCTTCTGGATAAGAGTTTCCATTTCGCCGTTTCTGTCAAGCTGGTCACGAAAGAAGTTAAGCACCACAAGGGTATCCAGTCTGAGCTGTGAATAAACTACCGGCACGTGTGATTCATCTGTTTCAAGAATAAGGTAATCAGCCTTGACCTTTCCCGACATATCACAGTATTTCAGCAGCATAGAGCATATACCCGTATCGAGATTGTTGCCTTCTCTATTGATGATTATCTTCTTGCCGCTGCGCTCAAAAAGCTGTGCAATACAGTTGGTCACTGAGGTCTTTCCGTTTGTACCAGTTACAGCTATTATTGGGCAGTCCACCCTGAACATTGACACCGCCTTGTGCCGTGACAAATGCCACAGCACGATTCCCGGCAGATTTCCTGCATTGCGGTGCATAAGCTGTAAAAGCTTAACAATTATCTTTCCTATTAATATCAAAAGTCGTTTCAATTTAATTCTCCATTGCTTCAATTTCCTGTGTAGGACACTCTTCCGTCCTCGGAGAAGCCTACCCAGCCGCGGTTTTTAGCCGCTTTAATGCCAAGTGATACTGACGTTTCCAGTGAAGGTGTTATCCTTGTGAAGCCGAAGAGATGTGCCACCTCGCGAAGCAGGTCCTCACGTGCCATAGCCACCTGACGGGACATTATCTCTCTGATGCCAACAGCAATCTCCTCGGGAGCAACATCGTCAATATCACGTTTTTCGTCGTTCTTATAAACTGTACGGCACCTGTCATATTCTTCGGGCTTCTGTGAGCTGAGCCATACATACTCATTTTCTCCTGCCTGAGTTACCTTAGCCTCTGACTTCTCAAAAGCACTGTCAAAAAGTGCCTTCATATTGCTGCCGGGACGTGATATACCCCAGCATGAGAATGTCTTTTTAGCAAGGACTTTCCTGTTCATAGGTGCCTCAGCCGCCAGAATATCATTGATACACTTGGTTATCTTTGCAGAAGCTGCTTCTGTGAAGTTCTCGGAGCTGCCCAGCGCCTTTATCTTGAAGGACCTGAACTCGTCGAAGCTCTCGGCAAAGCTGCTGACCTCCTCGGTCTCGAAAACTATTTCCTGCTTCTTCTTTTCCTCGGTCTTCGGAGCTTCCTGCGGATTACGATACCGCTCAACGGCTGAATCTATCTCAACCTTTATCTTGCCGAGAACCTTTTCCTTGTTATCAAGCCAGTCGATGATATAAACGCTCATAACGTTCCAGCCAAGTCCCTTCAGTACACTCGGCTGTGACAGAGTTCTGTCGCTTGCGGTGCCATTGTGGAAGTTTGCCTCGTTTCCGCAGTTTATACCCATGATATAGCTGTCAGGCTTATCGGGATTTACTACAGCAACATCTATTTTGTAGTCTGAACAGCCCACGCTGCACTTGCAGTCATAGCCCAGCTTTTTCAGCTCCGCAGCCACAACTGTCTCAAAGCCCTCAGAGCCGCTGCTTGTACCTGCCCTTACAGGGAGAGCCTTTCTGCCCTTTGCCGCATATTCAAGGAAGCCCTTTAACCCTTCAACACCGTCGGAGCGTGTACGCGAAAGGTCTATCATTTCGGGAGTGATAACAGAGAAAACTATCATCTGACACTTTGAACGTGATATAGCAACATTGAGTCTCCTCCAGCCGCCGTCACGGTTGAGAGGACCAAAGTTCATAGAGACCTTTCCCTCCTTGTCGGGACCGTAGCCGATAGAGAACATGATGACGTCACGCTCATCACCCTGTACATTTTCAAGATTCTTGATAAGGATGGGCTCATACATCTCGTTGGCGTATTCCTCAAGCTTAGGATCTTCGCGGTAAGCGTCCATAAGCAGATCGTCGATAAGATTCTGCTGAGGAAGGCTGAATGTTACAACGCCAATACTGAGCTTTCTCAGCTTCTCATCTCTCAGTCTGCGGCATATCTCAGCCACGACTGCCTGTGCTTCGGCTTTATTTGTACGTGTAGAGCTCTTGTCATAGTAGCCCTCAACGTGTACCCAGCTTACCTCCGATACCTGATCGTCGGGAGACGGGAAGGTATAAAGCTTATTTTCATAATACTTTGAGTTGCTGTATGCGATAAGGCTCTCATGACGTGAACGATAATGCCAGAGCAGGTGCTTCTGAGGCATAGACAGTGCCAGACAATCGTCCAGAACGCTTTCAAGGTCTTCCTTCTCATAGTTTTCCTCGTCCACCTGATTTGAAGCAAAGAAGCTTGTAGGCGGAAGCTGCTTTGGATCGCCCACAACTATAACATTCTCACCTCTTGCGATAGCTCCTACAGCCTCACAGGTAGGGAGCTGTGACGCCTCATCAAATATAACAAGGTCGAATTTAGGATAAGACGGATCAATATACTGAGCCACAGAAATAGGGCTCATGAGCATTACAGGGCATATTCTGCGCAGAAGATTTGGTATGCTGTCAAAAAGCTTGCGAATGGACATCATTCGTCCGCCCGACTTTATTGCCTTTTGCAGTATACCTATCTCAGAGCTGTTTGCAGAGCTTCCGGGAGCCGGTATCTTAGCCGACAGCTCAGCGGCAAGCTCCTTGATAGAAAGTGTAGAGAAATTATCAAGCACCTCGCCGAATTTTCTGATAGTTTCATCAAAGAGCGTTCCCTGAAACCTTGAAAGCACACTGCTGCGAGAGATAGTACTTGTTACCATTGCCTTGCTGATATCACAGTCAAAGGCAGGTATAAGCTGCTCTGTGGGAACTTCTCCGTTCATGTATGCCTCGGCAACATTGCCGATACCAAGCTCTCTGAGCCTGCTGCAGATAGTGACAATACCTGTCCACTCCTTGAGCATAGGCAGCTCGTCGATAATTGCATCGGTCTTCTGCTGTGCGTCACTGCCCCAGCTCTCGCCTGTGATGAGCTTGTCAGTGTTGATACCAAATTCTTCGCGGAGCTGTGAAGCTGCGTTTTCAAGAGCCGCATAATCTGCTGTCAGCTTCGTTGTATCAACGTTTACGCCTGTAGTCAGACTTGAACAGAGCTTCTGTTTTATCTCGGGAGAGAATGTTGAAGCCGCAACTTTTTCGCCAAGCTCCGAGGAACGTGCAGCTATGCTCTCAACAGCGTTCCAGTCGGTATTTTCATCAAGTCTGAGATTACCGAAATACTTCAATAACTCAGGCTGAGCAGAAGTCACCTGTGATCTGAGAGCATTGAAATTATTTATCTTGTCATAATACTCAGTGATATTTGACTTTGTAACAGCCGAAGAAACCTTAGCATGAGCTGCAAGCTCCTTTACAAGCTTTTTGCTGCCAATGCTCTTAGCAAGGAACCACTTGCCCTGTGCAGTTTTCCACCTTACAAGAGCGTCCTGAGCATTATAGGCAAGTACTGAGGGCTCGAACTTTTCAAGGAGCTCGTTCTTCACCTGCATAAGCTCCCTGCCTGTAGCAATAAGCGCCTGAGCAGGCTCCTTGAAGCCGTTCCAGCGGCTGTCTGTTATCATATCGGGGAGAAGCTGCTCACCCTTTGCAGAAGCAGTCATTATTTCTGCCGCCAGTCTGCATTCCTCGAAGGTCATCTCGCTGCTGCCTGTGAATGACGCTATCTGCGGTGTATCGCTCTGTGCATCAGTGAGGGCGGTTTTTAGCTGACGGAGCTTTGACTCCATAGCTCCCCTTGTTTCGGGAGTACACTCTGTAAGCTCACATACTCCGAGAGCTGTAGTTGTAACGTCACCGAATTCACGCCCTGCCGCAGCAAGGCTCTCAAGTGTCTCACGCCATGCAGAATAAGAGGTCTCGCTCATAGCGTCGAGCTGCTCATTGGTAAATGTGAATTTTCCGCCGAAGCTGCTGTTTTTCTCGTATCTTACAGCCGCGTCATACATAGAGCAGCCGAAATTGCGCTTCTTATGTATCTCCTCCATAGTGCCGTTGAGTTCTTTTCGCATTTCCGCTATCTTGTCAGCCTGAGCCTTGTACTCCGCAGGCTTCTTGATACGTCCCACATTGAGAGTTTCCTCAAGCTGACTGAGCACGGCTCGCTTCTGTGCCTTATTTGAGTGGAGCTCAATGCAGAACGGTCCCAGACCGACCTTGTTGAGACGCTTCTCAACAACAGAAAGAGCTGCCATTTTCTCAGCGACAAAGAGCACGGATTTTCCCTGATAAAGAGCGCTTGCGATCATATTCGTTATAGTCTGTGACTTACCGCTTCCGGGAGGTCCGTGAAGCACGAAGCTCTTGCCCTGTGAGGCTGCATATACCGCCGCAAGCTGCGATGAATCCGCACTGAGAGGTACAACAAGATCGGTAGGCGCAACATTATTATCAAGATCAAGTGGAGATATGTAGAGGTCGTCCCCCGCCCATTCGGTCTTGCCGGATATAAGGCTTGCAACGACTTTATTCTTTGCAAGCTCATCGGCACGGTTGCGGATATCGTTCCACATGATGAAGCGGTTGAAGGAGAACTGCCCTATAAAGGCATAATCCGCTATATCCCAGCGGGGCTGAGAGAGTATGCCCTGTCTTACCGTGTTGAAAATAAGCTGTAGGTTCACGCCGTTCTCGTCCTCGGGAACAGGATCAAGTCCCTTTATGTCGATGCCGTAGGTCTGACGGATATACTCCAGCATGGTGATATTCACCTGTGTGTCCTCGTCGCGCATACGGATAACATAGGATTTCTCCTGTACCTTGCGGATAATGTCTATCGGGATAAGTACCAGCGGTGCATAACGAGGCTTGTCGCTCTTTTCGGTCTCGAACCACTTTAAAAAGCCAAGTGCAAGATATATGGTATTTACGCCGTTTTCCTCAATACTCACCTTTGCCTGTCTGTGCAGCTTCTTCATAGTCTTTTCAAGGTCTGTTTCAGATAAAAAGGTGCGCAGACGATGACTTTTAAACTCTGACTCGGATATATTGGTAATGATGTCACGGTCGTTTTCAATCTCGAATATCTTACTGTCTGATACCTGCAAGGTCATATCATTGGGCATGGGCATTACCTTGAAGTCCTCGCCTTTGGAAATCTCGTCCTCTAATACACCTAAATCACTTGTCATGAGCTGAACGCTCATTGCAGTTGCACGGAAATTCAGCAGACTGTTTCGCAGACTGAGGTCAAGGAGCTTTCTCTCCCAAATCAGCTGCTTTGTCACCTCTCTGCCATCTCCGCTGACAACGCCCTGCTGAGCTATCTCATTGGGTGCAGAGGTTATCTCTGACTTTTTCCTTTCACCGTAATCCTCAGCCTTGAAGGTCCCGTTTTCCGAAATCTTTGAGGGCACGGGCCGTATACCGCTGGAACGGGTACGGCTAATATCCACTGCAAAATAGAACTTCGACTCGTCATCAAGTGCAGATAAAGCGTGACCTTCAGCGCAGTCAAAGTCGGTATTCTTTCCTGCGGTAAAGTCGGTGCACTCCACAAGGCTTATAGCGTCGATACCGTGTGCGGCTCTCTTTGTAACTGCGGACATATCGTATTGGAGGCAGTCCGAGAAGGTCTCCTCCTCCAGCCAGCAGCCTGCAAAAGCGTGACCATGTATCATTATGATGAGGGGGTTAAGTCCCACAGCCTCAAGGCAGGAGACGTACAGCACCGCAAGGTCAAGGCAGGTTCCCTGCTTTGATTCAAGAACTGCGTCAGGCATACGGATACGCTGAGCCTGTTCAAAACTTGCAGGCGGCATAGCGTAGGCGATGTTCTGCTCCTGTAAAGCCGCATAAACTGCGCCCATCTGCTGCTTGACTATATTTGGATTTCTTGTCTGATAGCCTGTAAATGAAGGATCGCCGCACCATTTCTGCAAATATTTCCCTGCCGCTGACACTATCTCCTGAACCTTCGGGTGATTAGGCGAAACAAAGGCAGCAACAGTCTCAGGCATGAAGTTAATTCCAGACCACTGATCGTATGCAAGAAGCTCGATAGTACGTGTCTCCTCGGCAATGACCCCGCCGCCCTGCAAAGCCTCAATAGTAACACTGCCCACAAGCTTTTCCGTAAGGCTGAAAAGATAGTCGGCATTTATGATTATATTTATCGGAGCTGTTTCAACAGGCTGTGACGGTTTAAGATCAACAGGCGCTGATTCAAAGGTCTTTGCGAACTCGGGTTCAAACCTTATCCTCAGCTTTACGCTTGTCAGTTCCTCGTCAGTATTGTTTGTCATGACGATATTTCTGAAAACAGGGACATAATTCTGCTGCATTGCGAAGTTTATCTGAGCGGCTATATTGCCGCTGAATGTGATCTTGTTCTCCATACGATCCTCCATTCTGCCCTCGGCGAAAAAATATACATATTTAATGTGATGCGCAAATTTCTGAATTTATTAAAGATTTTGCGCTCCCCGAACGCAGTTCGGAGCAATAACTGCCTTTAGGCGGTTATTGAGATTACATTATTAATAATACCACATTTTGCTTTTTTTTACAATATTTAAGGCGAAAAAAATCAACAAAAAAGCTCCCTAATGGGAGCTGAAAGATCATTTTACTGTTAAATTGATATTATGACCGCCGTTTTCGGTAAAGCTTCTGCCGTCTGCGGTAAATACACCGTCAAAGTCGATGAACTTTTTCTCGTCTGGCTCGACCATCCACTCATCGCCCTTAAAGCTAACTGCAACTCTGCCATCGGGAGCGATATTTGTTACCTGTCCCTTGCTGATAAAACTGCACTTTTTTCCTGTCTGCGGCTCGTACTCGAATACTGCCTGTATATCACCGTGATCGCCGATATCCTCAATTGTGAAGCTTATTGAGTTTTCCCCTGTTTCTGGAGTATAAGTGCCGTTGTAATCGCCGATAAGGAAGTCAAGTTCTGCACCTGCTGACTTTTTAAGATCGACCTCATATTTATCAGAGGTGACAGTGCCGTTTTTGGTGTCAAAATATGCCGTAAAATCAACGATGTCGTATGTCACGGAGGACTTTTCCCACTCTGAGCCGGTAAACTCAACTTCAATGACATCCTTTTTTTCAGACTTTTTGACAGTTCCCTCAATAAGATAACTGCCTGCCTGTACTCCCGGATTCGAAGGATCCTCATGGAATGAGAAAAGTGCCTGTATATCGCCGTCATCGTCTGTTCCGAATACTGAAAGATCAAGAGCAGTAAGTCCATTAGCTGCCTCATAAGTTCCCGAATAGGTATTCACAAGCTCGGGATACTCCTTCTTTGCAGCTGTTGTTGCCTCTGTAGTGGGCTGAGTAGTGGAGGTCGTTGTGACTTCTGTAGTTGTCTCTGTTGTTGCGTCAAAAGGAATATAATCATCGGTATTGTTATCGGTACAGGCAGCTGTAAAGGCAAGCCCAATAGCTGCTGCACACATAACAGCCGAAATCGTCTTTTTTATCATCAGTGCTCACCTCACTGCTTATGTACAATGACTCCGCCGGTCTTGTAAATACTGTCTGAGGGTATAACACCTCTTACGCAGCTTGTAGGATAGATATTTGAATTTCTTCCGATGATAGTACCAGGGTTGAGAACGCTGTTGCAGCCTACCTCTACGAAATCGCCCAACATTGCGCCTATCTTCTTGATGCCTGTCTCTATCTTTTCATCGCCGGACTTTACCACAACATTGGTCTTGTCTGACTTTACATTTGAGGTTATTGAGCCTGCACCCATGTGTGACTTGTAGCCAAGTATACTGTCGCCTACATAGTTATAGTGTGGAGTCTGCACGTTATCGAAGAGTATAACGTTCTTGAGCTCGACAGAGTTGCCCACAACGCAGTTCTCGCCTACAAGTGCGCTTCCTCTGATAAATGCACCGTGGCGTACCTCTGTATTAGCTCCGATAATGCAGGGAGCTCCGAGGTATGCTGTGGGGAATACCTTTGCAGTTTTATGTACCCACACGTTTTCGGAGGGGTTATCATACTCATCCTTGCTGAGTGACTTGCCCAGTGTGATTATAAACTCACTGATACCCTTGAGAGCCTCCCACGGATATGTGAACTTAGTGAGATAATTCTTTGCAGCAGTATGAGAAAGGTCATAAAGCTGATTTATTTTTACATTTTCCATTTTTCCTGACTCCTAATTCAAAAAATATATACAGATATAATTATTATACTACCTGCATCTATAAAAGTCAATATCACAGGCTGCTTTTTCAGCCGTTTTTTCGTTTGCGCTTTACAACTATGGAAAAATATGGTAAAATATATTTATGCCATTTTACGGCTGATTTATTGCTCCGCCAATTATGCTTTACCGGAAAGGCGAAAGCAGGAAGAAAATTTTTCAAGGAAGGAAAACGCAGGAATGCTGTGGCATTTCATGTTTTTCTGACGCCGAGATATTTCCTTTATGCCGAATATTGGCTGGCAAGGTTTAGTTGACGGAGCAATATTATGAAACACCGCGTCAAACAGGAAGTGTTGACTATGAAAGATAAAATTATCGGTCTGCTGAAAAGTCCTGTGCTTGCTATGCTTTTATTCCTGTCAGTTATTCTTACCTTTTCCCTCACTTCCTCATTCGGACAGAATGAGAACTCGGAAACAGCAGGAGCATTTGCAGTTGCCGCTGTCGATGCGGCTGCGGACATTGTCAACGATGAGCTGACCACCTGTCCCGTTACTGCCTGCACAACGACTTCCACGACCACTACAGTAACTACAGCAATTACAACAACAACTTCGCCATATGAGGTGCTGCAGCCCGACCGCTATGCAGGGACCTCTCCCAACAGTGCGTTTTATCAGGAAAGGCTTGCAGTTGCAGGAGATTCTCTTGCACTTGGATTCTGCTATTACGGCTTTGTACCTAAAATGCACAGTATCGCAGGGGATTCAGTATCCATGTGGAATCTGGACTACTTTACCTTCGACCACGGAAACGGGGAGCTCGGGCTGGTGGACTCCATAACCGAGGTACGCCCGAGACTGCTTTATATCTCAGTGGGAATGAACGACATAAACATGAATAATCCCGAAAATTATGTGAAGCGCTACCGCGAGGTCATCGACGAGATAATAAGGCGTATGCCGGAGATAAATATCGTGGTCGCAGCTATAACTCCTGTGTGCTCTTACTGCACTGTTGTGAAAAACAGCATTATCCGCGAATATAATACGGCTCTTGAAAAAATGGTAAAGGATATAGACTCGGAACAGGTCATCTATTTTGACGCATATTCCGTTGTCTCTGACAAGGAGCAGAATCTCCGTGAGGATTACACCTCGGGTGACGGTATGCATATCTATATCCCCTGCTACAATGATATTCTGACCGCCCTTTTTGATTTTCTTGATACTACGGAACTCAAAAAACGACTTGACGGATAAAATAAAGCCTGAGAAGAACTTGCTTCTCAGGCTTTTTATCATGTATTTTTATCTACCTCGTGGAACTTCTTGAGATTGCCTATCTTCTCGTTTCTCTCATCGAGAACTCTCTCGACCTCAGACCAGTCAAGTCCCTGATTTGCGCAGAGCACCATTACATGGTAAAGCAGGTCATTTATCTCGTTCATAAGCTCGTCGTTGTCGCCGTTCTTGGCTGCGATAACTGTTTCGGTAGCCTCCTCGCCTACCTTCTTGCATATCTTGTCCACGCCCTTTTCAAAGAGATAGCAGGTATAAGAATTCTCAGCAGCTGTGCCGTTCTCGAACTGCTTCTTTCTCTCCTTGATAACTTCAAAAATTTCCTGATAAACTGTCATTATTCATTCTCCTCATTATTATATATTTCGTTGAAAAAGCAGCTGTAGCTTCCTGTGTGACAGGCAACTCCCGTCTGCTCAACATTTACAAGCAGTGTGTCGTTGTCGCAGTCTCCGTATATGGATACGACCTTCTGTAAATGACCGCTTGTTGCGCCCTTGTTCCAGTACTCCTGACGAGAGCGGCTCCAGAACCATGTATAGCCTGTTTCGAGAGTCTTTTTAAGGCTCTCCTTGTTCATATATGCAAGCATAAGAACAGTTTTTGTATTGACCTCATAGCATATCGCAGGGATAAGCTCTCCCTTTACGAAAAATTTGTCAAGGTCGTTCAAGTCTATCTTTATCATTGTTTTTACCTTTCGTTTCAATAATCTATCCACCACTCGGGAGTTATATCGCCGAGCTTTATGACCTTGTCCTTGCTGTAATCGAGCATTATCTCGATATCCTTATAGCTTTCAGGCATAAGCTGCACCATAAGCTCACGGCAGGCTCCGCATGGAGCGCCCTTGCCTTCAAAGGGTGGTATGCAAAGCACCTTGTCTATCTCGTTTTCGCCATTAGTTATCATGCTGAATATGGCATTTCTCTCAGCGCATATACCAAGTGAGGAACAGGTATCAATACATACTCCCGTATATATTTTCCCCGATTTGCTCAGCACAGCTGCCGAGACCTCGCCTGCTGTAACATATTCGGATATGCGGCGCGGCGCAAGAACAGCTTTTGCAGCTGCATACATCTCCTGCCATATCTTGTCCATGGTTCATTGCTCCTCCTTTTCGACAGGTTTACCGTTTTCGTCAAAATTTGCGCGGAGCTTCATCATAACTGTGGTCATGGAGCAGCTCATCATAAGCACGATCACAACAGCAGCAGCAAGCGCAACTATGGCTGCTTTTTTTTCGCTTGTGATAAAGGCTGCATTCACCGCGAGAGTTGTCAGCACTATACCCGCAATACCTGCTCTTATCCAGTACTTACCGCAGGTCTTGTTGGCGTATTCCCAAGTGTCCCTGCTCTTTTTGGCACTTCCTGTAAGCACTCCCATTTTCATTTCCGTATCCTCGGGAGCACGGAATTTCATATAATAGCCGCCAAAAATAGCTGCCGCTGAAAAAATAATGTCCAATATCAGAAAAAACCAAAGCATAGCTCTCACCTCACGTACAAAGCTTATCTGACTATTACGCCCTTACCGCGGCAGTAGTCCTTAACCTCGCCGACTGTCAGCTCCTTGAAGTGGAATAATGAAGCTGCAAGTGCCGCTGTTGCTCCTGTTTTCTCAAAAACCTCATAGAAGTCGTTTATCTTTCCTGCTCCGCCGCTGGCGATAACAGGTATGGAGCAGTTGTCACATACAGCCTTCAGCATAGGAATGTCAAATCCCTCCTTAGTGCCGTCTGCGTCTATTGAGTTCAGGCATATCTCGCCTGCACCCAGCTTTTCAATAGTGTGGACCCAGTCGATAAGGTCTATGCCCATGTCCTTGCGTCCGCCGTTGATATATACTGTCCACTTGTTATCGGCTAACTTCTTTGCGTCGATGCCTACGCAGATACACTGACTGCCGAAAATGTCCGCACCGTCCTTAATAAGCTGAGGGTTCTGTACAGCCTGTGAGTTTACCGAGACCTTGTCTGCACCTGCTCTGAGAGCCTCGCGGATATCGTCAACGGTCTTGATACCGCCGCCTACTGTAAGAGGTACGAATACCTTTTTCGCTGTGTCTCTTACAACGTCGAGGAATACTCCGCGCCCCTCAAATGAAGCCGTAATGTCATAGAAAACTATCTCATCGGCGCCCTGCTTGTTGTACTCCTCTGCGCACTCAACCGGGTCGCCTACATCGCGGACTCCCTCAAAATTTACGCCCTTTACTACCTTGCCGTTTCTTACGTCAAGACAAGGGATTATTCTCTTTGCAAGCATTATTTCACTTCCTTTTATCCGTTCTTAGCTTTTTTGTACATTTTAATAGATGAATACACCATTACAGGCAGAGATATGAGAATGATCACACCTAAAATACGCTTTACCCAGTCATTCATCTCAATGCCGGCTAACCTCATTAATATGATAATAACTGAGCATATACTGCCTGACAATAATGATATTATCCATGGTTTTGTAGGTTTTACATCATTCATATTACTTCTCCGCATATTCAACGGCTTCTCTCAGATTGAGAGTGCCTTTATAAATCGACTTTCCGCAGATAGTACCGTACAGTCCCATTTCCTTGCAGGCGATGATGTCGTCCATAGTGTGGACTCCGCCGCTTGCAACGATATTTGCTCTGCCCTCTGTAGCGTCAGCAAGCTTTTTCAGCTGCTCGCAGTTTACGCCCGAGAGAGTGCCGTCCTTAGATATATCGGTGAAAATGAAGTACTTAACGCCTGATTCTATCATCTTATCCGCAAGGTCGATGTAGTGTACGTCAGAGCTTTCGAGCCAGCCCTCTGTAGCCACCATTTCGTTCACAGCGTCTATCCCTACGACTATTTTCTCACTGCCGAATTTCTCGACAGCTTCGCAGACAAGCTTTGGGTTTTTAAGAGCAACAGAGCCGAGAATAACTCTTGTGATACCCATATCAAGGTACTCCTGAATGGTCTGTATACTGCGGATCCCGCCGCCAAGCTCTACTTTTAGATTTGTCTTTTCGGCAACGTCTGTATATATCTTAGTGTTGACAGGTCTGCCCTCTTTTGCACCGTCAAGGTCTACCATATGTATCCACTGAGCGCCTGCTGCCTCAAAGCTCCTTGCGGTTTCGAGATAGTCGGAGGCTACCTTTTCAACTGTGGAAAAGTCGCCCTTGAACAAGCGCACACAATTTCCGTCCTTTATATCTATTGCAGGTAAAATTATCATTATTATTCTCCTTTTGCCTTGATAAGCCCGAGAAGAGACTCAAGATTTTTCTTGTCTGTCCAGTCGACCTTTTTGTCCTTGACCTCCAGCATTGGGCGGTCGTAATCTTTAAGCTCTGCCTGATCCTTCTTTTCAAGCATTTTGATGTAAAGCTTCATCATCGCTTTGTCGGGAAAGCTGAGATCGTCCATATTCCATGAACCGCGATAGTAAAACAAAGGTATGTCTGAGAGCTCGCCGCTGAGGTTCTTGTTTTTCAGTATCCCAATTACCTCATCGCTGTAGGGAGCAAGTCCGCAGCAGTAAACGAATATTCTCTTGCCCTTCAGTGCTGTGATATTCTTTTTCAAGAACGCTATTCCTGCTATAGATGAGGCATAAATACCGCCGCCGAGGATTATTGTATCGTATTTTTCGACCTCTTTTATATCAGCTTTCTTTGTATCTATTACCTTAAAGCCTGTCTCCTGCGAGAGCCACTGTGCATACCTTGCAGAGGATCCGTATTTGGAACGACAGAGTATTATTCCATTCATTTTCTTACCTCATTAGTTTATTTCTTATTACTTCTGCGTACTCTGACGGAAGTCCGACAGCTTCAAAATAGTTCTCAACGCTGCCGAAGCGCTCTGTGAAAAGGTCAATAAAGCCGTTCATGCTCCTTTCGTTTGCGAGTACGATATTTCTGTCTACCTGCGGGTGGGCTGCCAGAAAAGCTTCAAGCCTTTTGTGATTGTACTCACGGCTGACCACATAATTGCTGACTATATCCTCTCTGTCAGCGCCGCAAAGCATTAGTACTATTGCACTTACAACACCTGTTCTGTCCTTGCCTGCTGTGCAGTGAAAAAGAACTCCGCCCATTGCTTCTGCCATCGTTTTCATAACATTCGGCATATTCTCCGCAAGAGCTATATCCATATATGAACGCGGAACAGCTTCAAGGCTTTCGGGCACTCCGCTGCCCTCTGTTATGGGGAAATGATGATACTCAAATCCAGCAATACCTGCAAGTCCGTTTGGAGATTTCTGCACTTCACTATCTGTGCGCATATCTATTATTGTAGTGATATGAGCCGAAAGAAGCTTATCAATATCCTCCTCAGACGGAACAGATGTAACATCACTGCGCCAGAATACGCTGTTCTTCGTAGTTCTTCCGTCAGATGTCTTTATCCCTCCAAGCTCTCGGGTATTGTATGAACATGAAAGCAGGCTCTTATATGTCATATAAGCTCTCCGAAGCTGCGAAGTATCTTCAGACCTGTTTCGCCGCTCTTTTCAGGGTGAAACTGTGCTCCGTAAACGTACTTTCCGTCGTAAACAAGAGCAGGGACACATCCGCCGTACTCAACATATGCGGCAATATTCTTATCCGCGCAGTGTGCCTTGTAGGAGTGAACGAAGTAAACGTACTCATTATCGCCAACATTTGCAAGGAGCGGACAGTCATTGAGCTTTTCAAGCTTGTTCCAGCCCATGTGAGGGATTATAAGCTCAGGCTCTTCCATTTTGCGGACGCTGCCGCCGATAAGTCCGAGACCGTCACACTCCTCAAACTCATAGCCCTTGTCGAATATGAGCTGCATACCGAGACAGATGCCGAGAAACGGCTTTCTTGCGGCTTCTTCCTTGATAGTGTCCACAAGTCCTGTAGCTTCAAGCTTTTTCATAGCCGCAGGAAATGCACCGACACCGGGAAGTATCACCGCGTCAGCTGCCTTTACCGACTCCTTGTCGCTGACAAGTCTGCTTTCAAGTCCGAGATAGTCAAGAGCATTCTTTACGCTGAAAATATTTCCTGCGCCGTAGTCGATTATTGCGATCATCAGAGAACTCCTTTCGTGGAGAGAGTTGAGCCGTCCTTATTCTCGGTAACGGCTGTTTTCAGAGCGTGAGCAACCGCCTTATACACAGCCTCTGCCTTGTGGTGGTCGTTGCTGCCGTAAAGCAGGTTGATGTGCAGTGTCATGCCCGAATTAAAAGCAAAAGCACGGAAAAACTCCTCTGTCATGCAGAGATCATAGCCGCCGCAGCTCTGATTTGTAAATTCACAGTTGAATACAAGAAACGGTCTGTTGCTCAGGTCAAGACTTGCCATTGCAAGTGACTCGTCCATAGGGATATATGCAGTGCCATAGCGGACTATACCCGACTTTGCGCCGAGAGCCTGTCCCAGTGCCTGTCCCAGAGCGATACCTGTGTCTTCAATGGTGTGGTGACAGTCAACGTGGAGGTCGCCCTTTACCTTAACGGACATACTTATTCCGCTGTGTACCGACAGAGCAGTCAGCATATGGTCGAAAAAGCCTATGCTTGTATCTATATCAGCCTTTCCCTTTTCGTCAAGAGAAACTGATACCTTTATCTGAGTTTCCTTTGTAACTCTTTCTATTTCAGCCTTGCGCATTGCAGCCGCCTCCTTTATTTTCTGAAGTAGTTTTCAAGCACTTCCATAAAACGTGCATTCTCCTCAGCACTTCCCGATGTGATACGGATCGCGCCATTGATTTTTCTTATTGCAATGGAATTATCAAGCATGAACTGATATATCTTCTCAGCCTCATCAGTTTTTATGAACACAAAGTTAGTGCAGGTATCGTATACCTTTTCAAAGCAGCTGTATTTCTCGTTGAGAGCCGTAATATCGCTGTGGAGCTTCTTTGTGTTTGCGATGATAGCGGCGCGGCAGTCTGCAAGGTACTGCTTCTCGCTGAGTATATCCGCAACTATGGTCTGCGCTACACTGTCGTTGTTATACGGAGATTTAGCTGCACGTATAGCATTGGTTATGGTCTTGTTTGCAACTGCGAAGCCGAATCTTACAGCTGCCATACCGATAGCCTTTGAGCAGGTCTTTAAGATAATGAGATTGCTGTAATTATTGACCTCGTCAAGAATTGACTGATCCCAGAAATCCATATATGCTTCATCAAGGATAATGAGTACATCTTCAAGAGACTCTATTATCTTTCTTACAGCAGCTCTGTCAAGACCGAGTGATGTTGGGTTACAGGGATTTGAGAAAATAAGTCCCTTTGCGCCTTTTTCCTTGCAGAAGGCAATGAGCTTGTCAGGATCAATTGTCAGATCTGCTTCCTTCTGGTAGGTCTCAACATTTACCTCGTAAAGCTGTGCGTAGAACTGATACATTGAAAAATCGTAGGATACATTCACCACTGTGTCCCCTGCCTCAAAAAAGCAGCCCTCAATAATGCTGATAAGCTCATCTGAGCCGTTTCCCGCGCTGATAAGCTCCTCAGGAACGTTATAAAGCTCTGAAAATGCCTTTATGGGAGCCTTTGCAAGACAGTCGGGATAGCGGTTGAAATCTATCTGGGAAATGCTTTTTGCTATCTTTGACTTTAAGCTGTCATTAAGATTGAAGAAGCTCTCGTTAGCGTCAAGTCTTATGTCGTAGTGTCCCGTGATAGGATCATAGGGCACTAAGTTTACCAGCTTTTTATTCAGTTTGTAACTCATAATTTATCCTTTCCAAATAAACACCTATAGGGCAGCTGTATTCCAAGCCGCCCCATTGCGTTGAATTAGTCTTCAAATCTTACCTTGATAGCGTTTGCGTGAGCGGTAAGTCCCTCGCGCTCTGCGATAAGAACAATGTCGTCCTTAGCCTTTCTGAGTGCGTCCTCAGTATAATAGGTGTAAGCAGTACGCTTTGTGAAGCTTGCAACACCGAGCGGCGAGAAGAAACGTGCTGTGCCGCTTGTGGGGAGGACGTGGTTAGGACCTGCATAGTAGTCGCCCAGAGGCTCTGAAGCATAGTGACCGAGGAATATTGAGCCTGCATTGTCAAGGCTTCCAAGAAGCTCAAACGGATTCTCCATAAGTACCTCAAGGTGCTCGGGAGCTATCTCGTTTGCCAGCTCTACGCACTTTTCACGGCTGTCGGCAATGATAACTGCGCCGTAATCCTCAAGCGACTTTTCAATTATGCTCTTTCTTGAGAGATATTCCTTCTGACGGTCTATCTCCTTTATAGTCTCGTCTGCAAGCTTCTCGCTTGTAGTTACCATAATTGCAGAAGCAAGCACATCGTGCTCAGCCTGTGACATAAGATCGGCAGCTGCAAACTTAGGGTTGGCTGTGTCATCAGCGATAACAAGTATCTCGCTGGGACCTGCTATCATGTCGATGTCAACAACGCCGTAAAGCAGCTTCTTGGCTGTGGCAACATAGATGTTTCCGGGACCAACTATCTTATCGCACTTCGGTATCTCTTCTGTGCCGTATGCAAGAGCCGCAATTGCCTGTGCACCGCCTGAGAGGAATACTCTGTCCACGCCGCAGATAGCTGCTGCAACAAGTATATCCTTGTTGGGAGTGCCGTCTTTAAGAGGCGGAGTTACCATGATTATTTCCTTGACGCCTGCTATCTTTGCAGGGATAGCGTTCATGAGTACGCTTGAAGGATATGCAGCTGTGCCGCCGGGAACGTAAAGTCCTACTCTGTGGAGACCGCGGATACGCTGTCCCATTATAACGCCGTTTTCCTTAGCAGAGATGAAGCTCTGCTCCAGCTGTCTCTGGTGGAAATCGGCAATATTCTCCTGTGCATTGAGGAGTGCGTCAACGAACTCCTGATCTGCTTCTGTAAGAGCATCATTGATGACCTCACGAGGCACCTCATAATACTGTGGAAGATTGCCGTCAAATTTGAGAGTGTAGCCCTTTACAGCCTCATCACCATTCTCCTTGACGTTCTCGATTATCTCGGAAACGACCTCTGTGACCTTCTTGTTGGTCTCACCGCTTCTCTTTTTAAGGTCACTGAGGAAAGCGACCTCATCAGTGCCGTTTGCAAATATTTTTTTCATCAGAGATTCTCCTCTATAAGTGTAATAAGTCTGTCTATTTCAGCGTGTCTCATTTTGAGACTTACGGTGTTTGCGATAAGCCTTGCAGAGATAGGTGCAACGTCCTCGATGACTTCAAGTCCGTTCTCTTTGAGGGTAGTACCTGTCTCAACAATATCAACGATACCGTCAGCAAGCTCAAGGAGAGGTGCAAGCTCAACAGAACCCTCTATCTTGATTATCTCAGTGTCCATGCCTTTCTTCTCAAAGAAGCTTCTTGCTACATTGGGGTACTTGGTAGCTATAGTCTTTATGCCGTAGCCACTGTAAAAATCATAGCCCTTCTTTGTGGCAAGAGCAAACTTGCACTTTCCGAAACCCAGGTCAACAAGCTCATAGAACTTGCCCTTCATTTCCATGATCGTGTCCTTGCCCACAACACCCATATCGCACACGCCATGCTCAACATAGGTGATAACGTCGTTTGCCTTTGCGAGAACTACTTCAAGATTTGCATCAGGTACGGGAAGTATAAGCTTTCTGCCCTTTTCGCGTACAGCTGTGCAGTCAAAGCCAAGCTTTTCAAGGAGACCAACTGTATCCTTTTCCAGTCTGCCCTTTGTAAGAGCCATTCTTATAGGCTTGTTCATATATTTACCTCCTTGCTCTCGCCGTCAATAACGACTACCTTTGCTATCTTTTTCTCCATAGCGTATTCGCGGACACTTTCAAGGTCATCAAAGAGAGCGTTTTCAACGATAAGTCCCTGCTCGCGGAGCTCCTTTGCAGCTTTAAGCGCAGCAACCTCGCAGCCTTCCTCAGCGTATACGATAACGTCAGCCTTTGGCTCAGCGGGAAGAACGTCGCTCTTTTCCATGAGCTTTGCAACAGCGTT
This sequence comes from Ruminococcus sp., assembly GCF_024684275.1. The sequence goes on from NZ_JAIKXF010000055.1 coordinate 123,929, forward strand.
GATGTTTACAGCAAAGCCTATAGCAGGTACGTCGTAGCCGAATTCTGAGATAAGCTTGTCATATCGTCCGCCCGAGAGAACTTCCTCGCCGTGGCCCTGTAAATAGCCCTTTATGATAAGACCTGTATAGTAATCGGTCTTATTTACCAGTCCGAGGTCAACGGTTATTGAACCGTCGCCGCCGCAGAGCTCGGAAGCATCTGCGTATATCTCCTTGAGCTCGTCGAGGATACGCTTGATATTGTCGTCAGGCATGAGCTCCTCAGCCTTCTCGAATACCTCCTCGCCGCCAAAGAGTGCAGGGAGCTTTTTGAGAGCTGTAGTTACAGGAGAATTTCCGAAGCTGTCCAGCAGGTCGTTAAGTGCAGGGAAATTCTTATTTTCGATGAGCTTTCTGATGTTTTCCTTGTCCTTTTCGGAGGCGTCAAGCTTGCTTACAAGCTCCTTGAAAATTCCTATATGACCGAGCTCCAGTGAGAACTCCATGCCAAATGAGCTGAGTGAATCAACAGCTGTTGATATTACCTCAAGGTCAGCCATTTTCAGCTGTGAGCCGATAAGCTCGATACCTGCCTGTACTACTTCGTCGCTTCTGCCCTTTAATGACGGCTCGGTGGTATATACCGCCTGAGCGTAGCAAAGCTTCAGCGGAAGAACAGCATCTCTCAGACGAGTTGCAACTATTCTTGCGATAGGCATTGTGGTATCCGGACGCATTACCAGAAGTCTGCCCTTGCTGTCTGTGAGCTTGTACAGGTTTTCCTGCGGAAAATAGCGTGAATTAAGGTTGAATACATCAAAAAACTCCAGACCGGGGGTAATGGTCTCGCTGTAGCCGCTGCTTCTGAAAAGCCCCATGAGAGTATTCTCTATATTTCGTCTAACTATGCACTCGCCAAAGAGCAGATCCTTTGTGCCCTCTGGAGTGATAAGGTCATAATTTTTCATAGTAACCTCCTTGTTGATCACTTTAGTCTGCTAACATGATAATATGATAACATATTACTAAGTAAAAGTCAAGTTAAAAGAAAGACATCTGTGTGGATTCGGGTAAATCACCAAATGCACCTATACTTTTCAACATATCGATTGTCGTTTTTGACGCTCCGCTCTCGGACTGGAATTCCTCTATCGACATGAATCCGCCCTTCTGCACAGCCTCGTAAATACCCTTAGCCGCGTTGTCTCCGACACCGCTCATAGCCGAAAACGGTATCCTCAGCTTGCCGTCCTCAACAAGATAATCAGTAGCATGAGACTTGAAAAGGTCTATTGGCAGGAACTCATAGCCTCTTGACATCATCTCGTTAGTGATGAGAAGAATATCATAGAGGGCGCTGTCCTTGTTGGTCTTGTCATTGCCAAGCGCCTTTATCTCTTCGATTTTAGCGCGTACTGCCCCAATACCCTTAACGGCAAGCTCAGCGTCAAAGTCCTCGCCTCTTACGGAGAAATATGTAGCATAGTACTCCAGCGGCATATGGAGCTTGAACCAGCCCAGCTTTATGGCTGCGATAACATATGCTGCCGCATGAGCCTTAGGGAACATATACTTTATTTTAAGACAGCTCTCGATATACCATTCAGGAACATTATGGTCACGAAGCATTTGTATTATCTCGGGTGTGAACTGCTTAGGAGCTTTTCCCTTTCGTGTCCACTCCATTATCTGGAAAGCCATTTTCGGCTCGACACCTTTATATAAAAGGTAGGTCATAATGGAGTCACGGGTTCCGATAACGTCTGAAATTGTACATACGCCGTTGTCGATAAGGTCCTTTGCATTGCCCAGCCAAACATCGGTACCGTGCGAAAGTCCGGAAATCTGCAAAAAGTCACTGAACTTTGTAGGCTTTGCGTCCAGAAGCATCTGTATGGTAAATCCCGTACCCATTTCAGGTATACCGAGACTTCCCGTCTTGCAGTATATCTCCTCGGGGGTAACTCCAAGCACATCACAGTTCGTACACATACGGATAACATCAGGATCTGAGGTGGGTACGTCCTTTATCTTGATACCAGTAAGATCTTCAAGGTGCTTGTACAGGGTAGGAACAACGTGTCCCAGCTCATCAAGCTTCAGAATGGTATCATGGAGAGAGTTGAATGTGAAATGGGTGGTTATTATCTCAGAATCGGCAGTATCAGCAGGGTGCTGAACGGGAGTGAAGTCGTAAACATCGTAATCCGACGGCACAACGACCATTCCGCCAGGGTGCTGACCTGTGGTCCTCTTGATACCTGTACAGCCGATAGCAAGCCGGTTCATTTCCGCATTGTTCAGCGTGATACCGTTCTCCTCGCAGTACTTCTTTACGTAGCCGTATGCGGTCTTTTCAGCAACAACTGAGATAGTTCCTGCCTTGAAAACATTGGATTTACCGAAAAGCTTCTCTGTATATCTGTGAGCCCAGAACTGGTACTCATCAGAGAAGTTAAGGTCGATATCAGGTGCTTTGTCGCCGTCAAAGCCGAGGAAGGTCTCGAATGGTATATCGTGACCGTCGCGGTTCATATCCTTTCCGCAGTCGGGACACTTCTTAGGCGGCAGGTCAAAACCTGAGCCGTAAACACCGTCCAGCAGAAATTCACTGTGCTTACAGTTAGGACAAACATAATGGGGAGGAAGCGGATTTACCTCCGAGATACCTGCCATTGAAGCCACAAATGAAGAACCAACGGAACCTCTCGAACCAACGAGATAGCCGTTCTCAACTGAGTTCCATACCAGCTTCTGTGCGATGATGTAGAGAACCGAGAATCCGTGCTTGATGATAGACGAAAGCTCTCGGTCAAGACGCTTGTCAACCAGTTCGGGAAGCGGATCACCGTATATCTCGTGTGCCTTGTCGTGGGTTATCTTCACCAGTTCTTCTTCAGCACCCTCGATAGTAGGCGTAAATGTGCCCTTTGGTATGGGGCGGACTACCTCTATCTGGTCGGCGATGGCATTGGTGTTGGTGATAACTACTTCCTTCGCCTTGTCCTCACCAAGATATTCAAACTCCGCCATCATCTCCTCGGTAGTACGCAGATACAGCGGAGCCTGCTCCTCAGCGTCCTTGAAGCCCATGCTTGCAAGGATTATCTTACGGTAGATAGCGTCCTTTGGGTCAATGAAGTGTACGTCACAGGTAGCGCAGGTAGGGAGTCCCAGCCTGTCGCCCATATCGACTATATAGCGGTTGAAATCGCGTAGCTCCTCGTCGTCCTTTGCAACTCCGTCACGCACCATGAACCTGTTGTTGCCTATGGGCTGTATTTCAAGATAGTCGTAGAATTTCGCAAGGTTGTCGATATAGTCCTGTTCTCGTATATCCAGCATAGCCTGAAATATCTCACCGGCTTCACAGGCGCTTCCGTAGATAAGTCCCTCTCGGTGCTCAATAAGCTTTGATTTCGGGATAAGAGGCTTTTTATAGAAGTATTCAAGGTTACTCAGGGATACAAGTCTGTAGAGGTTCTTCAGACCTGCCTGATTGCGGACAAGTATGATAAAGTGATAGCTTTTCAGCTTCTTTGTCTCTATCTCGTCCACAAGTATATTCAGCTGCTGTATTGACTTGAAGCTTCTTTCGCTTTTCAGTCTGCCAATAAGCTCAATATATATTTTTGCCAGCATAAGAGCGTCATCTGAGGCTCTGTGGTGGTCAAATTTTCCGAGTTTAAGCTGTTTTGCCACAAGATTCAGCTTATGGCGTCCCATTTCGGGGAGCATGGACTGACACATTACCAGCGTGTCCACCCATGTATATTCAAAATCAATGCTCTGCCGCTTGCAGACCTGATTTATCATATTGGTATCGTAACGGGCGTTATGGGCTACAAGCACAGGCTTGTCTCCGCAGAACTCCATGAACATACGAAGTGCCTCTGCCTCGTCTGGAGCGTTGGCAACATCGGCATCGCTTATACCCGTAAGCTCGGTTATCCTCTCGGGGATATGGAATCCCGGGTTCACCTTTGTGTTGAAGCTGTCCACCACCTGTAGGTTTTTCAGCTTTACAGCACCTATTTCCGTGAGACGGTCGTTGCGGAAGCTGAGTCCGGTAGTCTCAACGTCGAAAACAATTATCTCGTCGTCAAAGGAGCGGTCATCGCCGCCGTAAACGACCATATCACGCTCGATATCGTTTACCACGTATGCCTCCATGCCGTAGATGACCTTGAAGTTCTTGGGCATATTATACATACAGTCAGGGAAAGCCTGCACATTGCCGTGGTCGGTTATAGCCATAGCCTGATGTCCCCAGCTTGCCGCTCTGTTGATGAGTGTAACAGGATCGGTAACAGCGTCCATAGCGGACATATTACTATGGCAGTGAAGCTCAACCCGCTTCTCGGGATAGTTGTCCATTTTGGGTATGCGCTTTACCTTTATGAGAGAATTTGCGGATATAACAATATCTCTTGCATACGAGTCATAATCAAGCTTACCTGCAACAAGCAGGGTGGCTCCGCTCTTTATAGAGCCCAGCTTCATCTCCTCGACTTCCTCATTTTTGGCAAATATCTTTATTTTAAGAGAGCCGCTGTAGTCCGTGATGTCATATGTGACAACGGTCTTTTCGTTGCGGACCTCCTTGAGCTCTGACGCAAAGACATCTCCTACCACCACTACCTTTTCGCCGAGACGCTGAACAGCCTCACATATAGATATTGGCTTTTCGCGGATAGCTCTGCCCTTGACTATCTCAGCAGACTCCGCATCGAAGTCCTTATCAAGAGCGGTTACGTCAAGAGTTGCCGTAGGGATAACAGACTTCATTTCCTCAGCCTTGATTTCGTCGGGAGTTTTATCCGGGATCAGCTGACTGCTGTAGTCAGGCATATCAGCTTCAAGGCGCTCTATCATCTCGTCATACTGCTGTACACTTACCGATGTATCGCCGTCAAGAAGCACTTTAACTCTTACACCGAACTGATTGTATATCATTCTGGAAAAGCCCGTGCAGAAGTTGAACTTATCAAGTATATCCCTTCCGCCGTGAACTATCTTTATACGAAGCTCTCCGTTTCCGAGACTTACATCGGCATCGTCGAGAAAACCGTTGACTACAGGTATATCACGCTTTAAAAGCTTGATAAGCTCGCCGTAGCATTCCATGCCGAATTTCCCGGAGGGATAACGGCAGGCAAGCCTCACCTGCTCTACCTTTATGGCAGCCTCAACTGCTTTTTCAAACGCGAATATATCATCGCTGGGAACGACCTCGTCAAAATGAGCATGAAAGCGGATAGATTCAAGGTTTTCTGTATATGTAAGCTTGAATATCTCACCGCTGAGCACACTTTCGGGCAGCTCCGATGTATATTCCTTCAGAAATTCGGATATTTTGACCTGCATTTTATAACTCCCGTCCAAATGAATTGAGAATTCAGAATTAAAGTTTATCTATCTCTGCAAGAAGCTCCGGAACTATGTCCTCTTCCTTTATCTTGCGCTGAGTACCGTCCTTTTTGAAGATGATAGCACAGCCATCACCGCCTGCGATACCAACGTCAGCTTCACGGGCTTCTCCCGGACCGTTTACGATACAGCCCATAACAGCAACTGTTATATCCTTTTCCATGTCCTTTACTGCTTCCTCAACCATTTTTGCAGCCTTGACAAGGTCGATACGAGTTCTTCCGCAGGTAGGACATGAAACTATCCTTACACCGCCGCGCTTGCCGATACTTTTGAGTATATCCTTAGCGGCAGCTATCTCGCGGATAGGATCATCTGTAAGAGATACACGGATAGTCTCACCAATGCCGTCACAGAGCAGCGAACCTATACCGATAGCGGACTTGATAAGTCCCATGCGCTCTGTACCAGCCTCGGTAACTCCGAGGTGAAGCGGATAACTGCACTTCTGTGCAGCTAATCTGTAGGAAGCGATCATTTTGTTTACATCTGATGACTTTATTGAGATAACTATGTCGTTGAAGTCGAAATGCTCCAACATAGCAGCGTGTCCCATAGCACTCTCAACAAGAGCCTCGGGTGTCGGCGAGCCGTACTTAGCCAGTATCTCTTTTTCAAGAGAACCTGAATTTACTCCGATACGTATAGGGAGGTTTCTTGCACGGCAGGCGTCAACTACCGCCTTGACTCTGTCCATTCCGCCGATATTACCGGGGTTTATGCGTATCTTGTCAACACCTGCTGCTGCGGACTCGATAGCCAGCTTATAATCAAAGTGTATATCCGCCACAAGTGGGATGTTCACAGCCTCCTTGATAGCAGGGATAAGCCTTACAGCCTCCATATTTGGTATAGCTGCGCGGATTATCTCACAGCCTGCCTTTTCAAGCTCTACAGCCTGCCTTACACTGCCCTCGATGTCGTCCGAACGCATATTGAGCATGGACTGGATATATATATGCTTTCCGTCGAGGACGCAGTCCCCTACCTTTACTGGTCTAACATTTCTCATAAAATCTCTCCTATTATAGAGTTATTTTCGCTCCGTCTGCTGTTATTACAGCTTCGGGGAATATTTGTCTCAGTTCCTCCGCGTATATTGCAGGTTCCTTTTCCGCAGGGCTGTAATGTGTCAGCCACAGCCTCTTAACGTTGGCTTTTACTGCAATATCACAGGCGTCCTGCATTAGCATATGGCACTTTTCATTCATTGACTCCTTTTTTTCAGGCAGCCCGTACATACCCTCACATATGAAAAGGTCGGAGCTCTCGGCAAAGCCTGCCAGCTCCGCGATGGGAAGAGTATCCGTAGTATAGGTTATCTTTATAGGAGCCCGTTTTTCACCCGTTACCGCATCTGGAGCTATGCTCCTGCCGTCATCAAGGGTGACAGCTTCACCTGCGTGAAGCCTTTTCCAGTATTCCACAGGTATATTGAGAGCCTTAGCATTTTCGGGAAGGAATGGCGGCTTGCGGCTTAATAAAAGGCTGTACCCCAGACAGCTCACTCTGTGTGAAAGGGGCAGCGTTTTTATGGTCAGCATTGAGTCTATCATATCAGCCGAAAACTCACAGGACGAATTTTCGGGAAGTCCGTGAAGTCTTACCTCATAGGGCAGAGCTCCGCAGACGGTCATGAGATTCCTCAGCACAGGCAGACAGCTCTCGGGAGCTGCTATATCGAGGGGCTCGGTTCGTGAGCTGTTGCCGATAGAGAGCAGAAGCCCGGGAAGTCCCGTAACATGGTCTGCATGGCAGTGAGTAATGAGCAGGAGCTCTATCCTGCTCAATTTTAGTCCATGCTTTGCAATGGCGACCTGTGTCCCCTCACCGCAGTCGATAAGGACAGCCTTTCCGTTGTATTCGGCATAGAGGCTTGTAAGGAACCTATCCTTTAAGGGCAGCATTCCGCCTGTTCCCAATAAGCATATTTCAGGCATTTTATCCTCCTGTAATAAGTCTTGCAATATCGTTATAGGTTGCGAATATCATCACTCCGAAAAGAAGGACCATGCCTGCAAGGTGTACGTAGCCCTCATGCTCTGGCTTTACAGGCTTGCGGCGTATGAGCTCTATGAAGCAGAAAAGAAGGCGTCCGCCGTCAAGTCCCGGAACAGGAAGAAGATTGAATATACCAACGTTTATGGTTATAAGGGCTGTCATATATATAAGCTTGTAGATAGCGTCAGCTATAGACTCGTTATTCTTGGTCTGCTCGCTGATAGCTGTTACAACGCCTACAGGTCCCGAAACGTCCTCCTTGTGGAGCTGTCCCGTCAGCATCTGCTTCAGTGAAAGTCCGACGATATGGCTCATGGACATGAAGATGTCTCCCGAGCCCTTTATCACGGTAAGCGGAGTCTTATCCTTGTAAACAACGCCGAAGTCGATAACTCCGCCGCCCTCTGCCTTATCCTCAAAGAATACATCGTTAAGTGTGAGCCTTTTTCCGTCACGCTTTACAACTACCTTGTGTCCCTCGCTGCTGGATATGGAATCAAAGATGTAATTGAGGTCAAGAGTGCTGTATATTCTTGTGCCGTCAATGGATATGAGCTTATCACCGTGGCGCAGTCCTGTTTCGTAGCTCTCGGCATAATAAGTTACAGTACCGTCATCGTTGCGCTGACCGCTGAATCCCTTGATAGCAGTTGTAGGCACCTGATCCATCATGCATACAAGTATCATAAGCATGACTATACCAAGCACGAAATTCATTGCTGCACCTGCCACAAGAACTATCATACGCTTCCACAGCTTTGCATTGCGGAAGCTTCTCGGATCGACGTTGGTGGAATCCTCTCCCTCCATAGCACAGTAACCGCCTATGGGCAGGGCTCTCAGAGAATATTTTGTCTCACCCTTCTGCTTCTGGAGAAGCTTGGGTCCCATACCGACTGAAAACTCCAGCACCTTTATGCCGCTTAGCTTAGCACATATAAAATGTCCGAATTCGTGAACTGTCACTATTAGTCCGAATATAAGTATCGCAATAATAATACCCATGTTGCCTTTTCCTTTCTTAATGCAGCTTATTCAGCCGCGATACGCTCCCTTACGTATGACCTTGCCGCAGTATCGGCTTTCATTACATCATCATAGCTCTTTATTTCAGCGGGCTTGAACCTTTCAAGCACCGATGATACCATTTCGCCTATCTCTATAAAACGTATCTCGTCATGGAGAAATGCCTTTACTGCTTCTTCGTTAGCAGAATTTACAAGGCAGGGATAAGCTCCGCCGCGCTTTATGGCTTCGATAGCTGCGGACAGACACTTGAAGGTGTCATAGTCGGGCTTTTCAAAGGTGAGCTTTCCGTAATCCGTCAGTGAAAGGCGTCCCGTAGGACAGCTCATTCTGTCAGGATAAAGAAGGGCATACTGTATCGGTATCTTCATATCGGGAACGCCCATTTGCGCTATTACCGAGTAATCGTTGTACTCAACAGCAGAGTGGACAACGCTCTGGCGGTGTACCACTATCTCTATCTGGTCGGGTGTGAGGTCAAAGAGCCATTTTGCCTCGATGAATTCAAGTCCTTTATTCATAAGTGTAGCAGAGTCGATGGTTATTTTATTACCCATTTCCCAATTTGGGTGGTGGAGCGCCTGAGCCTTTGTTACGCTTTTCAGCTCCTCATAGCTTCTGCCGAAGAATGGTCCGCCCGAAGCAGTCAGGATTATCTTGCTGAGCTGAGAGCGCTTGTTGCCCTGCAAGCACTGGAATATAGCCGAATGCTCGCTGTCCACGGGATATATCCTTACTCCCTTGTCAGCAGCAGCCTTCATTACAAGCTCGCCGCCAGCCACAAGAGTCTCCTTATTGGCAAGAGCAAGGTCCTTGCCTGCGTCTATGGCAGTAAGTGTGGGAAGAAGTCCCACCATACCCACAACTGAATTGAGGACGATATCAGCTTCTTCAAGAGAAGCCAGCTTGCAAAGTCCCTCCATGCCGCTGTAGAGCTTTACATCAAGGTCAGCGATACGGCTTTTCAGCTCGCCGTACTTCTCCTCGTTATAAATGCAGGCGTATGCAGGTCGGAATTTCCTTATCTGCTGCTCTAATGCCTCAACACTGCTGTGAGCGGCAAGGGCAGCGACTTTGAGTCCGTGCTTCTCACAGACCTCCAGCGACTGAGTACCTATGGAACCTGTCGAACCGAGTATCGACACCGTTTTATTCATTATATTTTCCCCTTTTCGCGGAAATAACTTCCGAATGGTTATTTTGACAAAGTCCTTTATAAAATGCGAAAGGGACTATCCGTGAATAGTCCGTTTCAGCAATATCACTGTACGCCGAATATGGCGATAAATGCATAAAATGTAGGCAGCACGAAAAGAACGCTGTCAAAGCGGTCCATAAGTCCGCCGTGACCGGGCATTATCTTTCCGTAGTCCTTGAAGCCTATCTGGCGCTTTACCATAGATGCAGAAAGGTCGCCAACTGTACCGATAATGGCGCATACTGCACCCGTAATGCAGGCAATAACAGCTCTCTTTGCAGTAAAGCCGTAGTAGACAGAAAACGCAATAGCGTAAACGACAGCCGTTGTAAGGATACCGCCAACAAGTCCCTCGATAGTCTTCTTGGGGCTTATCTCGGGGCAGAGCTTGTGCTTACCTATGGCAACGCCTGTGAAGTACGCTCCCGTATCTGCTATCCATGCACCGCAGAGTCCCATGATAAGCAGGAAAAGTCCGCTTTCATGGTCACAGCGCTCTATGCGCACCATAGTGGTCATAGCCTGAGGCACAAGTACCATTACAGCAAGTACGAAAAATACCTGCTCGTAGCGTATCTCCTTATGCTTCCTGAGCCATGTAATGAACACAACAAAGGCACAGAGCAGTATTATACCGAATACATATAAATTGTATTTGTCCGCATAGCGCCATGACTTAAACTCAAAATGTCCGGGATATCCCACTCCTATAACATTGATCGTTGTCAGCACGCCATACAGTATCGGTACGGCAATTCCGCAAGCCTCCGCCGCAATGAGTATGGGCAGGCACTTGTGGAGCTTCACTGCACGGATAAGCTCAAAGAGCATTACTGCGATGATAGCCGCAACTGCTATGGGCAGTACTATCGTATCATGAAAAAACAGTACTGCACCGAGAAGTACAACGCCTACTGCTCCCGAAATGATTCGTGTAAGCATCACACACCTCCGAAGCGGCGGTTTCTGTGAGCGTACTCGATAAGAGCCTTGTCAAGCTCCTCGGGAGTGAAATCAGGCCAGAGAACGTCTGTATAATAGAACTCCGCATATGCACTCTGCCAGATGAGGAAGTTTGATATTCTCTGCTCACCGCTTGGTCGGATAAGCAGGTCAACATCAGGATAGCCTGCTGTATATAGGTTATCGGAGATAGTCTGCTCTGTTATATCCTCGGGGCGTATCTCGCCCTTTGCAGCCCTTTCAGCAAGAAGCTTTGCCGCATGAGTTATCTCGTCACGTCCTCCGTAATTTACTGCCATGAGAATGGTCATCTCATCATAATCGGCTGAATCAGCCTCCAGCTTTTCCATTTTCTCACGAATATCATCAGCAAAGGCGCTCTTGTCGCCGAGAAAGACCATTCTTGTATTCTCGCTGAGGAAGTTTCTTACGTCAGCAAGGTAATCACGGAAAAGGTTCATAAGAGCGCCTACCTCTTCCTGTGAGCGCTTCCAGTTCTCTGTTGAGAATGCATAGAAGCTTATGGCCTTGAGTCCGATGTCCTTGCAGTGACGTACAATAGTACGGAAGTTCTTAGCTCCCTCACGGTGTCCCAGTGAACGGGGCAGACCGCGCTTCTTAGCCCATCTGCCATTTCCGTCCATAATAAAAGCTACGTGCTCGGGAAGCTTTTCGGGGAGCACCAGCTCAGATGATCCTGTTTTATCTTTCTTACCAAATAATGCCATATTCCACCAATCAAACAGTCATGATCTCTTTTTCTTTTTCTGCTACCATTTTATCAATGTCAGCACACATCTTATCTGTAAGATCCTGAACCTTCTTTTCACAGTCCTTGAGGTCGTCCTCTGTGATCTCGGAGTTTTTCTTCATTGCCTTGTACTTTTCCATTGTGTCACGTCTGATAGAACGAACAGTTACCTTACACTCCTCGCCGTACTTCTTTATGCTCTTGCAGAGCTCCTTACGGCGATCCTCAGTGAGCTGAGGGAAAGCAAGGCGGATAACGTTTCCGTCGTTTACAGGCTGGATGCCTATATCAGAAGCCTGTATTGCCTTCTCGATAAGCTTCAGTGTAGACTTATCCCAGGGCTGGATAACCAGTATTCTTGCCTCTGATACGGATACTGCTGCCATCTGGTTCACAGGTGTGGGAGCTCCGTAATAATCCACCATAACCTTGTCGAGAACTCCGGGGTTAGCTCTACCGGCACGGATAGAAGCAAACTCGTTTCCGAGGGCATTGAGGCTCTTGTTCATTTTTTCCTTAGCGATATTAAGCTGTTCTTTCATGATAGTGATTCCTTTCGTTGATCAGTCCTCGGATACTACTGTTCCGATATTTGCGCCCATTACGGCGTCGTAGATATTGTCGGGACGGCTAAGGTCAAATACCAGCATCTTCATGTTGTTGTCACGGCACATAGCAGCAGCTGTGCTGTCCATAACTGCAAGTCCCTCGCCGATGACCTGTGAGAATGTAAGTGTTTCGTATTTCTTAGCGTCGTCAAACTTATGGGGGTCCTTATCATATACTCCGTCAACGAGAGTAGCCTTGAGAAGTATATCTGCATCAATTTCTACAGAGCGGAGTGCAGCAGCTGTATCTGTTGAGAAGAATGGGTTTCCTGTGCCGCAGCCGAAGATAACGATCCTGCCCTTGTCAAGATGTCTTACAGCTCTGTTGCGTATATAGGGTTCTGCGATAGCTGACATCTGGAGAGCAGTCTGTACTCTTACTACACAGCCAAGTGATTCAAGTACATCTGCAAGTGCAAGTGCGTTCATTGTTGTAGCAAGCATACCGATATGGTCTGCACGAGTTCTGTCCATAGCTCCGCTTGAACGTCCTCTCCAGAAGTTGCCCCCGCCGACGACCACTGCTACCTGAGCGCCTGCGTCAGCACACTTCTTTATGCTCTGACATATCTCTGTAACTACGTCATAGTTTAGACCTGTCTTCTTGTCACCTGCCAGAGCCTCACCGCTGACCTTTAATAATATTCTTTTATACTTTGGTTCCATATAAGCACCTCACAAAAAATTATCTATAGTATATTTTACACTAATTTTGTAATAATGTAAAGTATATTCCTTCAAAAAAAACATTTTTACCGAAAAAATTTACAGGAATTTTTCATTTTCAGCGCAGTATTATTTCTCAACATCTTCGATTGTATATTATGCACCAAAATGTTGAAAATTTATCGTCACTAATATTTTTTATTTTTTCTTGACAACTGCCGCTCACCGTGGTATAATATAAAAGCTGATTAATTCGGCAGTAAAAATGGAGAGGTATCGAAGCGGTCATAACGAGGCGGTCTTGAAAACCGTTTGACTTAACGGTCACGTGGGTTCGAATCCCACCCTCTCCGCCATTATTTTTTATCGGTGAGTTTCTCGCTCGTCGGTTTGCGGATTTACCCAAGTGGTGAAGGGGCTCCCCTGCTAAGGGAGTAGGTCGGGAAACCGGCGCGAGAGTTCAAATCTCTCAATCCGCGCCAAACCTGCATTCTTTGAATGCAGGTTTTTTATTACCTTGATCACCACTCATATATCATGAATTTATTATTTTTCACATAAAACAAGTATAGTTTTCTTTATAAATATGCTATACTTTTTTCAAAGGAGGCGATCAGTATGAAAAAAATGATCGGATTCAATAAGGGAGTAAACTTCGGCGGCTGGCTATCACAGTGCAATTATGAAAAGGAGCATCTTGACTCCTTTATTACCGAAAACGACTTTAAAATCGCAGCTTCATGGGGCATAGACCATATCCGTGTCCCATTTGACTATAATATTATCGAGAACAATGACGGCTCTTTCAACGATGAGGGCTTCGCTTACCTTACTATGGCTGTCAATGCCTGCAAGGCAAACGGACTTAATATTATACTTGACCTTCACAAGACCGCAGGCTTTTCTTTCGACTACTACGGCGAGGACGAACACGGATTCTTCGACAGCGAGGAGTATCAGGAGCGCTTCTACCGTCTGTGGGAGGAGGTCGCAAGGCGCTATGGCAGTTTAACGCCAAATGTTGCTTTCGAGCTTCTCAACGAGGTAACGGACGCTTCATTCATCGACGCATGGAACAGGATAGCAAAGGAATGTATCCGCCGCATCAGAGCTATAGCTCCCGATGTGATCATACTTGTGGGAAGCTATTACAACAACAGCGCAAGCACTGTTCAGTATCTGGACGAGCCCTATGATGACAACGTTTTCTACAATATGCACTGCTACGAGCCACTTAAATTCACACATCAGGGTGCTTACTGGACAGACGCTATCATTCCTGAGGAGCGCATGGCTTTTGAGGATAGTGTTACTTCAGAGGAATACTTCGAGGAGCTGTTCTCCACCGCTATCGCTAAGGCTGAGAAGCACGGCACAGGTCTTTACTGCGGAGAATATGGCTGTATCGACGTTGTTTCTCCCGAGGATACGCTGAAATGGTACAGAACTATCAACGCCGTTTTCAGAAAACATAATATCGGCAGAGCCGCGTGGAACTATAAAGCTATGGACTTTGGTCTTTCCGACGAAAGACTCAGCGTAGTTCACGACCAGCTTATCAGCCTGCTTTAATAAAAGGCTATCCCATCTGCTTTTAGGTCGGTACTAATAAAGAAGCTTTTTTGCCATAGTATTTCTGATGTAAGGTCAGAAGTACTATGGCGTTTTTATTGACAGTGCTTCAATGCCATGATATAATTGTTAATAGCATAAATCAGAATCTGACTATTTATCTTAGCAGCATAAATAAGCACAATGCCCCTGAGCACTTTAAGATGCTCAGGGGCAAAACTTCTATATGGGCATCAGCCTTTCACAAGGGAGATATTTTTTTACTGCTCTGGGGATTTTGTATAACCTGTAGGATCAAAATAGATGTATTCCAGCGGTTTGTCGATGTCTACACTCTTTACACTAACTTCACACGCCTCATTAATATCCAGAGTATGTTCTGTACTTTTCAGAACTATACCCGTTCTCAGGTCAACATATTTTTCAGCTATATAATTTGCTCCGCCAAACTCTATGACCGCACACTGTCTGCCGAGTATATCCTCTGTTCTCTCAATATGCCAGCCATCAAAATCGTGCATCTCCAAAGTCGAGGGATAAAGACTCTCTCTGCCCAGCTGACCAAACACTGTATCTCCGAGGAATGCATAATTCTCTGCATCGCCGCTTTCATTGTAATAATCTATAACGCGGTAATTATCGGGAATAAAGCTGTTGGACGTAAATGATGTGTCTTCTTCGGATTCGATATATGTCTTTTTGATATTATCCGAATTTATCCACATATTATTATACATACACATCGTTGTATCATAGCGCGGTTCGCTGTTATTGTCTTTATAATCCACATAGATATATCTTCCTGCATTGTCTGCCAGACAATGCCCTGTCATTTCAAATATCTCGTTCTCATAATCTCTTTTGTAATAATATGTCAGATCAGCTGTATCGAAATATCTTGATGAATTCAGCATAAGGTGATAGATATAGCTCTTGTTTTCAAGAGTATTCCTTTCATTATAGTCTGATGCTTCAAGTATTTTTGCAGTATACTTCTCAACATCTACCCTCTTGAATTCATATCCGCCATTGTTATTCACTCTGTCGATCTCTTCACAAACCGCGACTGCTTCGTCAAAATTTGGATATACCAGCTGCTCGTGGAGCTGAAGCTCGCCAAATTTGCCCGCATTCTCCTGTGCGGAATCCTTGCCTTCGAGAACTGGGAATAGAGTATTATTATTGTATACTGCCTCGCCGTCCTCATTTTCAAGAGAAATCCAGAATTCAGCGATCTTCCATACACCGTCCTCCGGAAGGAGCTCTATCTCAGCTTTAACCTTCTCTCCGTCAGGTCTTTCATATACTCTTGCGCAGGTAACAAGCTTATCAAGGGGGACAGGCTGCTGCTCCTCATCGTAGATTATTCTGTTCATAGCCAGCAGCTCACCGCCCTCTTTAAACTCAGAGGATACAAGCTTGTAATTGCTGAAATTATACAAGCTTTCAAATCCATGTGAAATAGATGCAGCAGGTGCGCACAGGCTCTGAGCATATATCTTGCCGTTATAGTTGATAAATGTCTTTACATACTTATTTGCCATTGAATCGTCCCTGAAGTCATAGCCCACTTCAAAGCCGCTCAGGTCTCCGCCCATGTATCTGTTACGGGATTCATAGATAAATGTATCATCAAGGAGAGCTTCTATCTCCTCAACAGTATCTATCCTCTCGTCTGTAACAGCATAATAATACTTTGTAAGGTTCATTATTTTATCGACCTCGGGAGCGTAGTCGTCCTTATTGAAATATATTGCTTCCGAAATATCAGTGCTGCCTCCATCGGGATACTGCGGCTTTTCGAGCATCTCAAGGTTACTTACAAGCTTATCCACGGCCTCGTTATCGCTGAAGATCACTTCAGATGATGCAGGTGCAACTGTAGTTGCAGTCACCTCAGGATCACTGCTTGAATTCATAGGCTGCACCCTTGAAGAACGTGACAGCATTACACCGCCGCATATACCTCCGAACAGCACCACAGCTGCCGCTGCCGCAGAGAAATACCTGTAAAACTTCGGACGGCTGTAGCGCTCAACGCCCTGTGCGCTTACTATAAAGCCGTCATCGGAGCTCTCGCCCTCGCCTGCCTTTAATATATCATACTTTCTTTTGCTTATTTCATATATCTTTTCTTTTCTCTTGTCGTCCACTGCCTTATACCTCGCAGATATCTTCTCTATATCCGTATCCTTGCCGCTAAATATCATATCAAGCTCGTCTTTCATGTCATAACCTCCTATCTCGCAAATCCTGCCTGCATAAGCAGTTCACGCAGCTTTTTCACTGCACGGCTGCATCTTGCCCTGACATTATCAGACGAAAGCTCAACTATCCTTGCTATCTCCTTTGAGCTTCGTCCGTAGTAATACTTCTGTATTATTATAGTCGAGTCGGGCTCGCCCAGCTCGCTGACCTTATCATACAAAAGCTGCCTCATTTCAATAGTCTCTGCGGACTCTGCAACATTTTCCTCTGAGACCATTTCCTCCGTATCATCAATTGATACATTTCGTTCCTTATGCCGTGATACCTTTCTGTATGTATCTACTGCCTTATTTCGTGCAACAGCCGCTGCAAAAGCTTTGAGGTCGCCGTTTATCTCCTCCTGCTTATCAAAATAGAAAAAACAGTGAGCAAAAACGTCCCCTACACATTCGTCTATATCCTCAGGCTTGGCATAACATTTAAGCTTTGCATAAACTATAGTATAGACGTAGTTGAAATATTTATCATAAAAAGCCCGCTGTCCTCTTTCGGGAGCAGTTTTTATCAGCTGCCGCAGATCATTTTCATTCATTTGTCTCACTCCTTGCAAAATTTATATGATCAGTATTTGTCCTTTCATTAATACTAATCGTTTTCCCCTTACAAAACGAAACAGGGAAAATATATTTTTATTATTTAACTATATATCCTTAAAAAAATCTATTTCGGGTATTTACTTTTTGAAGGAAATATGGTATTATAATATTATTATAGATGTGGTTAGTCATTTTTTTAACAAGGCAGCTATACTGCCTTATAACTGGGAGGGCGTTATGCAGGTTGTTTTATGTGCTCTTATTGGCTATCTCTTCGGCAATATCAACCCTGCTTTCATTATCTCAAAGCTTAAAGGATTCGATATACGTCAGAGAGGCTCAGGCAATGCAGGAGCTTCTAACACCGTTATTACAGTCGGAAAAAAAGCAGGTCTCTTTGTTGCTCTTTTCGATATATTCAAGGCTGTTGCAGCATCAGTTTTAGGTGCTTATCTGTTTCCGCAGCTCAGATTCGCAAAAATACTTGCAGGCTCATGCTGTATTCTCGGACATATTTTTCCTGTCCTTATGAAGTTTCATGGCGGTAAAGGTCTGGCCTCTCTGGGCGGAACTATCCTGGCATTCAATCCTGTTGTATTTATACTGCTTCTCGGCTTTGAAATGATTCTGGGCTTCTCTCTGGATTACGTCTGCGTTGTTCCTGTTACAGGTTCGGTCATATTCACTGTGATATATGCTCTTATAACGGGCGATCCCATTGGTACAGCTATACTTTCCGTTGTTGCACTGGTCATTCTCTTTAAACATATTGAGAATTTCAAGAGAATACAGAACGGCACAGAAGCTCATATAAGCTTCCTGTGGAAGAAGGAACAGGAGATCGCAAGGATTAAAAAGAATACAAACGATTAAAAAAGTCCCTTCGGGGGCTTTTTTGTGACCTCATGCGCATCAGCCGCAGCGCTCAGTTAATCAGCGGCAGTTAGGAGTCTTTTTTATGCAGAGCAAGACCTCGGATATGTGCGAGGGACCTCTGGTCAGCAAAATAATTCTTTATACTATTCCTATTATCCTCACAGGTGTTTTGCAGCTTCTTTTCAACGCCGCCGACCTTGTGGTGGTAGGACGGTGCTGCGGAGATATATCTGTTGGCGCTGTTGGAGCAACAGGCGCTCTAATAAACCTTATGGTCAACCTGTTCATCGGTCTCTCCGTCGGTGCAGGCGTTACTGTGGCTCACGGCATCGGCTCGGGCAGATCCGAGGACGTCCGCAGGACAGTTCATACTGCTATACCTGCGGCATTTATAAGCGGAGCCTTTCTTACAATCGTTGGGTTGCTTTTTTCTGAAACATTTCTGAAAATGATGGATACTCCTGCAAATGTACTCCCTCTTTCGGCAGCATACATGAAGATATACTTCTGCGGAACGATCCCGAGTATGCTGTACAACTTCGGCTCGGCAATACTCCGCGCCGCAGGCGACACAAAAAGTCCGCTGTATTATCTCACCGCCGCAGGCATACTGAATGTTATACTGAACCTGATATTTGTCATGGTATTCCATATGGACGTTTCAGGTGTAGCACTTGCTACCTCACTTTCACAGACTCTGTCGGCTGCTCTCATAGTACGCGAGCTTATGCGCCGAAACGACGTCTGCAAGCTGGAGCTGAAAAAAATGAGGATTTACGGAAGACAGCTAAAGCGAATAATCCAGATAGGCTTTCCCGCAGGGCTTCAGTCTTCTATATTTGCTATTTCCAATGTAATTATACAGTCTTCTATAAACGAATTCGGAAACCTCTTAGGTCACGCTGTACTTTCAGGAAACTCTTCCGCGCAGAATATCGAGGGCTTTGTTTATACCTCAATGAACTCCTACAGTCAGACATCTCTGAACTTCACCGGTCAGAATTACGGTGCAGGCAAGCTTGACCGTATCAAAAAGATAATGTGGATATGTCTTATCGCTGTATTCTGCACGGGAATGGCTCTCGGTCTTACGGCACTGTTTTTCGGCAGACCACTCCTTTCCATATATCTCACTGATTCACAGGAAGCAATAAATTTTGGCATGATAAGAATGAAGTATATCATGATAGTCTACTTCCTCTGCGGTCTGATGGACGTAACTACCGGACTTATCCGCGGTCTTGGACGTTCGGTGCTGCCAATGCTCATAACCGTTATCGGCGTGGTAGGAATAAGACTCGGCTGGATATTCGGTGTATTCAGAATACCGAAATACCATACCCTTGAAAGCCTTTATTTCTCATATGCTATTTCATGGCTTGCAACATTCTTAGTAGAGCTGGGAGTTTTCCTCTTTATCATGCGCAAGCTCAAAAAAGAACATACAGAATAGCAACTATACACATCAAAAAGGACGGCTCTCGCCGTCCTTTTTTCTATTTTCCTGTGATATTGCATGAGGTGAACGCCGCCTCTTCCTCACGGATAAAATATCCCTGATCAGAGCTGCACACAGGACATTCCTGCGGCGGCTCGCTTCCTACATGGATATGACCGCAGTTAAGGCATATCCATCGCTGCTGACTGTTGCCGCTGCGGAAGAGACTATCTTCCCGATAAAGCCCGGCATAGTAAGCAAAGCGGATACTGTGCTCGTTTTCTATCTCAGCTATAGCGCGGAACTTCCCTGCCGCCTCTGTAAAGCCTTCATCATCGGCAATACGTGCAAAATCAGGATAGACTACGATATGCTCCTTCTCCTCTTCCTTTTGAGAGGCATCAAGGAGCTGTCCTATATCCTCGAATACATCAGCAGGATAGCCTGCTGTAAGGTCCACTGTCTGTCCGGCGGAATCCTTCATAAGCTTCCAGAATACCATTGCATGGCGTTCCTCCTGCTCGGCTGTGAACCTGAACATACGCTCAAGTCCGATAAGCTTCTGCTGCTGAGCTATCAGCGCTGCCTGATAGTATCTCTGACGCGACTGGCACTCACCAGCAAAAGCCCGCATGAGATTCATGCGGGTCTGGCTTTTGTTAAGGTCTGTTTGCATGAAACCACTTCCTTTCGGAAACAGTATCTGCAATTTTTTTCAAATTATTCCGAAAAATCAATCATCAAGTATCGTATACCGATATTTCATAATATTCTCCGGATTTTTTAATCTGATATTCTGGATATGTCCACACTGCGGACAGGCGTCACAAATGACCTGGCTTCTCTTTGGCTTCAGCTTCATCTCTTCACCCTCAGGATAAAACTGTACTGCATAAGGTGTCACAAGGGTTCCCTTTACGACCTTAGTCGCGCAAAACTCACAAACATCATCCATTCAATCGCCCCCCTTAGGAAAAAAATAGCTCTACATTATTATACCACTTTTTTCCTGTTATGTCAACAAAAAGAGCGGACTAAATGTCCGCTCTTTTAATGAATTCAGCTGTTTTTTATATCTCGTTTACTTTTCTCTTAACATAAGATGTATGGAGAACCTCATGAGCCTTGTGGCTGCCCGGCTTCTCGAAGAATTCCTCATAAACCTTCTTGATAGCTGGGTTCTCGTGAGACTGTCTGAGAGGCATTGACTTATCAAGGTTGTAGAGAACCTTAGCTCTCTCTTCTCTGATGTCAACGAAGTTTCTTACGCCCATAGGAACCTGTGGCTGACCGCCGCCGTTTACACAGCCGCCGGGACAAGCCATGATCTCGATGAACTGAGCGTCGCACTTGCCTGCTCTGATATCATCAAGAACCTTTCTTGCGTTAGCAAGACCGCTTGTAACGATAACCTTTACATTGTTGCCTGCAACATTGTATGTAGCTTCCTTGATGTCCTTTGTACCACGAACCTCTGGAAGGTCAGTTACGTTGTCGCCTGTGAGTGTATATACAGCAGTTCTGAGAGCTGCTTCCATAACTCCGCCTGTAGCACCGAAGATAACGCCGGCACCTGTTGAGATTCCCAGCGGATCGTCGAACTTCTCATCAGGAAGTGAGTTGAAGAGGATACCTGCACGCTCGATCATTCTGCCCAGCTCACGAGTTGTGAGAGCGTAATCAACATCAGGAACACCTGCAGCGCTCTGATCAGGTCTGCCGATCTCGAACTTCTTAGCTGTACATGGCATGATAGATACCATAACGATATTCTTTGGATCGATACCCATTTTCTGAGCGTAGTATGTCTTAGCAGTTGCACCGAACATCTGCTGAGGCGACTTACAGGTTGAAAGGTGATCGAGAAGATCAGGATAATAGTGCTCACAGAACTTAACCCAACCAGGTGAGCAAGATGTGATGAGAGGAAGTGTTCCGCCGTTTGTGAAACGATCGAGGAACTCGTTAGCCTCTTCCATAATTGTAAGGTCAGCAGCGAAGTCTGTATCGAATACCTTGTCGAAGCCAAGTCTTCTGAGAGCTGCTGCCATCTTACCCTCAGCATTTGTGCCGATAGGATTGCCGAAGCACTCACCGAGACCTGCACGAACAGCAGGAGCTGTCTGAACGAGAACTGTCTTCTCAGGATCAGCGATAGCAGCCAGTACTTCCTTAGTGTAGTCCTTCTCTGAGAGAGCGCCGACAGGACATACTGCGATACACTGTCCGCATGATACGCAGCTTGTCTCGCCAAGTCCCATATCGAAAGCAGAGCCGATATATGTCTTGAATCCACGCTCGTTAGCGCCGATAACGCCGATGCCCTGTGTCTTTGCACATACTGCTACGCAGCGGCGGCAAAGGATACACTTGTTATTGTCACGGTACATATGAGGAGCAGAATTGTCTACCTCATACTCGTTCTTAACGCCATCATAAACTGTAGCGTCCTCAACGCCGTAGTCCTTAGCAAGCTTCTGAAGCTCGCAGTTGCCGCTTCTTACACATGAGAGGCACTTTCTGTCATGAGTTGAAAGAATGAGCTCAAGAGTTCTCTTTCTTGACTCGATGACCTTTGGAGAGTTTGTAAGAATCTCCATATTGTTGGAGCATGGGTATACGCAGCCTGCAACAAGACGGAAGCCTCTTCCCTCGTTTACCTCAGTAACGCAGATACGGCAGGCACCGATCTCGTTGATCTCCTTCATATAGCAAAGTGTAGGAATCTCAAATCCAGCCATGTGAGCAGCTTCAAGAACAGTAGTGCCCTTGGGGACTTCTAATTCAACACCGTTGATTTTTACTGTAATATTTTCCATTACTATTCCTCCGCTTACTTCTTGATGATTGCCTTAAACTTACAAGTAGCGATACAAGCACCGCATTTCACGCACTTATTCTTGTCGATCTCCATTGCAGCAAGCTTCTTGCCGGGAGCAATGTAATCTGTTCTTGTGATAGCGGAAGCAGGACACTGCTTAGCACACATACCGCAGCCGATACACTTATCCTTTTCGATCTCGAAGCTGAGGAGGTCCTTACATACGCCTGCAGGACACTTCTTGTCAACAACGTGAGCGATATACTCATCGCGGAAGCATCTGAGTGTGGAGAGAACAGGGTTAGGAGCTGTCTGACCGAGACCGCAGAGAGAGTTAGCCTTGATGTGGTAAGCAAGCTCTTCCAGCTTATCGAGGTCTTCAAGAGTTCCCTTGCCCTTTGTGATCTTGTCAAGGATCTCCCACATTCTCTTGGTACCGATACGGCATGGTGTACACTTACCGCAGGACTCGTCAACTGTGAACTCGAGGAAGAACTTAGCTATATCGACCATACAGTTATCCTCGTCCATAACGATAAGTCCGCCTGAACCCATCATTGAACCGATACCGATGAGGTTATCGTAGTCGATCGGGATATCGAAGTTTGAAGGATCGATACATCCGCCTGAAGGACCGCCTGTCTGAGCAGCCTTGAACTTCTTGCCGTTAGGGATACCGCCGCCGATCTCTTCGATAACTTCGCGGAGTGTAGTACCCATAGGAACTTCAACGAGACCAGTGTTCTTGATCTTTCCGCCGAGAGCGAATACCTTAGTACCCTTTGACTTCTCGGTACCCATTGATGCGAACCACTCTGCACCGTTGAGGATTATCTGTGGGATATTAGCATATGTCTCAACATTGTTGAGGATAGTTGGCTTCTGGAAAAGACCTTTTTCTGCTGGGAAAGGAGGTCTTGGACGGGGCTCACCGCGGTTGCCCTCGATAGATGTCATAAGAGCTGTCTCCTCACCGCAAACGAATGCGCCTGCGCCGAGACGGAGATCAATATCGAAGCAGAAATCTGTTCCGAAGATGTTCTTGCCGAGCATACCGTTCTCGCGAGCCTGCTTGATAGCGATGTTAAGACGCTCAACAGCGATAGGATACTCTGCACGGACATAAATATAACCCTGTGTTGCGCCGATAGCATAACCTGCGATAGCCATAGCCTCAAGTACAACATGGGGATCGCCCTCAAGTACTGAACGGTCCATGAATGCGCCCGGATCGCCCTCGTCAGCGTTACAGCAAACGTACTTCTGATCAGCGTTTGGAACGATGTTGCGAGCGAGCTTCCACTTCATACCTGTCGGGAATCCGCCGCCTCCGCGTCCACGGAGACCTGAATCGAGGATAGTCTGGATAACGTCTTCAGGAGTCATAGTTGTGAGGACCTTACCGAGAGCCTCATAACCGTCGCGTCCTATGTACTCGTTGATATTCTCAGGATTGATAACACCGCAGTTTCTGAGTGCTACACGGTGCTGCTTTTTGTAGAATGAAGTATCGTCGAGAGACTTGATCTCGTCACCTACAACAGTTTCCTCATAGAGAAACTCCTTAACAGGGCTGCCGCCGATGAGGTGCTCGTCAACGATGCGTGGGATCTCTTCTACCTTAACACGTGAGTAGAAAGATCCCTCAGGATATACGATCATGATAGGACCGCGCTCGCAGAGACCGAAGCAGCCTGTCTTAACGATCTGAACTTTATCTGTAAGTCCTTTTTCTGCGAACTGCTTCTCGAGCTCCTCAATGATCTTTGGTGAGCCTGAAGATGTACAGCCAGTACCGCCGCAGACAAGGACGTGTCTTTCATATTTTGAAGAAGCATTGCCATGTGTTCTGAGAGCAACTTCGCCCTTCATGCTGTCTCTGACAACCTTGAGTTCTTCAAGAGTTTTCATAAATTAACCTCCTAAATGGTAATGTTTGGAATCAAGCGTATTTTTCAATGATCTTATCTACGTCGTCAACAGTAAGACGTCCGTAAACGTCCTCATTTACTGTGAGGACAGGTGCAAGACCGCAGGCACCGATGCAGCGGCAGGCGTCAAGTGAGAACTTACCGTCTGGAGTGCACTCGCCTCCGCCTATTCCAAGCTTTTCCTGAAGCTTATTGTAGATATCTCCTGAACCTTTAACATAGCAAGCTGTACCGAGACAGACAGAGATTGTGTACTCTCCCTTTGGATACAGTGAGAACTGAGCGTAGAAAGTTACAACTCCGTAGATCTTCTCGAGGGGGATACCTGTGTTGTCGGAAATAATTGCCTGGACCTCGATCGGAAGGTAGCCGTAAATTTCCTGAGCCTTCTGAAGGATAGGCATAAGAGCACCCTTGTCGTTCTTCTTTTCTTCGATGACCTTGAGGAGCTCAGCCTCCTGCTCTGGAGTACCCTTGAAGGGAACAGTTGATTTAGCTGAATTCATTTAATGGACCTCCTTGTGTATTAGCTGTGAAAAATGTAACAATGTCGACCATAAAAAATTTATGAGACAAAATATCATATCTCACATATCCTAAATATTATATCATAAAGCTCAAAAAATTGCTATCGCCATTTTAGCCTAATTAGCATCAGAATTACTGTCTATTTTGCACAATTATAGCCAAAGTGACTTATTCAGCACGGAATAACATTTACAACTGTCAAGGCTTTTAGCGTGCCGATAGGTTTAGTTAAAAAGCGTTCTCACTTGTACAAATGTCAGAGTTTTCAAAAATATTAATTGGATTATTTTGTAAACTTTTTATCCTGTATAGTGCTTTTTACCTTTTATCAAGTATTTAACCTCTGTCTGCCGTTCCCTGACCTTATTAAAAATCATCCAAGATCTTAATTTACAAGAACATACTTATTTACATAAAATTCACAAAACTTAAACTCCTCTATTTATTGACAAATCAATTTTAGTATTGTATAGTAAATTTATACTATATACATAGCGTACGTTTTTTCGGCTGATGCTATGCCTTTATCACCTGATAACAGACAGAAAAAAAAACAAGCACCTTGCACTCAGGCAGATACACGGCAGCACTGCACAGAATGTCCTGCACTGCATTCTGAAAATTTTGACATCGCCGCCGCAGACAAGGAGGAACTTATGAGTTTACCGAATGATCCCGTTATTTTATTAAGCTATATAAATACACTTCTTCGTGACGAATATCCGTCCTTTGAGGAGCTCTGCAAAAGTCTTTGCACCTCTGCCGACGATATCACCTCAAAGCTCGAAAAGATAGGTTATGTATATGATCCAAACACAAATTCATTCAGATAGTATCCCGTCCCGCTTGTTTCATTTGACCTGACGAGGATACTTGGTCGGCTTTTTGCCGAATGGGAGGGCTTATGAACACTATCATCAAAAAACTGACGGCTGCTGCTTCTTCCGCAGTTATCGCCGTATGCTCCGTTGGCATCAATTACAGCTTCGGAGCTGACACAGAAGAGAAGACATACAAGGTACATTTTGAACTGGGCGATGATGTTACTATCGTCCCCGACGACGACGGAAACGTACCGGTAATAAAGGACAAAGAGGGCACATTTAATTCCTCTGTTATTATTCCCAACGTCGAGCTCGAAAGAGAGGGCTACTACTTCACAGGCTGGACAGCTGACAATCTTTACGGCTATCTTGGCGGAAGAGTTTACCATATCCCCGACCACGATGTTACTATCACCCCTGTTTGGAACAAAATAGGAGATACCGTCAACCACACAGTAAAATTCAGCGTTGTTATCGACGGAGAGGTGCGCGAGGACTATGAAAAATTAGTTCCCCCTGTAAAAGGTCCGGCAGGTTATTTGGTAGAGATACCAATGTATTCTTTCCCTCGCTCGGGCTACAGTCAAAGCGGCTGGACAGACGGAACTCATCTCTTTGCCGGTCAGGAGTACATAATCATCAACGACGAGGATATAACCCTCGAGCCAAACTGGTGCAAGAAGTACAAGCTGACCTATACTGTAGGCGATGCTGACAGGATCAACGGCGCTGTAAAGCAGGAATATGAGGTAATGGAAACAGGTGCGGTAAATCTTCAGAGCAACGACCGTTTCTCCAGAAGCGGATTCAATATCATCGGCTGGCACTGCGAAACTGACGGTCAGGATTACAAATGCGACCAGAAGTTCGTTATGCCTGCAAACGATGTTGTTATGACTCCTATCTGGAACCCTATCAATTACACTATTGTATTCTTTGCTAATACAGGCTCAAGCAAAGACGATATCAGAGTAAAGGGCAAGACAGATACAACAATACAGGTTCCGGAGTGTACAGTCAAGAGAGACGGCTATACATTCGGCGGCTGGCAGAGAGATGATAAGATATATCAGGCAGGAGAGGATTTCCTTATTGAGGGTGCACAGCCTGGCATTGGTATCTCGTTCAAGGCTGTATGGAATGCTGAGGGCAGCGAGACTACAACTACTACAACTACTTCTGCTACAGCAACAACTACTACTGCATCTGCAACAACAACGTCTGCAACTACAGCTCCTATCCTTTCAACAACATCTACAACAGCTGTAATGGCTTATGAGATAAGCGTTGTTGACAAGGCGTCAGGCAAGCTTATCAACGACGTTTACCTCAACGCTAAGGATACCATTATTGAAAACGGTTCTTCAAGAGTATCCGAATTCCCTGTGGATACAAAATCAGAAAACCCAAAGAAAGTTGATTTCAAGGGTATCAAAAACTTTGAGGGCATTACAAATATAAGCGATTTCCAGATAGTTCAGAATATCTACAACGGATTTGCGTATAAGCTCAATGAGGACGATATCACAAGCGAGGTAAAGGACGGTACTGCTTATTACACAGTTAAGGTCGCTAAAAAGGTATATCCCGATGATGTAAGACCTTTTTCACACGTTGTAAGAGTCTACGACAAGGCAACAAAGGAACTCGTAAACAACGCTGTCGTTATGGGAGCATGGAATATCGTATATGAGGACGGCGGAGTAACAGGTCCTATCTCACAGATAGATACCTCCGCAGCTAATCCTGCTATCATAAGCTATGAGAAGTACAAGGACGCTAAGGTTTGCAGCTTCAGTATAAACGGCGTTAAGGAAGGTTCTCCTTACACATTCAGCAAAGAGGACTACACTACCGAGGACGACGGCGTTCAGCACATCATCTACCATAATGTTTACCTCACAAAGTCTGAGATAACTTACGGTGACGCCAACAGCGACGACAGTGTTGATATGTCAGATGTAGTTCTTATCATGCAGGCTCTTGCAAACCCGAATAAGTTTGATATAAACGGTACAGATGACAACCATATCACTGAAAAGGGCAGAGCAAACGCCGACGTATGGAACACAGGCGACGGTCTCACTACTGAGGATGCCCTTCACATTCAGAAGTATCTCCTCGGTCTCTGCGATATAACAGGCAAGGCAGAGATAAGTGTTCAGCCTGAATAAACATAACAAAAAAAGGACTGCTTTTGCAGTCCTTTTTCTTTTATATAACGCCAATACCTTCGAGAAGAAGCTTCAAGCCTATGAGTATAAGTATAGTTCCGCCTGCTGTCTCGGCTTTTTTCTCATATTTGCTGCCGAATTTGTGACCGATCAATACTCCCGCAAGTGATAATACAAAGGTTATAGCGCCTATCATTGTCACAGAAAAAAGCAGGTCAGTCTTCTCTGCTGCAAATACAATGCCCAATGCAAGCGCGTCGATACTTGTAGCAACAGCCAGCAGTGTCAGCTCCTTTAGATCTATCCTGTACTCCCTGGTCTTTTCGTCATCTTCACCGCTTTTAAAAGCCTCCCATATCATCTTTCCGCCGATAAAAGCAAGAAGTCCGAATGAGATCCAGTGATTGAAAGAACTGATGACGCTTGCAAAGCGGCTGCCGAGGAAATAACCTATAACCGGCATTACGCCCTGAAATACACCGAAAAACAGTGCTGTAATGACTCCGCCTTTCAGATT
Source organism: Ruminococcus sp. (assembly GCF_024684275.1). The sequence goes on from NZ_JAIKXF010000055.1 coordinate 152,037, forward strand.
CAGTTTTCTCATGCTCAGTCCCTTACAGACCGAAACAGAAAAAGCGTCCATTGCAAGCCCGACTGAGATAAGAATAAGTTCAGCAATACTCATAAGATCGTCCTCTTTTTCACATAACATTGATTATTATACATTGTATTTCAGAGTCTGTCAGCATATGACGGTCAAAATTCAAAAATCAAGGGGACAGAATGAACTGCCCCCTGTTTTATTATCCTTCGTCAGGCATTTCCCAGTTATGGTAAACGTTCTGAACGTCGTCGTTCTCCTCAAGATGATCAAGGAGAAGATTCATTTTCTTGATATGATCCTCGTCTGTGAGAGTTGTATAAGTAGAAGGTATCATCTCAGACTCAGCAGAAATTACATTATAGCCCTTTTCTGTAAGTCCCTCGCGGAGAGCATGAACGTTCTCGGGAGCGCACTCGATCTCAACAGTTTCCTCGTTGATGTCAAAGTCCTCACCGCCGAACTCGAATACATCCTCCATTACCTTATCCTCATCAAGACCTGTGTTCTCAAGGATAACGATACCCTTATTTGTGAACATGAAAGATACACAGCCGATAGTACCGAGGTTTCCGCCGAACTTATCAAAGTAATGACGAACCTCGCCTGCTGTACGGTTTCTGTTGTCTGTAAGACACTCAACGATAACAGCTACACCGTTAGGGCCGTATCCCTCATATGTGATATTCTCATAGTTGTTCTTGTCACCGTCGCCTGCTGCCTTTTTAATTATACGGTCTATATTGTCGTTAGGCACATTGTTAGCCTTAGCCTTCGCAATAAGATCACGGAGCTTGCTGTTATTGTTAGGATCGGGGCCGCCCTCCTTGACCACAACAGTGATCTCACGTCCGATCTTAGTGAAGATCTTGCCCTTTGCAGCGTCGGTAGCTTCCTTTTTACGCTTGATATTGTTCCATTTTGAATGACCTGACATAGTTTACACTCCTATTTGTTCATTTTCATTTATATTTGAATTTATAATAAGTTCAAACAGTTCTCTTATGCGTTCATTTTCACCTGTGAGATAAAGATAGCCAAAAAGGCACTCTAAAGCTGTAGCTCTGCGGTATTCTGCTGCGTCCGCGTGCTTGGGGACTGTGTTTCCCGTGGCATTCCTGCCCCTTTTCAGCACTGCAAGCTCATGTTCGCTGAGCTTCTCAGCCGCAATATCATATGCCTTCGACTGGAACTCTGCACATACAAGCTTTATTTTAGCAGAATGAAGCTTTGCAACAGGCATATTTGCCTGACGAAGCAGATGCTCTCTCACAAGGGTATCATAAACGCTGTCGCCTAAAAAAGCGAGAGTCAGCGGACTGTATGAATTAGCTTCACGCTCGGTAAGTTTTTCTGTGCTCATATCAGTTTACAAAGTCGAACTCGAAGCCCTCAAGGCTTACGGTGTCGCCCTCCTGTATACCCATTTCCTCAAGTTTTGCGATAATGCCGCTGTTGATAAGAACACGCTGGAAATACTGAAGCGATGAATAGTCATCAGGATCGACAGTACGCATGATAGGCTGTATCCACGGCGCATCAACGAAGTAAATATCGTCCTCAACGGTGATCTCGAACTTCTTGTCAACGCCCAGCATCTCATCAAGCTCTTCCTGAGATATTGGCTCTGCCTCAAATTCCTTTATTGGCGGCAGTGTATCAAGCACCTCAGAGACCTTTTTGATAAGCTCTGATGTGCCCTGAGTGGTTGCAGCCGATATACAGAAAAATGGTATATTCTTATCCTCAATGTACTTGCGGAACTTTTCTATCTGCTCCTCTGACGCCATATCCGACTTGTTGGCAGCTACGATCTGAGGACGCTCTGCAAGCTCCTCGTTGAACTTGGCAAGCTCTGAATTTATTACGTCGAAATCCTGACAGGGATCACGGCCTTCAATGCCCGAAACATCGACCACATGAACTATAAGCCTACAGCGTTCAACGTGTCTGAGGAACTCATGTCCCAAGCCTACACCGTCGCCTGCGCCCTCGATAAGTCCCGGTATATCAGCCATTACGAAGGACTTCTCCTCCTCTACCCTTACAACTCCGAGAACAGGAGTGAGAGTAGTAAAATGGTAATTTGCTATCTTTGGCTTTGCTGCGCTGACAACAGAGATAAGTGTGGATTTTCCGACATTTGGATATCCCACAAGACCTACGTCCGCAAGGAGTTTAAGCTCAAGAGTGACCTCAAATTCCTCTCCGGGATAACCCGGTTTTGCGAATTTAGGTATCTGACGGGTGGAAGTAGCAAAATGTACATTTCCCTTGCCGCCTTGTCCGCCTCTTGCAAGGACCTTCGGCTCGTCCGTGGACATATCCGCCATTATCCTTCCGCTTTTTGCATCACGTATAACAGTACCTCTCGGTACCTTTATAATAAGCGGCTGGGCACTTTTTCCCGTGCAGTTTCTTCCGCTGCCGTTTTCGCCGCGGTCAGCCACATATTTCCTCTTATACCTGAAATCTATCAGAGTCGAAAAATTATCATCGACCTGAAAAATGACATCTCCGCCGCGTCCGCCGTCGCCGCCGTCGGGACCGCCTGCCGCTACATACTTTTCGCGGTGAAACGATACAGCGCCGTCGCCGCCGTCACCTGCTTTGATCTTTATTTTCGCCTGATCAACGAACATTTCCGACCTCCGTTTCTAAAGAAAAATCCCAAGCAAACGCTCGGGATTTATTGTCACGTTATGGCTGTTACTGCTCAATCTCGTAAACAGAAACCTTCTTACGGTCACGTCCGTAACGCTCAAACTTTACCTTACCGCTTACTGTAGCGAATAATGTATCATCTGAACCGATGCCGACACCGTTACCGGGATGGATATGTGTTCCTCTCTGACGAACGAGAATGTTGCCAGCCTTAACAAACTGACCGTCTGCTCTCTTAACGCCAAGTCTCTTAGCCTCAGAGTCACGTCCGTTCTTTGTGGAACCGCCGCCCTTCTTATGAGCAAAGAACTGCATACTGATCTTTAACATACTTACACCTCCGAAATTGTGATTTTGATCGTGTTAGGGAACTCTTCCAGTATAGCCTCAAAATGCTGTTTTAAAACATTCAGCAGACGCGGAGATATCTCTCCCCCGTCCATACAGATACATTCGATGACGTTATCCCCCACAGTTACCTGCGGCTTTAAACCAAATTCATCGAGTATATTTGCAGTAAGCTGCACCGCTGATGATACAGCTGCACAGACAACGTCACTGCCGCTCTCGGCATAGCCTGAGTGACCGCTGAACCTGAAGCCTGTAAGTAGCCCCTGCTTTTCATAAAATTCTGCGCGGATCATGATCAAGCCTTGATAGCTTCGATCTTGACCTGAGTGTAAGGCTGTCTGTGTCCCTGCTTTCTCTTTTCACCCTTCTTAGGCTTGTAAGTGAAAACAGTGATCTTCTTAGCCTTGCCGTTCTTCAGAACCTTTGCGCTTACAGCTGCACCGTCAACATAAGGTGTACCGATCTTGAGACCATCGTCTGCTCCGAGAGCTACTACCTTGTCGAAAGTAACTGTCTCATCAGCCTCTGCTGCGAGCTTCTCGATGAAGATGATATCTCCCTCGTTTACCTGATACTGCTTTCCGCCGGTTTCGATAACTGCGTACATATTGTGGCACCTGCCTTTTCAATAAACTCGCTGTTACAGGCGTGTGAACGCACAACTTTAAAGCCTGTTTACAAGCGGCAATAATATTTTATCACAAAGTATCTTCTTTGTCAAGCATTTTTTTGCAATATTCCGAAAAAACTTCCTCTGCTTTTCACAGAGGAAGTATGATTTCATTACCAGACTCTATAGTCACTCTCGCCTATCTTGTAGGAGGTACCTGGCACATAGAGATCGCTTGGCTTCAGCTCTTTACCGTTCTCCTTAGCGGTATCGATAGCTCTCTTGAGCTCTCTGAACGCAACACTGTTTGTAACGATGCGTGTCACGTTCTCCTGACTTGGATTTGTGCTGAGGTATTCGAGCACAGCCTGCTGGAGGTAGAAATAGGTGCGGAGCTGAGTCTTCTTAAACTCAATGCTCTGCTGTTCATCTCCCTCGCCCTCGAGAAGGAAGAGGCTGTCGCCCTCACGGTAGCCCAGGGTGAGCTTAGCAAATATCTCGGGGATAAATACTCTTATCTCACCTGCAAGTCCCTTGTCGCCCTCTACCAGCTCTACAAGCTTGTCAGCCATAGCAACATACTCATCGTGATTATTTATCTTCTCCATCATGCTGATAGTCTCTTTTGCAGCGTTCATTACAAGCTCTTTCTTGAATGGGCACTGGTCGTCCTCACGCTGTACGAAGATAGCATACTGCTTCTCGGAAACAAAGGTCTCCTCAGCGAACATTTCCTTTTCAACGTATTCCTCGAAGTACTTAGGCAGCTCTACAAGGACAGAGCCGTTCATACGAACTTCGATTATCTTCTTTTCCTTGTACTTTGCAAGGTATATTCTCAGCCAGTAGTACTTCTTTGAGCCGAGGTACTTTGGTATCTCTGTTCTCAGATAATTCACCAGCATCGTCGGAGGCTTGTCCTTAACGCCGATTCTTACAACAGACTGGCAGTACATATCGAAATCGTAGTGCTGTCTGAGAAAATCAACAGGAACGTGCTGCGGATTCTTCTTGCTGATAGACTGGTCGAGGGGGTGCCATACGCCGCCGCAGAATATCTCTACAGCCATTTTTGCAGCCTCTTCCTCGTCCTTGCCCTGAGAGTCAACTGGCTCGATGAGGGGCTCGTCAAAGTCATCGTGCTTTACGATAAAGATAGTCTGAAGTATCTTTATGCCGTCGCTTTCCTCGATCCTGCCTACCTGTACATCGATAGTAAAGCCCTTTGGCATAATGATACAATCATCATAGAGAGTGCCCTTGAGCTTATCATTGAGGCTTTCAAGCACAGTGCTCTTGATGTCGGCTCTTATATCAGTTGTCTGAACTTCCTCTGTCTTCTGATTGTTCTTCTTTTTGAAAATTCCCATTTTCTATTCTCCTTAATCTGATGATATCAATATATGCTCTGCATAATATTAAACTGTGAATTTAACTGCTGCCCAGCCCTCGCGGACCTCAGGCTCAGGCTCCTTAAAGCCAACGGACTTCAGTGCGTCTATGACCTCGTCCATGCGCTCCTCAATGATACCCGAAACAATGAGTATACCGCCTTTTTTCAGGTAGCGCAAGAAGCTCTCCTTCATGGCAATGAGCACGTCCGCAACTATATTTGCTGCGATTATGTCGTACTTATCGTCGATTTCGTCGGCAAGCTTCTCGTCGGTGAGGATATTACCGAAGTAGGTCTTGTAGACATCGGGCGAAATGTGGTTTTTGACTGCATTTTCAAGAGCAGTTGCCGACGCATTCTCCTCAATATCAACCGCCACCGCACTCTTTGCACCTAAAAGCATAGCTCCGATAGATAGTATACCGCTTCCGCAGCCCATATCCAGAAGCTTATCTCCCTTGTTCAGGTATTTCTCAAGCACCTCAAGACAAAGCCTTGTGGTATGATGCTTGCCGGTACCGAAGCTTGAAGCAGGATCAATTTCAAGGATTATCCTTCCGTCTGAATTGTCATATTCCTCCCACGAGGGCTTAATAACAAGCTTCTCGCCCACCTTGAAGGGCTTGAAATACTGCTTCCAGTTGTTAGCCCAGTCCTCCTCGCGGATACTTGACATCTCAGCTTCGAGCCTTCCGTAAGCGCCCTCGGTATCTGCCGCCTTCATCTCTGAAAGCATAGACTTGATAGCGATGAGCATTTCAGCGCCCTGACCGTTTGTAGGGATATAGACCGTAACGCAGGTCTCACACTCAGACAGCCCCATAAGGTCGTCGTCAATATAATCCCACTGACCGTTCTTATTTTCAAGGAACTCCTTAAAGTCCTCTGAGTCCTTTATAGAAAATCCCTTGATGCCGATGTCTCCGAGCTTTGAGCATAGAAGCTCTATTCCCTCGGTAGTCGTATAAATGTTGACTTCTGTCCATTCCATTAGTTAAATTACTCCTTAATTGCAAATAAGCATTAGATATAAGAGCACATCATTGTTATCAACAATGCCATCGCCGCTGATATCAGCAGCAGCTATCTCCGAGCTTGTCAGCACAGAGATACCGTCGGGCAGCTTGCCGAGGCTGTTGAGGTACTCGTTTATAAGCGCTAAGTCATAGGTATCGAAGCTGCCGTCATTATTGACGTCACCTGCTTCATGCTTCTCGGGCTCGCCTGCGTATTTAAGCTTTGTAAGCTCAACACATCCGCTCCTGCCGTCAATATTCACCTCACCCAATGTACCGCTGACGCTGAGCACCTTAACTACGTTTCCGTATTTAAGTGAAGCTATAGTTTCCTTTTGTGTCTTAGCGTCCGCCCATACCTTGACCGGTACGGTATCTGAGCAGTAATACTCTCCTACTTTATAAGTAACTGTAGTAACAGCAAGGCGCGGTGTGGTCTGAGCTTTTGTAGTTGTGACAGTTGTTTTTACTGTTGTCTGCACTTTCGGTGCAGTTGTTGTCAGCGCAGCAGATGCAGTCGTCACAGAGGAAGCCACTGCTGAAGCCGTGGAGTCTTTTTCAGCTATTTTAAGAGGTGTGAACCCGCTGTAAGGATTCTTGCCCTTTATAGCCTGAAAAACTGTGATATTCTTGTTATCATATGCCTCAAACATGAGTATCTCGTCCTTTGCAGGATCAGCCATATACACGTCGTCACCGATGATACCGTCGATATACACCCAATGTCCGCCTACATTGCATATAACGTAAAGTCCCTTGTCGAGATATTCCTTTATCTCAGAAGCCTTTCCGCTCTGAGTATCTGACTTGAAGCTCAGATTTGCTGTGGCGATGCTTACCTCGGGGATAGCCTTGTTGACGGAAGCCCACGCGCTGAGTCCGCCCCATTGATTGAAAGCCTTCAAATCATTGAGAGTCTTTGCAAATACACCCGGATCAAAGCTTTCGGTATCCTTTGCTCCCGAAGCCACCGCAGCCATTGCGATAGAGGTTATGTAGCAGCCTGAGCTGCGCACTGTAGAGCCGCCGATAGCATAGCTGCCCCAGCGCTCATCATTCTGTCTCCAGAGTCTGAAGTCGTCGGCTGCATGAGCCTTGATATTCGTCTGACATGATCCTGCCAGCATTCCGATAAGGATAAAAAACGCAAGCAGGAAAGAAAATATTCCTTTTTCTTTTACAGTTCGCATAATCAAACCTCCGAACAAACGTTATCGGCTTTTTATGCGTCTCCTTTTCTTGGATTCTCTGAACTCATCATATGCTCTGATATATTCGTTCATCGCTTTTTCTTTTTCTTGTTCACTCAGAGCTGCGTCACCGTAGACCGCTCTGTCGAATAACTCAGCAGTATCCTTGATATCTGCGCCCGACATCTCATGTACGAGAGCCGCCGCCTCTTTTGAGGTATTGACGTTTTCGATACCATAGACCTTGCATATCCTGTGCATAACAGCTCTGACAGCGTCATTCGGGCTGCGTTTTGCACCTCTGAAAATGAACCATTTATGTGACAGCATTGGATATACGAATGCACACAGCAATACCAGCATTGCACCTGCCAGTATCATCAGACCTGCATAAGAGAGCATATCCGTAGCAGTCGAGGCTTTTTTCTCCCCCTTTTCAAATACATCGGCAACGGTAGGCTCAAAGCTTGCCCAGCCGTAGCCCTTAATATAAAGCTCGGGGAAGCCGTGCAGATCCTTTGCACGAATGGAATAATTGGTACTGTCTATGAACCTGCCGCCTTCATTGTGATTCATATTATAGCCCTCGCAGTATCTTGCGGGGATGCCTGCGGCACGTGCAAGAAGCACCATAGCTGTGGCGTATTCGTAGCAGACGCCTGTTTTTGTTCTGAACAGGAAATCCTCTGCGTTTTCGCCCTTTTGTTTTTTGTATTTAAGGTCATAGATGTAGTTATTATCGTAAAAATAGCTCTCTATCGCCTTAGCCTTTTCGTATTCTGTAACACAGTCCTTTGTTATCTCATCGGAAAGTGCCTTTATATCAGCCTTTCCGCCGTAATCAAGAAGATACTCCAGATAATCGTCATAAAGCATATAGTCTATATCGATATATCTGCATTTCTGAACATAATCCTCTGAGCTTTCGTCAGTAAGATTCTCGTCAAGGATATAGCTTGCGTCAAGGAGAAGCTCCTCATAATCGCATTCCGCCAGCTTATTGATGAATTCGTTATTTTTAGGGCTCATAAAGAAGGTGTCCTCATCATAAGCAAAGGAAAACACTTCATCTGTGGCAAAATACTTATCAACAGCATACACCGTGCCGCCGCGAAGACGAACTACATCGTGCTTTCTTGTAGAATTGGTCATTGCAATGGCAAACTGAGGCACAGGAGCCATGTCAGTACCCTTAGTTATACCTGCGCGTCCAAATAAGCTGTAGAATTCAGCCTCTCGGACATCAGGCTCATCAAGCCCGTTTTTTACAAACTCGGTAAGTTCGTATTTTTCGGCAAAATCACTGTCAATAGATGCCGCTTCAAGAACAGCTCCTGCGATTCCCATATGACAGCCTATATCAACAGGAGTATCTCCTGCCTTAGTGCTGAACCTGCTGTCCATATCCTCGACGCTCCACTTGTCACCTTCAAAGCTATAGGTGGAATGAGTGGCAGTCTTGATACGCAGTGGTCCGTTTGATCTTACCTCATATATGAGAGTATCATCGTCATTTGAACGGAACTGATCTCCCGTAGTGGTATCACGGAAAATATCGATCATCGCATTGAGCTTATCAGTGAACTGATCGGCGGCGATGAGAGTTTCCAGCACAGTTCTGTCCGCAACAACAGCAGGCTTAGGGAAAACAGCTGCTGCGGCAGCAAAGATAACTGCGTATACCGCAATAGGCTTCCATGAGCTTCTTCTGTCAATGAACACCGTATTTTCGGTATCTGTGAGCTGCCTGTAGTAAACCATGAGAAGTATATATCCCACAGCAAGCAGGATTATGAATACCGTAGGCATTTTTTCATATTCCTTACCGTAAATAGAGAAAGGAATGATGAAAATCAGGAAATTCATGAATATCCTGTATCTTATTCGCGTGAAATAGTATATGACCGAACCCATGAACAGCATAAACAAAAGGTAAAAAGCTGCCGCATACCAGAAGTTGAAGTCCACGGAATCCTGCGGTGTAAGGAACCAGAGTCCCCATATGATCTGATAATCCTTTTTGCCTATGTTGATCGCTTCACGAACTCCCGCTCCGAACACGACAACGAGCGCCGCGTACATAAAGAAGCCAAGAAAATTATGCTTCTTCATGAAATCGAATATTCTGAACATGATCCAGCCGAGGAACAAGCTGCACAGCCCCCAGCCCAGCGCATAGATATAGCCCTGATCATCGGTCTTTGTAGTGTCGCGGTTACGATAATGATACATGAGTGCTGTCATTATCAGCACCGTGTACCAAAGTACAGGATCTGTGAGCGTTCTCAGCAGGAACGCCTTCAGATCGAAATTTTTATTTTTGGTCTCATTCATATTTATACCAGTTTGAAATTATTATCTTCATCAAGATACCACATCTTGAGAGGTGTGGAATTTACAGACGCAATGGAAAGCCCGATTATACTTGCATTATCAGGTTCCTCAATAAAACGGGTGACCTCAGCAAAGCGGGGACCTGCGTCGGTAGTAGCGATCACACAGGCACAAAATGAACCTGTATTATGTGAAAGATCAATACGCTTGTCGGGAACTACCTTTATTGCCAGTATTTTCAGCAAAAGCTGATTAGAATAATCAGGATTATCCACACTTTCGCAGGCGACCTCACCTGTACTTGTACGGTATACAAAATTGCAGGCAATGCCCTGTTTTACCAGCAGATCAAGCAATCCGAACACTGAGCGGATAAGCTGTTCCTCGCCTCTCACAGCATTTGCAGGCGGTATCGCTCCGTTGCGGTAAAGATCAAGCACCAGAACAGGCTGCACCGAAGCAGCAGCCTCGTCCAGACGTACCATGAGCTTCTGTTTTTTTGAGGAAAGCTTCCAGTTGATACGCTTCAGCGGATCCCCCTGCTCGTATTCACGGTGCTCATAACCGGGAGAGGTATTCGCTGAAAACAGCATTGCCGTATCGTTTTCCTCATCATCGTCGCTTGTGAGCACAACGTCCGCAATAGCACGGAAAAGCTGAGTCGAGGACTTGACCTCGGGAATAGGCGGTATAACACCTACAGAAACAGGCTGAGGAAGCGGAGTTTTGATCTTAAACCTCATAAATCCGAGAAATCCGCAGGAATAAACTGAATTTATGCCTATTTCGCCGTTTCCGCCCACAAGAGCGTCTATCTCCAGCCTGAAGCTTCGTTTGTTTTCGTTAAACATACTGAGCTTGTGCTTTTTTATGTTCTGAGCAAATATCTCTGTAGCATAGGGACTGATCTCCACTATAGAAAGAGGAAATACTCCTGTTTTCTCAACCTTTACATCAACGGTGAGCTTGCTTCCCTTTGGGACATAGGCGTCACAGCTGAAGCTGACCTTTATGCGCTTTCTTGCATAAAGAGTGATAAAAAGCGACACAAGAGGGGCAAATGCTACAAAAGCCAGCAGAATGATACCCATTTCGCCGTCAATATAAAAAGTGAAGATATAGACCAGAAAAGCAACTGCAAGTACGCTTATGATACTCTTGAAATGCTTCATACTCAGCTCATAGCAGGAACGGCGCAGTTTCTGAGGACATTTTCAACATATGCCTCACCTGTGCCAAAGGCTGTCTTGCCCTGGGGTGAAAGTATTATCCTGTGAGCAAGCACGGAAACCGCTGTATTCTTAATATCATCGGGAGTTACATAGTCTCTCTCATAGATGTACGCATAAGCCTTTGCAGCCTTGAAAAGCGCTATGCTTCCGCGGGGACTTATGCCGAGAACAGTATTTCTGTCTGCTCTTGTCGCAGCAACGATATCAACGATATACTCCTTGACAGCATCGCTGACACGTACCTGTTTTACCTCCTGCTGCATAGCGATAATGTCATCGACGTGCATTACAGGCTCTTCTATATTAACAATAGGATTGTTGAGTTCTGTTCTTTCAAGTATCTGGACTTCCTCCTCCAGTGAGGGATAGCCCATAGACAGCTTCATAAAGAATCTGTCCATCTGCGCCTCTGGAAGGTGGAATGTGCCATAGGTCTCTACAGGGTTCTGAGTTGCCATAACAAGGAACGGCTTAGGAAGCTTATGTGTAACACCGTCAAGACTTATCTGGCGTTCCTCCATAGCCTCAAGGAGAGCCGACTGTACCTTCGGCGAGGCACGGTTTATCTCGTCCGCGAGAAGGAAATTACACATTACCGCACCGTCACGGTAAACAAAATCGCCCTTATTTGAATCAAGCATAGTAAATCCCGCTATATCCGACGGCATAACATCAGGAGTAAGTTGGATACGGTTGAATTTTCCGCCTATTGAACGTGATAGAGCGGTTATCAGCTGAGTTTTGCCAACGCCGGGAACGTCCTCAAGAAGAACATGGCCTTCACATAACAGTGCGGCTATCAGCTTGATTACTGTGTCTTTTTTACCTACAATGACTTTGCCGACAGAACCAGCGAGTTTACTTATTCTTTCATTCATATTATTTTACCTCATACTTTTGAGCATATTATCCAGTTAAAACTATTATAACATATTTTCAAAATTACTTCAAGGGAAATCCATACGAAAAAAAGCCTGTATTATTGTAACATCTTACAATAATACAGGTGTTGGAATGTGGAAAATTTGTCCAATTAATTGTTTTCAACAGCAGTTGCCGCTGATTTTTACCATAATATCAGCAAAAGATAATATCAATAGTACCCCATATTTCTTCTTTTCTTCCTTAACAGGTAAATTATTGTTCCCACCAGAAACAAACCCGATAAAGGCGTCAGGAACAGCCATATCTCTTCGACAGGGCTGTCAAATATCAGAAGTGATGTTATTTCATTTTCTGAAAAGCCGTACTTTCTTGCAGCATTTTTGAACTCTGCAACATCGTATTCGTAAAATGACTTTGGCGAAACCCGCCCATCTATGTAAAATATTTCAGGCATAGTATTCGTTCTGCCATTCATATAGTTTTCCCAACTTATACATAGCTCGTCAAGCTTTTGTTTTTTTGTCTCATCACTTGTATAATATGAATATACGCAGTAATTCTCAGGTCTGTAGCTCTTATCGACTCTAATTTTTTCAATTTCATCGGGGCTTGCATTATCCAGCATATAATAGTTCAGGTATTTGTAAGCATTTTTGGAGTACTTTTTTCTGCCTGTGCTTACTTTCTCCACTCTGTACATACAGAACACACGCCCGGCATTGCCCTCTATAGCCTTCTGCTCATTACAGTATTTCAGGTCATCAATATGCACATAATAAGGCTCCCCCTTGAAGTACATAGCTATTTCCATGATCCCCAGCACAAAAATGGCAGCAGCTGCAACTATCAGTATCATATACGCAGATCTAATTATACGATACATAATTTTCTCCCTATATCAAAAAACAGCGGCAGAATAAAATCCACCGCTGTTTGTAAAAGCTTTTATTACTTGATCATGTTAGCAATCTCGTCAGCAAAGTTCTCTTCCTTCTTCTCAACGCCTTCGCCGCGCTCGTAACGAACAACGTCAACGACCTTGATAGAACCGCCGAGCTTCTTAGCCTCAGCATCAACATAGCCCTGAACTGTAAGCTTGTCATCCTTAACGAAAGCCTGCTCAAGGAGGCAGTTCTCGCTGTAGTACTTGCCAACCTTGCCTTCAACGATCTTTACGCGAACCTGCTCGGGCTTGGAAGCCATCTTAGGATCTTCAGCCATCTGAGCGAGCATGATCTTCTTCTCATTCTCGATAACCTCAGCAGGAACGTCCTCTCTTCTTACGTATGGAGCGTTGAGAGCAGCGGACTGCATAGCAACGTCCTTACCGATAGCAGCTACCTGATCAGCAGAAAGATCTGTATCCATCTTTACGAGAACGCCGATGCTTCCGCCATTGTGGATATAAGAAGCAAGCTTGCCCTCAAGTCTTACGAAACGACGGATAACGATATTCTCTCTGATCTTCATGCCAGCCAGCTCTGTAAGAGCCTCACCTACTGTACCACTGCCGCCGCTGATAGGCAGATTCTTGAGTGCCTCAACATCAGCAGGGTTCTTTTCGATGATAGTGTTTGCAACATTTGCAACGAAATTTCTGATATCGTCTGTATTAGCAGCGAAGTCTGTCTCTGTGTTTACTTCGAGGAGAACGCCTGTCTCACCCTTTACAACAGCTGTAACTACGCCCTCAGCAGCAGCTCTGCCGCTCTTCTTAGCCTGTGTAGCAAGACCTTTTTCTCTGAGGAACTCGATAGCCTTGTCCATATCGCCATCGTTTTCTTCGAGAGCCTTTTTACAGTCCATCATACCAACGCCTGTGGACTTCATGAGTTCTTTAATTTCAGCAACGGATACCTTACCCATTGTAAATACCTCCTATTATATATTAAATCCGCAAAAACCCGAAGGGTTAGTTCGGGTTTTTGATTGTTTTCATTGTTTTATGATTATTCAGCGTCAGCCTCAGCGCTCTCAGCTTCCTCAGCAGGAGCCTCCTGTGCAGCTGCAGCGTCATCGCCCTGTCTGCCTTCGATAACAGCGTTAGCAATTGTGCCTGCGATAAGCTTTACAGCTCTGATAGCGTCATCGTTACCTGGGATAACGTAATCAACTTCATCAGGATCGCAGTTTGTATCTACGATAGCAACGATCGGGATATTGAGCTTCTTAGCCTCAGCAACAGCGATCTTTTCCTTGCGGGGATCAACGATGAAAAGTGCTGCTGGGAGCTTCTTCATTGTCTTGATACCGCCGAGGAACTTCTCAAGCTTTTCTATTTCAAGGTTGAGCTTAACAACTTCCTTCTTAGGGAGAAGAGCGAATGTGCCGTCCTCTTCCATTGTATGGAGCTGCTCAAGTCTCTTGATTCTTGTCTGGATAGTCTTGAAGTTTGTGAGCATACCGCCCAGCCATCTTGCGTTTACATAGTGTGCGCCGGCTCTTGTAGCTTCTTCCTTAACAGAATCGCCAGCCTGCTTCTTTGTACCTACGAAAAGTACCTCGCCGCCCTGTGAAGCGATGTCGCGAACGAACATATAAGCGTCCTCGAGCTTCTTAACTGTCTTCTGAAGGTCGATGATGTAGATTCCGTTTCTTTCTGTGAAAATGTATGGTGCCATTTTCGGGTTCCATCTTCTTGTCTGGTGTCCGAAGTGTACGCCAGCCTCAAGAAGCTGCTTCATTGATACTACTCCCATGGTGTAGTCCTCCTTAAAATTGGTTAATATTAATCCTCCGACCAACTTAGCTCAACAGCAACGCAGGTCCCTGCGCACCAACCGCTGAAAGTACAGCCGTGCGAATTGCCTTAATATTATATCATTTCAAGGCAGATATTTCAAGCATTTTATCGATGTTTATTTCAACAAACTTAAAAAACTATTTTTTCTGTTTTTTAGTGATTTTACACGCTGATTCTCATGGGAACGCTCAGCAAGCACCACATCTTCGCCAATTACCTTTATCTCCGAGCAGGCTATCACTGTGTCCTCAGCTCTGCCTAAAAAGCCTAAAAACCGAGCTCCGCCGTATATTATAAGTGACTTCACAGTACCGCTTTCCATATCAAGCTCTATATCATCAATAAAGCCCAGTCTCTCTCCCGTAGAGATTTCTATAACTTCCTTTCTGCATAATTCCTCAAATCCAAGAAGCATATCATCACTCCCAAGCGGTCATCTGTCCTTTTGGTTAAGTCCTTCCAGAACAAGTATCGTGACAAATATCATTATTATTATAAGAACAGCCGCCCAAACGAACTTAAATTTTACAAAAAGAATGATAAGAACGGTAAAGATCACAGCATCATACGTCAGGAAACGGTTCCGTATAGTCTGCTTTTTTATCTCAGCAGCAGTTTTCCGCTCCTCCTCCTCATCATGACGGCGTCGGATAGCCGCTAACTCCTGCTTTTCCTCAGCCTCGATGTTTTCCTGTTCACGGGCAAAAACTGCGTCTCTGACAGCATTAATAAACCGATCATACATCGTTTCGAGATTGAGCTTTTCGTCACCCTCGGAATATTCGATAGCTTTTCGCGGCGATTCTCCTAAAAGCTGTGAAAGCTGTGCAACGAATATATCGTCCTCAGCAAAATCAAAGCCAAAACGCTCTATATAATCGGAAGCAAAGCTCTCGACCACCTCTTCAAGCAGCAGGTCGCCGCTGTTCCGACAACCATTATAAGCAAGAAATCGAGTCCAGTGAGCCTGCCAGCACTCAGGAGAAGCATCAAGTATTATGCCGCAGTACTCCTCGGCAGCTTCAAAATCCTCGTCTGCAAGGAAAATATTCATTCTGCGGATAAGCTTTTCGGGAGCATTCCGTGCAGAAACGCTGTGACCGCTTTCTTTACGGCGTATAAGCCTTATAACCTCAGCCACGAAGCCCAGCTTTTCCATATCCATAACAGGATAATCCGAGAGTTCATCAGGTATATCTCCCTCAGAAACGCCGCTGATACAGGTAATAAGCAGCTTATCTCCGTCCTTACGGACAGCCGATGCACATCTGCTCCACTGTCTTTTCATGTGAAGCTCTGCAAAATCATCTGACTCAGTGCAGACAACAAGCAAAGTATCTGCTGAATTTACAGCAGCACTTATGTAGAGCTCACCTGCTCTGCCGCTGACCTCCTTAATCGACTTAGGCGCAAAGAAAACTATGAAGCCCTCCGCGCAGAGCTGATCGTATATCTGAGCAGCTATATTTCTGCCTTTTTCAGACGAACCGCCGCAAATAAACACATCATAGCGCTCACCGTTTCCGACTCGCTCAGCATATTCACGGCGCAGAACGTCAATAGCTGCCGCTTCCCGGCAATATACAGCCTTTTGCTCGTCAGTCGCATAAGCGACAGCGGTGAGAAAATTCACATCTTCGGTGAGAGGCGTCAGGGAAACTCTGCGGCAAACAGGGACCTTTACAGCGGATCCGTTGTCCTCATATACTATACCGCAGCGGCACATGGCAAGCTCCCAGAAGCCCTCGGGCTCATCGTCAGCTTCTGCACATAGATGTGATAGAAGCTTTTCTGCACCTTCAAAATCTGTTTTCTGGCGAAGTCTGCGTGCTTTATTGAATATTCCGAGTTTTTCACTGTCATATTTTTTAGGATATGTCTGTCTTGAACCGCAGCTCTCGCACTCGCATACGCCCGTATCGTCCTCGGACTGTAATATTTCGCCGCAAATTCTGCATAAAAGCTCCACAGGCTCCGCCTCCTTTCATTATAATATATGCAGCGTCATCCGCTGAAAAGAATCAAAATTTGGCTTCGCAAAATTTTGTTTTACATCACAGATACCCCGTATAAAAGATCGGGCAGCTGCTTATGCAGCTGCCGCGGGATCATTCTTCTTCATCATCGTCGCTGTCGTCACCTTTTTTCTTGGCAAAGATAGCAGTTCCAACTGCAAGAATAATCGCAGCTGCGATAATTATGAACAGTACACCTCTCGGGAATCTGTCTCCCGTTTGTGGTACATTTGATGCTAAAAGCATTAATGCTGCAAACATTATAAGGTCTCCTTTATGTTATAAATGTATCATGGTTTATTTTAGCATAATATATCTTATTTGTCAAATATATTTTTGCAAAAAAGCCTGAGAGCTTTTCACTCTCAGGCTTTAGATTAAAATCTGAAATCACGCTGACCGCCATTCTTTATGCTGTCAAGGTATTCGATAGCACGCTGACGGCGCTTTTCATCGGGAACATTCTGTATCTCCTTTGCGATAAGAGTCTCACCTACTGCCTTTGTTTCCGGCGAAGCATAGTCAGAGAGGTACTCCTGCAATGTCATAAGCGCATTTGGGTGGCAGCAGTTCTGTATCTGTCCCACCTTGCACAGCGCCATGAAACGATCGCCTGTTCTGCCCTCACGATAGCAGGCTGTGCAGAACGACGGGATATAGCCGCCATCCATGAGCCACTTTACTACTTCATCAAGTGAACGCTGGTCGGATACATCGAACTGCTCTGTATCATGAGGTCTGTCCTCGGGAGTATAGCCTGCATAGCCGCCTACAGAGGTTCTTGAACCGCCTGATATCTGGGATACTCCAAGTCCGAGCACCTTTTCACGGCAGGCTTCGCTCTCACGTGTTGAGATTATCATGCCTGTGTAAGGAACTGCTATCCTTATACAAGCAACAAGCTTTGCAAATGTATCATCGTCGATGCCGTTGTCAAATACGGAAGGGTCAATATCCGAGGCTCTTCTGATTCGCGGAACACTGATAGTGTGCGGTCCTACGCCGTGAACAGCTTCAAGGTGCTCTGCATGCATGAGAAGTCCTGCGAATTCGTACTTGTACTTGTCAAGTCCGAAGAGAACACCAAGACCTACGTCGTCAATACCGCCCTCCATAGCTCTGTCCATAGCCTCTGTGTGATATGCGTAGTTATGCTTTGGTCCTGCCGGGTGAAGCTTCTCATAGCTCTCCTTGTGGTAGGTCTCCTGGAACAGGATATATGTGCCAATACCTGCTTCCTTGAGCTTGCGGTAGTTTTCAACGGTTGTTGCGGCGATATTAACGTTTACACGGCGGATAGCTCCGTTTTTGTGCTTTATGGAGTAGATAGTATTGATACATTCAAGGATATACTCGATAGGATTGTTTACAGGATCCTCGCCCGATTCGATCGCAAGGCGCTTGTGTCCCATATCCTGAAGAGCAATGACCTCCTGACGGACCTCCTCCTGAGTCAGCTTCTTGCGCGGTATTTCCTTATTCTGCATATGATATGGACAGTATACGCACTTGTTTACGCAATAATTTGAAAGATAAAGCGGAGCAAACATAACTATTCTGTTGCCGTAAAATGCCTGCTTTATCTCCTTTGCAAGCTCGTACATCTTCTCTGTCATCTCCGGGATATCACAGGCAAGAAGCACACTTGCCTCACGGTGAGTAAGCCCTGCGCACTCAACTCCCCTTCCTGTTTTTCTCGGCTTTGCCTTTTCGAGTATCTGCTCGATAAGCTGGCGGTTATGCTTGTTCTGTTCAGCATATTCCAGTGTAGCCAGTATCTCCTCATCATTGATAAATTCTTCTGCTTTAAGGGATTTTACATCATACATATTCATTTTTCTCCTTTATGATCTTGCCTTACAAGACATTGTTTTCACTTCAATTTTGAATAAAGCAGTTCGTTCGAGTACAGCATCATCGTACTCCCACTCTGCTCTGCCTGTCGCCTGCTTCATAATACAGCTGAAAGCATTTCTCTTCTCATCAGTTCCGTTTATGACTGAAATTGTGCCGTTTCCGATAACACTCTGATATTTCGCAGAATGTCCGCAGGCTTTTTCAGCTTCGACCAGCTCATATCTGCCGTCTATCTCAAATCCGACTGACGGACACGCCTTTGCAAGCTCGTACTTTCTTCCTGCTTTCGCACCGTGAAAATAAAACGTGTATTTCTCATCATCAACAGTATATCCGTAATTGACAGGTACTATATATACCTCTCCATTATCACAGAAGCCCACACGAAGTATCTTCTCACCTGAGATAAAGCGCTCTATTTCAGCTTTATCCGTTATTTCACGATCATTCCTGCGCATAAACTCCTCCTATCGTTATCGTTTCTCAAAAATCATCTCTAAAGCCCAGCTCTGCATCTCCCAGTACATTTTACCCTTGATATCACTGTATTTTACCCACAGGAATTCATGGTCTTTTTCTGTAGGATCAGCTGTCTTTGATACCATTTTCCCGACATAATAGGTCTGTATCGGGTGAAAGAAGCCTATTTCATTATGGAAACAGTAAGTTTCCGCAGAGCACACTTCGCCTTTGACCGTAACCGCATAGCCTGTTTCTTCTGTACATTCCCTTTCAATACAGGCAATATGTGATTCACCGTCTTCTATTCCGCCGCCGACTAAAAAATACCCTTTTGGAGTGCGTATCACACCTACCTTATCACCGCAGACAAGGATAAGATATGCTCCCTCTCTGTCAGTGTATACATGATCTTCCTTTGTTCCAAAGACTTTGTGCATGATATCATCTCCTTGCATCACGCGGTTACTTCTTCGATATCGCAGCTTTAACGGATACCCCCTGTATCTGCCCGAGTCTGCCCGTAAGACTGCTTATCACATCGGGTTCTGCGTCAAGTGCAACTGAAATGAGCGATATTCCCCTTTCTTTGTAAGGTATCCCCATTCTTCCGATGATTATATCGCTGTAGTCATGAAGCACATTGTTCACCTCTACTGCCGCAGACTGCTCATCAATAACTATAGCCGTCACAGCGATTCGTTTGTTTTCCATTATTCCTCCTTTGCAGGCAGAAAAGCAGCCAATAAAAAATCCGCCCATAGACGGACGGATAGTATCTGCGCAAAAATATATTGCATAACTGCTATCCGATAACAAGGTTCTGCACCCTGCTGCCCGAAAACAATAAATTTTAAGAGCCGAAATCAGAATAAATCCTGACCTTCGCTGTAATTATTGTAACACTTTGATATACATTTGTCAATCTATAATTGTTAGCATAATAAAACTGTGTTGGTCTCATTTTGTTCAGCTTATACAATGCCATACCCGTTTTTTAAAGAATTTATATAATTTTTCAAAAATCACTGGACAAAATCTTTTATTTGTGATATACTATTGTTAGATTTATTTTTGAGGTGATTATTAATGGGTTTATTCTCATTTTTCCAGGGCGGGGCTAAATATTTTGATAAAAAAATAGAGCCTAAGTGCGATTACTGTATGTACGGTAAGAGGACAAAGGACGGTAACAGAGTTCTTTGCGAAAAAAGAGGCCTCGTTGAACAAAATTATTCATGTAAAGCTTTTATATATTCTCCATTAAAGAGAATTCCTGTAAAACAGCTCAGATTTGTTGGCAGTATTGCTGATGATGACCTCTATATCGAGTCAAAGGGCGACCGTACAGAAAAGGAAGAGGCTGAAAATAAGACTTCAGCTAAGAACAAAAAAACTGAATCTAAGCCATCGGCTCCTGCACCGTCAGCTCCTGCCGCTCCTGCTGAACAGCCTGCTCAGAACGCTCAGCCTGTTCAGAACACTCCTGCCCCACAGGCAGATGAGGCTGATAAACCTGAACAGCCGAAGGAACAAAAGACTGCCGAAAACGAAGCTAATGATAATACTGAAAATGCTTCTGCTGCAGAGACAGCTGCAAAAGCGGAAAACACCTAAAAGGCTTGAATTTAATAAAATACATGAGGAGCTATTTAAGCTCCTCATTTTTTCTCTTGACAAAATATATATTTTAGAGTATAATTACATTTGTTGATTCATGTGGGTATGGCGAAATTGGCATACCCACCAGATTTCGTTCGCGCTACGTCATTGGTTTATAAAACTGCTCCCTGTCGGCAGTTCAATTCGACAGTCTTAATTTAATATGCGGGTATGGCGAAATTGGCATACGCACCAGATTTCGTTCACGATACGTCATTGAATTATAAAGCGGCTCATCTGTTTGTACACAATCAACAAAATTTAATATCGCGGATGTGGTGAAATTGGCAGACACGTTAGATTTCGTTCACGCTACGTCATTGGTTTTATGATACTGCTCCTGTCGGCAGTCAAATTCGATAGTCAAAATTGAATATGCGGGTATGGCGAAATTGGCATACGCACCAGATTTAGGTTCTGGCGGAGAGATCCATGCAGGTTCAACTCCTGTTACCCGCACCAAAAATTAAGCCGTAGGGTTATCCCTACGGCTTTCATTTTAGTCATTAATTTCAAAGCACACTGTGCTTGAATCATGAAAGTCTCCGTTGAACTCTAGCGACACATCAAGGCTGCCGTCTTCATTTTCGTGGACGTTTATTTTCCGAACGAGCAGTCTGATATTGGTGTCGCTGATATATGGTTCGAGCAGCACCTCGTCCAGCAATTCTGCTGTGGACATCAGCTCGTCGCGACGTTTCTTGCTGAGCTCGTCAAACTTCCTGCAATCTTCTATCTTCTGTGTCAAATACGCTATCTCAGCTTCACGCTTTTCAATCATTGAATTGTAGACCTTAGCGTGTTCACGGTCGCCAATACGCTCCATAATAAGTTCCTCGATCTGACCTTTGAGCCCGACTATCTTCTCACTATAATCCCTTATCATTTTATCGTACTTTGGCTTCTTCCTGTTCCAGTTTTTTATAATCTCATCGTACTTCTTACTGGAATCATGGATCTCGTTTCTGAGCATTGCAAGCTCCGTATGGATAATATCATCGAGCTGAGGTTCGCGGATAGTGTGAGCGGTGCAGTATTCGTTACCGTATCGATGGTTGTTGTTGCAGGTGTACTCCACCCATGAGTTGCCTGCGACAGTTCTCTTTTTAGCTATGAGGCTCGCTCCACATTCGGCACATTTTATCATACCACAGTACCTATGGATGACACTTCCGTACTTCGCCCTCGCGTGATTTTTCAGCCTGCTTTCAAGCAGTATCTGTGCTTGATTGAAGGTCTCGCGGTCGATAATCGCAGGCATAAAGTTCTCATGACGGTACTGTTCTTCGGACGGAATAACATCCACTGTCTTGTAAATCTTTGACGTCACAGTCTTGTGGTTAACAAGAGTTCCTGTATACGCCTCGTTCTGAATTATACGCTTGACCGTTGTTTGCGCCCACAGAAATCTTTTTACGATTTCTGTGTGACGTGGATTCCTTTTTCTGTGAGAGAAATATTCCGGTGACTTTATACCGCGGCGGTTGAAGTCCTTGGCGATAGTGCTCAGTCCGTAGCCTTCAAAGAACTTCTCGAATATTTCTCTGACTATCGCTGCCGCCGTTTCATCGACCAGTACCTCACCTGTGAATTTATCCTTATAGTATCCCATCGGAAGGTTCACAGGCATTCCTGTTTTTTGCTTCTGTCGTATGCCGGCACGGACTTTCTTGCCAATATCTTTGGCATAAAAGTCATTGACGAGCTGCTTGAATCCGATTATCATATCATCATTCTCGTTCGAGGAGTCAATACCCTCGGTCACTGAATACACCTTGACGTTGTTCTCGCGCAAGTAGTCGATGAACAGTGCCGTACGTGTACGGTGTCTGCCAAGTCGGGACAAGTCCTTGACCAACAGGATGTCGACCTTTCCGTCCTCGACTGCTAGCTCTATCTGGTGAAGTCCCTTGCGCTCGAATGTCATACCCGATACGTTATCGTCAAAGCTTTCACCAACTATGTCATAACCATTCTGCTCGGCATAGTCTACAAGTATCTGACGCTGATTCTGAAGGCTGTTCATCTCGGCGTCCTCGTCGCGTGACAGTCTATAGTATAACCATGCTTTCATTTATTTACCTCCATTCTTAATGGCAGTCGCAGCACCTTGGTTGGTGCTACGACACACCATACCACAGACCTTCTCAGAAGTCTACTGTTTTCTCGTTTGTTTCCGAAATTTCGACCTTATCAACAACATCTGTCTGTGGACATTTGTCTATATCACCTGAATGGAGATAATCGCTGAGCAGCGATTTTATGAACAGGTCGAAGCCCTGTGCGTCTCCATTGAAGGTGACGTGGATGTTCCTGATTTGCGGTTCTTTAATAGTTCTTCCCAATATACAACTCTCCTTTTATATCTCTCGTTCATGTATCGTATGTGATTATAATTGTTCATTTTCAAAATTCCTTTCATTTTAGATTTGGGTTACCCCATGTGTATTCCGAGAGCTTCCTTGCGCTCTCGTTCCTCGGCAAGCGCCTTGCTGTCAACGTGCTCCCGAGCGAACTCGGTATCGTCAGCAGGCTCGTCCTCTATCAGTGAAGCCATAGCAGTAATGCCACCGACGATATCAGGTGCAGAAACTCTATCAACACCACTAGACGGAGTAATCTGAAGCCGCGCTTCCTGTTCTGCTCGTCGGAGCATTTCAGCTGCGATAAGGTCCGATCGTTCAGCCTCCCAGCCTGTGAGACGAGATCCTTCGCTGACTGATCCAGTTTCGACACCTCTGCCGTCACGTTTTGGTGCTGTTGACAAACCCTCGACATCGAGTGCTGAATATGGTATAATAAAAGTATCGAAAGTGAGGTAGCAACGATGTTAAAACGAGCCGAAAGCAAGCAAATGAAAATGTCATTTGTGACACTTGAAGAACTAATGCCGCAGGAGCATTTTCTGCGAGATCTTGATAGACTTGTAGATTTTGATTTCATCTATGACAAGGTCGCTGATCTGTATTCAAATACAGGAAGGCCTGCGATTGATCCTGTTGTAATGATAAAAATGATGCTGATTGGATATATCTACGGTATCGATTCTGAGCGTAAACTTGAACAGGAGATCACAGTAAATATTGCTTACCGTTGGTTCTTAGGAATTGACTTTGATGAACGTGTTCCGGATCACTCAACTATCTCACAGCTTCGTCGCAGAAAATTTGATGGTACAACAATTTTTAGAGATGTCTTTGATGAGATCGTTCGTAAGTGTTTCGAGGCAGGTCTTATTGATGGCAAGCTCCTTCTAACTGACTCTACACACATCAGAGCGAATGCACGTAATGATCTCCGTGAGGTTATTGAAGTACCCGACACTCCAAGTGAATATATACAGAAGCTTGATCGTGAAGCGTATGAGCTTGGTCTTATCAAAGAGCCTGTTGAATATGATACTGCAAAAACTAAAGAAATCACCAAAAGCGTTACAGATCCTGAATGCGGACTGATGAAGCGTCCGGGAAAGCCTACAGGATTTCACTATCTGAATCATCAGACCTGCGATTCAAAGCATGGAATGATTACTGATGTTTTTGTTACTGCTGGAAATATCAAGGATTCTGTTCCTCACGTTAAAC
The DNA here is from genome assembly GCF_024684275.1 of Ruminococcus sp. The sequence continues at coordinate 176,041 of NZ_JAIKXF010000055.1, forward strand.
GAATCGAGTACCAAATTGAAAAATTCGGTTTCACTCCTGATGCAATCTGTGCGGATGGCGGATATGACAGTCGAGAAGTATATGAAGCAATGATAAAAAAAGATATTGCAGCATATATACCGCAACGAGAGAAACCTACTCCTAACTGTAATTATACTGAAGAATACTCGCCCAATAATTTCATATATGATACCGACAATGATTGTTATCTTTGTCCCGCAGGGAGAATACTAAAGTATTCATCTTATTGTAAAGGTAAAGGCGTAAAACGTTATGCTGCAAAAAAATCAGAGTGTCAAAACTGTCCACATAAGGAAAAATGTATAGGTAAGTCGAAAATTGGCAGACGGATTGAACGTCATCTTCATGAAGAAGCCAAAGAAAAACAAATGCAACATGCCGGAACGCCTGAGTACTATGAAGCTATGCGGCTACGAAAAATATGGTGCGAGGGAAATTTCTCTCATCAAAAAGAACAGCATAATTTAAGACGCACTCGAAAGAGGGGCATTGAACGAGTTACCGAGCAATGCCTCTTATCGGCATGCGCCTTAAACTTAAAAAGGCTTGTAGAGATACTATTTTACATCAATATTCAGTTATTATTTCAGTCCGAAAGCTATTCGGGCTGTTTTTTATTGCAAAAACATGGGTTTGTCAACAGCACCGTTTTGCAACGTCAGCTCCTGTAGCTCCTTCCCCTGCTCCAGCAACTGATTGTATATCGTCTGCTGATTTTTCAGGTACAGTTTCATTTGTGCATACGTCATGGTCACATCTGTTTGAGCCTTGACTTCCAACAGTGTATCCGTCAGCAATTCCAGCTGTGATATCACTGCCTGCCAGTTGCTTTCCTGGACGCAGACCATAGTTGGTATGTCCTGTGCCTCCTGCATGTTCTCTTTGGAGGCAGCTTTCAATTTGTCTAATTTTGAACTCATATTCCATATTCTCCTTCCTGTATTTTGCTTCGTGAAGCTTGTTGTCTCGGCATCTCCTTCCGTTGGGACAAGTGTATGTGATATACTTACGATTGTCCTCCCATTTGACATCGTAGCCGTACTGCTTCATGTAGAAACGGAATTGTTTCTTGCTCTTAGCTCTTTTCATGACTGCTTCAATGGTATTTGCGAGATCCATTTTCCAACTCTCACCACGCATTGCAACACGATACTCGCCGTTAGTGACGCCGTTGCTCTGCTTGTGAAGCTCAGGTTTGATGAGAGTTGTAACTCCGTATTTCTGACATATCTCGTCTGACAATTGCCGCAGGTCTTGCAGTGTGAACTTGTTCGAGTGATACTTCAAACCAGTCTCAGCATTGACTGCATTGAGTACGAAATGTGAGTGTATATGATCGGCGTCGATATGAGTTGCAACTACAACTTCGTGTCCAGGGAAGGCTCTACCCGCGAATTCAACTGCTATCTTGTGAGCCCTCTCGGGAGCGATATTGTAGCCGCTGGGGTGAGACTGTACGAAGTGATAGTAACGTATCCCGACAGTCTTGCCGTACATCTCTCTTGTGTTTTTGAATTCCTGATAGGCAGTCGGCAGCGAACA
>NZ_JAIKXF010000063.1 GCF_024684275.1 Ruminococcus sp.
CCTCCTTGATTTTAGTCACGTTTCTCAACGTGCTAAATCAAGTATATCACATTATTTAACTTATGGGCAGCACCGTGGGCAGAAGCGGAGAGTGTGGGCAAAAGTTCCGTGCAGAGTGGGCAGTCTGAGCGGTATATACAACAATCTACAAAAGTCCGTTTATGCTGTTTTTTGCTAAGTTTTTGCACCCTTAGCGGACAAATAGCGGACAAAAAGCATTCGACATACCCTTGTATTTATTCGTTTTTCACCGATGTGCAGATCATATCAGCGGACAAAATGAGTCAATTATTATCAACGCTCGCTGATACATCTGAACGATAAGTAGGAGGCTTTTTTATGAGCAGATATACAAGTGAACAGACCGCATATAACCCACTGAAAAAGAAATACGTTCCGCTGTGGAGAGTGGACACCAATACCGTGACCGTCACCCACTTCAACATCGATACGCACACTGAGGAGAGCAAGACCTACCATACAGACTTCATAAGGTATCATCTTCATTTCTCTGACAGCCATTGCACCGACAGGCTTCGCAGGTTCGTAAATGAGGGTAAGATCGTACAGTACCTCGATGATATGGAACCGAAAGTCAGTGAAGCTATCGCCCGTCAGGTGGAGCTTTGGAAGCAAACTGACAGTTGCTATCAGAAAGCTGTCCTTGCTTCCGATACCGAGAAGATGCTCGGTATGGAGAACTGCTTTATAAGTATGGCGAGAGAAGCAGTGTTTGAGTGTATGGTTTATATTTGAGGATCATCTGCTGTGCCTTCGGGTGCAGCCGTTGGTTATATATGATTTTGAAGTGATACAAGTCAATTTGAACAAGTGTTACTTTATTGTAGTTTGTTTTATGTAGTTGTATACATAGTCTTTTGCTTGCATCATTTCTGTAAACTTTTTTGAATCACTGGAGGATTTTCTATTATTGTTATAAATCGATACTTTAATGAACTTATTATTGGGTTCAATGTATATCTCTTTTTGAGGATTCCCCACAGAAGAGCCTATCCAATTAAATTCAGAAACTTTAATCCAAGAGTATAATGGTTGAAGTTTTTCAATGGCATTTCGCATTTCACTTGCAGAACTGTATCTCTTTTGTGGATCTATATTACACGCCTTCTTTATTATTCTTATAACTTTTTCGGGTATGAATGGTAACATCGGCAGCTTGTTTATTAGTTTTCCTGATTCTATTGATTTTTTTACATCGGGAATTGATTGTAGGAACAATTCCCAATCAGATATTCCATTTACCATCCGGTATAAAGTCATTCCCAGGGCATAAATATCAGTTTGGACTGTTGCTATTGAATTATCAAAAAATGTTTCTGGAGCGGCATGAGTTACATACCATCTCCACGGAATGATAGTTTTCCCTAAAGCAGTTGAAAGTCCAAAATCTGCTAATTTAGGAATTTCATTATCAATTAAGATATTTGCCGGCTTAATATCTCGATGAATAATACCTTGCAAATGAGAATATTCCACTGCAAACAATATATTTCTTACTATCTCTAAACTTTGGTTTACAGAAAGATATGATGATTTTAATATACTGTCTATAGACTTACCATTTGCCAAATCCATATCAATAACAAACAATAGTTCACCGTTAAATTCAACTATTTCTCCACTATTAATTTTAATTACATTATTATGTTTGCATTTATACGGTATAGCAGCTTCGCTGAAAAGCTTATAAGCTTCCTTAGGATTACTGACTTCCATAATCTTAAGTGCTTTCTCTACACCTAGTATTTTATCAAAAACTTTATATACTGATCCGAATCCGCCATTTCCAAGTTTCTGAATCAAATAATACTTTCCAAGATTGTTTCCTGAATAATCATTTTTTATATTCATATTATTCTCCTAAAGCATACCAAGCCATTACAGAAGAAGCAAGTTTTTCGTTCTTATAGTTGCAGTCAGGATACTGTTTTTCAAATGCTTGTATTTTTGAGTTTTTGTTAGCCGTGATCCAACGATTTGACCGTTCTATTAATGTAATATCTTTCTGCTGACAAAGTAAATTAAGAACACCTAAAGAATAATGCATATATGGAATTTGTTTCATCGTTATATCTAAGGATAATTTATATGAAACAACATCTGGTTTAAACTTTGCGAGCAATTCGGTGAAAATATTATCAAAGTCCAACATCAGTTTAGTTGACTCAGGTCTGTAGTTTTGCTTTCCAGTCTCACCAATAATTGCAACTTCTTTATTTGTACCTTCAATAAAGGAATACCATATTTCTCCCTTTTTAATTGCAATACCTAAACTTTTCATTTGTTATTCTCCTTACTGAAAAAATAATATTAAATTATCTGTTGTGCCTTCGGGAATAGCTGTAGATTTTTATAAATTACTATATTCTTTTCTATATTCTGCAAGCATTTCATTAAGAACAAAACCTGTGTTCAATTCCTCTCTATAAACCTCTGTCCGTCTATCACTATCTGTTTTTATGTGATCATATCGCTCCGTTTTAGAGAGTCGATCTTTGAAATCTTCATAATTATATGTAATATAGTCTTCAAAAGCAAGTCGTTCATCTTCGGAGTCAAATATCAATACCACATTCATCAAGTTGCTATAAGCGTACCGTTCTTCACCGTTGTCAGGATCATACATAAATTTTAGAAGAGTATAGCGTTTTGTCCCCTTAGAATAATATTTATATGATATTTTATCATACGAATGATAGCCTTGTTTGATAAATCCCCATTCAGGCACAGGAATAGTTAATCTTCCACTATCAAGGCACACAATTTGGTATCCTTTCAACACGGTGCGATTTGCTATAATATCAAGAAGCATAAATGAAGTAGCTTCATTCACCTGAGAATAAGAATAGAATTCGTCTCTTCTGCGATGGTCAGTATACTCCTCATCATCACAATAGGTATGGATGACATATTCGGGTTTGTAAATATGGTACCAATCCTCTTCGTATTCTTTCCAGTTTAGTTTATTCTCCATACTGTCATATATGAATTCAAGAGGTGATTTAGTTAGTCCAAGTCGTTTCTTCCACAACATTTCTATTTCGTAGTATTCAGCATTACCATCATTAGGTGTATTTTTATCTTGGATACGAGTATAAATGCATCCCGCTTTCATTCGTCCATACTGCTTTTTCAAGTAGATTGGTGTAAGATCAGTGTTTTTTATAATCAGTACGTCTATTTCTTTTCCAATTAGAAATATGGTTTGTAATTCAATTTGCGGAACGATGTCACCTGCAAAATGAAGATTATTAAGAGTATCTATTATATCAGCTTGCTTTCTACGAGTTTTAGACATACCTACGATTTGGTAATCGTCGGATACACCAAATATTATGTAGCAATCCCTATCATGAACTGTATTGGTAAAACATACTATATCTTTTATAAGGTCTTCTGTTTTTTCATGCCACTCTTGCTTAAAGTCCCATTGCTCTGTTTCACATTTTTGGTTTATAAAGTATTCTATACGTTTTTCCAATTCATACTCTTTGTATACCATATATTAATTATTATCCTCTGCTCAGCCTTCGTCTCTGCATCTTCTTCCAAATCTGTCGGCAGGAGGCGCAGATATTCTTATCAATACCCAATACTTCAACAAGGAGTCTCTGATCTACAAGATCGAGAGCTACTTCTATATCTTCATCATTGCGAACGATGGTGTCAATTCGCTCTAAAAGCTCTTTTTTCAGGGCTTCATCAATATTTTTAACCACTGGCAGCATTATATTACCGACTTCTCCGGGGAGAATTTCAAGCACACCGCCGCCATAGCTTCTTCCACATATTTCCGTGAATGCAAAGGAAATGCTGTTATAGTACGACAGGAGAACATTTTCAGCGTTAATATTCTCGTTAAACTTAATACGGTGCATTGTATCTGTTGAAACTGCATTGCATCGGTTCAGCACAAACTTAGGATAGAGGTTATTCCTTCTGAGAAAGAAAGCATCTGGTATCCATACCGAAGGAACAATATACCACCTGTCACGGATAGAACACTTATAGCCCTTGTTTTCTCCGCTTTTCTCTCCAAGTTCGATATATTCCTTATGTTTTGCAGGATATTCTTCATACGGTGTATCAGGGAAACTTATGAGCATTGCTCTCTTATTATCCTGTATGTTCTCCTGCCAATCACTGTCAGTAAAGTATATACCGTGAGCGTGAGAACTTCTGCCAATAAGCGGAAGCGTTACAGAAGTGAGGTCATATCGCTCATTTGTTGTTTTGTCAACAGAAAAATAAGTATTGTTTCCTGTGGTGATGCCCACGTTGATTAGTGCCAAATCAGAGAATTTTGTGAATCGCTTATCATCACGAATAGACTGGATCACTTTTATTTCTTCCGCTGAGACAAAATACTTTGTCCATTTTTCCTTAACGTGCTTTAGCTTCTGGAAGCCATTTGAATTAAGGTCGAGTTTCTTGAAATCTTCGAGGTTGCTAAGTTCTATTATACGTATGCCTTTCTCTTCCTTATCTTTTTCTCCGATGAAAACAAGTATTTCCTGTTCAATATCAGGGAAAACGAGCTGCTCAAATGTCAGTAATGTGATTTTTGAGAGCTGATTGGAGAGAAAAAGCCGCAAATCTTCGGCATAAACTACTTGAAGTATCTCCGCTGGAATGACAAATGCTATTTTTCCGTTCTCAGAAAGCAACTGAACACAAGCCACAAGGAAGGCTACCCACGCATTTATCAGCTTATTGGACTTCATTCCATGAGAAGTGAGTATGCTTGACTGTATTTCACGCTGTTCCTCGGTGAGATACTGGTAACGAATATATGGGGGATTGCCCAAAATCAGATCATAGCTCTCTTTTCCGTATACTCTCTGATAAAAGTCCAAGAAATCTTCATTTAGAACATGAACATTGGCATTGTACTTATAATTATTACCGACTTTTTCTGCTTCGTCAGGCTCTATCTCAACAGCAGTGACATTTGGAATGTCATTGATAAGGTTCAAAGACATGAGACTGTCAAGAAACACTCCATCTCCGCAGCTTGGCTCTAATACATTAGCAATATTTTGAGGCGCAACAAGGCTCACCATTGCATTGGCAAGTTGCAATGGCGTATAATATGCTCCTCTTAATTTCTGTTCGGAACTATCCTTTTTGAGTCTCATAATAATTACCTTCTTTAAAACTCTAATCTGTAAACACAGGAAATAAGTTCATCTATCTCCTTGATCAGAGCAGTTTTCTTGCGTATAAGAGTAGTTTCAACTTGCTTTGCAGGTTTTTCTGCAAGCTTATCGTTGATAGTATACACTTCACGGGTTGCTTCAACTACTCGGACGTATAATGCCTTTTGTTTCGGATCATCAAAGTTCAGCATTACGAACGGAAGTGATGACAATACAAATGTACCTCTTGAAATGAAGCCGCCTTCAAAATCACTGCCGACGATATTGAAAATCTTCTCGGTGTAGGAATTGGCAAGCCAAGCCTGTATGTATTCAAGATCATAACAACTATCGGCTTTCTTAGCAACAGCACAGTATCCTGCCGTTCCACCGGAAGCGATAAGCATATCAGCTTTATCCATAGCATACATAGGGTTATCTTTTGCCATGACCTTAACTATGAGCTTAGGTGTATCAATAAACGCTGTCAACGCTTGTGTTCTGCCGTACTGATACCAGGTATCGGCTGTGGCATTGGGAACATCTCTTATTCCTTCTTTTGATACACACTTAGGTACTAACCTATCATAATAATCTAAGAGATAAGCGTATGTTCCGGGATAATCAGCCTTCATCGTTTCAATAGGAATCAGGTGACCTTCGCTGTCATAAGGGAAGATGATCTTCTTATCAGTTGATAGACTGTTATACGTTGTAAGCCCCTTTTCTGCTTTTTTGGTGGGTTTGAAGTAAGGTTTGAGTATCTTCTTCTCAATAGAATAGACCTTTTCTTCCTTCTTGACTGTTATAGTATCGTCATCTTCGCTGAGTATTTCATCGCCTGCAAACCAATAGATAGGCTGTGGTCTTTCGGCACTGGTCTGTATACCATTGAAAATCTCTGCAAAACGATCAAGCGGAGCAGATACAGGCTCGATCTTCTTGAGTATCTCCAAAAACTCAAAGTCAGATGTGAGCTTCCACGGCAGTTCATCAAGTAACGAGCTGTTCAGTTCTATACTGTCTGTTGGCTTACCGAGCCACAAATTATTGGCTGAATCAACATTTGTGTATTTGAAGGTGTCCTGAGCCTTTTTCTGCATTAGTATAATAGAACTGTATATTGTCTTATCTTCAAATAACTGTGCTGCACCAAAATCGTCCAAGCTGACAAGATATTTTGCTTTAGCAATATAATCACGGAGTTTTGCACCTGCGCCTATCTTGAAGAACTTGTTCGGCACTATGTAGCAAACATATCCGTCTTCTTTTACTTTCTGCAAAGCCCTTTCGAGGAAGATGAAGTATTTATCGAACTGTTTATGAGCAGTTTTGTATTTCTTCTTATAAATATCAAATTCAGGTGCAGGAATAAGAGAATGAATATCCTCGGTGGTGACATAAGGCGGATTTCCCACGATAGCATCGAAACTTTTTACAACAAGTTCGTCCCAATTAAGCGGAATGATCTCAACAAGCTGTTCATCTGTGCATTTTATCCCTTTCAGCTCCGCATCGCTGACCAATGAATTACCATGAAGAATATTAGTGCTGAGATCAGGCAATATAGGGGTTACTGCCTTAACAGAGGGAGCGGTTTCATTCTCTATCAGCTTTATAAGAAGAGAGAACTTAGCGACCTCAACAGCGTGAATATCAATGTCAATACCGTAGATGCAGGAGCAGAGGAGCCTTTTCTTCTCTTCAAGAGGAAGCTTGTATCCTCCGTTGTCTATCTCTATCAGGTGTGACTTATCATTTTCAAGATACCACTCTACGCAATAAGACTGTAAATACTGGAATACTTCTTCAAGAAATACTCCTGAGCCACAAGCTATGTCGGCAATGTTAAGTTCACATATTTCGTTGGGCGTTTTGCCGTTACAAAGGCGAGAGAGTGTTTTCTCTACCATATACTTTACGATTTCGGTAGGAGTGGTAACAACAGAACGATTAAGGCAGTCTTTTTTCTGAGCCAGCCCTATTTTACCGTTATCAAGTATAGTGAGCTGCTCTGTCAGGAACATCTCGTATATCTTACCGAGCATATTAGGTTCAATAATGCTGAACAAATATGGACTTTGAGGATAATACAATCCTGTTATCATATCTGCGATAACACTATTGTTGAGGTCAAAAATGATATAATCACCGGAGAACATACCGGAGTTGTATCTTTTATCTGCATCACGGAAGAGAGCTTCCAATTCTTTTTGTAGTGTTGCAGGATCAGTAATTGTATCTTTCAGCTTGTGATATAGAGGGAGGTTCTTATCCTCACATATTCTGATAAATACGATCTGGTTGATAAATTCCTGAACAACATCATTCAAAACATCAAGAGAGGTATAGCGTCCGCCTTTGGCATACAGTTCATTACTTAATGCGATACGCCAATCATTTATCTGCTTTAAGAATATGACATCTACCTGCTGTTTCTGACTTCCTGCGCCTGCAAATGTCTCACTAAAATACTTGTCAAACTCACCACTGTAAACAGAATCTCTCGATACAAATTTGGTTATCTCATCGAGTTTCTCAACATATTCGGTGTACTTATAGATGCGGTAGCGTGAAACAGAGCATTTATCATTATCATTCGGTACAGTGGTAGTATCGTAGATGATGAAATACTCAAAGTTCGTGAGAACAGCTATCTTATGCTTTGCGTTCCAGCCGTACTTCCTTGCCTGAACAGCAGGAGAAGGGTCTTTACTAATATCAACATGAGGCTTCTTGGCTTCAACAAAGAACTTGGATACGCCTCTCAGTGTAAGAGAGTAGTCGGGACGATCGCTTGAATTTGCGTGATATTCGGCAATTACTTCTCTATACTGCGGTGCTAAACCTTTTTTGTTGGTTACGTCCCAACCGAGAATTTCAAGAAATGGGTTTATGAACTCATCTCGGCAGGAGTGTTCATTATATGTATCCTTCTTGTAAGCTTTGTAATTATCATAGAAACGTTTGACAAGTTGTTTCAGGGCATCTATTCTATCCATAATGGCTACCTTTCATATAAGTAAAATCATATCAAATAATATATTTACTCACATTAATTATAGCACAAAACATTTTTCTTTGTCAATCTGATAGAGAAGTGTTTCGAAATTAGTATCTATTAATACAGATGAACATTTATAAATATTTTCGGTTCTTGCATAGCGCACATACCATGTAAGTGGTATATAAGTGCGCCCTTAGAACAGGGAAAGAAAAAGTTGCAGAGGAAAAAGAGATTTGCAGCAGTGGCTATTGCTACGAGGATTCTTAAAAATGTACAGAATCTATGAAAAAAGAAATGATAATTCTTATCGTCGAAGCAGCGCTGAGGAAAATATGATTTCTATTGATATACTCAACAGAAAAAATCTCAGATGAAATTGAAAAAATGCCGTGTAGGTGTGTAAAATGTCCGTTTGCCTCTATTTTACGACATTCCTTTTACACAACTATATGCAGCACTACACACCGCTTACACAGCAATGGAACATCAGATGTGTAAAATGATTCTCGATATTATAACGGTTAACCGAAGTAATTCAATAGAAAAATGTGTTAAAAAGATGAATTTTTTTCGAGCGTTATTAAAGACTCTTATTTAAAAATTTATTATATGGTAGCCGAATCTCAGTCTGCGGAGAAAGAAATGATGATGAATGTCATTATGAATTGTATCGGTAAATAAAAATTATCAGCTGTATCTTAAAAAAAGTTACAGCTGATTTTTTTCTCTCCAATCAGAGAGGGATTTTTGAAATAAGAAAGATTGAAAAACGTATTGTATTTTAATTTATATACTACAAGTATTATAAAATTCTGAAATTATATTTTGAAGCCAAAGAATATATACGGTGTGGAAAATAATTGTGTTAAATAATAAGAAACAATACGTTCATATTTAGTTGTAAGAAATAACGAAAATATTTGTCGTAACTTGTCGTGACTTACAAAATTCACTGTGTTATAATATTTTTATCTGGTTATATATTGACAAAATATATTCACACGGTTATAATAAAGCATACTATAAAGACAAAAATTTTATGATTTAAATGTAGATAAGACAAAACAGTTACTTATATCGTTAAAGAGGTGAAGCTTTTGAAAACGAAAAATAAAAACAGAATTTGGTCACTTGTTCTTTCAGCTATGTTGAGTATTGAACAGATCGCTTTTGCAATGCCTGTTATATCAAAGGCTGCTACCTCAGCGAATCATGAAGGTTCGGTTCCGTTTCCTTCTGTATCACTTGGAAGCGAGTCTGCAAGGCTTAATCATGACGATACGCTTGTTGATAACGGCGACGGAACATTTACATTTACTTCAAAAATAACTGCTGATTATTCTTACTCTGATGTCAGTGAAAGCCGGCTAAAAAGCACAGACGGCACTTATTTACTTGATAAGGCCGGAACCTACCTGATTGAATTATGGGGAGGTGACGGCGGAGAAGGAAGCTCGCTTTTCCCGTTGACCTTCAAAGGCGGAAAGGGTGGAAGCGGCGGCTTTGTTTACGGAACGCTTGAAGTTAGTGAAGCTAACGGTAATATAGGGAAAAAACTCGTTTATGAGATAGGCAGTAAAGGTGAAAGCGAAACACGAAGTATAACAGGCGGCGGTACTGATGGTATCGGCGGCGGTGCCGGAGACATAGCTGTTTTTTCAGTAGGTGCAGGCGGCGGATATTCAGCTGTTTATCTGCTCGATAAATTACCTACGGAAGAATCACTTATCCAGGAACCGACAAATGCACCTCCTGTACCAGAACCGGACACTAATCTAAGAGACAATCCGAAAAAGGTACTGATGATAGCCGGAGGCGGAGGCGGAGGCGGCGCTGGTGCTGCGCTCCATAGCCTTAATGGCTTGTCTGTCATTTTTGGCGGAGAAGGAAAACCCAACGGCGGTGAAGGCGGCTATAATGGCAGCAGTTTAAGCGGTGAAGTACCTTACATAGGTAACTTTGACACTGCAGTTTCTACATACGGAAGCTATATAGGAAAATACTATGCAGGCGAAAACGGTTCTACATCGGGTACAAGAGGTGCATACGCCGGACAAGGCGGTACAGACAGACCTGGTGAGATAGTTAAGAGTTTCATAGGTTTTCTGGAGGCTTCATCTTATCCGAATGACTGGCAGAGAACATATCATCAAGCTCTTCGTCGAGGCGTAGGCGGTGCCGGTAACTTCCGCGGAGGCGGAGGCGGTGCTGGATTCGCAGGCGGTAGCGGCGGAATGCAGAACGAGCCTATGGACGCCCGAAATGTCGGAGGCGGAGGCGGCGGTTCATCATATGTTGCAGCCGGAGATGACGGAAACGGCAACGGAATTAAGGGATTCCACCCATTCAATACAGGCAACGCTGATATCGAAAATACCGTTTATTTTATTGATAAAGACGGCAATGACAATGCTGATATAGGCGGAGCGATAGTTATCAGATACTTGCCGACAGCTGCTGATTACAGTTATCTGAACAGCGTTACTATTGAGGGCGATGTATCATCGGATTTTAAGGTAGTATCTCAAAGCTATAATAACAATGTCAACGGTAGCAATACCCCTCTGACAAATAACGGAACAGGTAAACATATAAACATAACAGGTTCTGTAGCGCCTATATCCGGCGGTATTAAAATGGGACAGCCACAGAACACAATTACAATTACTCTGAAATTAGAGCCTGAGGATGCGTTCATGGGCGGTAATGATGTGCCGATATTCGGCTATACATCAAATAATAATGTTTTCAGCTGTACGTCAGGCACTAAAAAATGTGAGTTTATAGGTGAAAACGAAGATGATGATTACAGTATCAGACATGTAAATGTACCGTACAGGTATAAGGTAGAGGCTAATTCGTTTACAGTAAAAGTAAACGAGAATTATGGTGCAAGTGACATTATTGGTTCTGTTGACGGTAACAGTGATAAAAACGATTTTACCACGTCAATATCAGAGCCATATGTTACACTTTCGGGGGAGTCAACGGAATTCACGGCATATAATACTCATTATTCCACAAAGGGCGCTTACAGATATGATGTCAAGATAGACGTTACCCCGAAAACCGACGGTGTAAATTCAGTAGGCACACCTAATTCAAAGATTCCTCCCACAACGCTTTCAGCACAGTCTGTTGTACAGGTAATTGACGGCTTGCAGTTAGACGGATTTGTAGTAAAGCCGAAGAAATCTCTGACATACGATAAGACAGGCGGCACTTATGATTTCAAGGTCAATCTGAATGTCAAGAGCAAAGAGGAAATAAACAAGACCTTCTATGTTTATGATCCGGTTGCCTATGACATAAAAAGTGATGCTAAAACCTCTATAACTCACGGAACGCGAGATAACAGCGAAGATAATGATAAATATCAGGATAACGCTATTTCTGTTAATCTTGAACCGGGATATTATTTTATAGAAGCTTGGGGAGCAGATGGCGGAACAGGTGGAGATAACCTTATGTCAACCCCTGGTGTAGGTGGAAAAGGTGCTTATGAAAGCGGATATTTATATATTTCCAGTCTTACTTCAGCAGAAGTAAGAGTTGGAATAAAAGGTTATAGTGGTACTACTTTTGATCTGACTCCAGATACGAAAAATCGAGCATACGGAGGCGGTCATTCGCAAATTATTATTAACGATAACATTAAATTAATAGCTGGAGGCGGTGGTGGTGGAACTGTTGGTGGATTTTTGAATATAGGTTCTGTAAGTCATCCTGATGGTTATGATGCAGATACTCCTGACCATACAGCAGATACAAATTATGGCGAAACATCTGTCACAAATTATTCATTTTTGGGCGATAAAACACGTACTCCAGGAAGAGGTGGAAAAAGTGAGGTAAAAGGACTTTATACTGACCCGCTTCCGGAATATATCGATTCAACAACAAATGGAACTCTTCAACATGAGAGCACAGGCAACGGTTCAGTAAGAATCACAAAGCTTGGAATTAAAGGCGGTTATGTTTATGGCAGTGAGACTTCCAATACAGCAACTTCAAGTCAGGTTTCTACAAAGGAAACACAGCTGAAAACTGATATTGAAAGTAGCTATAATATCAGCGGCTTTACCCTTGAAGAAGATTTTTCACAGTATTTCGATATATTCAATGCAGGCAGTGGAATCTCGACAGGTCAGAAAGTAACATATAATGTTAATCTGCCAGATACTTCAATAAATGAAGTAAAGACAACAGAGGATGACTTTGAACCAGTTGCAGGATTGAGTTATACCACTAAAAGACGTACTTATCATTACAGTGTCCAAGGTGATGCTTCATACACTGTAAAGCTAAAACCTAAAACCAATTTAGTCGGCGGCAATGATATACCGCTGCTTGACAAAGTCATAAATGAGGAGACCGCAGGCATAACAGCTGTAAAGCTGTCTCATTCAGGTACAACAACGGAATCTGATGATGTGAGATATGTTGCTTATAATCCTGCTTCAGATTATGCTAATGTGGCTATCAAGAAGGAATCCTTTACGTTGAGTACTCCGAATAATCCGTTGATAGTCGATTATGATACAACGGTCACGAATGCAGGTACGGCAGCTTTCACAGATGCTCAGAACTGTGAGAAATCCTTCGTTAATGAGCCGATAGCTGTAACAGCAACGCCGACTAAGTTCACCGAAGACAGTATATGCTCAGTGGTCGGAGTTCTCAGCTCGGACGACGCGGAAAAGGCGGTCGTGATACCGTCAGTTTCATCCGCGAAAAACAGCGCTCAGATACCTGTTAAGGTAAGATATACGGTCAGCAAAACGCTGACTGATATCGTGCAAAACGACGTTAAGTATGCTTATCAGGAGGATAATGTTACAAAAACGGCAACATGGGCTCCGAGCGAAACGGGTTCAGCAAGAGTTGACGGCAACGGTAATGATAAGTTCATTCTCAGTGAGATAGGCGATGCTTATGTTCTTGAGCTTAAAGCTGCTGACGGAAAAGATCTGCCTGACGAAAAGGCCGTTGAAGTTAAGTATGCTACAACAAATGAAACTGTTTCAGCGGCAGATGTGGTCAAGAAGGATGGTATTATAACAATTACTATCCCGGTAAGCGCTTTTACGAACAATATCAATATCACTGCTTCGGGCGTAAATCAGACTGCACATGAAGTTCACTATATGTATCAGGTCTATTCACATGATTCATATACAGGCGTTGGTACTATAGAAACGGTTGAAGCGATTGATACAGCTACATATACGAATGGTCAGGAGATAACAGATAAAACAGCTCAATATGAGCCGGATTCATCGACTTATCCTTCAGGATACGATGACTATACATGGGAATGGCCTGTTGAACCCGATAGTAACGGCAAGTACATAATGGGTGATAACGATGTATATGTTGTCGGAAGATACCGACCTATAACATATAAGCTGAAGATAGAATACAAAACAAAAGTATCTTCTGAGGCAACACCAGTGTTGTATGAAACTTATTACTCACCTGATGAGACAAGATACTATGACGATACGGATACATTCGATATCGCCCTGACAAAGGATGCTGAGTTCTACAGAAGGTCACCTGATATAACGGGTTATATTCCGGATAAGCCTTTTATAACGTTAAAGGCCACCGAAGAATTTATCAGAAATGGGTTGACAGAGAATATTTATGATCCTAATACAGGCAAGACATACAAAGGTAAGACGGAAACGGTCACATACACAAAGATACCTGACGGAAATAACATTATCGTAAACTTTGTAGAGTGTGACGTCAGCGGAGTACCGCTTAATCAGGCATCAATAATTGCTCCTGTTACAGCGACTGCAGACGGAGACTATAATTTGGAAAGCGATATTAATACTGCGCTCGGAACTTATCAGCTAATCAGGCGAACAAAGCTTGAAGACGCAGAGAGCGGTGTAGGAAAGATTGAAAAAGAAGTCAAATTTGTTTCCGGCACGCTTACATCAGGTCAGACAGCAACATACTACATATATTACAGGCAAACACCAGAAACTGTTACGGTTAAATTTTATGCTGAGCATGAAGACACCGAACCAGTGGCAACAAAGGTATGTGTTATTGGCAGAGAGTATGGCTTCAATGCTGTTTCAAACAAGTATGACTCAATGCCGAGAGCTGTAAAAAAGGATTATCGTCTTGTAGGCTGGAAAAATGATGCAGGTTCAACTGTAACAGAGGAAACGATAGTACAAGGCTCAAATGGAGGTACTATCAATCTCTACGCTGATTGGAAGTCGTCTATTATTTACATTGATGTTGATTATATGTATGCTCTTAATGATAATGACTCAAATAAACGTGGTGAACTAATACCTATTGAATTAATTGAAGGAGGAATTAATCATCATCATGATCCATATCAGTATGGAATGAGTTATAAATACAGATCACCTTCAGTAGATAATTACACTCCGGATAAGGCAGTTGTCGAGGGTTATATATTTGAAGATGAAAAGTTCAATGTATACTACTCGCAGAATAATCCTATGCCAGTTGAAAAAACACTGATCATAAATGTATATAGTAAGAAGGATCAGGATTCAAATGATCCAGAACAGGCTATATCAGGTGCAAATAAGCTTAAAGGTGGCAAATTTGTACTGATTGACGGAAAAGGCAGAGAGGTTGCGAAGATCAACAGTAACGGCTCTGTATCATGGACAAACGTTGAAGCTGATATTGATTATGGCAACGAATACACTATAACGTGTATTGAACCGCCAACAGGATATGGAACAGCTTCAATAACAGCCGATTTTAGTTCGGGTAAAAATGAATTTTCCATTTTTCTTGACAAATCCCCGTTCCAGCTGCCTATGGCAGGCAGCAAGCCGATGACAGGATACACTGTATTCGGCATATCCGCAATGTTACTTGCCGGGCTGCTGATGTTTGCATATGTGAACAGCAGAACGGAAGAAAATAATGAAAAGGAATAATCTTAGGAGGTTGAATTTATGAAAAAAATGATTAAGAAGACGTCAGCTTTAGCTATCTCAGCGTTTATGCTGGCACAGTACGTTCCGTTTAGCGCAGTAGCGCGTGATTCAGATAAGAATGACCTT
>NZ_JAIKXF010000094.1 GCF_024684275.1 Ruminococcus sp.
TCCTGCAATAACAGGACCTCTCCATACAACAGGATCGGACTCGTTCTCAAGAAGAAGATTTATAGACATGATGTCCAGTCCCATTTTGCTCTTGGCAGGGATAATGCCGAACTCGCAGGCGTCAGCCTTCTGATGGATACCGAAAGCCTTTGGTATAGACGGACCTGTAATATCAGCGTCCATAATGCCTACATTCTTGCCGAGACGCTGCATGGAAACTGCAAGCAATGAAGATACAAGAGTCTTACCAACGCCGCCCTTACCGCTGACAACGCCGATGACCTTGCCGATATTGCTCATTTTATTTGGCTGCTCCAGAAGGCTCTGGGGCTCTGTTCTGCTTCCGCAGTCGCTTCCGCAGCTTGAGCAATCGTGTGTACATTCGCTCATTAAAAACACTCCTTATGATGTAATACTTAATGTCTGCTCAACATGAATGGGCAAAATGAGCATGACATAAAGAAATGCGATGCGCAAATTCCGAATTTTATAAAGAATTTGCGCTCCCCGAACAGAGTTCGGGGCAATAACCGCCTTGCGGCGTTTATTGAGGATACATTACTTATATTATATCCCAAATTATAATTTTAGTCAATAGGATATTGACAAATCTATAACACAGTGATATAATATCAGTTGAGAGTTGACAGTTTAGAGTGGAGAGTTATTGTATCGCCTTACGGCGATGTTATTTAAATAAGTCTGCGAAGCAGACACATTAACTCTCAATTCTCAACTCTTAACTCTCAACTTTTAAGAGTATCTTCGGGGCAGGGTGCGATTCCCTACCGGCAGTATAGCCTGCGAGCCTTATGGGTTGATTCGGTGAGATTCCGAAGCCGACGGTAAAGTCCGGATGAAAGAAGATAAACCGCGCGCATAGTGCAGTATATGACTTCAAGCCCCGATATACGGGGCTTTTTCTATTTTCGGAGATAAGGAGGTTATCATGAAAAATACTCTGCGGAATATTTTCCTTGCTATCGGCTTTGGTACACTCATATTTACACCCATGATAATCTTTGACAACGGTATCAACGACACCATGAGGTCTGTAATAATATGGCTGACGGCTTCTATACTTTACGGCGCTTCATTCTCAATACTTAAAATGAAGACTATCTTCCGCTATCCGCTCCATATCATCGCCTGCTTTGCCATAACTTTAGCTGTAAGAACAGGCTATTCCTACTTCATGAACGGCGAGGTACATTTCAAAAAGCTGTTTCTCGTCACACTGCCTGTTTTTATTGCAGTCTATATATTACTTTTCCTCTATATGAAGTATTTCGGCAGTCCCGACACACAAAAAGATACGAAAGAATAAGATACGCACTCACAACTAACTAAAATACGAGGTGAAAATATGACTAATGAAGATTTTATGCGAGAGGCTCTCATACTTGCAAGGAAGGGCATGGGCTTTACTTCCCCTAATCCTATGGTGGGAGCTGTCATCGTCAGGAAGGGCGAGATAATAGCTGCGGGCTATCACAAGAAATACGGCGACCTTCACGCAGAGCGCTCTGCCTTTGCATACTGCGAAGAAAACGGCATAAACTGCAAGGGCGCGGATATGTACGTCACCTTAGAGCCATGCTGTCATCACGGCAAACAGCCCCCATGCACCGACGCAGTCATAGCCCACGGCATAAAGCGTATTTTTATAGGCTCGTCAGACCCTAATCCCCTTGTAGCAGGCAAGGGCGTAGAGATACTCCGTGACCACGGCATAGAGGTCATAGAGGGTATACTGAAAGACGAATGTGACGCTCTCAATGAGATATTCTTCCACTATATCACAACTGGACTGCCATTTGTGACTATGAAGTACGCTATGACCTTAGACGGCAAGATAGCCTGCTATACAGGTGAATCAAAGTGGATAACAGGCGAAACATCCCGTGCTCATGTTCAGCAGGAAAGGCTCAGACACAGTGCTATTATGGTTGGTGTGGGAACTGTCCTTGCGGACGATCCTCTGCTCACCTGCCGACTTGAAAACGGACGCGATCCCATACGAATAATCTGCGACAGCTCTCTTAGAACTCCACTCAGCAGCAATATCGTAAAAACAGCAAATAAAGTTCCTACTATTATTGCCACCATATCCGATGACCGTGAAAAGGCTTCACGCTATGAGGAATCAGGCTGCCGCATAATAAAGACTGCTCCAAAGGACGGTCATGTGGACTTATCCGCACTTATGAAGCTCCTCGGCAAAGAGAGACTTGACAGCATACTCCTTGAAGGAGGCGGCGAGCTTAACTGGTCAGCGCTCAATGAGGGCATAGTCAGCAAGGTACAGGCATATATCGCTCCCAAGCTCTTTGGCGGCAGCAGCAAAACACCAGTTTCAGGACAGGGAGTCCCCGTACCAACAGACGCCTTTATGCTGGAGCAAAGCAGCATAGTACATATCGGTGACGATATCCTCATAGAAAGCAGGGTGAAAAATGTTCACGGGAATAATTGAAGAGGTAGGCACTGTATGCCGCGTTCAGCGGTCAGGAAACGCCTCATTCATTGAGATACAGGCAAAAACTGTACTTGAAGACGCTCATCTCGGCGACAGTATCGCCGTCAACGGCGTATGCCTTACGGTGACTCATTTCAGCGGCGGAGTTTTCCGCGCAGATGTTATGAATGAGACACTGAACCGTTCATCACTTGGCAGCCTCACAACAGGAAGTCCCGTAAATCTTGAACGTGCAATGGCAGCAAACGGACGCTTCGGCGGACACATTGTATCGGGACACATCGACGGTACAGGAAATATAACAGACATAAAAAATGACGGTATCGCTGTGTGGTACACGGTGAGCGCAGCTCCCGAAATACTGCGTTATATCGTAGAAAAGGGCTCTATAGCCATTGACGGCATAAGCCTTACTGTGGCAAAGGTGACGGATACCTCATTCAGCGTTTCCATTATCCCTCACACAGCCTCTCAGACGATACTCGGCACGAAAAAAGTCGGCGATATAGTAAACCTTGAAAATGATATAATCGGCAAATACGTTGAAAAGCTCATGAAGCCTGCGGAAACTGAAAAAACAAGCGGCATTACTATGGACTTTCTTGCGAAAAACGGATATTAAAAGGAGAAAAGCTATGAAAATCGCAAAAGCACTTCTGACCTCGTCACTGATAACCGCAGCTCTGCTCACAGGCTGCGCCGACAGCAAGAACAGCAGTGAGATAAAGGTGGGCGATGTCACTATCGACCTCGATGACGTCCAAAAGGAATATTCACAGAACAAAGAGTTCCTGAAGAACTATTTAATCGAGACCCCAAAGCCTGTCAATGCAATGTCTGTATATATCCCCGGGGGAAATATCGTCGTTGAGCACTCAGGCGACGACCAGTCAGGCTTGGCACTCAGGTACAAGGTATTTGCAGATTCCGAGGAAACTCTCAAAGAGGTCGACGAGCATATCGGTTCTGTCTCAGAGATCAAGGACAATGTCCTTGAAATAAAGCTGGTCGAGGCTCAGACCAATGAGGACCTCGAGTCATGGCTGGAAAAGAATATCCCCGACTGCCGTATTGAGTATGATACCTATATCACAGTTCCCGAATATGTCACCGATTACAGGACTAAATGCGGCGTCGGAAATATATCCTTCACCGAAATGTCGGGAAGCTTCACTGCTGACGTCAGTGTGGGAAATATAACCTTCTCCGATAATGAGATAACAGGTCCCTCTGTGATAAAATGCAATACGGGCAATATTCAGATGAACGGCAATACCTACAAGGCTAAAACAGATATTTCCGCCGAGACAGGCAATATTCATTTCTGTCTGCCACTAAACGGCTCCGACGGAGCTGATATAAGCGTTAAGGCTGACACCGGCAATATACAGCTCACGGGTATCAAGAACTATGAGGTAAAGTCCGAGGAAAAGAAGAGCAATTCACAGAGCCTGAGCATTGAGGTCGAGAACTGCAATATCGGCTTCGCTGTCGATAATGGCGAGATCAAAATAGATAAGGAGTAATCTTAATGTTCCAGTATAACACTGTTGAAGAAGCCTGCGAGGCTCTCAGAAACGGCGAGATCATCCTCGTTACTGATGACGAGGACAGAGAGAATGAGGGCGACATGATATGTGCCGCTCAGTTTGCAACAACAGAAAATGTCAACTTTATGGCTGCTCACGCAAAGGGACTCATTTGTATGCCTATGAGCGCCGAGCTTTGTGACAGGCTTCATCTGCCGCAAATGGTTGACTACAACACCGATAACCACTGTACAGCTTTCACTGTCTCAATAGACCATGTAAAGACTACCACAGGTATATCCGCTGAGGAAAGAGGCTTCACAGCCCGTATGTGCGTCGATAAAAACGCTAAACCCGAGGACTTCCGCAGACCGGGGCATATGTTTCCTCTTACAGCCAAGAAAAACGGCGTTCTCGAACGTGAGGGACACACAGAGGCTACTGTTGACCTCATGCGTATAGCAGGGCTTGAGGAGTGCGGTCTGTGCTGTGAGATAATGCGTGACGACGGAACTATGATGAGAACACCCGAGCTTCAGAAAAAGGCTGAGGAGTGGGGAATGAAGTTCATAACCATACAGGCGCTGAAGGAATACCGCAAGGTACATGATGTGCTGGTGGAGTGCGTTGCAAATACCAAGCTTCCCACTAAATACGGCGAATTCCGTGCTCTCGGCTACGTCAACAGGCTCAACGGCGAACACCATGTTGCCCTCGTTAAAGGAGACATCGGTGACGGACAGGATATACTCTGCCGAGTTCATTCCGAGTGCCTTACAGGCGACGCCTTCGGCTCGCTGAAATGCGACTGCGGTCAGCAATTCGCGGCGGCTATGACTCAGATAGAAAAGGAAGGACGCGGCATACTCCTCTATATGCGTCAGGAGGGACGCGGTATCGGACTTATCAATAAGCTCCGCGCCTATGAATTGCAGGACAATGGTATGGATACCCTTGAAGCGAACCTTGCTTTAGGATTCCCGGGAGACCTGCGCGAATACTACATCGGCGCACAGATACTCCGCGACCTCGGCTGCAAAACACTGAGACTGCTGACAAACAACCCCGACAAGGTGTACGGACTCAGCGGCTTCGGACTGGAAATAAAGGAGCGTGTGCCTATACAGGTCGATGCTACTGCCTACGACCTGTTCTATCTCAAAACGAAACGCGACAAGATGGGACATATTCTTAATTACTGAGGTGAGAAGATGTTAAAAACTATTTTTTTCGGCTTTATCTGCGTTTTATGCATTATAAGTATTATTCTCGATGTTGGTATGTTCATCTCATGGTCAAAGGCTAAAGAAAAAGCCTTCGTTGCAAACTGGCTCTCATTTCTGATAACTGTATTCCTGTTTGCAGTAAACCTTATTCCGGGTGAGATCGACAGAATATCAATTGCACTTGCTATTCTGATGCTGCTTGTTCTCCCATGTGAGTTTACCTGCCTTTCGCCTGAGGGCATAAGAACGATGATATTCAGAAACAAAGGTCTGAATCCCGTTGAAAATCTCAGCTATGAATACAAAAAGGGCAGATTCTTTGAGAATTTATGTATTTACCAGAATAATGTAAAATCAGGAAGCAAAGATCTGCCAATGAGATTTAATATCGGCATAAAAAGACCGAAAACCGTAAAAATGCTGGCTGACTGGTACGGCAAGCACGGCTATGAAAATCCGCTTATAAAATAAGGGGACAAACAAGCTCAAAAAGTCAATATAAAATCTGAAAGGAAATATAATTATGAAAACTTACGAAGGAAAACTGGTCTCAAAGGACACAAGAATAGGTATCGTTGTTGCACGTTTCAACGAGTTCATCACATCAAAGCTTCTCGGCGGAGCTGTTGATACTCTCAAGCGTCATGACGTAAGCGAAGGCGCTATCGACATCGCATGGGTACCGGGAGCATTCGAGATACCTCTTATCGCTTCAAAAATGGCTAACTCAGGCAAGTACGACGCTGTTATCTGTCTTGGTGCTATCATCAGAGGAAGCACCTCTCACTATGACCTTGTCTGCAACGAGGCTGCAAAGGGTATCGCTCAGGTATCTCTCCAGTCAGGTATCCCTGTAATGTTCGGCGTTATAACCACTGAGAATATCGAGCAGGCTATCGAGCGAGCAGGCTCAAAGGCAGGCAACAAGGGAAGCGAATGCGCTGAGGGAGCTATCGAGATGATAAACCTTATTAGAGAGATCGAGGCATAATGACCAATCTTATCTTTGATTACGACGGCACTATCCATAACTCAATGCTGACATATGCACCTGCATTCCGCGGCACTATGAAATGGCTCTCGGATAACGGATACATTGCTGACAGGGAGTACACCGACAAGGAGATAAGCTATTGGCTCGGATTCAACTCCACTGATATGTGGGGACAGTTCCACCCCGAGCTTGATCCCGTGATACGCGAAAAAGCCCGTGTTATGCTGGGCGAGGATATGGCAGCACGAGTTGACAGCGGCGAGGGAGCTCTCTATGACGGCGCAGAGGAAGTCCTCACAGAGCTGAAAAAAAGCGGCTATACGCTGATATTTCTCAGCAACTGCCGCTTCCACTATCTCGAACGCCACAAGCGTGTATTCAGGCTTGACCGCTTCTTCGACTATTTCTACTGCTGCGAAGCCTATAATTTCATACCAAAGTATGAGATATTCCGCAAAATAGCTCCAAACCATGATGGAGATTTCATCGTCATAGGTGACCGATTCCACGATATAGAGACAGCCGCTCAGAACGGACTCCCATCAATCGGCTGCGGCTACGGCTTCGGCTCAGCGGAGGAGCTTGCAAAGGCTGACATCATTGTTCAGAGAATACAGGATATTCCCGATGCTGTAAGGCATTTAACCGCAGTAAACCGCAATATTTAAACAAATATAAGAAAAAGCAGCTGTTAATGCAGCTGCTTTTTTGCATATGCCTTTACTTTGTACCGAAGATACGGTCCCCTGCGTCACCGACACCGGGAACGATATACTTATCCTCGTTAAGCTTTTCGTCCATAACACCTGCGTATATATCAACATCGGGGTGAGCTTCCTGAACTGCCTTAACGCCTTCGGGTGAGCAGATGATACACATGAACTTGATGTGCTTTGAGCCCAGCTGCTTCATCTCAGTGATAGCAGCTACTGCTGATCTGCCTGTTGCAA
Source organism: Ruminococcus sp. (assembly GCF_024684275.1). Next base: position 7,179 of record NZ_JAIKXF010000094.1, read on the forward strand.
GCATAGGATCAACAATAATGGTATCGCGCTCGCTGATGTCATCAGGCACCTTAGAATAATACTTCACAGGCTCCTTTGTGACAGGATCGCGGAAAAGTCCTATATGACCTATCTTTGCTGCTGGAACAAGAGTTGTAACGCCATCTACCATTCCGAGACCTGCTCGGAGAATAGGGATAAAAGCAAGCTTTCTTCCTGAGATTATTTTTGTCTTTGCCACAGCAAGTGGAGTTTCAAGCTCTATCTCCTTCAAAGGAAGGTCTCTTGTTGCCTCATAGCAGATGAACATTGCTATTTCAGAAACGAGCTCACGGAACTCCTTTGTTCCTGTGTTCTTATCTCTTAAAAGTGAAATTTTGTGCTGAACCAGTGGGTGGTCAATAATGTGTAATTCTCCCATAGTTAGCAGCTCCTTTCATTAATAATATTCAGATATATATCCTTTTCGATACAGTAGCATATCTCGCCCTCGGGAACAGCTCCCTCATGTATAAAGCGCTGTACTGTATCCGTTCTGTGCATCGAGGACTTTTCGAGTACTCGTCCCGACTTTGTATTCTCGGCTCTGTGGTAGGCTTCAAGCCTGTCAAAGTCCATAGTATTAAAGCTGTGAGCCAGAAGACCTGCAAGAGCTTCTCCTGCATAGCCCTTACCCCAGTATTTCCTGCCGATACAGTATTCTATCTCAGCAGTACTCTGTTCCTCCCAGACCTTACAGAAGGCTATCTGTCCGATATTCCTGCCGCTTGACTTCTCTATTATCGCCCAGCGGTAGAAGTCAGGCTTTTCATAGCCCATTATATAGCTGTCAAGCAGCCCTTTCACCTGAGCTTCATCAGTATAAACAGGCTCTCCGTACTCATGCTGTATCTCAGGCAGTGAAGCCCAGTTCTCCAGCATATCACGCCGGTCGTCAGCTTGAAATCTGCGGCATATGAGACGTTCTGTCTCAAATGGAACAGTTCCCGTATGCTTCATATTACTTGTTTTCCAGAGCAGTTATAAGGTCAACTCTTCTCTGATGACGTCCGCCCTCAAACTCTGTTGTGAGGAATATCTCTGCAAGCTCGCTTGCAAGTCCTGGACCGAGAGTTCTTGCGCCCATACACATTACGTTTGCGTCATTGTGCAGACGTGTGTACTTAGTAGAGAAGCTGTCGGCGCAGAGTGCTGCACGGATACCCTTTATCTTGTTTGCAGCAATTGACATACCGATACCTGTTCCGCAGATAAGTATGCCCTTTTCACAGCTGCCAGAGGTTATCTCGCCGCAGAGCTTCTCTGCCATTACAGGGTAATCGCAGGGCTCTCCGTCTGTGCCTAAGTCCTTTAGCTTGAATCCCTTTTCTGTCAGATACTCAATAACTGCCTTTTTCATTTCCACACCAGCGTGGTCACAGCCTATAGCTATCATATTAAACATCTCCATATTATTTGTTTTTATTTTCCAAGTCCTTTTCAGCCTTGACCTTCTGCAGATACGAGACCTCCAGCTCTTCGGGCTGAGAGAGCTTTCTTGAAACTCCTGCAAGGCACACGCCCACAGCACTCTGCAAGCGTCCCTGTGGAGGAGCAATTATGAACGCAGGCGAGCTGTATGCATTATAGAACTCCGCAGCTCCGTCGCCGCAGAGCATACACTCCTTGACGTTGAAAGCAAGGTACTCAGCAAGCTCGTCACGGGAGATTATCTGTTCTTCCGTCACCTGCTCGACGCAGAAGCCGTCGCTCTTATAGGTACAGGTGTAGACCAGCTCTCCCCTCGCCTTCATAATGGCGCAAATATTGCCCTTGTAGGCAAGATTATTGCAGGCAAGTCCTAAAAGCGTGGATATTCCGCAGCATTTAATGCCCAATCCGAAGCTTAGTGCCTTTACTGCGGCTACTCCGATACGCAGTCCCGTATAAGAGCCCGGACCGTTTGCAACAGCAATGCCACCCAAATCGGAAAGTTCTTTCCCTGCCTGTGCCATGACGTCCTTGACCATTGGCATTATGACCTGAGAATGAGTTTTCTGTGTATAAACAGTAGCCTGAGCGAGAAACAGCTCACTTTCCGAGTCAAAAAGCGCTGCGGAAGCGTTCTTTCCCGAGGTATCAATCCCAAGCAGCAGCAAATCTTCCACCGTCCTCAATAGTAATTTCCCTGTCGTTTTCACCGAGGCTGCTTATGGTCACATAGATAGTGTCTTTTGGCAGAAACTCTGCAATATTCTCTGACCACTCCACTGCCGCTACATTATCCTCAAAGGGATAATCATAAAAACCTGTGGATTCAAGGTCGTCCTCAGAGTCTATGCGGTACATATCAAAATGATAGAGCGTCATGTGCTCGCCGCGGTACTCGTTGACAAGGGCGAATGTGGGTGAGGTAACGCTGTCACCAAGCCCCATTCCAATGGCAAGACCACGGGTAAAGGTAGTTTTTCCTGCACCCAGTCCGCCTTTATATGCTATCATGTCTCCTGCTTTCAGCAGACTGCCAAGCTTTTCAGCAGCAGCAATGGTCTCCTGTGGAGAATGAGTTATTATCTTCATATTCTGTCAGCCTATCAGAAAAGTCCTGTGATAGTGCCGTCGCTGTTGCAGTCGATATTCAGAGCCGCAGGAGCCTTAGGAAGTCCCGGCATAGTGAGGATATCGCCTGTGTAGATAACTACGAAGCCTGCGCCCGATGAGAGCTTTGCGTCGCGGACAGTTATCTTGAAATTCTTTGGCTTTCCGAGAAGATTCGGGTTATCCGAGAGAGAATACTGAGTCTTTGCAACGCAGATAGGAAGGTCCCAGAAGCCGATATTCTCTATCTCCTTGATAGCCTTTTCAGCCTGAGCGGTAAATGTAACGCCCTCAGCGCGGTATATCTCCTTAGCTATCTTCTCGACCTTGTCCTTGATAGTAGCGTGAGTATCGTAAAGGGGCTTGAACTCATTGTCGCCGCAGAGGTCGATAGCCTCGCAGACCTTATTAGCAAGGTCTGTGCCGCCCTCGCCGCCCTTTGCGAATACCTCGCACATGGACACCTCTACTCCCATTTCGGAGCAGAAGTTCTCAACAAACTTTACTTCCTCGTCCGTATCTGTAGCAAATCTGTTGATAGCCACAACTACAGGAACATGGTACTTATGCATATTCTCGATATGAGTTCTCAGGTTCTCGATACCCTTTTCAAGAGCCCACATATTCTCCTTTGCAAGGTCCTGCTTCTGAACTCCTCCATTGTACTTGAGAGCCTTGATAGTGGCTACGAGAACTACGCATGACGGAGCAAGTCCGCCGATACGGCACTTGATGTCAAGGAACTTTTCAGCGCCCAGGTCAGAACCGAATCCTGCCTCAGTAACGACGTAGTCACCAAGTTTAAGAGCAAGCTTTGTAGCCCTCAGTGAATTGCAGCCGTGAGCGATATTCGCAAAAGGTCCGCCGTGGATAAATGCAGGAGTATTTTCAAGAGTCTGTACAAGGTTTGGCTTGAGAGCGTCCTTGAGAAGTGCTGTCATGGCACCTGTACAGCCCAGATCTCTTGCATAGACAGGCTCGCCGCTGAGATTATAAGCCACAAGGATATTACCGAGGCGCTCCTTCAGGTCAGCAAGATCGGAAGCCAGACAAAGTATAGCCATTACCTCTGAAGCAACGGTGATATTGAAGCCGTCCTCACGGGGAACACCGTTGGCTCTGCCGCCGAGACCGATGAGGATATTTCTCAGGGCTCTGTCGTTCATATCCATACAGCGCTTGAACATTATCCTGCGCTGATCTATCTGTAGTGTATTTCCCTGCTGAAGATGATTATCTATCATTGCGCAGAGAAGATTATTAGCAGCCGTGATAGCGTGCATATCGCCTGTGAAATGGAGGTTGATGTCCTCCATTGGAACTACCTGTGCATAGCCGCCGCCTGCTGCGCCGCCCTTCATGCCGAATACAGGTCCGAGAGAGGGCTCGCGGAGTGCAAGGACTGTCTTTTTGCCTATTCTGCGCATAGCGTCCGAAAGTCCGACACTGATAGTTGTTTTTCCCTCACCTGCGGGAGTAGGATTTATAGCGGTAACAAGTATAAGCTTACCGTCAGCGTTGTCTGCAAGCTTTGTGTAGAGTGCCTCTGAAAGCTTAGCCTTATAATGGCCATAGGGCTCAATATCAGCCTCATCGATGCCAAGACCTGCTGCGATCTCGGTAATACGCTTCATTTCGGCGCTCTGAGCAATTTCAATATCAGATAACATAAATATATCCTCCGAAGTATCAATAATAATTTTATTATACCACTTTTCAAAAGCAAATGCAAGGTTTGGGAATAATATTTCACAACAAAGAAGGCTGCACTATTGAAAGTGCAGCCCTCTATGATTTAAGAAAGAAAAATGTGATAACATTAAGAACACTATAATCCATGACACCGCTCGCTGCACAGCCTGCTATGCCATACTCAACAAGCAGGATATATGCAATAATGAACGGTATAAGGTTCAGCTACAGTCGGGAATCGCCCAAACTGCACTGTTTTAAGCGTTATTATCAGTATCATAACAGCCTTTCCGACTGTTATGATACAGAATTATTATTTATCTATTCCTACAGTCCCTCTTGATCAAAGGCTGAAAAGAACATTGTTTACGATAGACTCGAGCATTTCCTGTCTGCCGCTTGTGAGTGAAGCTGTAACCTCACCCTTTTCAAGAGCATACTTTTCGAGAGATGCAAAGTCTGCCTTGCCAGCGATGATGTCAGCACCGATGCCTGTCTTCCATGAAGCATATCTGTCCTCTATGAACTTGTCGATACGTCCGTCCTCAACGAGCTTGAGAGCAGCTCTGAAGCCAAGTGCGAATGCGTCCATACCTGCGATGTAGCTGAGGAAGATATCCTCGGGAGTGAAGCTGCCTCTTCTTGCCTTAGCGTCGAAGTTGAGACCGCCGTTTGTGAAGCCGCCAGCCTTGATCACCTCATACATACACATTGTTGTGTCGTAGATGTTTGTCGGGAACTGGTCTGTATCCCAACCGAGGAGCGGATCGCCCTGGTTAGCGTCGATAGAACCGAATACACCGTTGTCTCTTGCAACACGGAGCTCATGCTGGAATGTATGCTGAGCAAGTGTAGCATGGTTAGCCTCGATGTTCATCTTGAAGTCCTTATCAAGACCGTACTTTCTGAGGAAGCCCAGAACAGTAGCAGTATCAAAGTCATACTGGTGCTTTGTTGGCTCCTTTGGCTTTGGCTCGATGTAGAAATCACCTGTGAAGCCGATAGAACGTCCGTACTCAACAGCCATCTTCATGAGGCGAGCCATGTTGTCAAGCTCAAGGCCCATGTTTGTGTTGAGGAGAGTCTCATAACCCTCACGTCCGCCCCAGAATACATAGCCGTTACCGCCGAGCTTTACAGTAGACTCAAGAGCCTTCTTGATCTGTGCAGCTGAGAAAGCGAAAACGTCTGCGGAAGGTGAAGTACCTGCACCGTGCATGAATCTTGGGTGATCGAAGCACTTAGCTGTACCCCAGAGGCACTTCTTGTCGCCCATAGCAGACTTCATATAGTCTGTAACGATATCGAGCTGTGCATTTGTGTCCTTTAAGCTGCCATACTCAGGAGAAAGGTCACGGTCGTGGAAGCAGTAGTAGTCGATGGAAAGCTTATCCATGATCTCCTTAGCTGCATCTACCTTAGCCTTAGCTCTTGAAGCAGGGTCTGACTGTCCCCATGTCTTGTCTGTTGTGCCGCAGCCGAACATATCTGTTCCGTCGCCGCCCATTGTGTGCCACCATGAGAGGGCAAACTTGAGATGATCACGCATCTTCTTGCCGTTGATAACTTCGTCCGGATTGTAGTACTTGAATGAGAAATCGTCCTTGCTGTCCTTGCCCTTATACTCGATCTTGCCGATATTCTTGAAAAATTCCATTTTTTCCTCCATAATTATACATTTATTTTCAGAGTAGTGCATTTCTTGCCTGTCAGCTTTTCGCTGAGCTCGTCAGGCTGTGAAGTTCCTGCATAGAGGGTGAACTCACTGCCTTCCTTTACCCACTCGCCCTTTTCATTGACTGCCATTACAGCTCTTTCAGGAAGAGTAATCTGTACGACCTTGCTCTCGCCTGCGTCAAGTGCAACTCTTTTGAAGCCGCAGAGGCTGTGGTTGGGAACTGCGTTCTCCGAATAACCTTTGATATAGAACTGGACTACATCTTCTGTAGCGCGGCTGCCTGTATTTGTGATCTTTACTGAAGCAACACCGTTTTCAAAAGTGAGCTCCGAGCACTCTGTCTCGGAATATGTAAGTCCGAATCCGAAGGGGTAAAGAATATTGCCCTCGGAATATCTGTAAGTACGGTTCTTCATGCTGTAATCCGAGAAATCGGGCAGCTTAGATGCGTCCTCATAGAATGTAACAGGGAGCTTGCCTGATGGAGATACCTTGCCGAAGAGAATATTGGCAAGAGCTCTTCCGCCCAGCTGTCCGGGATACCAGGCGTGGATAATCGCGTCGCAGTCTGCTTCAACATTTATCGCACTTCCTGCTGCTGTTACTATGATAACAGGCTTGCCTTTAGCCATTACCGTCTTTACAAGCTTACGCTGTGACTCGGGAAGTCTCAGGTCGTTCTTGTCTCCTGAGGAGAATTCGTTTCCTGTGTCGCCCTCTTCGCCCTCGATAGTAGCATCAAGGCCTACACAAAGAACAACGATGTCTGAATGTTCTGTGATTATCTCAGCCTCGGCGAGTCTGTCGTCGGGGAGTGCGAGATTCATACATCTGTCCTTGTAGAGGTGACTTCCCTCGGAGAAAAGAACTCTGCCGTCGAATGCCTCACGTATTCCCTCAAGGAATGTGACATATTCATCAGCTCTGCCGTTGTAGTTGCCCTCAAGTGCGGGAACACTGTCGGCATTTGGTCCGATAACTCCGATAGTCTTGTATTTCTTGCCGTCAAGAGGCAGAATACCATTGTTTCTGAGGAGCACCATTGCTCTCTCCGAGCATTCAAGAGCGAATTTCTTGTGCTCGTCGCAGGCTACGATGTCATAGTCAAGTCCGTCATACTCTGTTGACTTGTCAAACATACCGAGCCTTACTCTTGTTCTCATCAGCTTAACGCAGGCATTTCTCAGATCCTCCTTAGTAATGAGTCCCTCGTTATATGCGATAAGAAGATGAAGATATGTATTTCCGCAGTTGAGGTCGCAGCCTGTCTTGAGAGCCAGTGCAGCGGACTCTGGAGCGGTCTTTGTAACGCCATGATTTGTGTGGAAATCTCTGAGTGCCCAGCAGTCTGAAACGAAGTGACCGTCAAAGCCCCATTCCTTCAGCTTACTCATAAGGAACTTGCTTGCGCAGGCGGGCTCACCATTTACACGGTTATAAGCTCCCATAATGCTCTCTACCTTAGACTCTTTCACAAGAGCCTCAAAGGCAGCTGTATAAGTCTCGGTCATGTCCTTCATATTGGACTTGGCGTCGAACTCATGTCTTGTTGCTTCAGGACCGCTGTGAACTGCAAAATGCTTTGCACAGGCAGCTGTTCTAAGAACCTTGCCGTCGCCCTGAAGTCCCTTTGCATAGGCAACACCAAGTCTGGAGGTAAGGTACGGATCCTCACCGTAGGTCTCCTGACCTCTTCCCCATCTCGGATCTCGGAATATATTTACGTTAGGTGACCATAGGGTAAGTCCCTTATATATATCGCGGTCACCATGAGCAGAATACTCATTATATTTAGCTCTTGCTTCAACAGAAGTTATCTCTCCTGCCTTATGTACAGCCTCTTCGTCAAACATTGCAGCCATACCGATCGTCTGTGGGAACATTGTAGCTGTACCTGCTCTTGCAACGCCGTGCAGTCCCTCGCTCCACCAATTGTAAGCGGGTATCCCAAGTCTGTCGATTTTAGGCGCGTCATATTTGAGCTGTTCTGCCTGTTCCTCAACCGAAAGCCTGTCCGTAAGGTCTTCAGCTCTTTCAAGTGCGGATAATGCTTCATTTAAATACTTCTCCATTAGGCATTTACCTTTCTCTGTTATATTTTGCTTACAAACTCATCTATGACCTCTTCGGGAGCCTTGTCAGCAGATCTAAGCTCCCATGTTTCCTTTAGTGATGCGGTCTCTCCAGGCTTGTAGCTCTTTAACTCGCCAAGTATCTCGCATTCAAGGAAAAGACTGTTTGTATATGTTTCAAAGTTACAGCAGAAATCAGGATATTCCGCAGGCGTATACCCGTCAAAGCTTACCTTCAGGATATTTTTGCCGTTTATATAGATTATCTCTTTTCCCGTAACGTTGAAGCCGGTTTTGAAAGGCTTTACCGCCTTTGTGTCCTGTCTTAGCAGGGCATATTTATCAGTGAGAGTGAATCTCCTGTCATTTATATCAGAATAGCTCCACAGAGCCATTGTTCTGTTTGGAAGGAAGCCATTGTCATCACTGCAAAGAGGGATAATCTCAGTACCGCCTGCCGCAAGTCCTGTAACTGACCACGGAGCGAATCTTGAAGATTTATCCGAACAATTTGTTATCCTGTTGTCGATAGTGACTGTATCGTCATCGCCCATAGTTATCAGTATCTCAAATTGTTTATCAAATTTTGTTCTTGCAGGTCTGAGTGTAAGTGTACCCTTGTCAAAAAATGCCTCGACCTTTGAGTTGTCAGGTAGGTAAGTTTCGGGCATTTCCTCGGGAGCGCACCAGATCCTGTGTCCGCCGTAAGCGTACCACACTCCGTAGCCGCTGTTCATCTCGTAGAAATTTCTGTCAATGTCTTCAAATAAGACGTTACTGCCGTCAACAAAGCCAAAAAAAACGATCCTCGGACCTACATCGGTAGTAGCGATAAGCTTGATCCTGCCGTTTTCAAGGCATTGACATTTCCCGAAATTCTCATATTCAGTCTCATAGCATTTTACAGACATTCATACATCACCTTTCGTTTGCTATAACGTTATTATATTACACTTCGGCAATTTATACCAATCAAAAATTGCTACTTGGTATTCAAAAAATGCGAACATTGCACAAATTATTCAAATCCACTTTACAAATACTATTGCAATAGTGTATAATATATCCAGTTCTAAGGTTAAAACCGTGGGTTCGACGTATAATTCACAACAATTTTTGATTAAGGAGGCTAATCATGATTAAAAATCTCTCGGGCGACTACGAGACAGTTGAATACGAAAACCAACGCTTCGTAATGCTCTATGATAACGATGAGATAGAGGAATATCCGACTCACTGGCATAACGCCGTGGAAATCATCATACCCTTACATAACGGATTCACAGTCACCGTCGGCGGCACAGATTACCACCTTAATGAAAAAGAGATCATCATTATCCCTCCCGGCGAGCTTCACTCTATGCCCGCTCAGGAGGGCAGACGAATCATATTCCAGTGCGATAACAGCATTATAAGCGATATACCTGCTCTGGAGGCTCTGATCCCCGTTTTCTCCGAGGCATTCTATATAACTCCCAACGTCAGCAAGGAGCTCTATATCCTCTCACGAAAGAGCATACTTGACATATATTCCGAATATTATTCAAAATCAACTCTTGCAGATGTTAAAATATATCTCTGCCTTATCAATATGCTGACCGCCGTCCGCGAATATCAGCTCACCCAGGCAGCTGATGCATTTTCAAACGAGATCGCAGGACGAGAGGACTCAAAAAAGTTCAATATGGTCATGAAGTACATCAATCAGAACTATATGTTCGAGATTCCTCTGGAAAAGATCGCAGATATCGCAGGCTACAGCAAGTATCATTTCTCACGTATATTCAAGAAATACAATAACGTTTCATATATACAGTATATTAACGGAAAACGTATCAAAGCAGCCGAAAGACTTCTCATAGATCCTTCTTTGTCAGTTACAGAGGTCGCTATGCGCGCAGGATTTTCAAGCCTGACCACCTTTAACCGCGCATTCAAAAAAGCTAAGAACTGTACTCCGACAGAGTTCAAGACACTGTATAAAATATCTGATGAATAAAAAAATGCTGCGGTCAGTCGCCTCCTACTAACGGAAAAATATGGTTACCGTGCCTGAATTTCAGTCTCGTAAATGTAACCTGCGTTCTGCCGGAGGGGGTTTCCTTATCCACCGCAGCTTTTTCATGCACAATAAAAGGCGATACTTTTGTATCGCCTTTTATTATTATTATGGAAAGAAGAATCTCATTCTCAGAATTTACTGCTTGTTGTAGGTCACCCACTGATAACGTGCAGTAAGAGGAGTTTTTCCGTCATAGTGTGCAAGCCATTCATCAACGCCGCGTCCGGGCCATGTGTTCATCATGATCTTACCAGATGTCTGAGGAATGTTCTGATTAGCCGTATAAACCGGCTTGCCGTCTACATACCATGTGATATGGTCACGCTGCCAGTCAAAGCCGTATGTATGATAGCCCTGTGAAGCATCAAAGCCGAGATCATACATAAACTCGTGGTTGCCCTGTCCGTTAGTGTAGTAGTTGAACTGTACCTTTGTCGTATCCTTGCCCAGTATCTCAATATCGATCTCGTCCCACGGGTTGTTATCAGAAGGACCTGTGTAGGTAAAGAACGAGGAAACAACGCCGTTGTTCTTTATTGCCTGCATAGAGGTCTCATAGTATCCGAAGCCGTAGAAATCATTGGTCCTGTACTCAGCACCTGCGTAATTATATTTTCCGCTGTAATCCTTATTGATGCTGAGCTGAAGTGCTCCGTCCTTGAATGCGGTCTGTGACTTGTACCAGCCGCAGTCGAACGGATCGCCGTTCTCCCAGCCGTCAGAAGCGATAAAGTAGCGTGAAGAGCCATTTCTGAAGTCGTCACCCATTGTTGTGCCTGACTTCATTGGAGTACCGTAGTCAACAAGACCTGAAGCTGTCTTATTGTTCTGCTGCTGATTGTTGTTATTGTTGTTCTGCTGCTGGTTATTGTTATTATTCTGGTTCCACGGATTCTGCTGCTGATTATTATTGTTATTCTGCTCCCATGGATTCTGCTGTTGATTATTATTGTTGTTGTTTCCGCCCGACTTGCCATTCTTGTTGTATGTAGCCCACTGATAACGAGCAGTAAGCGGAGTTTTTCCGTCATACTGGTCGAGCCACTCATTTACACCTCTGCCCGGCCATGTATTCATCATGATCTTGCCTGCGGTCTTTGGAATGTTCTGGTTAGCTGTGTAAACAGCCTTGCCGTCTACATACCATGTAATGTGGTCCGGCTGCCAGTCAAAGCCATATGTATGATAGCCCTGTGAAGCATCGAATCCGAGATCATACATAAACTCATGGTTGCCTTGTCCGTTGGTGTAGTAGTTGAACTGTACCTTTGTAGTATCCTTGCCCAGTATCTCAATATCGATCTCGTCCCATGGATTGTTATCGGAAGGACCTGTATAGGTGAAGAACGAGGAAACAACACCCTTGTTCTTTATAGCCTGCATAGAGGTCTCATAGTAACCATAGTGATAGAAATCATTTGTCCTGTATTCAGCGCCTGCGTAGTGATACTTTCCGCTGTAGTCCTTGTCGATAGAAAGCGTCAGACAGCCCTTATCCAGCGATGTCTGCGAAGCATACCAGCCGCAGTCGAACGGATCACCGTTCTCCCAGCCGTCGGAAGCGATAAAGTATCTTGAATTACCGTCACGGAAGTCCTCAGCCATTGTAGCAGATGAATCCATAGCTGTACCATAGTCCTTTATAGAGCCGTTCTGCTGCTGATTGTTATTGTTGTTCTGCTCCCACGGATTCTGCTGCTGGTTATTGTTGTTGTTCTGCTCCCATGGGTTCTGCTGCTGGTTATTGTTGTTGTTCTGCTCCCACGGATTCTGCTGCTGATTATTGTTGTTGTTCTGCTCCCATGGGTTCTGCTGCTGATTATTGTTATTGTTGTTATTGCCGTTTGAAGCACCGTTCTTATCGTAGGTTACCCACTGGTAATAAGCAGTAAGCGGAGTATTTCCGTTGTAGTGGTTGAGCCACTCATCAACTCCCCTGCCTGGCCATGTATTCATCATGATCTTGCCTGCGGTCTTGGGGATATTCTGGTTAGCTGTGTAAACAGCCTTGCCGTCTACATACCATGTGATATGGTCAGGCTGCCAGTCAAAGCCGTATGTATGATAAGCCTCAGAGGAATCGAAACCGAGATCATACATGAACTCATGCTTGCCCTGTCCGTTGGTATAATAGTTGAACTGTACCTTTCTTGTATCCTTGCCAAGTATCTCAATATCGATCTCGTCCCAGGGATTTTTATCAGATTCGCCTGTATATGTGAAGAATGAGGAAACAACGCCGTCATTCTTGATAGCCTTCATCGAGGTCTCGTAGTAACCGTAATGATAGAAATCATTGGTTCTGTACTCAGCGCCTGCGTAGTGATACTTACCGCTGTATTCCTTGTCAATAGAGAGCGTCAGACAGCCCTTGTCCAGTGATGTCTGTGAAGCATACCAGCCGCAGTCGAACGGATCACCGTTCTCCCAGCCGTCGGAAGCGATAAAGTATCTTGAATTGCCGTCGCGGAAGTCCTCTACCATTGTAGCAGAAGAATTCATAGGTGTGCCCTTATCAGGGAAATTCGACTTTGGAGCTGTAGTTGTGGTTGTGGTCGTTGTAGGAGTTGTAGTAGTTGTTGTGGTGGTAGTAGTTGTAGTGGCAGATGTTGTAGTAGTCGTTGTGGTTGTGGTGGTAGTTGTTGTAGAAGTTGTTGTTGTGCTTTCTACAGGGTTATTGCCCTGCTTGTAGGACTCAGGAAGAGTCGAAATGCTGTGAAGCAGATACTTCTGGACAGAAAGTGCGTCGCCGCTTGTAAGTCCGCTGCCGTTCTCAAAAACGTCAGCATTTGCAGCGCCCTGCTCTTTAAGGTGATTCTGGTCAGTTCCGTTAAGACCATACTTATTGGGGTTAGCAAGAGCCTGCATTACAAGGACGCAGTCGCTCATATCAACTGAGCCGTCGCAGTTGGCATCTCCCCACCTTATTTCTCCGTCGGCTGCCGAAACAGACGCTGTGCCAAATGAAGCAGCCGTAGCCATGACTGTGCAGGCAGCAAAAGCAGCTGCGCACCGTCTGAATGTGTGCTTTTTCATGATATGCCTCTCATTCCGTGACCGTAGCCACTATTTTTTCATTTATAATAATGCAGACTCCCCCGCGTGGACGGGCTCACACTGCATTCTGCGCCTTTTTACGGTACTCAGACGGAGTAAATCCTGTCTGTTCCTTGAATTGTCTTGCAAAATGAACATAGCTGTGGTAGCCGCTGCTCACAGAAATGTCATTTATATTCATATTTGTAGTTGAAAGAAGCATTTTAGCGTAGCTGACTCTGCTTCGGACGAGGTCCTCAATAAAAGTCATGCCGAAGTGTTTCTTATATGCGTGCTGGAAAGCCGAACGGCTCATACGGACCTCGTGAGCGGTGCTGTCAACGCTGCGCTGCTCGTAAGGTCTGCTGTATATCTTATTGCGCACAGTGGATATAAGTTCGAACTGGCTGCTGCGTCTGCCGGAGACCTTATCCTGAGTCTTTTCGCGTATCTTTATGAACATAAGCCGCATAAAGAGCTCCGCAGACTCGCTTCTGCACGGATTATCCGAATATTTTTCATATGCTATCGACTTTACGCAGTAACTGAGAAACTCAAGAGGCATAGTTACCACAGTTTCCATAGGTATGCCCATGCTGAGGAATTCCTCCTCCTCGTCCGCATCGTCGAAGTCAAAGTGTACCCAGTCATTTTCAAACACATTAAGAGGAACACAGCGATAGCGCTGTGCCCTGCCCTTGGGGTAAATAAAAACAGAACCCGCAGGGGTAAGTATTTCTTTTCCGTCCACTTCAAATATCGCAGGCGTACGGAGCAGCAGAAGAAGATAATCGCCGCTTCCGTCAGGTCTGTCGATAAAAAAATCTGCGTCATGGCAGTGGTCAAAACCAACATTGTTAATGATCATTGTCAAACCCTCATTCTTTAAGTTTTTTCATTTGATTTTGTGACAGATTCCCGCTTAATCATTCACGAAACGTTCATTTATTGATTAGATTATACTACTTTCAAATCTAAAAATATATTACTATGATGTCAAATTTGGTACAATTATGATATTTGCACAAAATGTTATCCCCTGCATTTGCAGGGGATAAGTCGGTAATTATTGATTTTCTTTCGTAAAGTCAGGGAATTTGTAACGCTTTTTGTATTCTTTAGGTGTCACTCCGAGATATTTCTTGAATATCTTGATAAAATAGCTCTGTGAGCTGAACCCGAGAAGGTTACTGATCTCAGAGTCTGTATACTCTGAGAAAGTCAGAAGATTCGCAGCCTCCTCAGCTTTTGTCTTGCTGACGTAGTTGCTGAATGCGATGCCCGTTTCCGCCTTGAATAATCTTGACAGATATGCAGGACTTATTTTTAGAAAAGCAGCCGCATCCTCTATCATGATCTTTCCGTGGAGATGCTCGCTGATATAGTCCAGAGCCCTAACTATCTGTTTTGAGTAGATGCCGCTGTTGCGCACCCTTCTCATGTGGCGCGTATAGCCCTCGATCATCTCCTGATGGACCGCATGGACCTCCGCCTCTGTACGACACTCATCAGCCTTCATGATATAGATGTCGCTGAGGTTATACGCTTCTTCGAGAGTCATGCCGCTGTTGATGCAGAATCGTGCGATCAGAGCAGCTGAGATAGCAAAGTGGTATTTCAGGTTTTTCAGCGGATCCTTGCTGAGAATACCATATCCCTCACTGCAAAGCGGAGTTGCAAATACCTTGACGAGCTCGATATTACCCGAGCAAATGCTCTCATAGCAGGCTATCTCACGGTCGAACGGGGCGTGTTCAAAGCCTTCCTCTCTTTTCAGGAAAAGATGGGAAGAAATATACTTTTCTGTGTAATCGCTCATTTAGGTCACCTCGCAATTGATACTCTGCCTATATTATATCATCAAATTGTGAATTTTTCAAGTATTTTGGTAAGTATAATACTACTTTTTCCGTTTTTTTACCTTTTTATTATCCCCTGAAAAGCAAAACCCAAATACTTGATTCAAGCTCACCATACATTTTGTGCATGGTGAGCCTGAGCTTATGCAATTATTTGATCACACAGTTTTTTACTGGTTCTCATGGAAGAAGTAAGGCAGTGCATCATAGATGTAATGACGTACCTGCGGCCACCAGTGCACGTTGCCCTTTGCTTCGAGGAAGTAAAGATTGCCCTTTGAGAAGTCGGAGGTATATGTAAATACATCTGTGTTCTTCTTCAGCTCGTTTATCATCGGGACCATATTGCCGTATGCGATGTCATCAGTACCTGTTGCAGCCAGAACGAAATACTCATTCTGCTTGAAGCCTGAATTTCTTGCTGCACCGAGCACCTTGCCTGCGCCGTCCCAGCAGTGACCTGACAGAGGCATGAAGTACGCAATAATGTCGAGGTTATTATTGAAGTTTGCCCATGTCGAACCGCCGCCCATTGAGAATCCGCCGTATGCGCGGTGATATCTTGAAGCTCTGAGTCCGTCGATAGATGTATCCTCAGCATATGTGGAATACTTGTTTTCAACGTAAGGAATTATAGACTTGCGCATCTCCTCCCATACACCGTCAGCACTCGGCGCCTTGTTGAATGTAGGAGTAACCACGATCATCGGCTCAATATCGCCGTTTGCGATCATATTGTCAAGCATGATGTCGATGTTGATATTATTATCGTTAAAGCAGGTCTCCTCACTCTCTCCGCCGCCGTGCATAAGGTAGAAGACATTGTACTTCTTTGACTCATCATAGCCGTAAGGCAGGTATACATACATATTCTTGTTGCCGTTTATGCCGTTGTAGTTTTCCTTTACGACCTTGCCGTGATTTGCAGGCTGTTTGAAATAGCTGTCGGGAGCCGTCTTATACTGTAGATTTGCATTGTAGTTGAAGTCGCTCTTCGGCGGCTCGGGTGAGTTATCGGGGAACTCCTTTATCTTGCCGAGAACATAGTTCTGAAGAAGCACCAGATCATTGATCTCATGCTTTGTGCTCTTGTCAACGTCCGCAAGTTTAGTAAGCTCCGCATTATTGCTGCTTGCAACAAGAAGCTTCCTTGCTCTTAGAATATCAAAGGAATCGACTCTTCCGTCGGAATTTATATCGCCGAGAATGAACTGTCCGCCCTCTGCTCCCTCAATGACTGTGCCAGCCTTTGCAGCCTTTACATCATCAACATAGAAGTCAACAGTGCTCTTGTCAGTCTCAACGTAGATAGACACATTCTCAGCACCGGAAGGTATCCGGAATTCCGTATTCGCCAGCTGGACCCACTTGCCCTTCATTGGCTGACCTGTAGCGATCTTGGTGTACTTCGTCTCGCCGTCAAGGTCATACTGCATTGTAAAGTGGAATGTATCGCTGTCTTTGCCGCTTTCGTACATAACGTTAGCGCTGAAGCTGTAGGTCTCACCGGCCTTGAAGCCGCTACCCAGTTCAACAACTGCGCCCTGATACGCTTCGCTTCTGCCCGTGCAGTAAAGAGACTTGCTGCCCTTGTACGCCTTTGAGGAGGTGTCCACCTTTGCGCCTGCTCTGCCTGTCCAGTCGCCTAAGCCGCTTTCAAATGTGCAGTCAAGAAGGTAATCCCCTGTGTCCGCGCTGTTCAACGCAGTTGATACAACAGTGGTATCATTCTTGGACGCCGCAGTCGTGGTAGTCTTTACAGTTGACTGCTCCTCACTGCTGCCGAAGCGCCACCAGTCCATGTTCAGCAGATATCCGCTGCCGCCTGTGAACTTGAAGTAAAGGTCATGCTCGCCGCTTGCGCCGCTGATATCGCATGAGACCTCCTTCCATGTCTGCCAGCCGCCTGTGCCCGACACCTTGCAGGTACCTATTTTCTTGCCCGAGAGGCTGTCAAGGTATATCTCTATGTCGCCGCCGTCTGTATCGGAAGCAACGCTTGCCGTAAACTTATCAGCTCCGCTGCCGAAATCAACTCCGCTGACCTTGATGTAGCTGCCGTTCTGGATATTTCCTAAGTCCAGTCCGCCGTCACTGCACTTCTCGGTCTTTACGCCCTTTGAGAAGCATATATTCTCAGCCTCTACCCTACTGTACGGATCAAGAGGCTCAAGCTGCTCAGGTCCTGTCTTAGTAGCAGAGATAGTAGGTATAGAGCCGTCAGCGCCGTACTTGAACTCATCGACGCAAACGCTTCTGTCAAAGGTGCCGCCGCCGGGAAGGCTGGCGTCGTGATAAAACAGATAGGAATGTCCCTTAAAATCAATAACGCCCGGATGGTTTGTGAAGCAGTTGAGCGGCTTCATGATCTGTCCGCCGTATGTCCACGGACCTGTCGGAGACGGAGCAGTAGAGTAGCCGAGGCTCTCTCCGCTGTCGTTTCCGTAGAATGCAGCATATACAAGATAATACTTGTCATTGCGCTTGTAGAACCACGGTCCCTCGCCGTAGGACGAAGCCTTTGCGGAAGGACCGAAGGACGAAGCATTCATATCGAACTTGCCGATCGAGCCCGAATAGCTCACCATGTCCTCGTTAAGTCTGACATAATAGCAGGTCGGATTGCCGAACATGAGCCAAGCCTGTCCGTCGTCATCAATAAATACCGTAGGATCAATATAATCCCAGTTTGGACCAACAAGAGGCTTGCCTATTGCGTCCTTGAAAGGTCCTGTGGGTGAATCAGCTACAGCAACACCGATAGCGCGTCCGCCACCTGATTTGTTCTCAAGAGTTACATAGTAATAGAACTTACCGTTGCGCTCTATACACTGTGCAGCCCATGCTGAGTCCTCCTTGCCCCATGTAAAGGAATCCCACGACAGTATCATGCCGTGATCTGTCCAGTTCTGCATATCCTTCGAGGAATAGCAGTGCCAGTCAGGCATATAATAGAAGTCGGAGTTATCCTTGTCGCGTCCCGTGTAGAGGTACACAGTGTCGCCGTACACCATAGGTGCGGGATCGGTGCTGTAGATGGTCTGGATAGCAGGATTGTCCGCCTTGACAATACTGCCGTTTGAAATGGCTGTCAGAGATGTCAGTGACATTGCAGCCGCCGCAGCGTATGAAATGATCTTTTTCATAAGTATGCCCCCATTATTCTGTTTTTTGGATACTTGCCTGGTGAATATTGCCTATAATTTCCCTTCAATAGATGTGAAACCCTTAACGGTCAGAGTTCACACTTTCTTTATATATTATCTATATTATAATGTATATTGTAGTAATAATATACCAAAATTCTCCTTGCGATAGCAATTTCATGACCTCTTTTGGTAAATATTGCTTATTTTTACGATATTTTTATTTTTAAACTATACAGAGTAAATACAATTCTTTATATTATCCACCTAATATACAAAAAATGGGTGGCTTTTTATAGCAAATTCCTGTATAATATTTACTTATTTTTACGTACTATCAACTTAATTCTCCTTACATTTATCAGCAATTATTAGTCAAGGTACACAAGGTCCGCAAGTTTTAACTTGTAATTAACAGGTCAGATGTTTTATAATTAAAGTATCATCAATAACTGCCGTCAGGCGGTTATTGCCCCGAACGACCTTCGGGGAGCGCAAATTCCTTATAATTTCGGGAATTTGCGTGTCATATTTATGTCAGGCTCATTTTGCCATAAAGGGCAAACAGCAGACATTGATTATTTTATAGATATAAACGGGACACTCGGTCCTTGTGGGGATTGCTAAGATCATTAGTTTGCTTTTCAAAACAAAGGAGTGGTTGAAGTGAAAAAAACATTCAGACAGATCATCGGCAGTGCCGTTACTGCATTAATGGCAGCTGCAAGCCTGTCTGCCGTTCATTCCGCAAACGCTGCCGATCAGCAGATAAAAGGAAATATCGGCGGCTATGACTACGAAATGTGGAACCAGAATGGTCAGGGACAGGTATCCATGACTCCTAAGGCAGGCTCTTTCACCTGCTCGTGGAGCAACGTCGATAACTTTCTCGCAAGCATGGGAAGAATTTACGACAGTCAGAAGAATTACAAGTATTTAAGTAACATCACCCTCTCTTATGATGTAGAGTTTACCCCCAGGGGCAATTCTTTTATGTACGTATACGGCTGGACGAGGAACCCTCTCACAGAGTATTATATCGTCGAAGGCTGGGGCGACTGGCGTCCGCCGGGAGGAAGCGGCGAAAAAAAGGGTACTATCGCCCTCAACGGAAATATATATGATATCTGCAAGACTATGCGCTATAACCAGCCCTCTATTGATGGAACGGCTACATTTCCTCAATACTGGAGCGTTCGTCAGACCAGCGGCTCAAGGAACAACGCCACAAACAACATGAAAGGCACCGTCGACGTATCAAAGCACTTTGATGCATGGTCAAAAGCAGGTCTTGATATGTCAGGAGCCCTTTACGAAGTTTCCCTCAACATAGAGGGCTTCAGATCCAGCGGCTCAGCCAATGTAAAGGGCATATCCTTCTATGGATACATTCCTGAACCGACTTCGGAATATACCACCGAGCCAACTACTGTTCCCGAGCCTCCCCAGCCCGACGAATATGGATATTTCTTCAGGGACGAATTTGATAACGGTATAGGGAACTGGCTGCCACGCGGAGGCACTGTCGGTCTTACAGGTGCTGACGGCTTCAAAGGCACCGACGGCATAATTGTTTTAGACCGCATTGACGGCTGGAACGGCGCAGCTTTAGAGCTCGATCCTCTTGCGTTTACTCTGGGAAACACCTATAGCTTCGGCGCTCTCGTAAAGCAGAATTCCGAATCTTCAACAGCGATACGAATGACACTTCAGTACTCAGACGGAGTCGAATATTGCTACGACACGATCGCGGAGGTAAATGCTCCTAAGGGTGAATGGGCAGATCTTTCCAATACATCTTACACTATCCCATCAGGTGCTTCAGAACTAACTCTGTGCATTGAAGCTCCCGACAGTCTTACTGATTTCTACATTGACAGCGCTTTCGGCGGCGTCAAGGACGCTCCTTCCATATCAGATGTCGGAGATCATACTGTCATTGTTCCCGGCAATGAGATAACAACTTCCACCACTGAATCAAAGAAGCACGTCATCGGTGACATCAACGGCGACGGCGTTATAGATTCGTTTGATCTTGCTCCGCTCAGAAGAGGGATACTCAAAATGATGTCAGGCAGCGGCTCAACGCCTGCCAATGCCGATGTAAACGGCGACGGCGCAGTAAACGTCGCAGATCTGGTTCTTCTTCAGAAATATATCATCGGCAAAGAAAAAGCGTTCCCCGATCCTGTAACAACTACCACAACTAAGGCAGTTACTACGACTACTCAGAAGATAGTTACCACAACTGTTTCTGCAACTACTTCAAGCTCGGGCAGAAACCTCAATGCCGATATACGCAAGGATATGCCTACTTCAGTTCCGGGTGGAAACGAAAAGAGCGGCGGCTGCAAGGTCGAGAAGAAGACATACAACTGCAAGTTCACAGGCGGTCAGAAGAGCTGTAACGTTATCCTGCCTCCTAACTACAATGCAAGCAAGCAGTACCCTGTAATGTACGTTCTCCACGGTATCGGCGGCAACGAAGGCAGCATGGTAAACGGCATGGGCGTTCAGGAGCTTCTTGCAGGTCTTATCGAAAACGGCAAGGCAGAGGAAATGATAATCGTTCTTCCAAGCCAGTACACCAGCAAGAACGGCAGCGGCGG
This sequence comes from Ruminococcus sp., assembly GCF_024684275.1. Next base: position 27,889 of record NZ_JAIKXF010000094.1, read on the forward strand.
CGGATTCGGCATCAATCAGGAGGTCTGCGCTGCTTACGATAACTTCCTATATGACATCTCGGACAGCCTTATCCCGTTCATCGAGGCTAACTATCCCGTCAAAACAGGCAGAGAGAACCGCGCTATCACAGGCTTCTCAATGGGCGGACGCGAAGCTATCTACATCGGTCTTATGCGTCCCGACCTTTTCGCTTACGTTGGCGGAGCTTGTCCGGCACCCGGTATCACTCCCGGCAAGGATATGTTCATGGAGCACCCAGGCTGTATGACCGAGAGCGAAATGAAGTTCAGAGATGTTGGTCCTGAGCCGAATGTATTCATGATAACCGGCGGTACAAACGACGGCGTCGTAGGTACATTCCCCAAGCAGTACAGTGATATCCTCACAAGAAACGGTGTCGACCACGTTTACCAGTCTATCCCGGGCGGCGGACATGATGCAGGCTCTGTAAAGCCCCATCTGTACACCTTCATGAGATACGCATTCAAATAATGATATAGTTGATATATGAAGGGCAGTGCTTTATGCGCTGCCTTTCTTTTTAACAAATTAACAAAAGAAAAGCCATTTGAGCTTGATACACTCAAATGGCTTATATTATTAATAGTATAGCTTATTCTGTTCTGAGAGCCTCTACAGGATCCTTTCTTGCTGCAACACCCGACGGGATAAGTCCCGATATAAGTGTGAGAACCATGCTTATAACGATAAGCACGACAGCTCCTGCTACAGGAACATGAGCGCGGAGCGTATCAAGGCTGGTAACACTGTGGATTATACTGTTTATAGGGATAGTAAGAAGTACGGAAACTCCGATACCCATAAGACCAGCCGCAAGACCTACAAGAAGAGTCTCTGCGTTGAAAACAGTTCTTACATTGTGCTTTGAAGCACCGATAGCTCTGAGGATACCGATCTCTCGTGTTCTTTCAAGAACCGAGATATACGTGATGATTCCTATCATGATAGAGGAAACCACCAGCGAGATACCTACAAATGCAATGAGCAGGTAAGAAATACCGCTTATGATACCCGTGATAGATGACATGAGCAGAGCAACCATATCAGTATAGTGGATAACGTCCTGTTCCTTAGAGGTACCGTCATTGTAGCGCTTGATAGCGTCTGAAATGTCGTCCTTATCCTCAAAGCTCTTGACGTAAATGCGTATCATCGACGGATCGCTCTCATCAGCAACGCCGAGAAGCTTGAGGTTGTCATCGTAGGTGGAATCGGATATCTCCTCGGGAGTATATTTCTCGAAGATAAGTCCGTAGACCTCCTCGCTTATAGGAGCTGAGTCAAGCATTTTTGCCAGCTCTGCATTTGGAAGCGAACCGAGCTGTTCCTGAACAGTCTTAGCATACTGCTCTGCGATCTGAGTACGGATAGCCTCTTCCGCATAGCTCTTTACCTCATCATCGCTCATCTGTGACACGAAAGAGGTTACCTGTGAAGCGTCAACGCCAAGCTCTGCGGAATACATCTCCGTGATCTGGCTGATGAACTTGTTGCGGTCGAAATCCTTCATAGCCGCCTGCACCTGAGCATCTGCCTGCGCAGGATCGGGCTGCTCAGCCACAAGTCTGTAAATATCAGCCTTTGTGTCAGTGTCGGCACTCTTGATGAATTCCTTTGCTGTATCAGCCTTTTCCTTGGCTGTAGGAGCAACATAGTCATCTGTCATGAACTTGGTACCCGTAAGTACATCGTTCTCCTTGTCGTTCTGCTGAGACTTAACTATATCGCTGTTTCCGGTCTTTTCTATAACATAATCGGTCAGAGCGCTCGTATAGCACACATAGCCCTTGAGCATAGGCACCTTAACGTCCTCAGTAGGACGGATAAAACCAACTATCTTGATGTCGGTACCGATGTCTGCTGAATCAAAGAGGTAATCCAGACCTGTCTGAGTAGCTGTGATATCGTTGAAGCCGTTTCCTGACGGGTTCTTCTGATAATACTCACACGGAAGTATCATCTTGAACTTCTTGCCTGTTATCTCATCAAGGTTCCATTCAGTCTGTCCGTAGTCCCCGATCTCCTGATTGCTCATTACAGCCTTCAGCTTTTCAGTGAAGCCCTCCTGATCCTTGAGTCCCATAGCGTAAACGATAATATCGGGGAGCTCATTGTTTCTGGTGAGAACGACCACTGCCTCATCATAATTCTCCGGCCATCTGCCGTTTACTACCTCATACTGCTCCTTGACGATGTCACTTACAGGCTCGCCGTTTGTTCCGGGGAGCATTTCCTCCATGACATTGAGGCCAAATGCCTGCATTTCCATGCCTGCCATAGGATTATTCATAGTAGCCGCCATTAAATCAGAGTCACTCATGCCTAAAGCCTTGCTGTACATATCCATGAAGTCGACCTTGATTATATCACCTGACGGAGTCTCGGTGAACACAGGCATTTTCACGTCGTACCTGTAGCCGATAGCCGTTGACTTTTCCTTGATGACGCTGTCTGTATCAAGGAAGGTCTTGAAATCCTTCATATTATTTATCTGCTTAGCAGATGCATTGAAGGAGTTGAACATATCGTAGACCTGAGTATTTGCATACACCTTATCGTCCCTGAACTCACGGCTCTCATATTCCTTCTGGTTATTCATAAGAGCCTCTATCATACCCGAAGTATCGGTATTTTCGCGCATTATCTCAAGTGGATAAGATGAAAGAGTTTCCTCCTGAACATTGTCGATATACTCATTGATACCCGTCGCAAGAGAAAGGATAAGTGCGATACCAATGATACCTATAGAACCTGCAAAGGCTGTGAGAATAGTTCTTCCTTTTTTGGTAAGCAGGTTATTGAGAGAAAGTGCAACAGCGGTGCCGAATGACATTGAAACGCGCTTTTTCTTTTCAGATTTCTCTTTTTTATCAGACTTTTCCTTTTTCTTCTTGTCCTTTTTAGCCTTTCCTGCATCAAAGGGAGCGCTGTCACCTGTGAGCTTTCCGTCCTTTATCTTGATGATACGTGTAGCGTACTGGTCAGCCAGCTCAGGGTTATGAGTTACCATAACTACCAGCTTATCCTTAGCTATCTCCTTGAGAAGCTCCATTACCTGTATGGAGGTCTCAGAATCGAGAGCGCCTGTAGGCTCATCGGCAAGAAGTATATCGGGATCATTTATGAGAGCACGTGCAATAGCAACACGCTGCATCTGACCGCCTGACATCTGATTTGGCTTTTTATGGAGCTGATCTCCCAAGCCCACCTTTCCAAGAGCCTCCTTAGCGCGTTTTCTGCGCTCGGACTTTGACACGCCGGAAATAGTGAGAGCAAGCTCAACGTTTGATAATACTGTCTGATGCGGGATAAGGTTATAGCTCTGGAATATGAAACCGATAGAGTGGTTTCTGTAAGCGTCCCAGTCCCTGTCCTTGTACTCCTTAGTAGAAATTCCGTTGATCACGAGGTCGCCCGAGGTATAATGATCGAGGCCTCCGATGATGTTGAGAAGTGTGGTCTTACCGCAGCCTGAATGACCGAGTATAGCCACAAATTCGTTTTCGCGGAAAGTAACGCTGACTCCGTTGAGAGCCGTTACGACATTATCTCCGCTGCCGTACTTTTTAACTATGTCCTTTAACTGTAGCACTGGATCCCCTCCTGTAAATATTTTTACCATAACCCCTTTATGCACATTAAATTTTCCACTTTTGATTATAGCACTTTGACGAATAAATGTCAATCATGTTGTAGGAAATTAACAATGGTTTCACACAGATTTCACAAAAGAAAGGGACACTGTTTGTAGACAATGTCCCTTGTTTTATTACTTCATTCCGTACTTTCTGAGGAGATTATCGATCTTAATGTGAGGATCGATTATCTTGCTGATAGAAACGTCGTGATTGATAGCTTCAATGAAGTATGCGATATACTTTGAAACGTCTACCTCGTGGAACCACGGTCTGCTGAGAAGCTCAGGTGTTCTGTAGGTAAGGTTTGTACCGAATACGCCGTCGATAATGCCGTCCTCATAAGCCTTGTCAAACTTTTCAAGGCCGTTAGTGAAGATAGCATAAGTAGCATAAGCGAAGAATCTTCCTGCCTTCTTCTCCTTCAGAGCAGAAGCAACGTCAAGCATGGATTCGCCTGATGAAATGATGTCATCTGAAACGAAAATATCCTTGCCCTCGACAGGGTTTCCGAGATATTCATGAGCAACTATAGGATTGCGTCCGTTTACGATAGTTGAGTAGTCTCTTCTCTTGTAGAACATACCCATTTCAACGCCGAGAACGGAAGCATAGTACATATTTCTGTTGAGTGCTCCCTCATCAGGGCTGACTACCATGAATTTATCCTTGCTGAAGCTTATATCCTTAACGTCCTTGAGCATTGCTTTAAGTACCTGATAAGTAGGCATTACGTTATCAAAGCCCATAAGCGGGATAGCGTTCTGAACTCTCGGATCGTGAGCATCAAATGTAACGATGTTTGATACGCCCATAGCCTCAAGCTCCTGAAGTGCGCAGGCACAGTCAAGTGACTCGCGGTAGCTTCTTCTGTGCTGACGTCCGCCGTAAAGAGTAGGCATAATGACAGTTATACGGTGAGCCTTGCCGCTTGCAGCCTGTATTATTCTTTTAAGGTCCTGGAAGTGATCGTCAGGAGACATAGCGTTCTGCATTCCGAAGTAGTCATACTTTATGCTGTAGTTTCCGACATCAATGATTATGAAGAGATCCTTGCCGCGGATAGTTGACTTGATGAGACCTTTGCCGTCACCCGAAGAAAAACGGGGGCATTCGCTCTCAACGAGGAAAGAATCAACGTTGATACCGCCCTTGCCTGCCCAGTCAACGAGGTAATCGTCGATCTTCTTACCGAGCTCGGTAACGCTGTTCATAGCGATAATGCCGATAGGTGCGACATTTGAATCGCTGCCGAATAAAATTTCACTTGAAGCTGTCATAAACACTTTTTCCCGCGCAGATGCGCAGGATACTCCTTTCGCTTTTTAGTCACTTTCGGTCAGAGCATTGCTCACTTGCAGAAATTCTCAATATATCGCTCGATATCCTCGGCAATAATCTGTTTTGCAATATCCGCATGATCGACCTCGTTTACGGCTGTTGTTTTGTTTTCAAGTTCCTTATAAACTGTGAAAAAATGTGTCATTTCATCAAATACGTGCTTTGGAAGCTCCTCGATATCCTTGTACATATTGTAATTAGGATCATCGAAGGGTATAGCGATGATCTTCTCATCGTGATGACCGTTGTCGAGCATTCTGATAACTCCGATAGGATAGCATCTTACCAGCGTAAGGGGCATGAGCTTTTCCGAGCAGAGAACAAGAACGTCAAGCGGATCATTGTCATCTGAGAAGGTTCTTGGGATAAATCCGTAGTTAGCGGGATAGTGGGTGGAAGTATAAAGAATGCGGTCCATTATTATGAGACCTGTCTCCTTATCAAGCTCATACTTGATCTTGCTTCCCTTGCCTATCTCGATAACAGCGATGAAATCATCGGGACTTATTCTTTTTGGACTGATCTTATGCCAAATATTCATAGGATTTCCTCCGCGGCGATCCGCCTGTGCTTCGGGCACAGTGGCGGAAATGATTTGATAAAGCCATTAAACATGACGTTATCCCCTACTAATTAGTATACCATTTTTTTGCGATTTGTCAATATGACCATTCAATTTCAGCAAATCTGATAAATTATCCAAAAATCCCGAGTATTTTTCGTCTTTTCGTCTTTAAATGCCAGAATATTTAACTATAATTCACCCGACTTATTACGAATATTAATAAATCGTAAATATATCCAATAAAAATCATAATAAAAAGCTATTGCTTTTTTATGTAAATTGTAGTAAAATAGATGTATCTTATATCCATAAAAAAACAGAACATTCATTTGTAGAACAAAAAGAAAGAAGGAGGTATTGTCATTGAGCTATAAAATCGCAGTCATTATCGAAGAGATCGGTCAGAGCTACCAGAGCGCCATTATCAGCGGTATATCATTGGGTGCTGAAAAATACAGTCTTAATGTCTCTGCATTCACATCATTCAGCGGTGACATGGATAATCCGCGGCATGACATGGGTGAATTAAACGTGTTCAATCTCCCCGATTTTGCTGATTTTGACGGAGCTATCCTGCTGACCAACACTCTTTCGCATCAGGCTGTCGTAAGCGACATACTCGAACGCATTACTATTGCAGGCATTCCTGCCGTAAGCATCGACAACGACCTCGAAGGCTTCTATCACATCGGCATCGACAACGCCAGTGCCATGCGCGTTGTTACCGAGCATATGATAAATATCCATAATTACAAAAGATTTGCATATATCTCAGGACCTGCCGAAAACCCTGAAAGCTCCGCCAGACTCAACGCATTCCGCACAGTTCTCGGCGAGCACGGACTTGAGATAGCAGATAAAGCTGTTGCCTACGGAGATTTCCGCGCACCATCGGGAAAAGCTGCCGTTGAGCAGTTCCTTGAGGAGCTTCCTGAGCCTCCCGAAGCTATCGTTTGCGCAAACGACGTCATGGCGGCTTCTGCCATAACCGCACTTGTGTCTCACGGACTCAGAGTCCCCGAGGACGTGGCAGTCACAGGCTTTGACGACACCTACAACAGCCATAATTACCAGATGGAGCTGACATCTGTGGTGAGACCGCTGGAGCTCTCAGGCGAACTTGCCTGCAAAATGCTGTATAATCACTTCCACGGCATCACTCAGAAAAGGGATATTATCCTCAATATGTCCGCAAGATTCACAGAGAGCTGCGGCTGCGGACACAATGCTCTTTCAGACGTAAATGAGCTCAGGGAGCTGAATTACCGCAATTTCTCAAATTTTGAAAGCATTCAGGCTTATATGTCCGTGCTGAACAGAATGTCTACACAGCTTCTTGCCTGCAATAATTTCGACGAATATATCGCCTCTTTGAAGCGTATCGCCGTTGAGATTCACCCCGACGAGTTTTACTTCTGTCTATGTGAGAACTGGGATTCAGAGACCGATGTTGACCGTTCCACCAACAGTAATAAGAGGCGCAAAGCTGTCCCTTTAGCTTATACGGACTACGTAATAGTCCCTATATCGTACAATAACGGCGAATTCCATGAATGCTGCCGCATACGCTCTCAGGACATACTGCCGCCTGTTGCCGAGGACGGCACGGAAGGCAAGCTTTACTTTATAAATCCCCTGCATTTCGGCGAGCGATGTCTCGGCTATATGGCTATAAGGAGCACACGTCTGCCCCTCCAGAATATCATGTTTGAGACCTTCTGCATAAACATCTCAAACTCACTTGAGAATATCAGAAAGCTCATGTGTCTCGAATACGCCGTAAAGCGTCTCGGCAGCCTATATACTATGGATACCTTCTCAGGCATATTCAACCGAAACGGCTTTATGCAGGCAACCGAGGATATCTATAAAGACTGCGTAGAAAATCGCCGCGATATAATGCTCATGTTCATCGACCTTGACGGACTTAAAGGCATAAACGACACCTACGGACACAGTACGGGAGACAAGGCTATTTGCAGCATTGCCGACGTACTTGTGGAATCCTGTCAGGCAGGCGAGGTATTCTGCCGCTTCGGCGGAGACGAGTTCATAGTATTCGGCGCTGATTATACTGAGGATATGGCAAAAAAGCTGACAAAAGCCATACAGGAGAATATCAACAAAGTCAATGATACAGGCTTTAATCCATTTATTCTCAGCGCAAGTACGGGCTACGTCATAGCTGCTCCGAAAAAGGGAGAGGATATTTTCCGCTTCGTAACAGAGGCTGACCAGAAGATGTACGATGTAAAGCGCAAAAAGAAGCTTCTGCGCTACGCATAGTTTTTCAAACCGCAGCATATGCTGCGGTTTTTTGTTGTTATACAGCAGATTTCACGTTTCTCGCCGCTCCACAAGCATCTGATCGCCCCTGCACTCTGAACCCTCGATCCTCAGCTATGCTTTGATAAAGCAGGCGTCCCTCTGCCATCAGTTCTGATTTTTTGCTCATCTCCTATTGAAAAAAACTCCCATTTGTGGTATAATAGTTTAAATATATCTTTAGGAGTCATTGTATGAAAAAATGGACCGTCGGCATTCCCGACAAAAAAACGGTCTCAGCTCTTATGCTGGGCTGCGGAGTTACCTCTCTTGCGGCTTCCGCACTGGCAGCAAAAGGCTATTCCTCTCCGGAATCAGTAATGGAGAGCCTTAATACGGACGAATTGTCCGATCCCTTTCTCATTAAGGATATGCAGGAGGCTGCGGACACCATAAACTCAGCCATTGAAAACGGCGAGCGTATCTGTGTCTACGGCGACTATGACTGTGACGGTGTAATGTCTACAGTCATTCTGTATTCCTATCTTGCAGAAGCGGGGGCGGACGTTACTTATTATATCCCCGAGCGCTCTGAGGGCTACGGCCTCAATATGAAAGCAGTGGATAAGATCTCCGATGACGGAGTTACTCTCATAATCACTGTGGATAACGGCATATCCGCGATCCCCGAGGCAGAATACATCTACGCAATGGGTATGAGGCTTGTGGTCACCGACCACCACCAGCAGGGAGAACAGCTCCCTAAGGCTGAGGCAGTAGTCGATCCCCATCGTCATGACTGCTTCTCAACATTCAAGAATATGTGCGGCGCAGGGATCGCTCTTAAACTTGTGGCTGCCCTTGACGGCGGCGACTACACTATGGCTCTGGAGCAGTTCGGCGACCTTGCCGCAATAGCCACAGTCGCCGACATAGTAAGCCTTACAGGTGAGAATCGTTTCCTTGTGTCCTACGGAATGGAGCTCATAAGCAACACAGACCGCCCTGCTCTCATGGCTCTCAAGGAGGTCTGCGGTCTCACGGATAAGCCCGTAAATACTCAGTCTATCGGCTTTGGCATAGCTCCGCGGATAAATGCCGCAGGACGCTTCGGCTCTCCCAAAGCCGCGGCAGAGCTTTTTCTCTGCGAGGACTACGACGAGGCTCTAACAGCCGCCCGTGAGCTCGACAAGCTCAACAATATGCGAAAGGACGCAGAAAACGCCATAGTTTCGGATATATTTGACATGATAGACAAGGCTCCCGAGCTTATCCGCGGCAGAACCATATTTCTCTGCGGCAGAGACTGGCACCACGGCGTTATAGGGATCGTTGCCTCACGTATCGTTGAGCATTTCGGCAAGCCCTGCTTTATCGCCTCTGAAAGCGAGGGCGAGATACGCGGTTCGGCACGGTCATTCGGCGATTTCTCAGTGTTCGGCGCACTGACCGCCTGCTCCGAGGTGCTTGAAAAGTTCGGCGGACATCCTGCCGCAGGAGGCTTCACCATAAAAAGCGGCATGGCAGATAGATTTGCCGAGCTTCTGGAAAAGTACGCCCTTGAAAATCACAGGTCAATGCCGTTGTCAGAGCTGAAAGCTGACGCCCCCCTGACTCCTCAGGAGCTGAATATACAGAACATACAGGGACTTGACCTGCTGGAGCCCTTTGGCACAGACAACGAAAAGCCCCTCTACTATATCGAAAACGCACAGGTGCTGGATATTATCCCACTGTCCGACGGAGCCCACTCAAAGCTGAAGATAAAGGTCGGTTTCACTCAGGCAGAGGCACTGGTATTCAGAAAGTCTCCCGATGAGCTGATAGTTTCAAGAGGCGACATCTGCGATATGATCGTAACTCTCGGAGTAAACGAGTACCGCGGGAACCTCTCACCCAGTGTAATAGTCAGTGATATTCGTCCCCACGGCTTTGAGCAAAGCAAATACTTTGCGGCGCTGTCAGCCTTTGAAGCCTTTCTCCGAGGTGAGGAGCTCCCGAAGAATTACTACTCACATATGTACCCCAAAAGGGACGACGTGGTCAAGATATACAAGGCTATCCCCGATCAGGGCATATGCATGGATACTCTGTACATAAAGCTCAATGATCCAAATATAAATTACTGTAAATTCTGCGCCGCCGCAGAGGCTCTGAGACAGCTTGGGCTTGTTGCGGTGTCATGCGCCGAATCAAAAATACAAAGAGTCAATGTCACTCAGAAAGCCGACCTTGATTCAGCTCCCGTGCTTGTATCTCTCAGAAGCAGGCTCGGCTGAACTGCCATAGATAAAGGAGAATAGATATGCCCGACAATATGAATGTATCAAATCTCATGCATCACGAGGTGGAAGTGCCGATACCAGAGTCAGCTCTCCCCGAGGATCCGAGGGAGTTTCTCAGCGATATTCCCGATTTCAACGATAATTTCACTATTGAGAAGATAATACAGAAGATACTTACCGATGACAAGCAGTATGACCTTAGCAAGATAATCTCGGCATATGAATTTGCCGCAAAGGCTCATGAAGGACAGGTGCGCTCATCGGGACAGCCCTATATCACTCACCCCCTTGCAGTTGCCTATACTCTATTGGAGCTTGGCATGGACACGGATACTATCTGCGCCGCTCTGCTCCATGATGTAGTTGAGGATACCGACGCCACCCTTGATGACCTGAAAAAGCGCTTCGGTCAGGACGTTGCCCTGCTTGTAGACGGAGTAACAAAGCTGAGCAAGATACCTACCTCTACTAAGGAGGAACAGCAGGCAGAGAATATCCGAAAGATACTTCTTGCCATGTCTCAGGATATCCGCGTAATGATAATCAAGCTCAGTGACCGCCTGCACAATATGCGTACTCTGAAGTACCGTCCTCTTGAAAAACAGCGCAATACTGCTCTTGAGACAATGAACATTTACGCTCCTATAGCTCACCGCCTCGGTATCAGAGCCATAAAGGAGGAGCTTCAGGATCTTGCCTTCCACTATCTCGATCCCTATGCTTATTCCGAGATAGAGAGCATTCTTGAAAACAAAAAGGAAGAGCGCGAGGCATTCATCGAGATAATCAAGAGCCGTATCGCACAGCGCTTCAAATCAGAGGAATTCACACAGCCCCCTCAGATAGACGGCCGTGTAAAGAGCATATACAGCATATACCGTAAAATATTCATCGGACACAAGGATATTGACGAAATATACGATAAATATGCAGTCCGTATCATAGTTACGACTATCGCAGAGTGCTATAATGTTCTCGGTCTTATCCACGATATGTTCAAGCCCCTTCCAAACCGCTTCAAGGACTATATCTCAACGCCAAAGAACAATATGTATCAGTCCCTGCATACAACCGTCCTCGGAAAAGAGGGTATCCCTTTTGAAGTCCAGATACGCACGTGGGATATGCACGAGACCGCAGAATACGGTATCGCCGCTCACTGGAAGTACAAAGAGGGCATACAGGGCAAAGACAAAATGGAACAGCGCCTTGCATGGGTACGTCAGGTCATTGAGGCACAGCAGACCTCAGACGACGTTGAGGAGATAGTCCGCATAATCAAGACAGACCTTGACCCCGAGGATATAGTTGTCATGACTCCAAAGGGTATGTCCGTAAGCCTGCCTATAAATTCAACGGTCATCGACTTTGCCTACCGTATCCATACTGAGATAGGTCATAAGACAGTAGGTGCAAAGGTAGACGGCAGGATAGTGCCTCTTGATTATAAGCTCCAGACAGGACAGATATGCGAGATAATCACCAGCAAGGACCCCGATAAGGGACCGAACCGTGCATGGCTCAATATCGTACAGACCAATGAGGCTCGCTCAAAAATACGCTCATGGTTCAAGAAGGAGCGCCGCGAGGAGAATATCGTCGAGGGCAAGGCACAGCTTGAGCGCGAATTCAAGCGCCACAGGATAAACCTCAAGGAAGACCAGTATACCGAGTTCTTACAGGACGACTTCAAGCGTCATAACTGCGAGACTCTGGACGACTTCTATGCCTCTATCGGATACGGCGGTATACTTCTCTCAAAGATGATACCGCGCCTTAAAGACAAGTACGAAAAACTCTATGAAAAGGAAGGCGAGCCATCTGTAATACCGCTTATCAAGCCAAAGCCAAACGGCAGGAGCAGTATCATACTCGACCAGATAGATGATATGCTGATAAAGTTCGCCCAGTGCTGCAATCCTCTCCCCGGGGACGATATAATCGGCTTTATAACACGCGGCTACGGAGTTTCAGTTCATACCACCAACTGCACCAACTATAAGGCAGCCCTCGCCAGAAATATTCCCGAGGAGCTTGACCGCTGGGTAGATATCCAGTGGACCGAAAACAGCGATACACAGCTGCAGACCAGCTTTGAGGTGACAGCTACAGACCGCGTTGGCCTTGTTTATGATATATCCGCAGTCCTCCTTGAAGCAAGAGTGCCTATCGTTCATTCCGCTTCAAGAGTCCTCAAAAACGGCAATGCTCTATTTGAGGGTACTATCGTTATTTCCAGCACAGAGCAGCTCAAAAACCTCTTTGAGAAGCTCAGAAAGATAAAAGGCGTCATCTCCGTTGAGAGAGCCGCTATTTAAGGAGTAAGAACATGAAAATCCATCATTTACAGCTTGGACCGCTCCGTTCAAACTGCTATATTATTGAAACCGCACCGGGAAGATGTGTTGCCGTTGACATCGGCGGCGACAGCCGTCTTTTTCTTGAGTTTCTCAGAATGAAGAAGCTCCGCCTTACAAAGATACTCCTCACCCACGGTCACTTTGACCACATCGGCGGCGCAGAGGAGGTCCGCAAGGCTACAGGAGCTGAGATATACGTACATGAGCTGGACGCTCATATGCTCACCAGCGCAGCTGATTCGCTGGCATCTGATATGTCATTCTTCACCTTCACCCCCATTACGGACTGGACCTGCGTTTACGGCGACTGCTTTATAAACGACGGCGAGTGTACCTTCCGTGTGCTCCATACTCCGGGACACTCTCAGGGCAGCGTGTGCTACATCTGCGGCGATGTGATATTCTCGGGAGATACCCTTTTCTGCTGCTCTGTTGGCAGGACCGATTTCCCCGACAGCAGCTCCGCAGCCATGACATACTCGCTGAATAAGCTCTATAACCTTGTGGGAGACTACAAGGTCTACCCGGGGCACAACGAAAGCACCACCCTTGACTATGAACGCGGATCTAATCCCTATATGAGACCATTCAGAGGCAAAAATGACGAACAATGAGACTAAAATGCCGATAATCCTCATCGGCAATTCTTATAAATACGAAATTGAAGCTACCATGAAGCTATTTTTCAGCACAGCGCGTTACAGCTTCGGCGAGTCCCGTGAGGAAGCCATTGGCGATGAGTATGTCATTGCCGAGGTTGACGGAGACAAGCTCAGAGTCGAGGTAAAGCTCAGAGACAAGGCTCCCGAGGTGCGTGAAGCCATTGCCGGCGAAACGCAGAACAAAGAGCACGAGCTTTGCAGGGTGCTGTTCCATATCCTCTCTGATAAGACCGGTATCAAACCGCCGTGGGGACTTATGACAGGCATACGCCCCGTAAAAAAAGTAGTGGAGCTCATACGCGAGGACGTGCCAAAGGACGAGATATTCCGCAGGCTTAAAGACAAGTACGAGATACAGGACAAGAAACTGGAGCTCGCCTATGATACGGCGGTAAATCAGCTTCCAATACTTGATCAGATAGACAGTACTGCCGCAAGTCTGTATGTGTCTATCCCTTTTTGTCCCACAAGATGCAGCTACTGCTCTTTCGTTTCACATTCAATGGACTCTGCTATAAAGCTCATGCCGCAGTACATCGAAGCACTGTGCAGAGAGCTTGAGATACTTGGAAAAATTGTAAAAGAAACTGACACAAAGATAGATACTATCTACTTCGGCGGCGGTACTCCCACATCGGTATCAGCACAGGAGCTTCGCACTATCATGGAGGCAGTGGAGAATAACTTTGACCTGACAAAGGTGCGTGAGTACAGCGTTGAAGCAGGCCGTCCCGATACTATCACCGAGGAAAAGCTCCGCGTTATCAAGGAGCTTGGTGCAGAGCGTATCTCAGTAAATCCTCAGACTCTCAACGATGAGGTACTTAAAGTCATAGGCAGAAAGCACTCGGGAGAAGACGCTGTAAAAGCCTTTGAGCTTGCCCGTAAGATCGGCTTCAAAAATATCAATACCGACCTTATCGCAGGTCTGCCGACCGAGTCCGCAGAGAGCTTCCGCAATACCCTTGACCGCATGATAGAGCTCGATCCCGAGAGCATTACAGTTCATACCCTGACTATAAAACGCTCTGCCACTCTCTTTGCACAGGGCAACGCAAATAACGCAAATCCAGCAGCTGAAATGGTTGACTACAGCATACCTGCACTGATGTCTCACGGCTATCTGCCATACTATATGTACCGTCAGAAGAACACTGTGGACAACCTTGAAAACGTTGGCTACGCGAAAAAGGGCTTCGAGAGCTTCTATAATATCTTCATTATGGACGAGACTCAGACAATTCTCGGTGCAGGCTGTGCGGCTTCCACTAAGCTGCTCTATGCAGGCAACAGGATCGAACGCATACATAACTACAAATTTCCATATGAGTACATCAAAAGCTTCGACAAGCTCATGGAGAAAAAAGAGGAGATCACAGAATGCTTGAAAAAAATCAAGTCCATAAAGCTGAGATAACAGCACTTACCTCTGAGGGCAGCGGCGTCTGCCGCATTGACGGCATGGCTGTTTTTGTGCCTGAGACCGCTGTCGGCGACGTCTGCGAGGTGAGAATAGTAAAGGTACTGAAAAGCTATGCTTTCGGTATCGTTGAAAAGCTTATAACCCCTTCCCCCGACCGTATCAGTGATAACTGCCCCGTGTATAAAAAATGCGGCGGCTGTCTGCTGAGACATATCTCCTATGAAGCTGAATGCCGCACTAAAAACGATATTGTACGCGACGCCTTTCAGCGCATAGGCGGGCTTTCTCCACAGTTTGATGACTTCCTCGGCGCCGAAGCCACTGAACACTACCGCAATAAGGCTCAGTACCCCCTCGCAGTACAGGACGGCAAGGCTGTCTGCGGTTTTTACGCTCCGAGAAGCCACAGAGTGATACCTGTTGAAAACTGCGCTTTGCAGCCTGAGATTTTCAGCGATATAATAAAAATCGTACTTGACTATATTAACGAGAAAAAGCTCTCGGTATACGACGAGAACTCAAATACAGGCATTATCCGCCATATCTACCTCCGCAGAGGCGCTCACTCGGGAGAGATAATGGTGTGTCTCGTTGTGCGCAGGGATATATCAAGGCAGCTTTCGGCGCTGTGCAGAAGACTTACAGAAAAATTCAGTGATATAAAAAGCATCGTAATGAATATAAACTCCCTAAAGACAAACGTTATCCTCGGTGATGAGTGCGTAACTCTTTGGGGCAGTGATGTTATCTCAGATACCATGTGCGGAAATACCGTGGAGATTTCTCCCCTTTCATTCTATCAGGTCAACACTGTGCAGGCAGAAAGGCTCTACGGCAAGGCTCTGGAATACGCCGCTCCCGAAAAGAGCGAGGTCATTGCAGACCTGTATTGCGGCGCAGGTACGATAGGTCTTTCAATGGCTAAGCAGGCGGCTAAAATAATAGGCGTTGAGATAGTTCCACAAGCTGTTGAAAACGCAAAGAAAAACGCCCTTCGCAATAATATTGCCAATGCCGAATTCCACTGCGGCGACGCAGGAGAGGTTTTCGGGAAGCTCCGCAAACAGGGCTGCAAGCCCGATATAATTGTGATCGATCCGCCGAGAAAGGGCTGCTTCCCTGAGACTATCAGCGTTATTGCGAAAGCCGCCCCGTCGAGGATAGTGATAATTTCCTGTAACCCTGCAACAGCCGCAAGAGACGCAAAGCTGCTCTCAGAGCACGGCTACAGCGCGGATAAGGTCTGCGGTGTAGATCTGTTCCCAAGAACAGGACACGTTGAGTGCGTAGTATTGATGTCAAGGGATAAAACTTAAAAGTGCCGATTTTACGGCGGTTTTCGGCTATACAGTCAATCAACGAAGTCAACCCTAACAGGCTTTTTACTGTATTTGGAAAAACATCTACGAACTGAAAACGCCTGACAACCAATCTGCTCAGTGAGGTTCGTGCGCAGATTGGATAACAGAGGGTTCGATACTTCGTAGATTGGTTGTCATTCGTCAAAATATACAAAGTGGGAATAAATCCGCATGATAGGGAAAGGAAAATACTATGGTAACAGTAACAATTGAAAACAACAAATTCAAGTTTCACGGTACTTTTGACTGCGGAT